>NZ_CP106869.1:2406001-3033835 GCF_025665335.1 Xanthomonas sp. AM6
CTGAATATCGGTACCAACGACTGGAAGACCATCGATTCCACCGCATTCAGCACCATGTTCAATGGCTCGCATTACTCCAACACCATGGTCACGGTCACTGATGACCGGAACGAGGTGATCAAGAGCAACCTCGCCGAGGAATGGGACGGCGGCCGCGACATGGCCGTGGACAGCGGGCAGGGCGAGAACAAGACGGGCGGTCCGATCGATGCGCTGGGCGTCTATCTCGGCGAAGACAGCACCGGCAAGCCTTACGGCCCGGTCTATGCCGCCATTTCCGGTGGCTATTACCCCAAGCAGATCAACAACGACAAGCCGGTCGTCACGACGACCAACACCAACATCGTGATCTGCCTCAACCGGGCCAATCCGGACCCGTCGGCCCCGACCGCCTGCGATTACGGTCCTACCGATCCTGGCCGCATGCCGCCGAACATCAAGTTACCCTTCAAGGGTTCGGTGCAGTATTTCGGTAACATCGACGTCGATCCGAACACCGGCAAGCCGGCAAAGGGCAGCTACAGCGTGTCGCTTTCGCTCACCGGCCGCACCACCGGGGGCAATTGCAAGCTGGTGGACATCGGCGAGTCGTTCATGAACGACCCGAAAACCAAGGTCAACGGGAACACGATCACCTGGGACCTGGAGCCGGCCAACTTCGGAACCGTGTGCTGGCAGAACAACGAGTATTACACGCTGACGCTGGCGTTGATGCTCAACATCAACAAGGTGCCGGTGTGGGCGACGATCACCAACGCGCCCAACACCAAGCCAACGGTATCGACACTCGTCACCAAGGACATGCAGCTTCAATACGGCTGCATTGTCGAAGGCACGCCGATCCTGATGGCCGATGGCACCGCCAAGCCCGTGGAAGCGGTACGGCGTGGTGATCGGCTGCGCGGCCGGGATGGCAAGCCGGTCGTCGTCGAGTGGCGCACGAACGGATGGGATACCCAGTCCGTGGAATTGACCGACAGCGCCGGCAAGCGCGTGCGGCTGACCCCATTGCATCCGGTGGCGACGGGTCGTGGCATGGTCCAGGCGCGCGAGTTGAAGGTGGGGGATTCGGTCTACGGCCCCGAAGGTGGGACGACGTTGACCGCGGTCTCGACGCGACAGGCGCCGAAGGCGTTCAACGTCTACAACCTGGGCGTGGTCGACGGCAATGGTGCCTTCATTTCCCAACGCGACCAGGCTGCCTTCTTTGCCGGCTCCCTGCTGGTGGGGGATGCTGCCGTCCAGGGCGAACTGGCCCGTGCGATCTCCAAAGCCAGCCACGCCGGCAACCATGTCCAGTTGCGCAGCCGCGTGCCGTCCGCGTGGCATGCGGACTTCGATCACTGGGTAAAGGAACAGTCCGCCCCGGTGAAGCCATGAGCGGCGCGCGCAAGGACGATACCTCGCCGATGGTGATCACCTCGGCGAGTTACGACGGCTCGGAGGTCACGGTGAAATGGCAACCTTTCACGGCGGCCAACCTCACCGGTTACATCGTGACGCTGCTGCAGGTCGGCGTTGGCATGAACAACGTGCCGGTCAATGACCCCGGCGCCGTCTCCAAGGCGTTCGGCGTCCTGCTCAAGGCCGGCGACGTGTACGAAACCTGGGTGACGCCGCTCTTGCGTCCCGGGTTTCCGGACGTACCGAACCAGAGCAACGTGGTATCGATCCCGTATCCATCCACGATGGCATCGCAAGGGAGCTCGAAATGACCCCGTGGAAAGGCAGTCTGCGGGTCGTCACCGTCGCGGTGGCGGCCCTGCTGGCGGTGGCGCCCTGGGCGTCGTCGCAAGCGTACGCGGCGAATAACCGCAGCGGGCTGGAAGCAGCCCCTCGCGCACGTCCGCTCGATCTGGATGATCCAGCGAAGCGACGCATCTATCACGATCTCTTGCGACGCGCCGGTGTGAAGGAGGACAGCCCGCTGTATCAATGGTCGGGCTCCAATCGCAGAACCCCGGTTGCCGATGAAAGCAAGGCCAGCAGCAGTCAGGTGTTCACGCTGCTCGGCTTCGGCAGCGATGACGCAGGCGAGAGTGTGTCCAGTGGCGCCCTGTATGCGTCGAATGCCGACGTCTACAAGATCACGCTGACGCTGCTCGTCACCGATTCGGACGGCACTGTCGTGACCAGCGGTACGACCGAAGTCACCGATCGCCCATCGGCGGTACTGAATGCACCCAAGGGTGCCAATCCGCAGCGAATGCCGCTCAACGCGCTGGCCAGCGCGAGCGTGCTCTACAAGGACGGCTCGCACCAGGTGTACTACGTCAGCGGCGATACTGCCAGCTATCCGACCAAAGTCGATAACCGGGCGCCTGCGCTCAACAGTGCCGCACCCGGCAATACGGACGTGCAGGTCTGCATCGATCGCGCCACCGCCGTGGGGGCGCCTGCGCCGGCCTGCAATTTCGTGCTTGCGGCTGTCGACTCGCCCTCCGCGCTGCGATTGCCGGTCATCGGTTCGACGCTCTTCGACGGGGACATCGACGTCGATGGCACAGGCAAGCCCAGCAACGCCAGTGCGACGCTGGTGATGCTGGCACCGGATGGATCCTCGCCATGCCGCTTCGTCGAGTTGGGTGAGGACTTCTTCAGCGATCCGGGCACCAAGGTCGATCGAAAGACGCTGAGCTGGTCGTTCGACCCGCTGCGTTTCGACAACGGTTGCGCGATTGCTGCGGGTGCGTACAGCTTCTCGCTGGTCATTTCGGTGAGCGTCCAGGGCAAACCCGCCTGGGCCACCGTGAGCAGCGTGGTCGATGGCGACACTGTGACCACTCGCGAGATTCCGTCGGTTCAGGTGGTTGCCGGATGCCTCGCCAAGGGCTCGAAGGTCACGCTTGCGACAGGCGCCACCCGCGTGGTGGAACAGTTGAAGGTGCGGGACAAGCTCAAGAGCCAGGGGGGCAACCTGACGCTCGCCGCGATCGCATCGGGCACGCGCGAGGAATCCGTGACGCTCACGCTGGCCAGCGGCCAAAGCGTGCAGGTCAGCACCAGCCACGCGATCCCGACTCAGCGCGGCATCGTCCAGGCACAAGACGTGCGATTGGGCGATGAGCTGACCATCAGCAGCGGAACATCCCGCGTCACCCGCATCGTGGCCCAGCTGCTGCCCACTCCATTGCAGGTTTACGATCTGGTTCTGACCCCGGCCCAGGTGTCGCAGACGCAGGGATCGACTTACTACGCCGGGGGCATCCTGGTCGGCGACGGCGCGATGAAGGCCGCACTGACCAAAGCGAAGTCGGAAGCAAAGGAGCAGCATCCATGAGTCATAACGACACAGCCAGCGATGCCCGAAGCGCCCCGCGTGGCGGCGCGGTTGCGGACAAGCCGATGGTGATCACGTCGACCTCGTACGAGGCCGACCTCGTCACCGTGAGCTGGGAAGCAGTGAACTACACCGGTGGCGAGGGGTTCGTCATCGGCATCATTACGGGCGCCAGCAGGCTCAACAACTTCCAGATCGGCGATCCCAAGGCGACGAGCGACCAGGTCGACTTCACCTGTGAGCCCGACGGCGTATACAACGTCGTGGTGGAGCCGATCATTCGCGGCCGTCCCAAGGATGCATTGAGCTCGGCCCCAGTTGGCATTCCGTATCCCTGATCCGGCCTGGACGCCGCCCTCCCGCAAGGGGAGGGGGCGTCAGATAGTCATACCGCATCCCCGCTGAATGTCAGCAGCAGGTAGATCCCTACCAGCTTGGCCGGATCCAGGCGGTTCCCCAGCTTCAGTTCGTTCGGGATGTCGGCCCGCTGTACCTGCAGCATCCAGTTCGCCGTCGCATCCAGTTCCGCATCAAACGCGGTGGCCACCGACATGTTGTCTTTCGGAAAGGTCAGCGGGAGCGGGTTGATCACGCCCGGCACAGACAACGTGACCGGCATGGGTCCAACAAACACGGTGTTCGTCACCACCAGTTGCAGATAGGCGCCCGAGAGCGCCACCGGCCCATCGAGGTTGAACGGGAAAAGATTGCGCGGCACGCGGAACTGCAACGTCTGCGCCGCATCGTCCGCGGCGGGATTCATGAAGGCGTACCATGCGCTCGTGCACTGGCTCAGCTCCAGCAGACGCGCGCCGACGATCTCGCTGGGGAGCTTTTCGATCACGGCATCCCGAAACTCCCGGCCACCCGTCAACGCGGTGTAGTCGATCTGGATGATCACATCCGAGATCGTTGACAGGTCGAAGCCGTTCGTGCGCTGGGGCATCTCCAGCTGCCACTGCGACACCGCTCCGGTACCTTCGAAGGGGGCATAGCGGTCCTCGCCGGATTCGACGCCGACACCATTGTCGTCAACCGCACGGGAGATCGCGATCTGCTGCTGGCTGCGCCAATTCAATCGCAATGCGCTATCGACCGGGGCGGCAGTCTCCTCGCCAAGCAGGAACGCTACCGCGAACTTATCGTCCGTGATCAGGATCGTATTGCCGGTCTGGGTCAACAGACCATGCAGATCCTGGTAAGGCCCCACAACCGATGGAACGGTGACTTTCAGGCTCTGGATCTTGCGGCAGTAGTGCCCGGGGTAATCCAGGTCGAACAGCAGTTCGCTCAACCCAAAGGCGCACGTGCCGGTGTTCTGCAGGTCGAGCAGAGCCTTGGGGTCCAGATCGCGCAGCGAAATGGTCTTGCTGATGCTCAACCGACGCGTGTTGCCGGACAGGAAGCTGCTCTCCATCTGGCTCAACCCCAACAGCAGGCCTTCGCCCGCCAGCAGGCCCTTACGCCCACTGTCCCAGTAGCGGAAGTCGACAAAGGTGGCATTGCTGTCCATTTCGTACTGGTAGGCCCGCTGAGCCGCCATCGCCAGATCGAAGGCGAGCTTGTAAGTCTGGAAGTACAGCATGGACAGGCGGGTGGACATCCAGTTGTACAACTCCGCGCTGGTGAACTTGTCCAGAAGGAAGCGTTGGGTGTCATCGGCGTGGGTGATCTGCAGGGTGTTCAATTGCAGGTCGCGCTGGGCCATCGCCACGCGTGCCTGCGCCGCTGCGATCTGGCTCTGCTGCTGGCCGGCCTCATAGCCGGCCAACTGCGCCTGCAGCGACCATTCCTGGCTGCGTCGCTGGTAGCCGGCCAGTACGGAACTCAGGGCCGAGGCGAAGTCGAAATTGCGCGAAACCGTGTCGAAGATGGCCGAGGCAGCATCGAAGGCGAATCCGATCTGGATGCCGCCGTAGGTCATGGCAAACGGCGAGCCTACGTTCGGTACCAGATGCGCCGCGCTCGACATCGCCCGCATGACGCCGGACTGCGTCTGGAATACGTTGGCCAACGCCATCATGGCGATATTGACTTCCTCAGCTGCCGACAGGCCATCATCGACGAGGTTCGCGTAGTAGTTCTGGCGATAGACCGCCGAAGCGTAAGACGTGCGCGATCCGGCAAGGGACTGCTCGGCATCGACGACCTGCTGCTCCTTCATCTGCGTAGTGAGATTGAGAACGGCGCGCTCCTGCATGTTCTGCAGCAACGCCAGCGCCTCTGCGTCCTTCTTCTCCAGGGCCGACAACAGCGCGCCACCGAAGCCGATCAAAGTCTGCGTCAACGACTTTGCGCGCTCGAGCATGGTGCGGAAGCGATAGTTCGGCGCGGCCGCCGGGCTGTGGTCCACCACCTCCGGCAGTTGGCCACCGTTTCTTGCCACAGCCGCCACCAGGGCGTTGGGGTCGATGGGCGGCTGGTAGAACGGTAGCTGTCGCACCATGCCGGCCAGATTCATGCAGTTGCGCAGCTTGTAAAGCCGGTCTTCGATGCGCGACCAGTAGGCGACCAGATCGGCGTTCTCTCCAACACCGAAATAGGTCTGCATCAGATTGAACGGGGCCGGGTTGTACTGGAACTTGGCCGCTGGCGCGACTGGCAATGCAGTCTCCAGATCGATCAGGAATTGCGGGATATCGTCGCCGTAGGTGTCCAGGATGTTCTGGAAATTGATGGGCGCCGGCGTGGGCATGGCGCCGCGTTCGCGTGGCTTGGGCCCAAGCAGGTCATAGGCCATCAGATACAGCAGCAGCGCCTGGTTGAGTGATTCCCGCGTATCCTGCGCGAATTGCGCATCGCCCCAATCCAGCAGGTTGTCGATGTAGTGCATCACCATCGTCTTTCTGAAGGCACTCGGACGCAGGTCCGCCACTGAATAGGGGTCGAAGGGATGCTTGTTCCAGCGCAGTATCGCCACGTTGTCCGAGAGCTCCTGGGTGAGCGACGGCAGCGACGTGTCTTCGCGGAAAGGCTGGAATTGCCAGAACACGGCCGGCTGGGACGCATCCGGATTCTGCACCGCCGCGGTGGGGTCGAATACGAAGTCGTACCAGCGCTGGGCCTCGGCGAAACGCTGGTTGGCGCTGAGCATCGACGCGAGCAGGAACGGAATGTGGAAGAAGACTTCCTCGAAGTACGGTCGATACGCTCCTCTGAAATCGACCTGACCACCGCAGAGCACGTCCGGCGGAATCGTGTTGGGCGGAGGCGGCCCGCCGTCGCCTTGCGGGTCGCAGGTTGCGGTGATGGTCGGCGTAGAGCTGTAGAAGCGGGTGAAGCACAACGCGCCGGACCCCGGCGCGATCTGCGTGGCATTGGACAGCAGGGCCTCGATACCGCCGGTGAAGAGCGCGCGGTTCATGTGCCCAACGGCGCCGGTGCTCAAACGGGTGAACTGCACCACGGCATCCTGCACATTGATGGAATCATCCGTGAAGGCCGCACACGTCAGGGAAACCTCGTCCGGACCGTCGCTCAGGGTCAGGCCGTTGGGCGCCAGGCTGACGATCTTCTCGATCTGCTTGAGCGTGACCTCGGTGGTTACCGCGAGGAACGCCTCATCGCCATTGTCGAAAACCCACCAGCCTGGCAGGTTGGCCACGCCGATCACCTGCGCCTGTCGGGACAGGCTGTAGAGGCACGTGGTGGTCACACCGCCGGCATATACGCGATCGTAGTAGTCCGAGCCTGCCGACAGCATGTTGTCGATCAGCACGTTCTGGCTGGGAATGAGCCGGAACGTGTTCTGGTATGCCGTGGCGCCGAAGGGCTGCGTCCCCTGGGTGTAGTTCCCGAAGAAGGCCCACGCTTCGGTGATGTCCAGGGTGTCGTCGAGCACGGCCACCGGCAGCAGCTGCACCGAGCCACGGGTGCCGGCCGGCACCGCATTGGCGACCAGGGAGGCGTTGTACACGCTGCGATTGAGCTGCGCGCGATCAGCGGCAGGATCGGTGCCTGGCGGGCTCAGCGACGACGTCGTCTGCGCCGCATAGGCATTGCCGAACGTTACCACGAGGCGTTCTGGCATGCCGGCTTCGCCCGGCACCACGGTGACGTAAGGCCGGTACCAGTATGGTTGGCCGACGTCGATCCCTGTCAGCGGATCGTCGCTGCTCGGATTGACCAGTGAAGTTGCGTAGGTGTCGGGCATGGCATCGAAGACGATGCCCGAAAGCACCGGCTGCGGTGCCGTCCAGGTCTTGTCCAGGCGCTGGTACGAGTAACGAATCGAGCCGCGCAAGCTGCTGACGTTCGCCTGCGAGGTGCCTTCCAGCAGGCCGACGCTGGCCTCTTCCGTCTCGACCCAGAACAGGAACAGGCGGCCGAAGGCGTGGACCGGGGTGACGTTGGGCGCGGGAATCTTGAGGTCGACCTTGTGCCAGGCGGACCAGACCGCGCCATCCTCCATCGTCCGCAGGTAGTAGCCGAACGGCTCGTCCGATGTGCGGCCGACCATGATCAGCTGGTCAACCTGTTCGCCGGTATCCGGATCAGGCGCCGTGCAGTAGACCGACCCCACCGTCTGCAACTTGGCCAGTTCGTCCAGCGAGGTCAGATACTGGGTGAAGGCATTGGTCACCGCCGCGTCGGTGATCTCGCCCTGCTGCAACTGGTCGAGCAGCGCAGAAAACAGTGGAGTACGGGAGCGCCGCAGCGTCGGATCGATGTAGCTCTCCGGGTAGAGGAAGACCTTGCGATTGGCTTCCCACACGCGATAACTGGACAGCCAGCTCCAGGTGAGGTCCGAGATTTCGGCGCTGGTCACTCCCGGCTCCAGCGCCATGCGGCAGCGCTGCAGGTACATCTGCGCGGCCAAGGTCAATTCCAGGATGGGCGTGGTGGTATTGCAACTGCACGATTCCACGTCCATCAGCAGGTATTCGCTCAGGCCGCGTGGCGAATCGGCCATCGGCACGTCCGGTTGCAGCAACAGCACTGCCAGGGCCACGAGCGCATTGCGACGGTGCTCGGCCACCGCCTCATGGGCCGGTCGCGACATCTCCGCCCAGGCCGCGTTCCCGTACTTGGCCTTGAGCATGTCCAGTGCGGCCTGCGCCAAGTTGGCCCATCGGCTCCAGACCGTGGCATCGCCTTTCGAAAAGGTGGGCAGCGGAAGTCTGGCGTACCCGGCACTGAGTGCCAGGGCCAGCATGGACTCTAGCTCCACTCCGGCACTGCTCGCACGGTTGAAGCACAGGCGCATGCGATCGAGACCGCGCAGGTTGTTGAAGCCTTCGTTGCCGCCCCACAGCGCCGCGATCAATGCCGCGGATTGCGCGACCGGCCAACCAGTGACTACCTGCAAGGCCTGCAGCTTTACGTATGGGGGCTGCAACGGCGCAAGCAGATAGCCGGCGATCATGAACCCGGTGGTCGAGAAAGCCTTGATCAGTCGCGCGTACGTGTCTAGCAGGTACACGTCCTTCAGGTTGGGATGGGCGAGATCGACGAAGCCGAACGCGCCCGGGATGAGACAGGCGGTGCCCATATCCTGCGCATTGATGCCCAACTTGCTTGCCGCGTAGGCCAGGCGATCGGCGTTGACCAGCGCATCGACCACAGCGGCGATATCTGCCGGCGGCGTCAGCAGCAGTTGCTGCGGTACGCCCAGTTCGCCCAGGGTGAGGGAAGTCACTGCCTGGGCCATCTCGACCTTGTCCTCGAAGAGCAGGGACAGTTGCGTGTAGATTCCCAGCAACTGCTCGCTCAGCGCATCGCCAATGACCGCCGCCGTGTGCACGATGTCGCTGCTGACCTGCAGAAGGACGTCCTGTACGGCATCGATCTTCGAGTGGCGCTTGGGATCTCCCGGGAAGAGGAACGACAGATCGGTTTGGCGCGTCACTTCCGCGGTCAGTACGCTATTGGCGAGGATGTCGTGGGTACTCAATTCGGCGTGGGCCAGGGTGGCGTCGGCTTCAGTGAGGGGTAGGATCTGCAACATCTTCGCCGTGACGGGGAACCGCGGTGCCACCGCGCTGAAATCCGGTGAGCTGGACAGCAACACGACGCCGTCGGCGTCGATGCTGCCCAGGGCAAGGAACGCCTTGAACAGATCGGTTGATCGCTCCAAATCGATGTTGTCGAACACGAACGACTGCCGTCCCAGCAACCAGCTCTTGCCCAGGGTGCGCAGGGTGACGAGAAAGGACGGAATCGTCTGCGGATCCAAGGCACCCGGAAGTTTGCCCAGTACGGGGCCGTCGATGATGTAACCGATGTCGTCCAGGGACAGACCGGCCTGGTCCGCGGCATCCTTGAACGCGACCAGCGCGACCACGCTTTCCAGGCTGTTGGGAATGCCATCGCCTAGCAGATCGATAGCCTGCATCAACGAGGGCAGCTTCAGCTTGAGTGCGCGCGTCAACCGCGCCAAGGCGTAGAAGCGCGACAGCATCGGCACGTCGAGCGTAATCGGCGCCGGTCCGCCGACGCGAGCAGCCAGCAGACGCAAGTCGGCTTCGTTCAGTCGCAGCGCACCCGCCAGCCAGGCGAGCACCCGACGGCTGGCGACGTCATCGGCGTTCGGCGACCATTCGATGGGGGCGGAGGTGAACAACGGATTGTCGGCGTACTTCGGGCGATACGGCGCGCCGTCTTCCAGCACGCGTGTGGTGTTGAACACCCGATCGAACAAGTCGGTCGGTCGGACGTCGTTGCCGCGACCGTAGGTCTTGACCGTTGCGAACAGACCGCAGGCTTCGTCCAGCGGCAGAGCAAGGCGCTCCATCAGGCGAGACAGCGAGGCAAGCTGGGGCAGGGCGGCTTCATCCAGCGTGCCGCGTGCCGCGCAGGCGAGGGCCCAGTCGAGGTCGGCCAGAACCCAGCGACAGGCCGCTGCCAGCCGCAGGAAGCGGTTGATGCGATCCAGGCGGTCCACGCTCAGCCCGGTGAGCAGGTCCAGGCTGTAGTTCGCATCGGAAAGGTCGCTGAGCACGGCGACGGGTGCGCCCTCGTTCGTCGCGTTGATGTAGAAGCGGCCAGCTAGGCCGTTTGCGATTTCCAGGGGGCTCAGGTCCTGCTTCAGCAGGGTATACACGCCTGGCGTGTCCATCCCCGTGACTTTCGAGAACACAGCCAGTTGCGCCACGCTCTGGGGCGGGTAGGCCTGCGCGGCGACGCCGGTCTGGGTTGCGGGCCAGGGCGTGTCCACGCTCATCTCGGTCGCGCTGTCGACGTTGTTGATGACGCGCAATGTGCCGCCTGCATTCACTACCCAGCCGACGACCGCGTCGGTGAATCCGGCGCCGGTCAGGCCCAGTTGGCCCTGGATGACCGACACGCTCCCCAGATCGGTCGCGAGCGCGATGGGGGAGGGATCACCGGATCCAGAGGGTAGGCCGTAATACTGGGACAGCGTACCTGAGGTGGTATCCGGCGTGACGACGATGGCGCGCTGTTCCTTGCTGAGGCCCAGCAGCTCGCAGGCCACATCGATGGGCTTGGGCATTTCGTTAGCGCCGCCATCCACGGCCAGAAACTCCTCGTACACTGTGGCGAGCGACTGACCGTCGATCTTCAGCGTAGCGCGTAGGCCGAGCAGGTGCAGGTTCTGCGGCAGGAAGAACGGAAACACACGGGTCGCGATCGCATAGTCGGCATCGGCGCCCAGAGTGCCGCTCAGGCGCTTGGAGATGACCGCGTTGACGATGTCGATCTTGGGCACCGGATCGAGCGCGTTCGCGCCGGTCAGTAGCGTGCTGAACATGTCCGGCCGCCGCGTGATGAGCTTGTACTCATTGTCGATGGCGGGATTTTCGGCAACGATGGTTTCCTCGACCACGCGCATCAGGTCGACGAAATACGCCGACGGTCCCAGCACGGACTGGTACTCGGGCACTTTCATGTAGTCCAGCGTGCCGAACAGCTCGATGTAACTGGGCAACTCGGCCACTGCACCGACCAGGTCGTCGCCGGGCCGCAGGTAACGGTTGTCGCGCACGTGCGGCGCCAACTGGTCGCGCAGCCGCGCCCAAGCGTGGGTCACGCGGGTCTGGATGCTGCGGGCTTCGTCGTGGACCTGAGCGGCCTCATCGGCAGAGCCCAGGCAGTCGGCGTATTCGCAGATGAAGCGGCGACGCGGCAGCGATGCAATGTGGTGCGCACTGGTCAGGCCGCGCGCTTTCAGAATATCGGCCCGGCCGGGCGCGACACCCATGCGGGCCATGCGCTGATAGTGATGCAGCGACGCCCGAGCGACTTCATGCTCTTCACCGTCCAGTCCCAGTGTGGTCAGGGTATCGCGGTCCCAGAGGTTCAGCGCGAGCAGGTGTTGACCGGACTTGCCAACGGGCAGCGAAGCCAGCACGGGATCGGCGCTGGACACATCGGCGAGCGTCACGCGAAAACGTGACTGTGTGGCGGGCCGACGTGCGGCAACGGGACTGCCGGGGACAGAGGAGTCGAGCATGACGAACCTCGTTGCATGGAGCAGAGGAAGGGGAGGCCGAGCGATGCAGGTCGATCGGCCGAGCTACCAGCCGTTGCTGACCGGCGGGTGACCGAAGCCGCCCGACGGGTTGAAGTTGAAGGCGAACGTCGGTGGAGGTGGCGACCACAACGACATCGGCTGCCACGGGGGCAAGTAGGGCTGAACCACCGGCTGCAAGAACGATGAAGAAGGAATCGATTCCCACAACGACTGGAAGCTCGGTAGCGTCGGTACCAGGACCGAAGGCGTGGGCGGAGGCGGTGGCTTGAGAGCGTCCAGCGGGTCGGGGCCGGGCAGCGTGCGTAAGCCTTGCCAATGCAGCATCAGGCCCGTGTAGGCGCCAATTTCGGTCGTATAGATGTTCCCGAATTTGGCCGCGCCGACCGTGTGGAACGCACCCTCGTGCTGACCCACTACGCCGTAGCTGCTTCCTCCACGCGAGACCGCCCACAGGTTGCTGGCATTGGTGGCGAATTCGGGCAGGAACTGTTTTTTCGCACCATGGTGCAGCTCCACCGTCCGATAGAAATCGTCCGAAGCGACGACGTCCCCCATCTCGGTGTCGTTCATCGCTCTGGTGAAATGTGGCGAGCGCATCTTCGTGTAGGACGAGATCCCACCGGTATCATCATCCACGCCAGCGTTTTCCTGCGCGGTACGGAACACATCCAGCAGTTCCGGGTTGGACGCGATGTGCAGCGGCTTGAATTTCTCGAACATCGACAGCACGCGCAATTCGAGTTGCGGCGATAAGCGGGAGTCGTAGTACTTGATCGCGCCGGGTTGGGACATGTGCACGTAGTCGTGGATGTCCTGCGCCAGTTGCTGGTAGGAACCGGATTCACTCTGGGTCAGGTAACGGTAGTTCGCCTCGAAAGTGCTGAACGCCACCGTCGTGCCGGGCTGCGGCAAGGCGATCTTGGCCTTGCAGCCGCCGCTGGGATCGACCCACGACAAGGGATTGCACCCGACGTACTGGTAAAGGTTGGGGCTGTCGATCGGCCCGTTGGGATCGGGGCTGAGCCAACGCGCCAGCCAGGTCACGTAGTAACGATCGCCGAAGTAGTACAGCCCGGTAGCGTCGTCGCACTCCTTGCCGCAGAAGCGGTAGTCCTTGAGCTTTACCTCGGTCTGCGAATTGCCGGCGATGATGGCCGTGCCGCCGTAAGGGAAGTACTCCTCGTAACTGATCACCGAGCCGTCGGCTTCCACCTCAAGCGCCGACGAACCGGTGACCGTGGCGAGCTGGAAGCGCCATTGCGGCGAGCGTCCATCGCTGGCGGGCCAATAGAAAGCCGTCAGCAGGCGAGCTCCGCCGTCACCTACGGAAATGCCGGTACGCGCGACCTCGGCTATGCCGGATGTGGGCAGGGTGCGGACCAGCTCGCATCCATCCAGATAGACCTTGTCCTCCACCTGCAGGCCACCGGCGGTGAGACGCTGGGTGACGCGGCGCACACGCTGGCCGGCGCTGTTGTAGATGTAGTACTGAGCATCGTCGTCGCCGCCACTGCGGGCGATCAGTACCGCGCATCGCGGCTTGTTGCGCCAGTCCCAGTCCATTGAGCGCAGATGCTCGAAATCCACCATGTTGCCGTTGGCATCGTAGGCCGCATCCGGATCGGGATCGACGGCGTCGGCGTCGAGCACCACGCGGTTGGAGGTCTGCGAAACCGCGTATCCGCGTGTCCACGATAGGGTCGACTGCGGTGTCGTATGCTCGAGCTGCACGAGATTGCCCGAGTCGTCGTACCTGTAGCGCTCCAGGTAGGGCACCAGCTTGGTGCCGTCGGAGGGATTCTGCGGACACAGCGGGAGATACGCGCTCTGCTTGAAGCCGGTGCGGTAGGTGGTCGCGCCGATGGCCGGGTTCTCGCGGCCCGTGGCCTGCAGCAATCGGTAGATCGCATCGTAACCATAATCCTGGCGCGGCCCGATCTGGGACTGGTTGCAGAACACCAGTGGCACGGTGGCGTCCTCGGCGCAGGTGACGTTGCCTACCGGGTCGTAGGTATATGCGATCCGTTGCAGGGCCTTGCTGTCGCTTCGACGCGAAATGTCGATGGCAAGCAGGCGGCCGGTGCTGTCCTCGTAGCCACGAACCGCCAGCACGTCGGTACCCAGCAGCGCCGATGCGCGCTTGCCCTCCGGCGAGTAGACCGCCTGTGTCACTACCTGGCTGGGGGCCGAAGCCCCGGCCAGGGTCAGGTTGCTGGATGCGAGCCAGCCGTTCGCGTAGTAGCCGCTCTGCTGGCGACTGCCATCGGCGCAGATCTTGTCGATCAATTGCCCGAAGGCGTTGCGCTCGCTCTGCGTGGTGCGCGGCGGCTCGAGCGCGACCGTCTTGCCTGGTGACCAGTCGACCTCCTCCACGTAGTCCACGCGCAGTTCGAAACGGCTACTCGTCGGTTTCCCCCCAAGATCGAAGGGGCCGTCGCCGAGCACGCCGGCCGAATCGCGCAGTTCGATGCGCCGGCCAATCGAGTTGGTCGCCGCGTCGGTGCCGTAGCTCAGGCGTTCCACGACCTGCTGCAGCCCCTGCGCGCCATCCACATAGACCTGCGTGAGCCGGTTCATGGCGTCGTAGTCGCGGCGCGAATGCACGCCTCGGCCGTCCCACTGATGCGCCAGGCGTCCCAGGGCATCGTTGAAAACGATGCGCGCGCCCGAATCCATGCTGTCGAGCGACATCGTATTGCCGGCCAGATCGTAACCACTGACGATGTTCCAGATCGGAGTGCCGCCAGTCGCGTTGCGCGCACTGAAACGCGGGTCGGCCAGCGCCAGCGTGCGTCCATCCAGATCGAGCACGCTGGTGGTCACCATCGACTGGATCTGCGGCGCATCCGTGCTGCGGTTACGCTGCTCCAGGTCGACCACGCGACCCAGCGGATCCAGCCATCGCGTCAGGTAAGTGCCTGCGAAAAACGCGGCCTGTTCGAGCGCCCGACGCTCGTCGGCGAACGCCGGCGAAGTGTCGCCGATATGGGCCAGGTAGTAAGGCGAGGTGAGTACCGTATCGTCCAAGTCCCACTGCTCACCGGTCCAGGCACGATAGACGCTGCGCGCGATGAACCCCTTGGCCGTTAGCGTCTCCACGACGCGGCCCTGTGCGTCGCGCCAATCGGTGTCGTACCAGCCGTCCCGGTCTGCGGTGAACGCCACCGCGTCGGTAAAGCGCGGCAGCCAGCGTTTCACCGCCTGCCCCTGCATGTCCAGCTGCACCAGATCGTTGGAGATCCAGGCGTCCTGACCGCGGCCGCAGGCCGCCGCTTCGACCTGCGTCTTGGTTTCCAGGCTTCGGCCGAGCGAATCGCTATAGCTCGCCATCAGCTTCAGTACCGTGGTCTGTCCTGGCGCCAGCTGGCTGACATGCAGTTGACGGGCCACGCTGAACACCACCGGCGGCTGACCGCTGCCCGCGCGGTAGTCGTAGTAGAAGTAGCCGGTCATCTGCTGCAGGTAGGCCGCAGGGTCGGTCAGTACCTGGTCGATGCTGGTCGCAGCCTTCGGGACATAGCTCCCGATGTCGCCGTCGCCCTGGCGCGTGCCACCCGCGGGCGCGTGAAAGCGGGTGGCCACGATCACGCGGCCCAGCGCATCGGGCAGGATTTGGTCGATGACGCCATTGACGTCGGTCAGCGTCGCGGTCTGCAGCGTCTGGTAGTCCGGTACGGCCAGCGCGGTGCCGTCGGCATTGGTGATGGTGACGGGCAGCAATGCGTACGCGTCATAGGCCACACTCACGCTGTTGCCGGCCGCATCGGTCGCGCTGATGGGCCGATAGAACTGCGTCGCATCGGTGTATTGAGTGATGTTGCCCGGTGCCCACCAGTAGTCGCCATCGAGCTGCAGGAAGCCTTCGTCCTGAAGTTGTTGCGCGCTCAGGCGATTGCCGTAGGTCTGCGTCACCATGCCGGCGCTGAAGCGCGTGGTGACCGCATGATGCAGCAGCGCAGGCCAGGCTGCGGTGCCGAATGGCAGCGGTTGCGCTCGCGCTGCGTCCCAGTAGATCTGCCTAGTGTCCAGGCGCAGTCGCGCCTGGGGTTGGGCCCCGGAGAAGGCCTGCTCCGGTGGAAGGATGTTCTGCAGCGCCGTCCGCGTGCGTTCGCGTACCGCATCGAAATCCAGCCAGCCGCCGGTGGCGGGTTCGACCTGACCCAATTGGTAGGCGACTTGCTCGAGCGCCGGCACGACGAACGCGCCATCGTGCTCCACCGGCGCTGCAAAACCCGACTGCTGTGCGGTCACCAGCGCCTGGGTCTGGAACGCGGGCCAGGCGGAGGAGGGCGATGCGCCCGTGGCGGTATTGCCACGCATGTTGGCCACGTCAACCGCAAGCAGTACATGGCCGTAAGCATCCACCTCCAGAGTGAACTGCTGGCTGATGCGCGGGTCCTGCGCGTCGCGTTCGTATACCGCGGTGACGATTTCGCGCGCCGCCACCTGGAACACCGCGTCGTGATCGCCGCTCCCCGGTTGCACTTCGCACACGGTGTAGCTATTGCTCTCCACGGTGAACGGCACGCCTTCCAATGGACCGCCATCCAGGCCGTAACTTTCGCTGCGCAGCGGTTGCCCCTTCAGCGCACGATGGGCGACGCGCAGCAGCGAGGCATCGGCCAGGGAGGACAGGGTCTGGATGGCGCTGTCAGGCGGCGCCGGTTGCCGGCCCGCCACGCCGTGCCAGTAATCCCGCAGGTATTGCAGGGTCAGCGAGTCGCCACCAACGAAGGCACCGGTGTCGTACCAGGTCCTGGTAAAAGCCGAGGGTGCGAAGGACTGACCGCCAACGGTCTGCTCGGTCCAGCGCTCGACATGGCCGAATCCGCGGAACGATTTGGCAACCGGGTCGTAGTAGCCGTCGTGATACGCCATTCGTAGGGTCTGGCTGCAATCGGAAAACGGCTCCGTGCTGGTGACGCAGGTCACCACCTGGACCGGAAACGGCAACGTGCAAGGCCACGGCCGGCCGGCGAGGGCATCGGCCAGGGCGAACTGACTCGACGTGCCGTAGGTCAGTTCGGTGCTGGCCCCCAGATCGCTACGAACGGCCGACAGCAGCCAGGGCTTGCGCCCACCGGTGAAGTCGATCAGCCATTGCCCTTGCGTGGAGGTTCCCAGCAGCAGGTCATGGCTGCCACCGCCGAGCAGATCTGCGCTGCCCGCATAGCTGAGCTGCGAATAGGGCGCAGGCAACTCGACCACCACCGGCGCGGCGAATCCGTCGCCCGCCTGGTTGAGGTAGATGTAGACCTGTCGTTCGCCGAAATAGACCAGGTCCGCACCACCGGAACCGCTGACGTCCGCCAGGCGCAGTCGCGCGGCGTCGAATCCACCCGGGAAACCGGGTGCCCCGTCGAACAGCACACGCTCGCCGAACCGGCCGTAGCCAAGGCTGGGCCAGCACTCCACGCTGCCGTCGCGAATGCGTACGATGTGCGCGCCACCGTCGCCCACGAGGTCGGCGAAATCGATGAACTCCCTCTGCGACGCTGTTCGTGGATCAGGCACGCCTTCCTGCAGAACCAGCTCCACCGGGTCGCCATAACCTTCCTCGCCCCTGCCGGGATAGCGGCGCAGCGATTTCCCCCGCATCACCAGGAGATCGGCCAGGCCGGTGCCGCCAAGGTCCACATATTGGGCTGCAGCCGTAGCCGCTTCGGGTGCCCATTGCGGGAAGGACTGGAACGCGCTCCAGCCCGAATCCCGCTCGTACCGGTAGTAGCCGGCTTGGCTGCCTTCCGCCACCACGCAATCCAGCTGGCCATTGCCCTGCAGGCTGGTGAGCAACTGTCGTCCGGCAGAGACATCGCGCTGCACCGGCATTGCCTGCGGCGTCAGCGCCGCGGCGAAGCGGCCATCACCCAGGTTGCGCCAGAACTGGCAGGCCGACGGTGTGCTGAAAAGCAGACCGGGCAATCCTTCGCCCAACAAGTCGGCGACGATCAGTTCGCCCTGCGACAACGGGGCCGGAAACGCGCCGCGCGCCGGCGCTACCGGCTGGAACGCCTGTTGTGCCGGCTCGAATCGCTGGTAGTCCAGGCTCACGCCCGGCACTTCCAGCATCGTGTACTCTCCCCCCGAAGAGCGGCGGTAGCCGCGCTGCACCGCGCGGCTCAGCACCGACACTCCATCCTGCACGGCGTGCTCGAACACGGTCGCCCCGACCAGGCAAGGCTGCGCACCAAGTTCGGGCAATGCATGAAACATCAGCACGCCTCGGCATAGCCGGTAGGTGCGTACCTCGAATCCACTGCGATAGCTGGAGAATGGGTCCGGTCGTGCGGGCCAAGCGCGTACCGGCGTGTACGGATCGAGATTGCCGACCCGGATGTCGTACTCGCCGTAATCGAACAGCAGACGCATCGCGTAGGCCAGTCCACCCAGGCCATCGGCGTAGGCGCCATAGCGAATCTCAGCGATATAGCGATTCGCGGTATGGTCGCGCCCGGCGTTGCTGGGCAGTGAGGGTATATTGACGCCGTCCTCAGCCTTGTAGCGATACTCAACGCGGTCTCCCAAGGCCGTCAACGAGCGCTCGATCAACCAGGCCAGCACGCGCGAAGGTGCCGCCGGATCCGCGATGCGCGCGCAAGCATCAAGTCCCAGCACGGCCACACTGCCGTCCGCACTGGCGATACGCCAATGTTCATCGTTGTCGCTGAGCCGGCGCCATCGTTCGAAACGCGTTCCATCGCCATCCACGCGCTTGCGGAAGCGCAATACCTGATAGTCGATGCCGTGTTCGGAACGACGATGGATGACTGGCTGCCACTGGCTCCCGACTTGCGCCAGCGTCGGTACCAGCACCTCGCCATCTGCCATGAACTCGTCGGTGTCGTCGTAGCGTGGGATGCTCGCATCGGTACGACGCGAGATTCGGGGCAGGGCGAGATCGAATCCCAAGCCGAAGGGCCCATTGCCGCCGCCGCTGGCATATCCCAGTGTGAGCGATGGCGTGACTTCGCGGCACGTGGAGGCAGGGATGGGTATCCGGAACGTTGCCGCTCCGGTGAAATCGTCTGCGGTGTAACTCTCGCCCATCCCCCGAACAGCGCCTCCGCCGCTGGGAGTGGAGAGTTTGGGTAATTCGATTGCGCTTGCCATCTGGCGTTCCCTGCCTGACAACAACTACGACCCCGACGCCCTTGGCGTAACCGGACGCCCCCGCGGCAGCTTTTTTTGCCGTGCGCTGGACCATAGCATGGAATTTAAATCGGGGAAGTCCTCAAACGGATGGTCCGGGAAATGTCAACGCCGGTCGCTATCGATGTGTCAGTCCGACGTCAGCGCAACAGTCGTCCGACGTGCTATTCCTGTCGCAGTCGCGTTGACCTTGGCGATCCATTGATCGTCTTCTAGATCCCAAAGATTCAAAGGTTTGCGCTTGTGAGCGCTGGTGAAACATGAGCTGGCTAGCTAGCCAAGGGTTCGCAGGCTCTGCGCCTTGAAGTCGGCTACAAACTGCGGACGAAGCTGACGGTAGGCTTGTAGACAATTTGAAGGACCCGGCCTGGATTTTGCTGTTCGGCGGCGCCCTCGATCAGTGTCTCGCGACCAATCGCCAGATCCGCATTACCACCGCCGACGTGCCGGAGGCTGTATTCGAGGGCGAACAGAGGAGAGGATTAGGGTGCGTTATCGGGGGGTAGGGAAGGGCCACTCTCAACTCAACGCAGACGGCGCGGTGTGAGTTGGTGGCCCGGACCAGCCCACGCCAGTCCATCAATTGGCCTACCCATAGATGACTTGCCACTCATCAAGGCTTAGACCGTCTTGTTGCCAATAGAGGACTCCGGCGTCGCACGACATGAGATCATGGTTTGGTAGTTTGGCTTGGTCCTCCAATTCGCATGATCATCGCCTGAGGGTTCCTAGTGTCCACACGCGCGCCTCGCAAGCTTACCGTCCCCTTCGGAATGAAGGACGGGCGACTTGTCTTCGTGTCCGATGTCGCATTTGGCTTGGAGTGCAAGTGCACGTGTCCGGAGTGCGGACAAGCGCTTGTTGCGCGTAACCGGGATTTTCCCGGACGACGCCGCGTCCGGCATTTTCAGCATGTGCGCGCATCCTCATGCCCAGGTGGTTATGAAACGGCCGTACACCGGATGGCTAAGGACGTGCTGGCCACCGCAGATGCAGTTCTGCTGCCGCGTTGGGCTAGCGGCGATGTTGTTATTGAGCCGGAGCCGCTGGTAATCGTGAACGCTGGGCTAGAGGTACCTCTGCTCGACGGGGCCACCCGGCCTGACGTCCTCGTGCATGGAATGGCCTCGGAGATCGAGTTCAATGTGCTCTGCTTCGAGGTTCGCGTTCGACACGCTGTGGACGAGCCCAAGCGTAGTCTGTTAGCCACCAACGGTGTCGATGCGATTGAAATCGATCTCTCGGGTTTGGATGATGAAGCCGTAGCCGATCCCGCAACATTTCGACGCGAAGTGCTGGAGAACCCAGAGAATAGGCACTGGATTCACTTATCGCACGCGTCGTACGTCGCCCAGCGCGCTGATAAAGCGCTGATCGAAGTTGAGGACCTGACCGTCACCGAGCGCGTGCTGATCACGAAGGCTGGGCGACCGTTCACCATCCGGGAGCAATGGGCGTTCTTAGTAAAGCCCGGGTCCCGCGACCGAGTGCGGATCCAGGTCCCGGACGAGACGGTTGGTGAGCAGGTTCAACCTTATCCCCGCGGAATGCACACAATCTCGAGTCGCTCCATCATGGTCGACGAGTGGGGGCGCCTGCGCCTGCGTTACAAGATGTATCTTGATCAGATCCAGATGAACCCTTCCGAGCCCGAGGGACCCCAGCGCGGTCTGTTCGAAGCGTCCGAAGAGAGAGGGGTGGGTCCAGGCTTCAAAGTACGGGTGCGTAACTGGAAAGGGAGTCCCGGCTATTAACCGCCTTTACTAGCCAAGTTGGGGTATGCGTGCAGTGGCCGCGTGAAACAAGCGATCGGCGCCCCGATTCAGTGACGTGTCGCGTGCGTGCCGTCGCCTAGGCGAATGACGCTCCTTGTCGGACTTGATGCTCTGAAGATGCCTAATAAATATGCTGCAAGCCTCGCGGAGAGCAGGCATTGCGGACGCGGGAGATAAGGGAGGTCTATCGGGTGTAGGGAGAGCGACTTCCGACCCGATGCCGTCGCTGATCAACTCATGCCTGCTCTGGCGATTGCGTCGCAACTCTAGTGTCGAATGCAAACCGCTGCCTTGTGTATTGCACGCTGCTAACGCTTCTTCGTCTTCTTGCCTGCCGTACGTCTGGCCTCCGCGGCGCGCTGAGCTGTTTTGATCTTCAGGCCTTCTTCAAACCGCTCTGAGGCTTGTATCGCAAGGTCGTATATGCCGGGCTTTCCACCGCGAAGCTTGCGAAACATGCGGCCGAGCGTCGGAGAGGCCGTGATGCGTCGGTGATGCGCATAGTACGCAAACTGCTTGGAACTGACGTACGTAGAGAAGCCACCTGCCAGGATGCTCAACTGAATCCAGAGTGAGCCGAGCGCTGGAACCCGCCCAGAATAGATCTGCACGAGCGCGATGCAGGAGGCTAGTAGAAGGACCGACGGAAGCGCGATCAGAATAGCCCTGTAGCCAAGTGTGACCTTCAGGATGCCGCTTGGGTCTTTCGCCTTCGCAATGGATGAGATTGCATAGATGTACAGGGGCAACCCTAAGCAGGCGATGTCGATGTTGGATAGGCTATAGGCCGGCTTGGCAGCCCAGAAGATGCCCCACAGCAGGGCAGCGAGCACCAGCATGACGCCGAGGTCTTCATAGAGCAGTTTGTAGAAGTTGCGAAGGAACTCGTTGTTACGACGATGGTGCGAGTTCAGCAAGTCGATGAGATAGGCGGTCGCTGTGCCCCAGAAGGATGTACACAGGAAGACCAGTAGCAGCGCTGCTGTAAGCCCAGGAAAGAAGTCATATGCCCGGACGAAGATGGGTATGATCGATGCCGATCCCCACGCAAGGGGCACAACGATGCACAGCAGGAGGAGGTAGTGCATGCGCAGTAGACGTAGAAGTGGGCATAACCTTTAGCGGCTTCCCGACTGACTTCTAGATACTCAAATTTGTGATGCCCACCTAATATGCGTAAACCGGCCAAGGCCAAGTCACTGGACTGTTCAAACAATTTGTCGAAGTCCATGCCTCCCCTGTCTGCCTGCATGATGCTGGGCTGGAGCACAAAGGATCAAGCCGCCTTGCTAGTGGCGAGGTCTTTTGACTTGAACTAGGCGCGATCGGAGCTGGCGACTTGGCAGACTTATCATGGATAGGGTGGGGCAGCTTTCGACCCCAGGCCGACGTCCCGCTAGGTGGCGCGGCGGCGAATCCAGGTCCGGTTTGCGACGGCTTGTTGGCCAGTCGTGTGCCGCCTAAGATCCAGCCAGGTCGATTATGAAGATGCCTTCCTATCCAAGCGGAGGAGGGCGCCGAAGTAAGGGGGGACTGTACGGAGGATCATTGGCAGCAGGACGCCTTCAGCCAAGTGGATGCGTGGCTGCGTGCGTTGGACTTGCAGGATTGACGGCTATCGGAACGGCGAGAATAAGGGAGTGCAATGAAGATCAGACAGCTGAAGATTTTGAACTTCAGGGGGATTTGCAAACTCGAATGGGATCTCCCTGACGAGAAGACGTTCTGCCTGATCGGAAAGGGCGATTCGACGAAGACCACTGTCCTTGAAGCGATCCGTTGCGTGTTCAGCCCGCAATGGAACCATGCCTTCAACGACTCCGACTTCCACCAATGCGACACGGATAACGCGATCCACATCGAGATCGTTCTCGGGGATTTGTTGCCCGAGTTCTGTGCGGAGCAAAAGTACGGCGCGCATCTTCGAGGCTGGAACAAAGACAAGTTCAAGCTGAACGACGAGCCGGAGGACGATGATGAGTATGTCCTCAGCGCTCGCCTCCTCGTCGCAAAGGATCTGGAGCCCAAGTGGAAAATCGTCACCGATCGAAACCCCGATGGGGTCGACTTCAAGGCCGCCGATCGTGCCAAGGTCGGCGTCGGCCTGATCGGCACATACAGCGAAAAGCAACTCACCTGGGCAGCTGGAACGGCGCTCGCCAAGATCACCGAGGCCGACAATCTGAACTTATCGCGAGTACGTCAACTGCGGGGCAGGGCGCCAATCCGGGAGGCACTTCAATGGCCAGAGGCATCACAGAATCAGACGTCCACGCCGCCGCCGACACGCTTGTCGCGCTTGGCGAACGTCCGACCGTGGAACGAATCCGTGCTCATCTTGGCACTGGCTCGCCAAACACCGTGGTTCGCTGGCTGGAAACCTGGTGGGGAAGATTGGGTGAGCGGCTGACCGCGCAGCAGGTCAGACTTGAGCTACCCAATGCCCCTGCGGAGCTGGCGACCTTGGCCTCACAGTGGTGGGAGCATGCGCTGGCAGCCGCACAGCGCCACGCTGACGCCAACCTGGCTCAACAGCGTGCCGACCTCGTCGCACTACAAGATGACTTGGGCAATCGGGAGGCCGCTTGGCAAGCGCAGATTCATCAGCATTCCGTTGCTGCCAACCAAGCTCGGCAGTCGCTGGTTGTCGCCGAACAGCGGCTGGCCGATCTCCAGCGCTTGTGCGATCAACAGCTTACTCAAATTGCCGACCTGACCACGCAACGCGAAGACTTGCGTGATCGCTGCACCCAGATGGAACAAGAGCTTGGTGCGCTGCAGGGCCGCTACAGCGAGCGTGAGGCGGTGATCACCATCGAGCGCAATCGTCAGGCCGACCATGTGCGCGCAATTGAAGATAGGGCACATGTAGAGATCGATCGGGCACGGCAGGAAGCTCAGGCACTTCTAAAGCAACTTACGAGCGCACAACGGGAGCGTCAAACGTTTGAACAGCACGCTCGCCAGCAAGAAGACAGTACCCGTCAGGCGTTGGCTGAGGCGCTACGAGAAGCTGCCGTCGAGCGAACTCGAGCCGACACCCTGGCAGCAGAGTTACAACGTACCGTCTCAGCGAGGCAAACGTCACGCCAGAAGTCGGCCGCACCGGCGGCACGCAAGCCGCGCCGCGCCGCACGTTAGACAACAAGCGCATGGTATGCTCAAGCCATGAGTGCCTACCACCGCTACGAGCCCGGCTTTCGAATACCGGCGTGATCGCAACGATCACGCCCCTGTAGCTCAATTGGTAGAGCAGCGGATTTATATCCCGTCAGCGCCAGATAAGCGGCAAGTGCCGGTTCGAGCCCGGCCAGGGGCACCACCTGTTCGCGTCGTCGCGGATGACGCGTTGAACCGTGCCTTGCTTCTACCCGGGCATTTAATTGATGCGCTTTTTTCTAGATACCGAGTGGGCCGACACTCTAGGCTCTGAGCTCGTCAGCATCGCCCTGGTGGCGGAGAACGGCATTGACTACCTCTACGCCGAGCGAGAGGTCTTGCCGGCGCGTCCGACTGACTTCGTTCGAAGCGTCGTGTATCCACTGCTGGATCGGGACAAGTCGGTCCTGACGGATCAAGCAATGACCAAGCGCGTACGCGGTTTTCTCAACTCCGCAAGTGCTCCAATGATCTTTGCGGACTACGCCAACGATCTCCAGCTTCTCCACTACGTGCTCGCGGGCTTCGATCTACCCGATACCCAAGTCTATGCGTGCGGCCCGACACCTCGGCCAGTGGATGTGCAGATCATTCACGACAGGCCGACGGCGACATTGGTGGAAGCCTACTTTGAGGCTCATCCTGCAGTTCGGTCCAGACGACACCATGCCTTGGTCGATGCAGAGGCACTGAGAGTGGCATGGCATATCTCTACCGGTCGCGTGCCATGCCCCGCATGGGGCGTTGATGCTATGGCACGAGTAAGCGCACACCCTAGCTAACCATCGTAAGCAGAACCGTGGGGAGAGAGAAGCGGCATGAATGACCTCGCAGACGAACTAGATCCGCAGTACCGATCATGGCTGTTGTCTCAGGCTGTGCCTCATGTATGGGCTGCAACGTTTTCCCTCCATCTTGATAAAGGCGAGGGCACAGCAATCGCGACAGCAGATGCTGCGGCGGGCGTGGTGAAAAGGCTAAAGGATGAACCTGTGCTTCCTCCAGAGGAGGTTGTTGCCAAGTCGGGCTTCGTCTTTTCCTTCGACGATTTTCGGGGCTGGTACCGTGTCACTCATCGATTGCAACAGTCCAGTGGCTCGATCTACCGAGATCCCACTGATACTGAGATCGAGCAAGCCTTCGAGAGCTACCAACAAAGCCGCAGTGACTTCTACTAAGGTCTGGGAACACCAGACCGACATCGGCATGCCATCTTGGCCAATCCGGAGCAGCTTTTCCTTCCTTCCATTTTGGAGTAAACATGGCCAAGCTCGATCCCCGTGTTTCCGAATTTGAGTCGACCGAAGCCGCCGAGGACTACGACTGGTGGTTCCGGGCGAAGATCGAGCGCGCCGTGGCCGACACGCGGCCGACGATTTCGCACGACCAAGTGATGGCGCGCACACGCTGCGATCGAAGCCGCCGCGAAGCGATAGAAGCTCGCTGATGAACCAGGTCCAGAGCTGCAGGAACTTGTCGTCCTATGGAACAGCGCTGCTGGAACTTAAGGTCCAGATTTCAGTACTGGCGGTTGTTCTGGTCAACTCCGGGGCGTTTTTTCCGTCGTTCCATCAAAGCCGTGGCGACTTGTCCAGGCTCCGAGAAATGTGCGGCGTATGTCCGCGGCAAATGGGGTGTATGCCTGCGGGAACGGGGGCATTTCCTGCGCGGCAATCATCCAGTTCGGGACAGGCGCGTTTTGGCTCAATGGCGGGCAGGTCTGCAGGCCGGACTCGTACCACAACATTTCGCATAATGTATATTATGTTAAGACCTGGCTCGCAGTCTGGTCGCCAGCATCTCGTGCCTCTCACCCGCACCAAGCGCATCGCTCATGCGGGAGCACCCGGCGAAAGCTGCTTGAACAGACCGTAGAAGTCGAAGTACGAGTCCGCCCGAATGATCTTGCCATCCTTGAGCCGGTAGACATCGCAGAAATTGACCTGCATCGCCCGACCGGTAGGCTTCAGCTCGCCCGCCGGCGAATTGAACACTCCCAGGTGCGTGCCACGGCCGACACCTTGCGCAACCACGTAGTCGTCGATCGCCACGATGCTGCGCACCTCGCAGTTCGCATCCGGGAAAATATCGAACCAGCTTTTCCACGGATCGATGATGGCGTTGATCCCATAGGTGGTGAAGTCGAACGGCACGTCCAGCCATTCGCTTTCGGGCGCACCGAAATCCGCAATGGTCTTCAGATCCTTGCTGTTGACGGCGTCGTACAGGCCGCGGATCAGCTTCTCGTTCGCTTGGTTGATCATTTGCATGCTCCTGAGTCGAGGGTTCCGGTCGGCGGTCCTGCACCGGATCGGATGCCGGGGCCGTGGTGAAATCCTAGGCCCGTGTACTCGCCGCGCTAATACCGTTTCGTTTACTGGGATTGCCGATTCCTATCGGACATGCGGATCGCGTATGCGTGCGGACCGATGTCCAGGCCAACGACTCAAGGTCGATAGCCGCCGCACGCCCTACAGACGCCAAGGCTCCGGTCGGGACACCATGGAGAAGCCGCGCAGGTCCAGATCGCCTTCGACCAGTGCCGGCAGGTCGGCGGCGAATGCCTGCATGTGCGGCTGCTGGAAATGCGCTGCAAGATCCTCCGCCGAGCGCCAGTTCTCGTAGACGCAGCACAGCTCGCGGTCGTCCAGCGAATGGTGGACGTCGTAGTTGATGCAGCCGGCCTCCTGCCGCGAGGGCGCCACCAGAGCGAGCAGGCGCGCCACAAGATCCTCGCAGCGGCCTGGCTTGGCGCGAATGAAGGCGATGTTGGTGACGTGGGACATATCGATCTCCTGACGATTCGAGGCGGCACTCACGGGATCAGCAGCATCGGCCCCGATGCACGCCGCGCCGCGATGTCGGCATGCGCGAGGGCCGCGCTGGCGAGCGGATAGCGGGCGGCATCGAGCTTGCCGAAGACACCCTGTCGGTACGCATCGAACACCTCGCTGGCGGCTTGCACCACCCTGCCCTGAAGATGCTGCGCCATAGGACCGCCGACCATATGCACGCCACGCGCCGCCAATCCTGCCCGGTCTACCACCGGCGCCCCGGATGCGGCGCCGATGGCGACGATCGTGCCGCCATCGCGCACCGCAGCCACCGACGCGGCAAAGGTGGCCTTGCCGACGAATTCGTACACGACATCCACGCCGTTCGGCGCGAAGGCGCGGATCTGCCCGGCTAGATCGTCGCTGCCCGACAGCAATGCGCAGTCGACCGCATCGCCGAGCGCCGCCCACTTGGCTTGCGAACTCGCGGTGCCGATGACCGCTGCGCCCCTGGCCTTGGCCCAGCGCGAAAGCAGCATGCCGACGTTGCTGGAGGCGCCCTGCACCAGCACGGTGTCGCCAGCCTCGAGCCGGTAGAAGCCGTTCATCGCGGCCCAGGCGGTCAGGCCCTTGGTCAGTATCGTGGCCATCTGCGCCGATGACAGATCGTTCGGGGTATGGACCAGATCAGCCGCATTCACCAAGCGCACCTGGGCGTAGCCCCCTGGGGAAAGGAAGTAGGCCATCCGGTCGCCGATGGCGATGCCCTCGACCCCTGCCCCCACAGCCTCGATCACGCCGGCGCCCTCGACGCCGGTGACCCCCGGCAAGGGCATGGGGAAGATGCCCTGGCGAAAGGCGGTGTCGATGAAGTTGACGCCAATCGCCTCATGGCGCAACCGGACCTGCCCGGGCCCCGGCGCGCCGACCTGTTCGTCCTCCGGCACCAGCACCTCGGGACCGCCATATCGATGGAAGCGAATCGTTGTCGTCATAGGAAACTCTTGATGGGGAAACGATGTTGGCGAATCTGGAATCCATCCCGACTGTGGCGAGCCGGTCCGCCGGCCCAGCGAACGCATCGGACGCGAACGTTCCGTGCCGGCGCGCCGCTCATCCCCTGTCGGCTACAGGCACGCCCATGGACGCACTACGCCGCCGTGCATCCAGGCTGTAGCGCCCGGCGCCGAAGCCGGCGATCTGCAGGAAGCCGCCCGCCATGGCCAGGTTCTTGAAGAAATGGATGAACTGGTTCTGGTCGGAGAACTGGGCGTGGAAGCCCCATGCGGTGGCCACGCAGAACAGCGCCAGCGCCGCCGCCACCCACCGGGTACGGTAGCCGATCACCAAGGCAACGCTGCCGACGATTTCGACGAGCACCGCGATGCCGAAGGCCGCCTGCGGCAATGGCAGGCCGGCGGAGGCGATGTAGCCGATGGTGGCCGCTGGCGCGGCCAGCTTTCCGATGCCCGAGATCAGGAAGATCGCGGCCATCGCGAGCCTGCCGGCCAGCGCCAGTGCCGACGCCAGGCGCGCGCCGGAGGTGGTGTCGAATACGGTTGAAGTGGGCATATCGATAGTCGGGGTTGGTGGCGTAGATGAAAGGCTATGCATCTGGGAGGCGGCGACCCGGGCGGTCACAGCACCGACAACAATCCGCCATCGACGTACAAGGCGATTCCGGTGACATAGCTGGACATGTCCGAACCCAGCCAGACCACGGCATCGCCGATCTCCGACGGCTTGCCGAGGCGCCGCAGCGGCGTGCGCTGGCGGAAACCCTCCGAGGCCTCTGCCACGCCGGGCGTAGTCCGCAGCAGCGCGGTGTCGATGGTTCCGGGGCAGACCGCGTTCACCCGAATGCCCACCGGTCCGAGCGCATCGGCCATCGCCTTGGCCATCAGTACGACGCCGCCCTTGCTGGTCGAATAGGCGATCGTCATCCCAGCGCCCCTGATCCCGCCCATGCTGGCCATCATGACGATGCTGCCGGGCGTGGAACGCGCCTGCATCCGCCTGGCCGCCGCCTGCGCACAGAACAGCACGCCGTCCAGGTTCACCGACATCAGGCGCCGGTAATCGTCCTCCGCGACATCGACACCGTCCGAGCGCAGGGTGATGCCCGCGTTGCACACCATGACGTCGACGCCACCGAACTCGTCGGCCGCCTCCACCAGACGCTCGACCTCCTCGCGCCTGCTCACGTCCGCACGCACGAAACGCGTCCGCACGCCCAGCGCCATGAGTTCGCTGGTCGTCGACTCGCCGCCCTCGCGGGGCGCCTCGGTGACATCGGAAACGACCACGGCCCTGGCGCCGTGCCGGGCGGCTGCGATCGCGATGGCCCGGCCGATCCCGCTGGCCACGCCCGTGACCACCACCACCTTGCCAGCCAGAAGGTCGGTCATGGCGTGGGCTCCTTGGTGTCCGAGTCGCTTTTCAGCGTCTTCTGGAAATTGTGGAACGCCGACGCTTCGGGCGCCACGCCGAGCTGCGCCTGGAAGGCGGCGAAATCGGCGACCTCCCAGTGCTCGGCCAGCTTGCCGTCCTGGATCCGGTAGATCTGGAAGGCGCGGAAATCCACCCGGTTGCCGGTAGCGGCGAGCCCGCCGAAGTCGCCGAGGTGGGTACCGGAGACGCGGTTCATCACCGCCACGCGATCGCCTTCGGCGATGATCTGTTCGATGGTCCAGGTAAAGTCGGGAAAGCTGGCCTTGAGCCCTTGCAGGTAGCTGCGGATGACGCCGATCCCTGCGGTCTGCCCTTCCAGGCGGTCGCCGTAGTCCGCGGTCACGATGTCGCCGAGATGCGCCAGGTCGCCACGGTTGAACGCGTCGAAATAGCGCAGCACGACGGCCTTGTTCGCATCGAGGTCGGCCATGTCAGACGCCCCCGCGGCGCTTGGCGCGCCCGTCGCCGGCAAGAAGAGAAGCGACTGGGTGCTTCGGAGGAAAAGAACGGTGGTTCATGGTTATGCTCCAGGCCTGCCGATCGCAGGATCCAGACGGGTGGACGGACGCATCGGGGCTCGCCGCATCAGGACGGCAGCGCGCCGAGCTGTTGCATCAGCGAGAACAGGTTGGCCACGCCCCAGTGCTCGGCGATCTTGCCGTCGCGCACCCGCATCGCATCGACGGTCTCGAACTGGATCGTCCGTCCCGTCGGCGCGATACCGAACAGCGGCCCGCGATGGGTGCCGTGATAGGTCTTGAACGTAGTCACCACATCGTCCTGGACGGTCTGCCAATGGATGACCGGATGGAAATCGGGAAACGCCTCGCGCAGCCGCCGGTAGAGCACCCGCACGCCGTCCTTGTCGGCCGTGGTGCCCGGCTGCGGGGTGTGGTCGACGAAATCGTCGGCGAACAGCTCCTCGAACAGCGCGAAATCGCCCTGCCCTTGCACCTGCTCGGTATTCCTGCGCACGACGGCCTTGGCCGCCTCGGATGCCTGGTTCACTGGAAAACTCCGGTAGTGGGGGAAACGAGAGCGCTGGCGGACTCCACGGAGGGTGAGGCGTCCGCTCGCGTCCGGACCCAGTTCAGTCGAACAGCCTGGCCGCGGTCCTGGCGACGAGTTCGCCCTGGTGCCGGGCGCCGGCCAGGTCGATCTCCGTCGGCTGGCGCGCACCGTCGCCGCCGGCCACGGTGGTGGCGCCGTAAGGCGCGCCGCCGACGATCTCCTCCACGCTCATCTGGCCCTGGTGGCTGTAGGGAAGACCGACGATCGTCATCCCGTAATGCAGCAGGTTGGTGATGATCGAGAACAACGTCGCTTCCTGTCCGCCATGCTGCGTCGCCGAGCTGGCGAACGCCGCACCGACCTTCCCGTTCAGCGCTCCGCGCATCCACAGGCCGCCGGTCTGGTCCAGGAAGGACGCCATCTGCGCGGACATGCGTCCATAGCGGGTGCCGGTGCCGACCACGATGGCGTCATAGTGCTCGAGCTCCTCCACCTTGGCGACGGGAGCGCGCTGGTCCAGCTTGAAGCCGCTCTTTGCCGCCAGCCCTTCGGGCACCGTCTCCGGAACCCGCCGGATGTCGACGGTCGCGCCAGCGCTGCGTGCGCCTTGCGCTATCGCTTCGGCCATCGTTTCGATATGGCCGTACGACGAGTAATAAAGCACCAATACCTTGGCCATGGATTTGCTCCAGATCGTTGCTTGATGGGTTTCGGTTCGACGCGCGCGTGCGCGGTCGCTCAGACGCCCTGGCCAGGCTTGCCGGCCAGGAGCTGGAACTCCCAGGCCAGGTTGGTGGCGGTCGCGCCGCCGTGCTCGAGCAGCACCTCGACCAGCTTCTTGGCCGACTCCTCCCGCGCCCAGTCGCGCTGCAACTCGGATGCGAACACGTTCCAGGTCAGCGGAACCGCCCCCGCCTGGATCATCCTGGCGATGCCCATCTCATGGGCCTCGACACTGGTGCCGCCGGAGGCATCGGTGACGAAGTAGACCTCGTAGCCTTCGCCCAGCGCATGGATCACCGGGAACGCCAGGCAGATCTCCGTCCACAACGCCGCGATGACGACCTTCTTGCGCCCGGTCCTCTTGACCCACTCGACGCACGCCGGGTCTTCCCAGGTGTTGACCGTGGTCCGGTCGATGGGCGTCTGCTCGGGGAACACGTCCAGCAGCGGCTTGACGATATAACCGCCGCGGTCCTGCACCACGCTGGTCAGCAGCGTGGGCACGCCGAACACCTTCGCCGACTTGGCGAGCGCCACCACGTTGTTGATGAGCAGGGCGCCGTCGATGTTCTTGACGCCGCTCACCTGGAACGGCTGATGGTCGATCAGCATCAGAACGCAGTTGTCGGGAGTGAGCAAGGCATCCAGCCCGACCTTGTTGTTGCGCATTTCGCTTGCCATGACGTTCTCCTCGGAAGTGGGATCACGTTAAGGCGAAGCGCAGAGGGCGAAAATCCGCCATCGGCTGAGAATATATCTACGCCTTTTGGTGGATATCCAGCGCAGGACGCATCGCGTAGCGCGAGGCGCGGCGCGCGCGGAAGCGGCGATGCGGCTGTCCGATCGGTCGAACGCCCGATCGGCAGGCGGCGGCACGGAGCGCGCCACGACCGGTCACAAGTGGATGATGCCCCGATTGAGCGCGATGACGACCGCTTCCGTCCGGTCCTGCGCCCGAAGCTTGCTCAGGATATGCAACACGTGGACCTTCACCGTGGCCTCGGTCCTGCAGATGCGCTCGGCGATCTCCTTGTTGCGCAGTCCCTTGGCGATGAGCTTGAGCACCTCCACTTCGCGGCTGGTCAGCTCGACCCGCGGAACGTATTGCGCCAACCGGCGCGCGATGGCATCGGGCAATATCCATCCCTGCAGCCATACGGCGCGCACCGCGTGGGCTACCTCGTTGCGAAGCACGTCCTTCAGCAGATAGCCGCGTGCGCCCGCCTCCAGCGCACGGTGGATATCCGTGTCCCCTTGGTAGGTCGTCAAGGCGATGATGCGCGCCGTGGAGAACTCCGCGACGATTCCGGAAATGGCGTCCACGCCCCCCATGACCGGCATGCTCAGATCCATCAGCGTGACATCGGGCCGATGCTCCCGGAACTGGCGGATCGCTTCGGCCCCGTCTCCGGCCTCCGCCACCAGCTCCAGATCCTCATGCAGCGACAGGACAGCGGCCAGCCCGTCGCGGTAGATCGGATGATCGTCTACCGCCATGACCCGAATCCGTCGATCCGCTGCAGGGGCTGGCTCGAGATGGTTGTTGCCGACGGACATTGGCACAGGGTGGCCTTGTGGATGGAGATGGGCAATTCACCGATTGGCTAGTATTGGCTGGAAGCGCTTACACCAAGCGGCGACGAACGGCCACGATTATCGCGGCGTTAGCGGCGTGTCGGGGCTTGGCCCGCGCCCCGACCAGACCAGCCAACGTCGCAGCGGCACCGTGAGCGCGATCCGGGTCCCGGCGCCCGGTTGTGCGGATATCGTCAGCCGTGCCCTCACCCGCCGCGCGCGCTCCTGGATTCCGCGCAGCCCCCAGTGACCTCGCCGATTGGCGATGCTGTCGGCGTCGAATCCACAGCCATCGTCGCGAATGGAGATCAACAGCCTGTTCCACGTGTAGGCAAGCTTGATGCCGACCTGGGTTGCGCGAGCATGCTTGCGCACGTTGGTGAGCGCCTCCTCGACGATGCGCACGCATTCGCTCGTTGCATCCTGGGGCAAGTGGCGGATGCGTCCGTCGACCTCCAGCGTCACGGCGGTATCGGTTTCGGCGAAGATCTGATGGGCGGACGTATGGATGGCGGCGGCGAGGTCGCCCAGCTCGTGAGTCTGCCGGATGTCCCAGACCACCTTCCGTGCGCGGGTCAAGGTGCGATCGATGAGCGCCAGGATCCGGTCCAGACGCGGCCGTTCCGCCGTGTGCGATCCGACGCCCTGGGCAATGGCATGCAGCTGCAGCGCGATGCCGCCGAATCCCTGGAGCAGGGAATCATGGATATCCCTCGCGAGCCGGGTACGTTCGTCGTGGATGGCCACACTGCGTGTGCGCAGGATCGTCCGGTGGTAGAGCCACAGGACCGATACGATAGCCAACGTCAATGCCGCCAGGAACCAGACCTGCAGATAGAACGGTGCGAGCACCACCACGTCGATCCCTGCTTCGGCGGGCGTCCAGCTGCCCTGCACGTCGCGCGCCGAGACCCGGAACCGGTACGATCCTGGCGCCAGTCGCGTGTAGGACGCCAGTCGCTGCGTCCCCGCATCGATCCAGTCTGGATCGAAACCTTCGAGCCGGTAGCGGAACCGCACATCGGGACCGTGCGAAAGGTCCACGCCCGCGTAGCTCAGGTCGATCCGTCGCGCTCCTGCGTCCACGGTCACCCGTCGCGGGTCTGGCTGCGGAACGCCGTCGACCGACGCCTCGTCGATCAGCACCTTCGGCGCGAATCCAGGCGCGTTCGCGTCCGCCGGATCGATCGCGACGATGCCATGGCCCATGGCGAACCAGAGCTTCCCGCTGCCATCGTCGTGCGACCAGGGATGCGGCCAGGCAGCCGGGTCGCCCCCCGGCAGGCCGTCCAACGCCCTGTAGCTGACCACGTCCGTGAGCTCGGTCAGTCGTCCGTCGGCCACCGCCTCCAGCTCGCTGGCGTCGATGCGGGTGATCCCGCCCAGCTGACCGAGCCACAGGTGGCCCGACGCATCGGATTCGACCGCACCGACCCAACTGGCAGGCAGTCCTTGCCGTGCAGTCACCACAGCAACACGGCCGCCGGCCACGCGCACCAGGCCCTCTTCCGAACCGACCCATATCGCCCCGCCCGGCGCCTCGAAGACCACGTTCGCGCGCACCGCGACCTGCTCCGGCCAGGGCACGAAAGCTGGCCTTGCCCGCCTCGTCGATGCGGCGTATCCCGGTCAGGCCCGCACCCCATATCGCACCGCGCGTGTCCTGAAACAACCGCAGCAGGTAGTCGTCGCCCCCGCTCTCACGCGGTTGCACGCGGCCCAGCCGGCCATCGATGGCCCGGTACATGCCTCGCCAGGTGGCGACCCATAACCGGTCATTCGCGTCCTCCACGATGTCGGTCACCGGCGGCAAGCCCGTGAACACGGGATCGACCGTCCTTTTCCCGTCGGCCAGGCGCATGACGGTGCCATCGGGTCGGCCCACCCAGATGCCACCCCGCCGTGCGGGCGCGAGCGCGGTCACGAAATCGTCCCCCATTCGATCGACCCGATCGAACCGCGCGCCTTGCTTATCGAGCTTTCCGAAGAAGACCCCTCCGGTGGGCGGGGCGAGCCAGACGCCGCCGGCGCTATCGCGGACCATGCCGCCCGGCATCTCGACCGGCAGTCCCGAATGGGCGGTGTACGCGGCGAAGGGCAGCGGCTGGAACCGGTTCAACCCGTCGCGCGTGGCCACCCAGACGTTACCTTGCCGATCGGGCAGGATGTCGATGACGCGGTCGTCCGACAGCCCGTCCTTGCGCGAGAACGAGCGGAATCGTTCGCCGTCGAACCAGTGCAGCCCGGCCCCGTGCGTGCCTATCCACAGCGTCCCGTCCGCCGCTTGCGTGATCACCGAAACCGAGCCCCTGCCTTGGGTGGCGGGCAAGGCGAAACGGCGAAGCCGGCCCTGGCTCAGGCGGAACACCGCCGTTTCGGTGCCGAACCAGACCGACCCGTCGCGCGCCGCGTACACCCGGTTGGTATTGCCTAGTCTGGCGCCATCGGGAAAATCGACCTTGCTCAGCGCTCCCTCATGGACCCGATAGACGGCGCCTTCCCCTGCGGCGATCCAGATGTCCCCCGCATTGTCGACCGACATGCTGCTGCCGGCGTAGCTGACGACCGTGTCGTCGATTTCCTGCTGGCGCCCATCGCGATCGATGGCAAAGATGCGGCCGCTTCGGGTCACCGCCCAGAGGCGGTCGTGGCGGTCCACCGCCGCCACATTGACGATGTCCGGCTTGAAGGTCTCGTTGCTCGCCACGGCGCGAATCGTCCCGCCCGCCAGCCTGAACATCCCGCTGCCGCTGCCGATCCACAGCCCTCCGTCGCGATCTTCGGCCAAGGGGATGGTGATGAGCCGGATGCGCCCGCGCAACGCCGGCGCGTTGTCGGCAGTGAACGCCTTGAAACGGTAGCCGTCGAAGCGCAGCAGGCCGGATTGCGACGAAAGCCAGAGATAGCCGTCGCGGGTCTGGACCAGGTTGGAGGTAAACGCCAGCTTGATCTCGCCCTGCGACCTCCACGTGTCTACCCGGTAGCGGTCCACGACGAACGACGCCTGCTGCGCGGCGACGCGCGCGGGGGCGCAGACCACCAGCCCAAGCATCAGCAAGGCCACACCGAACCGGAAGCCCAAGGGCATCCTGTTCCACCACACCACCCTCATCGGCACCTACCCCAAACGTTGGCTTAAATGTTGTTTCGATACGGGTGCCCGTCGCGACTCCCGCCTCGAGCGGCCGGCTTCAGGCGCCACTCTCCTTTGGCGTACGGACCAGTGCCCTGCTCCATCCGCGCGCGGAGAACCCTCCCTCGCTCCAACAGGACGCTCAGTTGCCGCTCCACGCTGCCGGAGCGGAGGCCTGCCGACTGGAGCGCTGCGCCGCTGCGAGCGGCAGCGCAAAAATCGCGAGCTCTGCCACGATGAAGGCGTGCATCCAAGCCGACGCGACGCATCGCGCGTGCATCCTGTTGGAGCGCCCCAAAAAAGCTTATCAAGCTCACTGGCGATCGCCTAGCTGCCGCGGGCAGCTGGCAGAGCGCCATCAGCCGAACGCCGGCCAACTTGCGGTGCGGCATCCATCCCTGAAGCAGGCCGCCCGGCACCCGACGCCTAGGCTTCGCTTATGTCCCGCTCTGCGTGCGGGGTCAGGCTCAACTCGCGCCAGTCCAGCTCCTCCTGCAGGATCCGGAACGCGTCCTGCGGGAGCCGGTTGTCGCACAGCAAGCGCTGCAGTGCCGTGCGTTGCGCGGCCACCACCGCGCGCTCCACCTCCTCGGCCGATGCGGCCTGGGCAGCACTGTGCGAGACGGCACGCGTGCGGGCCTGCGCCAGGGCGGCGCGGCCGAGCGACAGGTCGCGTTCGAGCGTGGTGTCCTTCGGGATGCCGAGCCAGCGCATCAGCGGCGCGATCGTCGCGCCCTGCACGATCAACGTCCCCAGCACCACCGTGAACGCGCTCAGCACGATCAGATCGCGGCCCGGGAACAACGGCGGCAGCGACATCGCGGTGGCCAAGGTCAGGATGCCGCGCATGCCGCACCATCCGACCAGCAGGCGCGTGCGCGCCGTTCCGGCCGGCGACCGCCGCAGCGGCGGCACCCAGCGCCCCAGAAGCTGCCGATAGCTCATGACCCAGGCGATGCGAACCACGACGACCACGACGAACACCGTCGCCGCGAAAGCGAGCGCCTCGAAGATTCCGGCGCGGTCCAGCCGCAGGAGTATCGCGCGGGCCTGTAGGCCCGTGAGCAGAAATGCAATGACATTGAGGATGAAGACCGCCGCGTCCCAGACGGCGAACGAGTGGATGCGATCGCGCGCGGACTGATGGCGTTGCGCCGAACGCGCGACCCACATCGCGTAGGCCACCACCGCAAGCACCGGCGAAGCGTGCAATCGTTCGGCGAGCAGCCAGACGGCGAACGTGGAAGCGAACTCCAGGATCGTCGAACTGAGCGTACCGGCCCACAGGCGCCACAGCCGCACGAACAGCATGCCGGCCAGGCAACCCAGCAGCATGCCTGCAGGGGCGGCCAGGCCCAGCCGCCACAGCGCCGCGGCGGACGTCTCGGACCGCAGCGAGCCCACCGCCGCGGCGAACACCAACAGCGCCACCGCATCGTTGAACAGGCTCTCGCCCTGGAGCACCGTCATCGTGCGCCTGGGCAGGCCCTGGCTGGCCAGCACCGCCTGTGCCGCCGCCGCGTCGGGCGGCGCGACGATGGCCCCCAGCGCGATCGCCGCGGCCAACGGCAACCCGGCCATGGCCCATCCAACCCAGGCCACCGCGGCGGTGGTCAGCAGTACGGCGAACAGGGCCAGCGCCACGAGCGCGGCCCAATGGCGGCGAAGCTCGTGGAGCGATGTGTCGTAGGCGGCGCTCAGGATCGCCGGCGCCACGAACAGCACCAGCGCCAGGTGCGGGTCGATGCCTATCTGCGGCGCCCATGGCAGCACCGCCACCAGTGCCCCGGCCAGGGCCAGCATCGTCGGATAGGGAACGCGTACCCAACGCGCCAGCTGCAGGAACAGCGCCGAGAGCAGCAGCAGGACCATCAGCGATTCGAACAGGGCCACGTGGTTACTCCGCGCCTTGCAAGGCTGATAGCGCGGGCGCGGCGAACGCCGCCCTCGCCACGGCCAGGCCATCGATCGCCGCGGCAAAGCCCGCATCCGCCGCCATCTGCCGGATCGCCTCGGCGATCTGGCGTGGCGTGCAGCCGACCTTCGATACACCGTCGATGTGCGCCTTGAACCGCGCCGTCGCGATGCAGAGCGCGGCCAACGCCGTGATCGCTGCGATCTGCCGGGCCCGCTTGTCCAGGCCTGGCCCGGCCATGACCTCGCCGTTCGCGAACGCGACGACCCAGCCGGCGAAGCCCGGCGCGATGCCCTTCGGGCATTCGACCACGGCGTGGCGGCGGCTGCCGGTGCTGGCGTTCAGAGTTGCCACGCCGATGGCATGGCGATCGGAGCGATTGGACATGTCGTCGCTCCAGAAGTCAGTCGGTGCCGAAGGCGACCAGGTCAGTGTGCGCGCTCGCCTGGCGCAAGGCCGCAAGCGGCGCGTACTCGGGCGAAGCCAGCAGATTCCGCACCGCCGCCAGGTCGGGAAACTCGAGCATGATCATGTTTCGCGGAGCCCAGTTCCCTTCGAAGAGCACCGGTGTGGCGTCGATGGCGATCGCCTTGCCGCCGAACTTCTCGACCAGCGGCAGTGCCATGCGGCGATACTCGGCGATGGCGGGTTCGTCGTGGATCTCGACGTTTCCAATCAGATAAGCAGGCATTTCTAACTCCAGTGGGAAAAGGCGAAGGGAACGCGGACGCGCTACCATTCGCGGTACAGCACCATGCCGGCGTGGTACAGCACGCCATCGACGAAGTCGCCATCGGCGCTGAAGCCGGTATCGTCCACATACTCGATGTGGTCGCCGGACAGCGTATAGCGGCCCTGGTAGGCGCTGCGGCGCGTGCCGCGCGCCTCGTCGTAGCGCCCGTCGGGCAGCAGCTCGTGGCGGATATGGCCGTCGGCAGTCACCCACATGCCGACATAGGACGGTGCATTCATGGAAGGTCCCTCGATGATGGTTGGATCCGCTGCGTTGAAGACGCCGCAGAAAACAGGAAGTGCCCGCAACAGCCGCCAAGGCGTGCCGGGCGCCGCGCGTGTCGCTGGCCTCAATAGGGACTGGCGGTAGGGCGCACGATCAGCTCGCTCACGTCGACCTCGTCGGGCTGGCCGATCGTGTAGGCGATCGCGGCGGCGATGGCCTCCGGCTGCAGGGCGATCCGCCGGAACGCCTTCATCGCATCGCGGGCGCTGGCGTCGGAGATCGTGTCGGCCAGTTCCGACTCGACCACGCCCGGCGACACCACCGTGACGCGGATCTTGTCGGTCTCCTGGCGCAGGCCATCAGAGATGGCGCGCACCGCGTACTTGGTGGCGCAGTACACCGCCGCGGTCGGGGACACCGCATGGCCGCCGATCGAGGACACGTTGACCACATGGCCGCGGCCGCGCGCCTCCATGCCCGGCAGCACCGCCGCGATGCCATGCAGCACGCCGCGCACGTTCACGTCGATCATGCGGTTCCACTCATCGAACTTGAGCGCGTTCAACGGCGACAGCGGCATGACGCCTGCGTTGTTGACGATGACATCGACCGGGCCGAACGTGGCCTCCGCGAACGCGACGAAGGCGCGCATCTCCTGCATGTCGGTCACGTCCAACGCACGGAACGTGACCTGCCCGCCGTCGTCGCGCAGTTGCGCGGCGAGCGCTTCGAGCCGGTCGGTGCGGCGTGCGCCGAGCACCACGCGGTGGCCCTGCCGGGCCAGGCAACGGGCTGTCGCTTCGCCGATGCCGCTGCTGGCACCGGTGACCAGGACGACCTTGGATGCGTGAGGGATGTTCATCGGAAGACTCCAGAAGTGATGCGGCGCCTGGACGCGCCGCGGCAAGGGGAGGAAGACGGCGGTCCCGGCCGGGACCTGGCCCGGCGAGGTCCCGCGGACCGCTCCAGGTGCCCCCATGCTAGGCAGCGCGGCCTCCGGCGCTAAGCCCGGATCGTCTACGGACATTGCCCAATCCTCTTCGCGCCCTGCAAAGAGCCTCGCAACTGTGATGAGATATGGCCTGTTTCTATCGGAGCCGCCGCATGGCCAACCCCTCCCCTTCCGCGGCCGCATTCGACCGCCAGGCGCGGATGGTCGACCTGATCGATCGGCTCGCCGTCCGCGAGGGCTACACCCAGTCGCATCTCGATGGCGTCACCCTGATGCGCTCCAACCGACCGCTGGAGCGCATCGCCGCGCTGTACGAGCCGAGCATCGTGATCGTGGCGCAGGGCCGCAAACGCGGCTTCCATGGCGGCCAGACCTACGTGTACGACGCACAGCACTATCTGGTGCTCGCCGTACCGCTGCCGTTCGAGATCGAGACCGAGGCGAGCCCGCAGGAGCCGATGCTGGGCATCGCGCTGCGCATCGATCCAACCATGACGGCCGAGCTGGCGCTGGCCGTGGACGAAGGCCGGCCGCACAGCGCCACGGCGCCTCACACCCTGTATGCCACCCCCATCGACGAGCGCATCGCCGACGCGACGGTGCGGCTGCTGGAGGCCTTGTCGGATCCGACCGAAGCCCGATTGCTGGGCCCGGGCGTGGTCAGAGAGTTGACCTTCCGGGTGCTCGCGAGCGAGCAAGGCGGCGGCCTGCGCGCGGCGCTGACCCACGGCGGCCATTTCGGCCGCATCGCGAAGGCCTTGCGCCGCATCCACAGCCAGTACGACCGCGACCTGGATGTGGCGACGCTGGCCAACGAGGCGAGCATGAGCGTCCCGGCATTCCATGCGCACTTCAAGGCGGTTACCGCCACCTCGCCGATCCAGTACATCAAGGCGATGCGCCTGCACCAGGCGAGGCTGCTGATGATACGTGGCGGGCTCACCGCGCTCACCGCGTCCGAGCGCGTCGGCTACGAGAGCGCTTCCCAGTTCAGCCGCGAGTTCAAGCGAATGTTCGGACGCAGCCCGTTGGAGGAAGCCCGACACCTGAAGGACGTACTGAACCTGTCCTCCCCCGCGCGGCCGGGCACCGCGCAAGCTCGAACCCTGTCCTCCTAGGAAAGCCGCCGATGTCCGACGCCCCGCGCAGCTCAGCCGAAGCGCTCGACCTGCACATACCCGGCCGCTGCATGGCCAGCAGCGGTGGGCGCGCCTGGGAGGACCTGCTGGTGCAGATCTTCGAGCGCGAGCCGAGCCAGGAGAGCTTGCTCGTCCCCGCGGTCCCCGAGCCCTTGGTGGTGTGGGTACTGGCCGGTACGGCGACGGTGGAGGAACGCGAACTGGGCGGTGCCTGGCACGCCAACACGGTGTCGGTCGGCGATTTCTTCCTCACCCACGCGGCCGAACCCTACGAGCTGCGCTGGGCCGCCGAGGGCCGCGGGCCGTTCGCCGTCATGCATCTCTATCTGGGATTGCCGCTGCTGCAGCGCGCCTTCCAGGAAGTGTTCCCCGGCGCGGGCGAACTGGAGTTGCGCGACGTCTCCGGCGCGCGCGACGCCGTCCTGTGCGCCTTGCTGGAACCGTTGCGTGCGGAGCTGGTGTCGGGCCACGAACCCAGCGGCATGTTCGTGCAGGGCCTCGCGCAGAGCCTGGCAGTCCATCTGGTCCGACGCTACGGCGGCGTCGCCCAGACCAAGCGGCGCCCGCGTGGCGGCCTGCCCGCGTTCAAGCTTCGCCGCGCGATGGCGCTGATGGAACAGGAACTGGCACAGGAGTTCCAGCTCGGCCGCCTGGCCCGCGCTGCCGACCTCAGCGAGTTCCACTTTTGCAGGGCGTTCAAGCAGAACACCGGCTATGCGCCCTCGCGCTACTTCATCCGAATGCGGATGGAGCGCGCGCGGCGCCTGTTGCGCGAAACGTCGCGCTCGATCATCGAGATCGGCCTGGAAGTGGGCTATTCCAGCGCCAGCCATTTCTCCCAGGTGTTCCGGCGCGAGACCGGCGTCACTCCCAGCGAGTACCGCGGCCACGCCTGACCGCAAGATCCCGACAGACGCGGCAAGACGGCAAGAGAAGCACTTTCCGGACGGGCGCAACCTACGCCCCGTGCTCCACCGACGCACTGTGCACCGGCGGCACTACCCCCGACTGAAAGGTGAATCTCATGGATCTCAAGGACAAAATCGCTCTGGTCACCGGCGCATCCAGCGGCATCGGCGCCGCCACCGCCCTGAAACTGGCCGCCAACGGCGTCAAGGTGGGCCTAGCCGCCCGCCGCGTCGACCGCCTGCAGGCATTGGTCGACCAGATCAAGTCCGCCGGCGGCGAGGCCATCGCCATCGAGATGGATGTGGTCGATGCCGCGTCGGTCCAGGCCGGCGTCAAGCGACTGGCCGACGCCTACGGCAGCATCGACATCCTGTTCAACAACGCCGGCCTGATGCCCATCTCCGATGTCGAGTCGCTCAAGACCGACGAATGGCATCGCATGGTCGACGTCAACATCAAGGGCTTGTTGAACAGCACAGCAGCGGTTCTGCCCTACATGCAGAAGCAGCGCCAAGGCCACATCTTCAATACCTCGTCCATCGCCGGCCGCAAGGTCTTTCCGGGCCTGTCGGTGTACTGCGCCACCAAGCACGCGGTCACCGCGTTCTCCGAAGGCCTGCGCCTGGAAGTGGCGAAGAAGTACAACATCCGCGTGACCTGCATCCAGCCGGGTGCCGTGGACACCGAGCTGTTCGAGCACGTGAGCGACAAGGGCTACCGCGAACAGATGGAGGGCCTGCGCGAGCAGATGGCGTTCCTGAAGGCGTCCGATATCGCCGATACCATCCTGTTCGCGCTGCAGGCGCCGGATTACGTGAACGTGGCCGAGCTGTTCGTGCTGCCCACCGATCAGCCCTGGTAATCCCTCGCCGGCGGCTGGCCCCGCCCGATGGCGGCGGGGCTGCGCCCGCCGGCCCGATAAGGAGCTTTCCCATGACCGCGATCAGCAAGATCGCCTTCTTCGCTGCCAGGCGCGGCGAAGAGGCGAAGCTCGGTCAGCAGTTGCTGGCCCTGGTCGGCCCCAGCCGGGCCGAACCCGGCAGCCTGCGCTACGAAGTCCTCCAGGACGGTCACGACGATGGACTGTGGACCGTTCTTGAGGACTGGCGCTCGGAGGCCGATTTCCACTTCCACATGGCGACGGACTACGTGCGGACGTTCATGCGGCAGGTGCCGTCGCTGTGCGACGGCGAGCCGGATATCCGCACCTACCACAAGCGCTCGACCAGCGACCGCCGCCGGTTTCCTGGAGACGAACATGCGAACTGAAAACACCACATGGTTGATCACCGGCTGCTCCAGCGGATTCGGACGGCAGCTGGCACTGCACCTGTTACGCGAAGGGCGCCAGGTCGTGGCGACGGCGCGGCGCCTGGACAGCATCGAAGACCTCGGCGCGCACGCCAACGCCACCCTGCTCGCGTTGGACGTGACCGACGCCGGCCAGTGCGCCAGCGTCGTCGCCGAGGTCCAGCGGCGGCTCGGCAGGCTCGACGTAGTCGTCAACAACGCCGGCATCGGCTACTTCGCCGCGGTCGAGGAAACGCCGCCGAGCGCGATCGACCGGCTGTTCGCGGTGAACTACCGCGGCACGGCCAACATGATCCAGGCCGCGCTGCCGGTGATGCGTGCGCAGCGCCGCGGCACGCTGGCCAACCTCACGTCCATCGGTGGCCTGTGCGGCTATCCGGCAGTAGGCCACTACTGCGCCAGCAAGTTCGCCGTCGAGGGTCTGTCGGACGCGCTGCGCCACGAAGTCGCGCCGCTGGGCATCCATGTCATGACGATCGAGCCCAGCGCGTTCCGCACCGAGTGGGCGGGCTCGGCCGAAGCCGCGGCCGATGCGATCGCCGACTACGACGCCACCGCCGGCCAGGCGCGGCGCGCCTATCACCAGTCGGTCGGCCGGCAACCGGGAGATCCGGCCCGCGCCGCCGCGGCCATCGTGCAGGCGATCGACGCGCAGAGCCCGCCCGAACGGCTGTTGCTCGGCCAGCGCGCCCATGAGGACGCCGTGCGCAAGATCGATCGCATGCGCGAGGAATTCCTGCGCTGGCGCGATGCCGCGATCAATGCCGACTTCCCGCAAACCTGATCTTTTTCTCGGAGACATTCCCATGAATCGTTTCAACGACAAGGTCGTGCTCGTCACCGGCGGCGGCTCCGGAATCGGACTGGCCACCGCGCGGCGCTTCCTCGACGAAGGCGCCAGCGTGGCGATCGCCGGCCGCAATCGCCAACGCCTCGAGGCCGCCTCGGCCGCGTTGCCCGCCGACCGCGTGTTGCTCGTCGCGGCGGACGTGGCCGTGCGCACGGAGTGCGATGCGCTGGTGGCCGCCACCGTGCAGCGCTTCGGGCGCCTGGATACCGTGGTCAACGCCGCCGGAATGAATCTGGTCGGCTCGCTCAGCGACACCACCGACGCCGATTGGCGGCAGTGCATGGGCGCCGATCTGGACAGCATCTTCTACATCGTGCGCGCCGCGCTGCCGCACCTGCGCGCCAGCCGCGGCTCGATCGTCAATGTCGGTTCGGTTTCCTCCCTGGGCGGCGGTTGGAGCCACGCCGCGTACTGCGCCGCCAAGGCGGCCGTGGCCAACCTGACCCGATCCATCGCCTGCGACAACGGCCGCCACGGCGTGCGCGCCAACACCGTGTGCCCGGGACTGACCATCACCGCGATGGTGGACGGCATCATGGACGATGCAGCCTTGTTGCAGAAGGCGTGGGAGCGGATCCCGTTGCGCCGCGCCGCCGAGCCGCAGGAAGTGGCCGCGGCGATCGCCTTCCTGGCGAGCGAAGAAGCCGCCTATATCACCGGCATCGCGCTGCCGGTCGACGGCGGCCAGACCTGCACCGACGGCGGCCCCGAATGGGGCAAGTGATCCAGCCTCGGGCGCCGGCCTTCGTGGCCGGCGCCCTGCGGAGAATGCACAATGAAAATCCCAGAGAAACAGGACTTTCCCCTGACCGATATCCGACGCTATCTGGAACCGGGCCCGATCGTGCTGGTCAGTTCCCGCTGGCGAGAACGCAACAACATCATGACGATGGGCTGGCACATGATGCTCGGCTTCTCGCCTGCGCTGTTCGCCTGCTATATCTGGAGCGGAAACCATAGTTTCGAACCGATTCGCCGCAGCCGCCAGTGCGTGGTCAACCTGCCCACCGCCGACATGGTCGATACGGTCGTGGGCATCGGCAATTGCACGGGCGCCGACGGCATCGACAAGTTCCAGAAATTCGGCCTCACCGCGCAACCGGCATGCCATGTCGACGCGCCACTCATCGCCCAATGCCATGCCAACTTCGAGTGCAAGCTCGTCGACGACCGGCAAGTCGACGAGTACGGCATGTTCATCTGGGAGGTCGTGAAGGCGCATGTCGCCGCATCCCCAAAGCGCCCACAAACCTTGCACTATCGCGGCGATGCGGAGTTCATGGTCGCAGGCAGCCACATCCGCCGGCGCAGCAGGTTCAAGCCGCAGAATCTGTAACCAAGCAGCCGCGCCCACGCATGCTGCAGACCGCGCCATGGGATGCCAGGAAACTGCGCCGCTCGTCGCTGGTGTAGACCGAGCCTTGATCCGACCCGACGCTTGTGCCCTCCATCGCGATGAAATCGCGCATGGGGGGGGGTGCGCTCCTGGTAGCGCGTGGCGTGGCAGCGCTTCGGGGGCGTTCTAGCATGTCCGATCGACGATGTCGTTGTGGCTTTGCGCGAGCGCTTCGGCGATCGGGGACAGGTCACCTTCGACCGTGATCGCGCCCGAATCGAGTGCATGTTTCATGTTCGTTTCGAACCGTGGATCATGGCTGTAGAGCAGGTTGAGGGTACGCGCAGCCGCTGACGTCACTTCGATCGTGGCATCGCCTTGCTCCTCCGGCGCGACGCCAACCCTGTAGGCGGCGGCGCCTGCACGAAGATCGAAGCGAATGCCCTGGATCAAACCGTTCGGCAGACGCACTCCGTCAGAATACCGTTCGATCAGGGTCCAGTTTCCCGGAAATGGATATCCAGCTCGCTTCACAGCGCGGCAGACGAGCGTGCCGACCATGTCGAACCACTCGCTGGAGCCTTGGACAAACCGGGAAGCAGCGTTCATCCCTCTCTCCTCAAACGACGCTCAGGACGATCTTCCCTTGCAGATTGCCCCTGGCGGCACGCTCATGTGCCAGGCGCGCATCGGCCAAGGGAAAGATGCTGTCGATTACGACGCGGATGGTCCCGTCGTCCAGAAGGGGACCGATCTGCGCGAGCTGCGCTCCGCTCGAAACCACCTGCGTGGTCGATACTGTCACTCCGCGCCGGGATGCCTCGCCGTTGTCGTCATAGTCCAGGCCGAAGACTGGAAACAGGGCGCCGCCAGGCTTGATCGTCCGGAGGAACCGGCTGCTCTGGGCGCCGCCAACCGCATCGACCACGAGGTCGAGCCCGCGTACGGTCTCAGCGACATCCGTAAGCGCGTAGTCATGATACTCATCGGCACCAAGCTCACCCAGCATGGCCGCGTGCTTGCCGGACCCCACAGCGATGACGTGCGCGCCGCGCCACTTCGCCAACTGGACCAGCAAATGACCGACGCCACCGCCTGCCCCGTTGATGAGGACGGACTTGCCGTCGAGCGGCACCGGCTCATGCTGGCGCGGCTGTAGCGGGTTCGGCACGTTGTGTCCTTGCTCGATGATGAATTGCCACGCCGTCAGGAGCGACATGGGCGCCGCGGCCGCATGAACGTGATCGATACCCGCAGGCTTGTGAGCGAGCTCTGCGGCTGGCACTGCGACGTACTCCGCATAGGCGCGGCTTTCCCCATTCAGGCCCGCTGGAAAGCGCACCATCGCGTAGACCTGATCGCCGACCGCAAATCCGTCGACGTCATCGGCGAGCGCCGCGACGACCCCCGAGATGTCCGTACCCGGAATGATGGGAAACGCCATCCGCGGCTGCCATTCCGGAGGCAGCATTGTGTAGCCCTCGCGCAGATACCAGTCGGGTGGATTCACCCCGACCGCGTGGACACGGACCAAGACCTCGCCGGGGTTGACCGTCGGCTTGGGCGCATCTTCGTAAACCAGAACGTCCGGGCCGCCGAACGTATGCAGCCGAACCGCTTTCATCACGTCGCTCATCGCTTTTTCCTGGAAGGGGATACCAGGGCGCCATCGTAGAAGCTGGATTCCTGGTTGATAATTGGGATCAAAGGCGTTTTACTAGTTCCATGAAGGAACAAGTTGCATTCGAGCGTCTGACAGGCTTGCTGGCATTTGCGCGGGCCGGGTCGCTCGGCAGCTACACCTCGGCGGCGCGTTCCCTTGGGGTGTCTCCCTCCGCGGTGAGCAAGAGCGTCCAGCGCTTGGAACAGCGACTAGGGCTGTCTCTGTTCACACGGACGACCAGGTCGCTGACGCTCACAGCCGAGGGCCGTGACCTCCACGAGCGTGCATTGCGGCTTCTCAGGGATGCCGAAGAAATCGAGCAGGTCGCCACCGCCGCTCGCGCCCAGCCGTCCGGCACTCTCCGGGTCGCCACCTCGCTGCCGATCGGCCTTCACCTCGTCGCACCCTGTCTTCCGGCGTTCCGTGCGCAGAATCCAGGCGTTACCGTCGACCTGAGGCTTGACGACCATTACATCGATATCGTCGACCAAAGCGTCGACGTAGCAGTGCGGCTAGGCGAGTTAGCGGACTCGCGACTCATCTCGCGGCGACTCGCGCATTTGCGACTGTGCGCCTTCGCAGCGCCCGCATATCTCGCTGCACATGGAACGCCTTCCCATCCTGACGAGCTTGAATACCACCAGACGGTAAACCTCCGTTTCAAGAGCACCGGCCACTTGTTCCGCTGGCCTTTCGAGGTGGGTGGGCGTGAGGTCGAAACAGTTCCAGCCGCGGGCATAATTGTTGACGCGAGCGAGGCCGTGATCGCCACGGTGACGGCGGGCGGGGGCATTGGCGTCTTGGCGACGTTCATCGCTGCTCCGTACGTGGCGCGCGGTGAGCTGTTGCCCGTGCTGAGCGAGTTCGCGGTTACTCGATATGGAATCACCGCCCTGTGGCCGGAAAGCCGCCGCAGCAATCCGGCGGTTCGCGCGTTCATCGATCATCTTCAAGAGGCTGCGCGCAAGATCGAGACGAACGGCTAGAGCCAGGCTGGAAGGCTGTACGCGCGCGGAATCTGTGCAGCCTGCGCCCCAAGCCTCCTGCCGATGGCCCGTGCCAATCGGGCAGGCAACGCTTGCCCGCCGTGGACCTCCCTGCCGACGGAACGACGGAATCCCTAGAGCGACTCCGTTGTGGGCGTGGCCTCCAATGCGGCTACTCCCGATGCCCCCTCGAGCACTGGACGACCTGGGGCTGCCGGAGGCAGCGTAGCTGCCCAGCATCGGCCTGCACTGGTGCCGGCTGCCGCGCTATCCCCGAAGGTCAGGCAGCTTCTGGCGGCCCATCGGATCCTGGTGCTGGATGATCCCGCCGCCGGCGCAGCGCCAGATGGCCGGACGTGCCGCCGGAGCTGCAGGACGTGGCCCGTTCGTTCAACCCTTGTCTCGATTGTTCGCGACCGGCTCTCCGTGCCTGCGCCAGCATGGCGCCTCGTCAAAAGCTCACTTCGGAGGCTGCTATGGAACTGAAAGACGCATTGATTTCCATCGTTCTCGTCCACGGCGGTTTCGTGGACGCATCGGGCTGGCGGGGTGTCTACGAGGAACTGACCAGGGACGGCTACCGCGTCAGCGTAGTCCAGAACCCGACAACGTCCTTGGCGGACGATGTGGCGGCTACCCGCCGGGCCATCTCGGCAATCGACGGACGCGTGGTCTTGGTTGGCCACTCCTACGGTGGCGTCGTCATTACCGAGGCCGGCCACGACCCCAAGGTCGCGGGTTTGGTCTATGTCGCTGCGTTCGCGCCCGATGCGGGCGAGTCGGTGTCCTCGCTGATCGCCAATCCTCCTCCTGGCGCTCCGGTGCCGCCGATCCTGCCCCCAAAGGAGGGATGGCTCCTGCTGGACCGGTCGAAGTTCGCAGGCGCGTTCGCTGCTGATCTGGATCCCGCGCTGGCACAATTCATGGCCGACTCCCAGCTGCCCTGGGGCGTGAACGCCCTGGCAGGCGCGATCGGCACGCCCGCATGGAAAAGCAAGCCCAGCTACTACCTCGTGGCCACAGAAGATCACATGATCCCGGTCCCTGCCCAGCGCTCGATGGCAGAGCGTGTGGGCGCGACGGTTGCGGAGGTCCCCGGAAGCCACTCCGTGTACGTCTCGAAGCCCAAGGAAGTCGCCGCACTGATTCGCCGTGCGGCCGAGGAGGTTTCCAAGTAGGTCGGGATGACGCGATCACGGCGGCGGCGCATACTCGCGCCGCCGGCGTGCTCTGCTGGCCCTCCGGGGAACCTCATGACCCTCGATACTGCACACGTGGAGAAAGATCCTTCCGGCCTCCGGGTCGTTCCCGACTCTCTCCATTTGCGCGATGCCGCCGTGCTCCCAGCAGGTGCAACATGCAAGTCGGGCATGGGATTTGTAGAACTGGTCGGCAGTCGGGCGGACGTAGGCATCAGTGAATCCGTTTGCGACGACGCGTTCATGATCGCGGTCCAGCTCAAGGACTGCCCGGATTTCGACTTGTTTGTGGATGAGCGGGCGCACCGCCACCGGGGCTTCGTGACCGGCAGCGTCGCGATCTATGACCTTCGCGCCAATCTGGTCTACGACCTGCGCGCGCCGAGGTCGGCGAAGGCTGACGAATCGTTTCATGCGATCGATTTCTACCTGCCTCGAACATCGCTCAACGCCCTAACCGACGACATGGGGTGCGGCCGAATCGATGAGCTCAGGCACGAGCCCGCAAGAGCGCTCGCGGATCAGGTTTCGGGCAACCTCCTGAGGGCTGTTCAGCCCACGCTGGCAGCACGGGCCGAAGAGCGCAACGGCCTGTTTGTCGACCACGTGGCAATGGCGCTTGCCACACATGTCGTGCACGCCTATGGCGGAGCCCGGTCGCTGCCGCGATCGGCGTTTGGACGCTTGGCCCCCTGGCAGGAACGGGCGGCGAAGGAATATCTTGCCGCAAATCTCAGCGGCAACATCGCATTGAGCGACCTGGCAACGATCTGTGAGCTGTCAGTCCGACAATTCACGCGGGCCTTTCGCGTGTCCACGGGCATGTCAGCCCATGCTTGGCTGCGGCAGGCGCGAATAGAGAAGGCAAAGAGCCTGCTCGTCGCTCGGAACTCGGTGCTTGCTGACATCGCCTTCCACTGCGGCTTCGCCGACCAAAGCCATTTCACCCGGGTCTTCCAGCGAAACGTTGGCGTAGGCCCCGGCGCCTGGCGGCGCATGTACCGACGCTAGCTTCTCCTTCCCTGGAGAACGACGCCGCGTTCAATGGGCCGACCGAGTGACGCCGGCTTTCGGCCAGAAGCTGACATGACGATCGCCGCAGCCATAGCGCCCAATCGGGGGCGCCCACCTCACGGCTAAACCTTTCGAGGTACGCACCGATCAAGGGGCCGGAGCCTGCGGATCCGATCCCAGTGCGCCGTCAAAGTACGGACTTCAGGGTGTCAAAGGCGTCGCGCAAGAACTTGGCGGCTGACTTCCGCTGACCGGTCTGTTCCCGCCACGCCTGAAGCGCGATCTTCATCGCGCCGATGGACAGCATGGCCACCATCCGAAGCGCCGCGCGGCGTTCGGGCTGTCGCCAGACCTCGCACAGTGCGTTGAACAGCGCCTGTTCCTGTTCCGCGTAGTGTGCCTGCTTGCGCGCAAGCAGCGATTCGCTCGACAGCATGAGATTGTCGACCGCGATCATCTGCTCGGTCGTGTATCGCGCGATGTGCTTGACCATCACGTCGCGCACCGCGTCGAGCGGTGGCACGTCGGGCGAGGTCTTCAGCAGGCTGGCGATCAGGCTCGCCCTGTCGGCGTCCATCCAGAAGAATATGATGTCGTCCTTGGACTTGAAGTACGAGAAGAAGCTGCGACGCGAGATGCCGGCCTCTGCTGCGATCGCGTCCAGCGTCGTGCTGTCGTAGCCCTTGCTGAGGAACAGGCGCTGGCCGATCTCCGCGATACGCTGCTGCGTCTGGCGGCGCTTGCGTTCCCGCAAGCCTTCTGCGGGCACAATGCCCGCGCGGGGAAGGAGTTCCGACATCGTGAATGGCGCCTATTGCGTGATTGCGCTTGGTGCAGAATTCAAGCACCCGGGTGCACTGACTTGTGCACTCAGCTTACCAGAGCGTGGCCGCTGGGAAAGCCTTCGATGAGCCACTTGCGCGATCCTGCGACGGTTGCGAAGCCGGTGGCCGAGCCGGCGTTCTCGTCGTGACGCCGTGGCCGCCGCTATGGCCAACGGCTTCGCGCAGAAGAGGCAGCCATCCGCTGCCAGTGCGCAAAATCGCGATTGCAGCCGCCGTGGCTAGCGCGCCGGCTCGATGCTGTCTTCATGCGCGCTACCGGCCGCGGTCGGCGTGGGGGCGGCTTGCAGAGATGGCGGGCAACCGGATCTCGACGCCAAAGCCGTGGCCGTCGAGCCCCGCGCCACAGCGCAGCCGCCCGCCATGAGAGGCGACCACGCGCTCGACCAGCGACAGGCCCATGCCGATGCCCTGTGCGCGATGGCCGGTGCCGGCGCGGTAGAACCGCTCGAATACCCGCTCGCGTTCGTCCTCGGCGATGCCCGGACCATCGTCGGCGACGGTCAGGATCGCCACCGGCGCGCGGCCCTCGTTCTCGACCCGGGTTTCCAGTCGCACGCGCGTGCCCTGCCCTCCGTGCCGCAGGGCGTTGTCGAGCAGGTTCCGGACCAGGATTCCCAGATCGTCGATGTCGCCATGCACCGGCGCGTGCCCGCCTTCGACCTCGATCGACTGGCCACCGCGCAGCGCGAACAGTTCGAATTCGTCGGCGACCATTCCCACGACCAGCGCCAGATCGACCTCCGCCGCGCGCGCGACGCCGCCACCGCCCTCCACCCGCGCGGCATCGAGCAGTTGCTGCGCCAGCCGCGAGGTGCGCTCGATCCCGGCAACCAGATGGTCGAGCGCCTCGCGCGCCTCGTCGCGGTCGCCTGCGTGCTGCAGCACCTGCGCCTGGGTCAGCAACGCCGCCAGCGGCGTGCGCAGTTCGTGCGCGGCCTCGTCGAGGAACTGGCGCTCGTGCTGCAGCGCCTGCGCCAGGCGCGCCATCAACTGGTTGAACGAGCGCACCAGCGGCGTGAACTCGTCCGGCAGTCCGCGTTCCGGCAGCGGCGCCAGGTCCAGCGGCGCGCGCGTGGCGAGCGACTGGCTGACCCGCACCACCGGCCGCAGCGACCAGTGGATCACCAGCCAGATCGCAACGCCGATGCACAACAGCAGCAGCAGTGCGCTGCCGAGGCTGGCGCCGAACCACCGCCGCAGCTCCGCGCGCAGCGCCGCTTGCGGCAAGCCGACCTGCACCTGCACCCGCGCGTCGGCATCGCTGAGCGCGAACACGCGCCAAGGCGCACCGGCGATGGTCGTCTCCGAAAAACCGTCCGTGAAGTCCGGCACCATTGCGTGCGCCGGTGCCGGCCGCGACGACATCAGGCGCCGCCCGGTGCCGCGCTCCCAGACCTGGAACCCCAGCGCGGCGAACTTGCCGCTGGCCGGCGTCGCTTCACCGCCAAGCGCGAACTGCCGCTGCTGGCCCGCGGTCGCGATGTCCGCCGGCAACGAATAAAGGATCTGCTCGGCAACATTGCGCAACATGCCATCGACCTCGCCGCCCTGCCGCGCCGTCATCTCCAGGTACTGCATCAGAAACCAGCCGCCCCAGGCGGCGAGCAGCACCGCCGCCAGCGCCACCAGCAGTCGCGTACGCAGTGCGCGCATCAGCCTTCGCTCCCGGCGCGGTAACCGAAACCGAGTTCGGTCAACACCACCTCGTCGCCGAGCTTGCGCCGCAACTGGTGCACGTATACCGCGACCGTGTTGCTGCCGATCTCTGCATCGCCGCCGTAGAGCCGATCTCGCAGTTGATCGCGGCTGAGGACCCGACCGCGCGCCTGCAGCAACGCCACCAGGATGCTGTACTCGCTCGCACTCAGGCTCACCCGCTTGCCGCCCCTGGTCACCGTCCGCGCGGCCGGATCGACCTCGACATCGCGCCAGCGCAGCACTGGCGTCACCGCGCCACGGCTGCGGCGCAGCACCGCGCGCAGCCGGGCCAGCATCTCGTCGCGCTGGAACGGCTTGACGATGTAGTCGTCGGCGCCGGCGTCCAGCCCGCGGACCCGGTCGCTGAGCTGATCGCGCGCGGTGATGATCAGCACCGGCGTCGGGTCATAGCGGCTGCGCATCGTCGCCAGCACTTCCAGCCCGGAGCCGCCCGGCAGCCCGAGGTCGAGCAACACCGCGACGAAGGCATGGTCGACCAGGGCGGCGCGCGCGGATGCCGCGTCCTCGCAATGGACTACGCGCCAGCCTTCCTGGCCGAGCGCGGCAGTCAGCGCACGGCCAAGCATGTGGTCGTCTTCGACGAGAAGGAGTGCATCCATAGCGGCGGGCAGAAGAGAAAGCGATCGGCGATGGTCCGACGCCGGCATTAATACCGGATTAAACGCCGCAGTCAAAACCCGCGGGGTCCATCGCCCGCCACGGCAGGCCCCTTTGCGATGCGGCAGCGCCTGCGCTGCCGCCTTAAACGCAAATTAATCGCACCCGCAGAACTTGGCGGCGTCCGCTCCCGCCGATGCATGGATGCATTGCATCCGATCCCCCTCCCCTCCCTGCAAGGCACAGATCATGCCCCACTGGACAGCTACCGGCATTCCCTCTAGACGCGCCCGCGCCGCGATCGGCATCGGCACCGCAAGCCGCGCTCCCATCGCAGCCGAATGAATTGCCAGCGCACGCCCGTGCGGCGCGCACCGAACCAGGATCCCCGCTCATGAATCGAACCACGACACCGGCGCCGCGTCGCCCGAACCCGTTGCAGGCCCTGTTCAATCTCCGCCGCGAGGAGGTCGGGCCGGTACTCGTTGCATCGCTGTTCTTCTTCTGCGTGCTGACGGCGCTGATGCTGCTGCGCCCGGCCCGCGACGCGCTGGGCATGGAGCGCGGCATCGAGGGCATCCGCTGGCTGTTCATCGGCACCGCGGTGGCGACGCTGGCGGTGAACCCGCTGTTCGGCTGGCTGGTCGCTCGCCTGCGGCGGCTGCAGTTCATCGCTGCCACCTACGGGTTCTTCATGCTGAGCTTGGTGGGCTTCTGGGCGCTGCTGTCGTTCGCGCCCGGCGCGATCGGGCAGCGCAGCGGGCAGGTGTTCTACGTCTGGTTCAGCGTGTTCAACCTGTTCGTCACCATGGTGTTCTGGGCGCTGCTGGCCGACCGTTTCAGCCTCGACCAGGGCAAGCGATTGTTCGCCCTGATCTCGGTGGGCGGCACCCTCGGCGCGATCTTCGGGCCCTGGCTGACCTCGCGGCTGGCCGAGCCGCTGGGCACGCCGAGCCTGCTGCTGGTCGCCGGCGGATTCCTGCTGCTGGCCCTGGCCGCGGCCTGGTTGCTGGTGCGCGTGGCGCCGGACAGGACGGGCGCCGAGGCACCTGGCGCCGATGTCGGATCGGCAAAGGACGCCGGACCTATCGGCGGCAGCGCCTGGGCGGGCGTGCGCGCGGTGTTCCGGTCGCGCTACCTGACCGGCATCGCCGGCTACATCGTGCTGATGACCGTGCTGGCGACCTGCATCTACTTCACCCGCCTGCAGATGGTCGCGGCCGCGGCGGACGGGCTGGACGCACGCGCGGCGATCATGGGCAACATCGACATGTGGACGCAGGTCGCGGTGCTGGTGCTGCAGTTCACCCTGACCGGGAAGATCATCCAGCGCTTCGGCCTGGGCGCGACGCTGGCGATCCTGCCGGTCGCCACCGCGCTCGGCTTCATCGGGCTGGCGATCTATGGCTCGTTCGCGGCGCTGATCCTGCTCGAGGCGGCCAACCGCGCCGTGCAGCGTGGCATCACCCGGCCGGCGCGCGAGGCGCTGTTCACCGTGGTCAGCCGCGAGGAGAAATACAAGGCCAAGGCCTTCGTGGACACCTTCATGTACCGCGTCGGCGATGTCGTCGGCGCGCAGGCCGAAGGCGTGCTCGGGCGGCTGGGCCTGGCCATGGGCGGACTGGTGGGCGCAGTCGTTCCACTGGCGCTGGCATGGGCCGCGCTGGGCATCTGGCTGGGACGCGCGCAAGCCCGGCGCAGCACGCCGCCGGCAGAAGCCGCGCCTGCTCCTTCCAGAGGCGCGCACGAAGACCCCTCCCCCGCTGCGGCGCATACCGCCGCATCTTCCGCGCGCTAGCGCGCATCGACCGAGCCCCAACCACCCATCACCACGGCAGCCACGGAATGAACATGACAGCACGCAACCTCGTAAAACTCGCTCTTCTCGCGCTTCCCGCCACCGCGCTCGGCCAGCAGCCCCCGCCCGCCGCCGGCACATGGTCCATCGGTGCCGGCGCTGCGGCCATCGACAGCCCCTATGCCGGCGAAGGGACGCGGATACGCCCCTTTCCCCTGGTCGGCTACGAGGGAGAACGCGTATTCCTGCGCGGCGTCTCCGGCGGCGTGCACGTGTACAAGTCCGGCGGGTTCACGCTCGATGCGCTGCTGTCCGCCCGGCTCGACGGCTTCGACATCGGCGATCTCGGGCGCACCGAGCTTCTCGCCAACGGCGTGAATCCCGACCTGCTGAGCGATCGCGACGACGGCATCGACGCCGGCTTTCGCGCCAGTGTCGGGTCGACGTGGGGCGCGATCGCGCTCGAAGCCGTCCACGACATTTCCGATACCAGCGACGGCTACCAGATCTCCCTGGACTATCGGTACACGTGGCTGCTCGACCGCAGCACGCTCACGACCAACGCGGGCGCGAACTGGATGTCGTCGGATCTGGCCAACTACTACTTCGGAATCCTCGACGAGGAAGTCGCGCGCGGCGTCGCCGCGTATGCGCCGGGGTCGGTGCTGGTCCCGCGCGTCGGACTGACCCTGATGCAGCCGATCGGAACGACGAAGTGGCAACTGCTCGGATCGGTCGAGTATCGGTTCCTGCCAAGCGAGCTCAGCGACAGCCCGTTGCTGGAACATGGTCGCAACGGGCTCGGGCGCGTGGTGCTCGGGCTGAGCAGGCGCTTTTGATCCCGCCAAGCGGCGCCGATGCATCTGGCGAATGGACACAGATGCTCCGCCCGCCTGGCGCCTCCAAACGCACCGATCCGCGCCCCGGGTTCCTGTGCCACGGCCACTGGGCCTGTCCCTCCCGCCAACTCGAACCATTGCACGCGGCCTCGCGACGATGGGCGCCAGCCACGAATCCGCCTCGGACGACCACCGCCTTTTCAACCCAGCGCCATACGAATGCCGCTATCGCAACCAAGCGACTCGAATCCCCTGCTCCCCATCCCCTTTAGGAAGACGATCATGATCAACTGGACAGTTCGCACGATTTTCTCTCGACGTCGGCGCCCGGCGCTGGCCGCTGGAACTGGCAGCCACAGCACCCAGGATCGGCGTGCCGCCCGCCATGGATGGCGGAACCGGCTTGCCGCCCTCAGCGTGCTGCTGAGCTGCGCTTTCTCGACAGGCAGCGCGCTTGCGCAGGACCCGCCGAAGCCCGATTGGGGCCTGGCCGACATTCCCTCGCAGAAAGGCCACATCTTCCTGATCACCGGCGGCACCAGCGGCATGGGATACGAAGATGCCCAGGCCCTGGCCGCTGCGGGCGCCCAGGTGGTGATCGCGGCGCGCAACCCGCAACGGGGCCAGGAAGCGATCGAACGGATCAAGCAACGGACGCCCGACGCCCAGGTGCGGTTCGAAGCCGTCGACCTGGCCGACCTGTCCTCGGTTCGCGCGTTGGCGCGACGTCTGGACACCACCCTGCCCCGGCTCGATGGCCTGATCAACAACGCCGCCATCATGGCGCCACCGGAACGCGGCACGTCGCCGGACGGCTTTGAGATGCAGTTCGCCACCAACTACGCGGGGCATTTCGTGCTGACCGCCGAACTGTTGCCGCTGCTGCGCAAGTCCCAGTCCCCCCGCGTGGTCACGGTGTCCAGCATCGCAGCGCAACGCGGCCGCATCAATTTCGACGATCTCCAATCCAAACAGGCCTACGACCCGATGGCCGCCTACGCCCAGTCCAAGCTGGCGTGCCTGATGTTCGCCTTCGAGCTACAGCGGCACAGCGAGGCCGAAGGCTGGGGCATCCGCAGCATCGCCGCCCACCCCGGCGTGGCGGTGACCGAACTGGTGGCACGCGGCCCGGGCCTGGACAGCGCACAGGGCCGCCAGTGGTCCAGCAACCGCGAGCACTTCCAGACCGCCGCCCAGGGCGCGGTGCCCACCCTGTACGCCGCCACGGCGGCCGAAGCGCAAGGCGGGGCCTATTACGGCCCGACCGGCCCGAACGAACTGGCCGGCCCGCTCGGCCTGGCGGCCGTTCCCGCCGCAGCCCGCGACGCGACGGTGGCGGCCTACCTGTGGACGATCAGCGAAGAACTCACCGGCACGCGCTTTCCCACGCGCGCCCGGTGATCCCAGCGGTCACCGTCCGGCGCGAGACGTCAGGACGCCCGCACAGGGACAGGTCGCAGGCGCTGCCCATGCGTTCTGCGGCCTCCGTGCGGAGGCCTGCCCTCCGTTTCGCGTCCCCTCCTGTTGTGAGCATCCGGCAAAGCCGCCGTTTGCCTGACCGTACCGATCGAGCGCTCGCGTCCCAGACGCCGGCGCCCAGGAACCACCATGCGTCGGACCGACATATCCACCCAGCGCCCGCTTCTGTGGGAGACAGCGTTCAACCTCCGTCGCGACGAACTCGGGCCGGTCCTGATCGCGTCGCTGTGCTTCTTCTTCGTGCTGACCGCCCTGATGGTGTTGCGGCCCGCGCGCGACGCCCTGGGCATGGAGCATGAGATCGAAGGCGTGCGCCGACTGATCACCGTCACCGCGGTATTGACGCTGGCGGCGAACCCGCTGTTCGGCTGGCTGGTCAGCCGCTTGCGCCGGTTGCAGTTCATCGGCGCGACCTACGGCTTACTCGCACTGACCCTGGTGGGCTTCTGGGGCCTGATGACGTTCGCACCGGGTGCGGCACGCCAGGGCGCCGGCCAGGTGTTCTACGTCTGGTTCAACGTGTTCAACCTGTTCGTCACCATGGTGTTCTGGGCGTTGCTGACCGAACGCTTCACCAGCGACCAGGGCATGCGTTTCTTCGCCCTGATCTCGATCGGCGGCACGCTCGGCGCGATCTTCGGCCCATGGCTCGCCTCGCAGTTGGCCGAGCCGCTGGGCACGTCCAGCCTGTTGCTGGTCGCCGGCGGCTTCCTGCTGCTGGGCATGCTGGCCGCCTGGCTGCTGCTGCGGGTCGTGCCCGACCATGCGGCCGACACCGGCCTGGCCGCGTCGCTGCGCGCGGACGACGCCGCGCGCATCGGCGGCAGCGCCTGGGCCGGCATCGGCCTGGTGCTCCGCTCGCCCTACCTGGCCTGCATCGCCGGCTACGTGATGCTGATGGCGGTGATGGTGACCTTCGTGTACTTCACCCGCCTGCAGATGGTCGCGGCGATGGCTGACGGCATCGACGCGCGCGCGGCGATCCTGGGCAAGATGGACATGTGGACGCACGTCGCTGCGTTGGCGCTGCAGCTCACCCTCGCCGGACGGATCATCAAGCGCTTCGGCCTGGGCGTCGCGCTGGCGATCCTGCCGGTGGCCACCGCAGCCGGTTTCGTTGGATTGGCGATCTACGGTTCGTTCGCGGCATTGGTGCTGCTGGAGGCCGTCACCCACGCGGTGCAACGTGGCATCGCCCAGCCGGCGCGCGAGGCGCTGTTCACCGTCGTCGACCGCGAAGGCAAGTACAAGGCCAAGGCGCTCGTCGACACCTTCATCCACCGCGCAGGCGATGTGGTTGGAGCCCAGACCGAGGGCGCGCTGGGTCGGCTCGGGCTCGCGATGGGCGGCCTGGTCGGCGTGGTCGTGCCGCTGGCGCTGGCGTGGCTGGCGCTGGGCCTTTGGCTGGGCCACGCACAGGCGCGGCGCGCAGCGCCGCCGCTGACGCGTGGCAGCCCGGCACCATCCCGCGCCACGAACAATCACACCGTCCGACCCGTTGCGTAGTTCCCGCGTCTCCCTGGTACGGCGCTGCGGTCCCTGGAGGGGCCACGACGTTCGCACGAGCCGTTGCAAAGCCGGCCTGGATACCCATATTATGCACTCAGTGCAATTTTTAATGCACTTGGCGCAACCACTCTAAAGGCAACCACCATGGCCCACTGGAAAGCTACCGACATACCCTCTCAACGCGGTCGCATCGCGGTCGTCACTGGCACGGGGGGGCTCGGGTTCGAGGATGCATCGGCGCTGTCGCGTGCCGGTGCGCACGTCATCATTGCCGGCAGAAGCCCGTCGAAAGGGGCGATTGCGGTCGACCAGATCCGCAAGCGCGTTCCCAACGCGGATGTGCGGTTCGAAGCGCTGGACCTCGCCAGCCTCGATTCCATCGAGGCGTTCGGAGAGCGGCTGCGCTCCTCGATCGACTGCCTCGATCTGCTGATCAACAACGCCGGTGTGATGGCGCCCCCGAAGCGGCAGGTGACCGCCGACGGGTTCGAATTGCAGTTCGGTACGAACCACCTGGGCCATTTCGCCCTGACAGCGCAGCTGCTTCCCTTGCTGCGCCGGGGCAATCAGTCACGCGTGGTCACGCTGTCGAGCGTCGCCGCGCGCAGCGGTGCAATCAACTTCCACGATCTGCAGTCCGAGCGCGGCTACAACCCGATGACCGCCTATAGCCAGTCGAAGCTGGCCTGCCTGATGTTCGCGCTCGAATTGCAACGTCGCAGCGATGCGGCCTGCTGGGGGATACGTGGCGTGGCTGCTCATCCGGGCATTTCGCGCACCGATCTGTTGCCCAACGGCGCAGGCTCTGGGAGCGCTGCCGGTCTCGCCCGTCGCTTCCTGTGGTTCCTGTTCCAACCTGTCGCGCAAGGCGCGTTGCCCACGCTCTTCGCCGCGACGTCGCCGCAGGTCCAAGGCGGCACCTACTACGGCCCGGACAAGCTAAGCGAGACGCGAGGCTACCCTGCCGCCGCCAAGGTACCTGCGCAAGCGCTGGACCTGGGCGACGCCGAAAGGCTGTGGCGCGAGTCGGAACGACTGACGGGGATGATTTTCCCTGCAGCCCGTACCCAGGATTCCAGCGTGGCGCACATCGGGAAATGAGTGCGCGCACCGCCGCCATTCGTGTGCCGGATTCCTTCCCCGGCGACCGAGCCACCTGGCCGCCTACGCCAATGGGCCGTGCGCCGACGCGCATGGCCGCTGTCGCCGGCGAGCAGCCGCTCGCCGCACCGATCATCAGGAGCAAGCACCATGCACAAGTACATCGTCTATGCGGCCTACGGCTGGCTTGCCCTGAGCGGGGCACTGCATTTCATCGTCGACGTGGTGTCCCAGTATCTACGCGGGAAACGCGAACCCGGCTTGGAAACGACGCTGTATTACGGGCTGAACTCCGCCTTTTCGCTGGGGCAGGTCGCCTTCGGACTGCTCGGGGTCTTCCTGGCTTGGCGGGCCAGGGACCTGGTGAGCGCGACGCCCGTGCTGATCCTGTCGATCGCGGCGGCGCTTGGATGGCTCGCAATCACGTTCATGTTCATGGAGTACTGGGAGCCCAAGCTCAACGTCGGAATTTTCCTTGCGCTTCTTGTTGCCGTCCTCGTCACCCGGTGATCGTGGCTGCATGCAGGGACGCATCTCGGCGATCGAACGTCGGTGCGGACGGGACCCTTTCTCCGCTACTTCGCGGCCGTTGCCGAAGCGACCGCTTTCCCGTGTTGCCCGGCGGACCTTTTCGCATCGTGCAGCCGCCATCGCACCTGGCAGCGGCTTGGGTCCTGGCGGCCGGGGCTGGATCCCCATCTGCGCCGTTGCCGTTCGAGACCCTGACCTGGCGTGCGCGCACGCATGCTCGCCCGCCCGGCTCGCGCCGGTCTGGAGCGGATCCTCTCTTCCGGTCGCACGATCTGAACTTGTCCCTCGCCGTCTACCCATAGGCAAAAATAGGAGGCCCGATCATGAAGCACGGCATCGTTCGTCAAGTCGCCAATCTCGCGCTTCAGCTCGACAACGACCCGGAGCACGTCTATCGCTGGATAACCGAAGAGCAGATTCCAGCCCTCGATGATCGAAGGCCGATAGAGCTGATCTGGGAAGATAAAGGCGAGCGCGTGCTTTCCTTTCTGTCTGATCTGATCGACAAGAACGTGCCATCCTGAGCCGACATTGCCGCGCGTGACGCATGGCGGGACGCGCCGCACCATCCGCATCTTCGCCCTCAACACGGCGCTGTCCCGAAGCGGCGGCGCCTGGTCGGACCTTGCCAGTGCGCATGCCAGTCGCGGGGACCACGCCGCCGCTAGCATGCTCTCTGCGACGGCGCTTCAGATTGAACGCAAACATTTCCAATCGACTGGCGCGGACGCGGACGGCACTGTTCTTCCACGCCTAGGCCGTTCGGCCGGCCTTGGGCAACCCCGGCTACCTCCCTACCTGTCCCCCGCTCTCCAACTGAATTAAATATTCGATGGAACGCATAGCGCCAACACCGCCAAGTGCCCCACGTAGTAGATGTAGAACGCCCAGCGCAGCCGTGGGATGGGAAAACGACGGTTCGCCAGCAGCGCCGCTATCGGGAGCGCCAGCAGCGCCCAGCCATTGCCGTTCCACCAGCACAGCGGGCCGAACGACAGGACGAGCGCCGCGATGCGTACGCTGCGGCGCTCGGTCCACGGCCGGAGGCCGTTCTGCGGTGTGGTCGCGTGCAGTGGTTCTTGCGCTGCCGGACGCAGGCGGAACAGCCACCAGCCCGCCAGCACCAGCATCAATCCGGTCCAGTTGTAATCCACCATCGGCGGTGCCGCTAGCGCGCACATGCCGAGCAAGGTCCATTGCCGTTGCTGGATGCTCCAGATCGCGGCGGCGGCCAGGGCGAAGCTGAGCAGGATGTTGAACGGCGCCCAGTAGCCGAATGCCAGTCCATGCAGCGGTTGCGCCACGATGCCCCACAGCAGCAGCCGGCGCAGGGACTTGAGCACGTCGGCGCCGGGTTGGGCCAGGTTGTAGGCCATGACCAGGGCGAACAGCGGGAACGCGATTCGGCCCAGTTCGGACACGATCAGGATGTAGCCGCCGGCGAGCACTTTCGCCACGTGGTCGCCGGTCATCAGGAGCAAGGCGATCCATTTCAAGAGCTCGCGGGCACTGCTGGTCATCGCGTCATTCCGATCGCTCACTGCTTCTGGTTGTCGATGTGTCCACCCTGCTCCGGCGACCGTTCGCGCGGAGGGCGATCGCTGTGCGAACCGGCGCGCTCGTGCAGAGCCAGTGGACGTTAGACGGTTCCGCATGAGGCAGCAACACGGCTTCGTGATGCGCATCGGCGCCGCGCGTCGCAGACCGCCTCGCGTTGCAGCGTGGACGGTGAGGCCGCTCCGCCAACGGTTTTGGCGGAATGCCAGGCGCGTCACGCGAGGCGTTTGCGCGGCACAGATAGGAATGCGTATCATTAACTCGCTGGATCATCCAGTTCCATCCCGCTCCGCTAGCCCAATGCCAAGCCGGTGCCTCTTCCCCGACAGGCTTGCATGTATCCAGTTCCGCCTCTACGCGATCCACGCGCCCCTGCAGACGCATCCGCCACGCCGCGGCGTCCGTTGCCGCCGTGGCTGGGCGTGCTGTCGCGCAGCGTGGCGGCGATCTTCGGCGGCTATGCGCTGGCCGCGGCGACCTCGGCGCTGTTGCCGTTGCTGTGGCCGTCGCTGCGGGCGCAGGCGGTCCTGAGCGGCATGATGCTGGGCATCCTGGTCTGCGCCTGCACCGCCCTGTGGGCGTTCGCCACGCGCAGTGCGACGCGCGCCTGGCTCGGCGTTCTCGCGTTGCTGGCGCCGATGGCGCTGGCCATCGCCTGGCTGCAGCAGCACGCGCCGTGAAGCAGGGATTCCGCCAGTCGATGGCGTGGCTGCACACCTGGACCGGCCTGCTGGTCGGCTGGGTGCTGCTGTTGATCTTCATGGCCGGCACCGCCAGCTATTTCCGCGACGAGATCAGCCGCTGGATGCGTCCGGAGCTGCCGCGCGCGCAGCTGAGCACGGAGGCGATCGCCGCGCGCGCGGTCGCGCTGCTGGAACGCGAAGCGCCGCAATCGCCGCAATGGACGGTGTCGCTGCCGGGCGCGCGTTCGTCGTTCACCCAGATGTTCTGGCGCAATCCGCCGCCGGCCGACGGCCGCAAGCAGAGCCGCAAGGAGCGGTTCGGCGACGCCCTGCTGGATCCGCGCAGCGGCCAGGCCAGCGCCGCGCGCGACACCCGCGGCGGCGACTTCTTCTATCGCCTGCATTTCGACCTGCACTACATCCCGGCGCTGTGGGCGCGCTACATCGTCGGCTTCTGCGCGATGTTCATGCTGGTGGCGATCGTCACCGGGGTCATCACCCACAAGAAGATCTTCAAGGACTTCTTCACCTTCCGCCCGGCCAAGGGCCAGCGCTCGTGGCTGGACTTCCACAACGTCAGTGCGGTGCTGGCCCTGCCCTACCACGCGATGATTACCTACACCGGGCTGGTCACGCTGATGCTGATGTACCTGCCGTGGGGCATCAAGGTGGCCTATCCCGACGCCGAGGCCGCGTTCTATGCCGAAGCCTTCCAGCAGCCGGAAAACACCCGCGAGGCCAGCGGCCAGCCCGGCCGGCGGCTGCCGATCGCGCGCCTGCTGGACGTGGCGCGGGCCGAATGGGGCGCGCAGGCGCCGATCGCCGGGTTCTCGCTATACAACCCGGGCGATGCCGCCGCGGTGATCGAGATCCGCCATGGCACGGGCCAGCGCCTGGCCTACGATGCGCCGACGCTGCTGCTGGACGCCGGCAACGGGCAGGTCCTGGCGCGCAGCGGCGACCCCGGCGCCGCGGCACAGACCCGCAACACGCTGTACGGCCTGCACCTGGCGCACTTCGCCGGGACCGGGTTGCGCTGGCTGTTCTTCGGTTCCGGCCTGCTCGGCTGCCTGATGGTCGCCAGCGGGGTGATCCTGTGGGCGGTCAAGGAGCGGCCCAAGCATGCCAAGGCCGGCAGGATCGGCTTCGGCCTGCGCCTGGTCGATGCGTTGAACATCGGCGCGGTGGCCGGGTTGCCGATCGCCTTCGCCGCCTACTTCTGGGGCAACCGGCTGCTTCCGCTGCAGATGGCCGAGCGCCCGGAGCAGGAGGCGGCGGTGTTCTTCCTGGCTTGGGCCGCCGCGCTGCTGGCGGCGTTCGCCTGGCCCAGGCGCGCGATGTGGGCCTGGCAGCTGTACCTGGGCGCGGCCCTGTTCGCGCTGTTGCCGGCGCTCAATGCGCTGACCACCGACGCGCACCTGGGCAACACCTTGCCGGCGGGCGATTGGGCGCTGGCGTCGGTGGACCTGGTGTGCTTCGGGCTGGGCTGCGCGCTGGCGGTCGCCGCGCGGCGCATGCAACGGTGGCAGCCGCCGCTGTCGGCGGCCGCACGCCGCGCGCGCGAACGCGCGGCGGCGGCGCAGTCGGTCCCGAATGCGGCGCTGGAGGCGCCATGAGCCTGCTCGGCCTGGGCCTGGCCTTCTCCGGTTTCGTCGCGCTGTGCCTGGCGATGGAGAAACACCAGCTGGAACTGCATGGCGCGCAGCGCGCCACGCCGGCGCGGATGCGCCAGCTGCGGATCGCCGGCTGGCTGCTGTTGGGCGCGGCATTCGCCTGCTGCGTCGTCGCCCGCGGCTGGAGCATCGGCCCGGTGCTGTGGCTGGGCACGCTCAGCGCCAGCGCCGCGCTGCTGACCTACGGCCTGCTGCCGTACCGGCCGCGCGCCATCGTGCCGCTGGCGCTGGCGGCACCGCCGCTGGGCCTGGCCGCCGCCCTGTTGTCCTGACGTAGGGTCTGGCGCGACGACGCGGTGCGGTTCATCGGCCGGCGCTGGCCGCCGGCGGGCGCAGTTCCGTCGCCACGCGGGCGCCGGCGAACACCAGCAGCAGGCCCGCGGCCAACGTGATCGCCAGATAGATCGGCACCATGCCGCCGCGCCCGCCGCGCAGGAACACCAGGCTCTCCATCATCAGCGAGGAGAACGTGGTCAGGCCGCCGAGCAGGCCGACGATCAGCAGCGCCCGCCAGTACGGCGCGCTGGCGCCCTTGCCGTCGATCCAGACCAGCAGGAAGCCGCCGCAGAACGCGCCGACCAGGTTCACCGCCAGCGTGCCCCACGGGAAGCCGGCGCCGTAGCGCTGCAGCAGCGCGCTGCCGACGGCGAAGCGCAACCCGGAGCCGACCGCGCCGCCGGCCATCGCCAGCAACAGCTGCTGCCACCACAGGGCGAAATTCATGCGCGGCTCCGGCGTGCGGCGGCAGGACGTGGACGGGGGAAAGCGAAGGTCGGCATCGTGGTCTCCGAAAAGGGCGATGCCGGGGCGCAGGCCTGCCGCCCCGGCGGGGGTTGGGCAGGCATCATCAGCGCGCAGGAGGCTGCGGGCGGTTCGAGGAGGAATGCCATCTCCTTGGCCGCGATTATGAGCGCGTCGGCTTGGCCTTGTCAGCCCGCGCCTGTTCGCGCGCGGCGCGCAGCCGGTCCAGCTTGTCCTTGAGCTTGATCTCCAGCCCGCGCTCCACCGGCCGGTAGTACACGCGCTCGCCCATGGCGTCCGGGAACCCGGTCTGGTCCAGGGCGATGCCGCCCTCGGCGTCGTGGTCGTACTGGTAGTGCTCGCCGTAGCCGAGGTTCTTCATCAGCTTGGTCGGCGCGTTGCGCAGGTGCAGCGGCACCTCCTGGGTGCCGCTCTCGCGCACTTCGGCCTTGGCCTGGTTGAAGGCGGCGTAGCCGGCGTTGGACTTGGCGGTGCTGGCCAGGTACAGCACCAGCTGCGCGAAGGCCAGCTCGCCTTCCGGGCTGCCCAACCGCTCGTAGATGTCCCAGGCTTCCAGCGCCATCTGCTGCGCGCGCGGGTCGGCCAGGCCGATGTCCTCGATCGCCATGCGGGTCAGGCGCCGCGCCAGGTAGGACGGATCGCAGCCGCCGTCGAGCATGCGCGTCAGCCAGTACAGTGCGGCGTCCGGGTTGGAGCTGCGCACCGACTTGTGCAGCGCCGAGATCTGGTCGTAGAACTGCTCGCCGCCCTTGTCGAAGCGGCGGGTGCGGTCGGCCAGCACCTGCAGCAGGGTCTGCGGGGTGATTTGGCCGCCCTCGCCTTGCGCCAGTTCCGCGGCGATCTCCAGCAGGGTCAAGGCGCGCCGCACGTCGCCGTCAGCGGCGCCGGCGATCTCCAGCAGCGCCGCGTCCGACACCTGGATCGCCTCGCCGCCCAGCCCGCGCTCGCTGTCGTGCAGCGCCCGCTGCAGCGCCTCGACGATGTCCTGCGGCGACACCGGTTCCAGCACGTGCACGCGGCAGCGCGACAGCAGCGCCGAGTTCAGCTCGAACGACGGGTTCTCGGTGGTGGCGCCGACGAACAGGATGGTGCCGCGCTCGATGTGCGGCAGGAACGCGTCCTGCTGCGCCTTGTTGAAGCGGTGCACCTCGTCGACGAACAGCACGGTGCGGCGCCCGTCGGCGAAGCGCTGCGCAGCCTCGGCCAGCACCAGCCGCACCTCCGGCAGGCCGGAGAGCACCGCCGAGATCGCCTTGAACTCGGCTTCGGCGTACTGCGCCAACAGCAGCGCCAGGGTGGTCTTGCCGCAGCCCGGCGGGCCCCACAGGATCATCGAATGCACGCGACCGGACTCCACCGCGCGGCGCAACGCGCTGGCCGGCGCCAGCAGGCGTTTCTGCCCGACCATCTCGTCCAGCGTGCGCGGGCGCATGCGCTCGGCCAGCGGGCGCATCGCGTCGCGATCGACGCTCAGCAGGTCGGGGGTATCGGGGGCGAGGAGTCTGCGCTTGGCCACCCGCACATTCTATCGCCGACGCCCGTGCGTCGCGCGTCGCGGCGGCCCTACCCCATGCGGAAACGCTGCAGTACCGGGACTACAATCGGCGCGCCGCCCTGCCCCGACGAGTGCCCCGCGATGAGCCACCACCGCACGCTGGATGCCTTCACCCATCACCACGACTTCCTCGGCGACCGCCATGAGCGCAACGCGCGCCGGACCTGGGCGGTGGTCGCGCTGACCGCGGCGATGATGCTGCTGGAGATCGTCGCCGGCTGGTGGACCGGCTCGATGGCGCTGCTCGCCGATGGCCTGCACATGGCCACCCACGCCGGGGCGCTGTCGATCGCCGGCTTCGCCTACTGGTTCGCGCGCCGCCATCGGCACGATCCGCGCTTCAGCTTCGGCACCGGCAAGGTCGGCGACCTGGCCGGATTCTGCAGCGCGCTGATCCTGGCCATGATCGCGCTGGGCATCGGCGTGGAATCGGCGCTGCGCCTGGCGCAGCCGCGGCAGATCGCCTACGACGAGGCGATCTGGATCGCGTCGCTGGGCCTGCTGGTGAACCTGGCCAGCGCCTGGATGCTCGGTGCCGACCATCATCATGGCCACGATCACGATCACAGCCACGATCACGGCCATGGCCATTCCAGCCGCAGCCACGCAGCGGTCGAGCGGCGCCACGCGCAGCATGACCATGACCATGACCATCGCCACGACGATCATGCCCACCCGCACGCGCCCGCTCACCAGCACGACCACGCCCACGCGCGTGCCGCCGGCGACCACGCCGCGCACGCGCACACCGACCACAACCTGCGCTCGGCCTACGTGCACGTGCTGGCGGACGCGCTGACCTCGGTGCTGGCGATCGTGGCGCTGCTGCTTGCCAAGCGCCTGGGCTGGCTGTGGATGGACGCGCTGGTGGGCATCGTCGGCGCCGTCGTCATCGCCCGCTGGTCGCTGGGGCTGCTGCGCGATACCGGCGCGGTGCTGCTCGACGCCTCTGCGCCGGCGGCGCTGCAGGCGCAGATCCGCCAGCGCCTGGAACAGGACGACGAGCGCATCGCCGACCTGCACGTGTGGCGGATCGGCCCCGGCCAGCATGCGGCGATCGTGTCGCTGGTGACGCACCGGCCGCGGCCGGCGGCGTTCTACCACGCGCGCCTGGACGGCGTGGCTACGCTGGGGCACGTCAGCATCGAAGTGCAGACCTGCCCCGATTGACGCTCGGCCGGGCGGCGCCCGGCGTCCGGCTCAACGGTCGCCGACCACGTCCACGTCCTTGTCCGGCACGTAGCGGAAGGTGCCGGCGGCGAAGGCCGGGTTGCGTTTCCAGCCGCTGAAGCTGATCTCGGTGCGCTGGCCGACCGCGTCGACCACTTCCATCCGCGCCAGGCCGCCGGCGTCGAAGCCGAGCTTGGCGATCTGGAAGCTGGCCTCGGTGTCCACCTTCGGCGTCATCGACAGCCACTGCAGGCCGTCGCGCGCCACCGCTTCCTCGCTGACGTCGTACTGGCGGTCCAGCTTGCCCGGGTCGATCAGCGCGGTCAGCGGGCTGTTCTGCTCCTCGGCGCCCTGGGTGCGCACGGTGACCTGCTTCAGGTCCGGATCGTAGACCCAGACCTTGGCGCCGTCGGCGACGATCAGCTGCGTGTAGGGCTTGCGGTACTCCCAGCGGAACAGGCGCGGCGCCGACAGCGCGACGCGGCCGCTGGCGGTTTCCTTCAGCGCGCCCTTGCCGTCGTAGACCTTCTGCGCGAACTGGCCGTCCAGGCCCTTGAGCCCGCGGGTGAAGGCGTCCAGGTCCTGGCGCGCGCCGGCGAAGGCGCTGCCGGCCAGCAGCGCGGTGGCGAGAACGGTGTAGCGAAGTGTGCGAAGCATGCGGATGCGGTTCCGGATGGGATGTGGGAAGTGTGACGCGGTCAAGCTGAATAGGCGATCAGAGGCGACACGCCCTCACTGCCCGGTCTGCATGCGGCCGAGGTCGCCGTACAGGATCTGCCCGCGGAAACCGCGCCGCACCTGCTGGTACAGCTCGCGGAACGCGGCGTAGTCCTGCGGCTGGCACAACGCCTGCGGGCCGTGCACCGCGCGCCGGTGCAGCGTGTGCGTGGCGACCACGGTCTGCCCCTGCCGCGCCCAGGTCGCGGCGTACTCGCCGGCGGCGTTGCTGAAGCGGGTGTCGGCGGGGATCGCGATGATCGGCACGCTGTCCGGGAAGGTCAGCCGGTAGGTCTCGCTGCGCGCGTTGTCGTTGCAGTAGAACGGGGTCAGGTTGCGCTCGGCCGAGGCGGTGGCGTAGACCCCGCGCACCGAGTCGGCGCCGGGCATCTGCGGCAGGGTCATGCCGCCGACCACGCCGAAGTCCACGTAGTCGCTGGCGCGGAACCGGTAGGCGTAGCCGAACGGCCGACTCAGGTCCTGCGGCGCGCCCTGCAGCAGCAGTTCGCCGCTGCCGTCGAAGCCGGACGTGGCCAGGATCGATTCCTCGATGCGGGTGCGGTTCTGCGTGTTGAGCTGCACGAACATGGTGCGCAGGCCGATCTCGCCGATCTGGCCGCTGTCCAGCGTGGTGGTGCCGCTCAGGCTGCCGTCGGCGGCGAAGCGGTAGTCGGCCTCGGCGCGGTACAGGTTGACCCGCGCGTCGTTGGGCGGGGTGCGCGCCACGGTGCCGTCCACGGTATGCAGCACCGGTACGCCGAGATCGCCAGCCGGCAGCTGGCCGAAGCGCGCGTAGGGATTGGTCGAGTCCACGTACAGCTTGAACTCGGGCAGATAGGTGATGGCGTGGTTGAAGCGGCCTAGCACCGGCACCTCGGGCAGGGTCGGCCCGCCTTCGGCGCCGATCAGCACCGGCGTGCTGGCGATGCCCTTGGCCGCCAGCAGCGCCTCCAGCACCACGGTGTGGTCCTTGCAGTCGCCGTAGTGGTTGTCGAGGATGCTGTCGGCGCTGTTCGGCTCCAGCCCGCCGTTGCCCAGGTACACCGCGACGTAGCGGATGTTGCGCGCCACCCATTCGTACAGCGCCGCGGCCTGCGCGCGGCGGTCGCCGATGCCGGCGGTGATCTGCTCGGCGCGCGCGCGCACCTTCGGCGTGACCTGCGCGGCGACGCCGCTGCTGCGCTGGTAGGCCTGGCCCATCTGCGACCAGCGGCGGAAGCTGCTGGCCATGATGGTCGGGCTGAATTCCCAGGTCGCTGCCGCCCAGTTCTGGCTCTTCATCGGCTCGCGGCGCTGGTAGCGCCACTCCCAGCGCGCCTGGTCGCCGTCGATCTTGGGCTTGTTGGCGCCGTCCACGCCGCGCGTGTACAGGTGCATCGGCATGCGCCGCGGCGCGGTGAGGGTCACCGTGGCGTCGTCGTACTGGGAGAACACGCTGAAGGTCTCCCAGAGGCTGAAGTAGCCGGGGAAGTACGGCACGGTCTGGGTGCGGCGCACCCGGTACACCAGCCGCGTGCCCGGCATCAGGTTGGGGAACACCACCACCTTGACCTTGCGGTCGGCGTACATCGCCGCCGAGGCGCTGGAGTAGCTTTCCTGGGTGTAGATCTTGTCGGCGGGCACGTCGTGGCGCAGCCCGTCCGGGGTGATCGCGTAGGCCGCCAGCACCTCCAGGGTCTCCAGCTTCTCGCTGTAGCTCAGCCGCACCTGGCTGAACTTGTCCACGCCGGCCTTGGTCTTCAGCAGCAGCTCGTATTCGTCGGTCTCCACGCTGCTGGCGTCCTCGCGCACCTCGTAGTCGGCGCGGTAGCGCACGTAGCTGTAGTTGTTGGCGACCTCGGGGACGGCGGCAGCCGGCGCCTGGGCCGACGCCTCGGCGGCGGGCGCCGGCTGCGCCACGGCAGCGGCGCAGGCCGCGGCCAGCAGGGCGCCCAGCAGCGGGCGCAGGACACAGGCGGTTCGGGACATCGGCAACGGCAGCGGGCGGGAGAGGCCGCCAGCGTCGCATACGCCGCGGCGGCGGGCGGCCGCCGCAGGCACGAACCGGGATGCGGGCCGCGTCGCGCGCCTCACTTCGGCGGCGGCGGCGCCAGCACGGAGCGGTCGCCGTTGTGTTCGGGCGGGCTGACCACCCCGGCCGCTTCCATCGCCTCGATCAGCCGCGCGGCGCGGTTGTAGCCGATCTTCAGCCGCCGCTGCACGCCGGAGATCGAGGCGCGGCGGGTCTCGGTGACGATGCGCAGGGCCTCGTCGTACAGCGGGTCGGACTCGTCCCCTCCCCCGCTGTTGCTCTCCGGCAGGCCGGTGGCGCCGACCACGGTGCCGTCGCCCATGGTCTGCACCTCGTCGAGCACGCCTTCGATGTAGTCGGCCGGACCGCTGGCCTTGAGGTGCTCGACCACGCGATGCACTTCCTCGTCGCTGACGAAGGCGCCATGCACGCGGTCGGGCATCGCCGTGCCTGGCGGCAGGTATAGCATGTCGCCGTGGCCGAGCAGGGTCTCGGCGCCGGACTGGTCGAGGATGGTGCGCGAGTCGATCTTGGAACTGACCTGGAACGCGATGCGGGTGGGGATGTTGGCCTTGATCAGGCCGGTGATCACGTCCACCGACGGGCGCTGGGTGGCCAGGATCAGGTGGATGCCGGCCGCGCGCGCCTTCTGCGCCAGGCGCGCGATCAGCTCCTCGACCTTCTTGCCGACGATCATCATCATGTCGGCGAATTCGTCGATGAAGATGACGATGAACGGCAGCGTATCCAGCGGCCGCGGCGCCTCGCCCAGGTCCGGGTTGGGCTTGAACAGCGGATCCATCATCGGCTGCCCGGCGTCCTGCGCGTCCTTGACCTTCTTGTTGAAGCCGGCCAGGTTGCGCACCCCGACCGTGCTCATCAGCTTGTAGCGGCGCTCCATCTCCGCCACGCACCAGCGCAGGCCGTTGGCGGCCTCCTTCATGTCGGTGACCACCGGCGCCAGCAGGTGCGGGATGCCCTGGTAGACGCTCAGCTCGAGCATCTTCGGGTCGATCATCAGCATCCGCAGTTCCTTGGCCGAGGCCTTGTACAGCAGGCTCAGCACCATCGCGTTGACCGCCACCGACTTGCCCGAGCCGGTGGTGCCGGCGACCAGCAGGTGCGGCATGCGCGCCAGGTCGGCCACGGTCGGGCGGCCGGCGATGTCCTTGCCCAGGGCCAGGGTCAGCGGGCTGGCCGACTTGTCGTATTCCTTGGAGCGCAGCAGTTCGCTGAGATAGATCATCTCGCGGCTGACGTTGGGGATCTCCAGGCCGATCACCGACTTGCCCGGGATCACGTCGACCACGCGCACCGACTTCACCGACAGGCCGCGCGCGATGTCCTTGTCCAGCGAGCTGATCTGGCTGACCTTGATGCCCGGCGCCGGTTCGATCTCGAAGCGGGTGATGACCGGGCCCGGGTAGGCGCCGACCACCTGCGCGTCGATGCGGAAGTCCTTGAGCTTGAACTCGATCTGCCGCGACAGGGTCTCCAGGGTCTCCTCGGAATAGCCCTTGACCTGCGGCTTGGGGTCGTCGAGCAGCGCCAGCGGCGGCACCCCGGACTGGTCGCCGCCGGTGCCGTGGAACAGCGGGATCTGCTGCTCGCGCTTGGCGCGCTCGCTCTTCTCCACCACCGGCGCCGGCGGCGGCTCGATCCTGACCGGCTCGCGCTTGGCGCGCTGCACCGCATCGACCTTGCGCACTTCCTCGCGTTCCTCGCGCATGGCGCGGGTCTGCTGCCATTCGTTGGCCTGCTGGCTGCCGCGGCGGGCCAGCGCCGGCAGGGTCATCACCGCGCGACCGATGCGCTCCATCACCGCGAACCAGGACAGCCCGGTGGCCAGGGTGATCGAGCCGAGCAGCAGCACCAGCACGAACAGGTTGCTGCCCAGCGCGCCGAACCCGGCGGCCAGCGAGCTGCCGACCAGCTTGCCGAGGATGCCGCCGGCGCCGGCCACGTCGCCGCTGAACAGGCGCAGGTGCAGCAGCCCGGTGGCGGCGATCAGGAAGCCGACGATGCCGACCAGGCGCAGCGCCGGGCCCAGGTCGGCCTCGCCGTCGCCATCGCTGTCCATGCCGAACAGCGCGATCCAGGAGATCGCGCCGATCACCAGCGGCAGCAGGAACGCCACGTAGCCGAACAGCTGCAGCAGCACGTCGGCGATCCAGGCGCCGAACTTGCCGCCCATGTTGTGCACCGGCGCGACCACGCTGCCGGTGTGCGACCAGCCCGGATCGGTCGCCGAATAGGTCGCCAGGCTGGCCAGCAGGTACAGCAGCAGCGGCGCGATCGCGATCAGCGCCAGGTCGCGCCACAGCTTCTGCCGGCGCGGATTGGCCGCGGCGGCCTGCTTGCGTGCGGCCGCATTGGCGCCCTGGGATTTGCCGCGTTCCGGAACCTGCTTCGCCACGCTCTGACCAGACCTTAGGAATACACCGTTAGTGATTGATAATAAACGAATCGGCTAGGCATTTCAGCAGGCGGCGCCTGAACCGCCCGGCGTTCCCCCTGGCGCGCTTCGCGCCCGCGCCCGGGGCACGCAGAGGCGGCATTCGAAAGGTCCGGCGCACGTCGCAGGCCGCAGCGTTCTCGCCACGCGGCTTGATTCATCCCAGGTCGGCCGCCACTCTATGCGACTTCGCCGGATGCCGCGCAATGCCGCGAATCCGCCGCTATTTCACCCTCTTCGCGAGTATACATGAGCCCCTCTGCCGCCAATTCCGCCAAGCATTCCCGCCTGCTGATCCTGGGCTCCGGCCCGGCCGGCTGGACCGCCGCGGTGTACGCTGCGCGCGCCAACCTCAAGCCGGTGGTGATCACCGGCCTGCAGCAGGGCGGGCAGCTGATGACCACCACCGAGGTCGACAACTGGCCGGGCGACGCCCACGGCCTGCAGGGGCCGGACCTGATGGCGCGGATGCAGGCCCATGCCGAGCGCTTCGATACCGAGGTCATCTTCGACCACATCCACACCGCCGACCTGTCGCAGCGCCCGTTCCGGCTCAGCGGCGACGGCGCCGACTACACCTGCGACGCGCTGATCATCGCCACCGGCGCCACCGCCAAGTACCTGGGCATCCCCTCGGAAGAGGCCTTCAAGGGCCGCGGCGTGTCCGCCTGCGCCACCTGCGACGGCTTCTTCTACAAGGACCAAGACGTGGTCGTGGTCGGCGGCGGCAACACCGCGGTGGAAGAGGCGCTGTACCTGTCCAACATCGCCCGCAAGGTCTACCTGGTGCACCGCCGCGACACCCTGCGCGCGGAGAAGATCATGCAGGACAAGCTGTTCGCCAAGGTCGCCGCCGGCAAGATCGAGACCGTCTGGCACCACGCCATCGACGAGGTGCTGGGCAACGAGGCCGGGGTCACCGGGGTACGGGTCAAGTCCACGCTCGACGGCAGCACCCGCGAACTGGCCGCGCACGGCTTCTTCGTCGCCATCGGCCACCACCCGAACACCCAGCTGTTCGACGGCCAGCTGGCGATGAACAACGGCTACCTGGAGATCCGCTCCGGCCTGGGCGGCGCGGCCACCGAGACCTCGGTGCCCGGCGTGTTCGCCGCCGGCGACGTGGCCGACCAGCACTACCGGCAGGCGATCACCTCGGCCGGCTTCGGCTGCATGGCCGCGCTGGATGCCGAGCGCTACCTGGACAAGGGTGCCTGAGCCGGCGCCCGCGCGCCCGCTGATCCTGCCGGCCATGCGCACGCGGGCGCAGGCATGAGCGGCGTGCGCTGGCTGCACCGGCTCGACGAGGTCGCCGCCGCCGACTGGGACGCACTGCACGACGGCCGCAACCCGTTCGTCGCCCACGCGTTCCTGGCCGGGCTGGAGCGGCACGGCTGCCTGCGCCCGGACTGGGGCTGGACGCCGCTGCACCTGACCCTGTGGGACGGGGACGCCCTGGTCGCCGCCGCACCCGGCTACCTGAAGACCAATTCGCACGGCGAGTTCGTGTTCGACCACGCCTGGGCGCACGCCTATGCGCGCTACGGCGAGGACTATTTCCCCAAATGGCTGTGCGCGGTGCCGTATTCGCCGGTGACCGGGCCGCGGCTGCTGGCCCGCGACGCCGCCGGGCGCCAGGCGCTGCTCGCCGCGATGCAGGCATTGACCCAAGCCAGCGGCCTGTCCTCGGCGCACGTGAACTTCCACGGCGCCGACGAGGACGCCGCGTTCGGCGAGGACTGGCTGGCGCGCAGCGACGTGCAGTACCAGTGGCACAACGACGCCGGCTGGACCGACTTCGACGCCTACCTGGCGGCGATGGACCACAAGCGGCGCAAGAACATCCGCCAGGAGCGGGCCAAGGTGCAGCGCGCCGGCATCGGCTTCCGCATCGTGCATGGCGACGAGGCCAGCGCCGACGACCTGCAGGCGATGTACGGCTTCTACCTGCGCACCTTCGAGGACTACGGCAATTCGCCGGCGCTGACCGCGGACTTCTTCTCGCATCTTGCGCGAGAAATGCCGCGCAACCTCCTGATATTTCTTGCAATACAGAATGACGTTCCGGTAGCCGGCGCCCTGTGCCTGCGCGGCGGCGACACCCTGTACGGCCGCTACTGGGGCGGCGACACCCTGCCCGGCCTGCATTTCGAGACCTGCTACTACCAGGGCATCGACTACTGCCTGCGCGAGGGCCTGACCCGCTTCGAGCCCGGCGCGCAGGGCGAGCACAAGATCGCCCGCGGCTTCCTGCCGCGGCTGGTGCGCAGCCGCCACTGGATCGCCGACCCCGGCTTCCGCGCGCCGCTGGCCGACTGGTGCGCCGAAGAACGCGCGGCGGTACGGCAGCACGCGGCGGCGCTGTTGCGGCACTCGCCGTTCCGCCAGGACTGAAAGCGCCTCCGGATCGGCTACGCTGCGCCCGATGCGCCGTCTCCCCGCCCTGCTCCCGGACGACCCCGCCGCCCCGTTCCCGCCGGCGGCCAGCGCGCTGCGCGACCCGGACGGCCTGCTCGCGATCGGCGGCGACCTGTCGCCCACGCGCCTGCTCGCCGCCTACGCGCACGGCATCTTCCCGTGGTATTCGGACGGCCAGCCGATCCTGTGGTGGAGCCCGGACCCGCGCACCGTGTTCCGCAGCGACGGGGTACGGCTGTCCTCGCGCTTTCGCCGTTCGCTGCGCCGTTCGCCGTGGCGGGTGCGCGCCGATACCGCGTTCGCGCAGGTGATCGAGGCCTGCGCGCGGACCCCGCGCCCGGGCCAGGACGGCACCTGGATCACCGCCGAGATGGCGGCCGCCTACCTCGCCCTGCACCGCGCCGGGCATGCGCACTCGGTGGAGGTGTTCGACGGCGAGGAGCTGGTCGGCGGCATCTATGGCGTGGCGCGCGGGCGCATGTTCTTCGGCGAGAGCATGTTCAGCGCGCGCAGCGGCGGCTCCAAGGTGGCGCTGGCGGCGCTGGCCCGGCGCCTGCACGGCTGGGGCTGGCCGCTGATCGACGCCCAGGTCGAGAACGACCACCTGCTCGGCCTGGGCGCGGAGCGCTGGCCGCGCGCCGCCTTCCTCGACGCGATCGCCGCCCTGGTCGCCGACCCCGCCCCGGCCGGCCCGTGGACCCCGCGTTTCGGCGAACTGGCGGCCGCGGAACTGGCCGCGCCCTGAGCGGGGGTTAACGCAAACTTTGCATGCGGCGGCCGAGGCGAGTAAAATCCCCGATCTTAAGGCCTTTGGCCGCACGCGAAATCGCACAGGAATACATGTCGAAAGACGACTCCATCGAATTCGAAGGCACCGTCAGCGAGACGTTGCCCAATACCACCTTCCGGGTCAAGCTGGAAAACGGGCACGAGATCATCGCCCACATCTCCGGCCGCATGCGCAAGAACTACATCCGCATCCTGACCGGCGACCGGGTGAAGGTCGAGATGACCCCGTACGACCTGACCAAGGGCCGTATCACCTACCGCATGAAGTGATCGCCCCGCAGCGGTCGTGAAAAAGGCGGCCATCGGCCGCCTTTTCGTCTCATCGGTGACATCGCAAGGCGACTGCAGGTGCTGCAGCCGCCTTTTGTCGTGTCCGGCGTTCCGCCGAACCGCCGATTACTCGACGGTCGCCGGCAACAGCCGCTCCGGCTCGGCCTGGGTCTCCACCACCAGCTCGCCGTCGCGCACGTCGATGGTGACGCGGCCGCCACCGACCAGCTTGCCGAACAGCAGTTCGTCGGCCAGCGGGCGCTTGACCTTGTCCTGGATCACCCGCGCCATCGGCCGCGCGCCCATCAGCGGGTCGAAACCGTGCTGGGCCAGCCAGTCGCGCGCGGTCGGCGTGGCCGACAGCGACACGTGCTTCTCCTGCAGCAGCATCTCCAGTTCGATGATGAACTTGTCGACCACGCGCAGGATGTGGCTGAACGCCAGCGGCTGGAACTGCACCACCGCGTCCAGGCGGTTGCGGAACTCCGGGGTGAAGCTGCGGCGGATGGTCTCCATCGCGTCGGTGGAATGGTCCTGCTTGGTGAAGCCGATCGAGCGACGCGAAGCCTGGGTGGCGCCGGCATTGGTGGTCATCACCAGGATCACGTTCTTGAAGTTGGCTTCGCGGCCGTTGGTATCGGTCAGCACGCCGCGGTCCATGACCTGCAACAGGATGTTGAAGATGTCCGGATGCGCCTTCTCCACCTCGTCCAGCAGCAGCACGCAGTGCGGGGTCTTGACGATCTTCTCGGTCAGCAGGCCGCCCTGGTCGAAGCCGACATAGCCCGGGGGCGCACCGATCAGGCGGCTGATCGAATGCGGCTCCATGTACTCGGACATGTCGAAGCGCACCAGTTCGATGCCCAGCTGCAGCGCCAGCTGCTTGGTCACCTCGGTCTTGCCGACGCCGGTGGGACCGGAGAACAGGAAGTTGCCGATCGGCTTCTCCGGGTTGGCCAGGCCCGAGCGCGCCAGCTTGATCGACGAGGCCAGCGTCTCGATCGCCGGGTCCTGGCCGAAGATCACCATCTTCAGGTTGCGCTCCAGGTGCTGCAGCACGTCCTTGTCGGTGGCGCTGACCTGCTTGGCCGGGATCCGCGCCATCTTGGCGACGATGGTCTCGATCTCCTCGATGTCGATCAGCTCCTTGCGCACGCCCTGCGGCAGCAGCCGCTGGCGCGCACCGGCTTCGTCCATCACGTCGATGGCCTTGTCCGGCAGCAGGCGGTCGCCGATGTGCTTGACCGACAGGTCCACCGCCGCCTGCAGCGCGTCGTCGGCGTAGGTCACGCCGTGGTGCGCCTCGTACTTGGGCTTGAGCCCCTGCAGGATCTCGAAGGTCTCGCCGACGGTCGGCTCGACGATGTCGATCTTCTGGAAGCGCCGCGCCAGCGCGCGGTCCTTCTCGAAGATGCCGCGGTATTCCTGGAAGGTGGTCGAGCCGATGCAGCGCAGGTCGCCCGAGGCCAGCGCCGGCTTGATCAGGTTGGACGCGTCCATGGTGCCGCCCGACGCCGAGCCGGCGCCGATGATGGTGTGGATCTCGTCGATGAACAGCACCGCGTTGGGCACCTTCTTCAGCGCGGTCAGCACGCCCTTCAGGCGCTTCTCGAAGTCGCCGCGGTACTTGGTGCCGGCGACCAGCGCGCCCAGGTCCAGCGAGTAGATGACTGCGTCGGCCAGCACCTCGGGCACGCTGCCCTCGACGATGCGCTTGGCCAGGCCCTCGGCGATCGCGGTCTTGCCCACGCCGGCCTCGCCCACGTACAGCGGGTTGTTCTTGCGCCGGCGGCACAGCACCTGGATGGTGCGCTCGATCTCGTCGGCGCGGCCCACCAATGGGTCGATGCGGCCGTTGCGCGCCTGTTCGTTCAGGTTGCTGGCGTATTCGGCCAGCGCGTCGCCCTTCGGTTCGCCGTCGCCCGCCTCGCCCTTGGGCTCGCCGTCGGACGGCGCCGGGCTCTCGCCCTCCTCGCCCAGCTTGGCGATGCCGTGCGACAGGTAGTTGACGATGTCCAGCCGGGTGATGTCCTGCTGGTTCAGGAAATACACCGCATGCGAGTCCTTTTCGCCGAAGATCGCGACCAGCACGTTGGCGCCGGTGACCTCCTTCTTGCCCGAGGACTGCACGTGGTAGACCGCCCGCTGCAAGACCCGCTGGAAGCCCAGCGTGGGTTGGGTGTCGCGGCCGTCGTCCTCGGCCAGGCGCGAGACCGAGGCCTCGATCGCCTGCTCCAGTTCGCCGCGCAGGCGCTCGGCATCGGCGCCGCAGGCCTTGAGCACCGCCTGCGCCGAGGGGTTGTCGAGCAATGCCAACAACAGGTGTTCGACCGTCATGAATTCATGGCGGGCTTCCCGGGCGCGCTTGTAGCACTGGCCGATGGTTTGCTCGAGATCTTTGCTGAACATGGTTCACTCCGACGTCTGTTGCCAACAATATGCGGCTGGAGTTGCGAATTTCCACAACCCTATCGGATCAGTGTGTTCAGACCGCGTTAGTCCGGGCAAACCGGTGACCGACGCTTACCAATATCAGGCTTTTTCCATCGTGCACAACAGGGGGTGCTGGTTCATCCGCGAGAACTCGTTCACCTGAGCCACCTTGGATTCAGCCACCTCGCGGGTATAGACCCCGCAGACGCCGCGGCCGCGGGTATGCACGTGCAGCATCACCTGCGTGGCCCGTTCCAGGTCCAGCGAGAAAAACTGCTGCAGCACGGTCACCACGAAGTCCATCGGGGTGTAGTCGTCGTTCAGCAACAGCACTTGGTACATCGGCGGGCGGGCGACTTCCGGCTTGCCGGTCTCCACCATGACGCCGTGGTCGTGATCTGAAGAATTCTTGCGAGGCATGCGCCAATTATATACGGCGGCTGTCGGCCTGGATTGGACGATCGCCGATCCTGCCCGCACAATTCCCCTTCTTTGACGGCGCAACGCATGCATTCGACGACTTTCCGCACGGCCGCCCTGCTCGCCGCGCTCCTGGCCGGCGCCGCCGCGCCGGCGCTGGCCGCGCCGGACCAGGCGCTGGGCAAGCGCCTGCAGGCGATGGGCTACGACGTCCAGGCCGATGCCGACGGCGACTACCAGCTGCTGTTCGGGCTGCGCGCGCAGGGCCGCGAGCGCCAGCAGCTGATCTACGTGCGCTCGCCGGTGGAGACCTTCGGCAGCCACCGGATCCGCGAGATCTGGTCGCCGGCCTACCAGGCCAAGGGCGACACCCTGCCGGCCGCGGTCGCCAACCGCCTGCTGGCAGACGCGCAGGCCGACATCCTCGGCGGCTGGGTGCGCCAGGGCGGCACCGCGGTGTTCGTGGTCAAGCTCGCCGCCGATGCCGACGACACCGCCTTGCGCGAGGCGCTGGAAGCGGCCGCGCGCGGCGCCGACGCGATGGACGCCGAGCTCAACGCCGGCAAGGACGCGTTCTGATGGCGCTGGCCCCCGGCCCCTGGCAGCCCGACGTGACCGTGGCCACGGTGGTGGTGCGCGACGGCCGTCTGCTGCAGGTGGAGGAATCCATCGCCGGCGCGCTGGTGCTGAACCAGCCGGCCGGGCACCTGGAGCCGGACGAGAGCCTGCTGCAGGCGGCGCTGCGCGAGACGCTGGAGGAAACCGGCTGGCAGGTGCGGCTGACCGCGTTCATCGGCGCCTACCAGTGGAAGGCCGACAACGGCCGCCACTACCTGCGCTTCGCCTTCGCCGCCGAGCCGCTCGCGCACGATCCGCAGCGGCCGCTGGACGACGGCATCGTGCGCGCGCTGTGGATGACCCCGGCCGAACTGGAGGCCGCCGCGCCGCGCTGGCGCAGCCCGCTGGTCTGGCAGGTGGTCGCCGATTTCCTGGGCGGCAGGCGCTATCCGCTGGACCTGGTGCGGCAGCTGCCATGAACGGCGCGCGGATCATGGTCGGCGTCTCCGGTGGCGTCGATTCGTCGGTGGCGGCCTGGCAGCTGGTGCGGCAAGGCGCCGACGTGGCCGGCCTGTTCATGCAGAACTGGGCCGACGACGGCAGCGGCGACTGCCGCGCCGAGGACGACCGCCGCGACGCGGTGGCGGTGTGCGGCCTGCTCGGCGTGCCGTTCCACTTCCGCGACTTCTCGCAGGAATACTGGCAGGGCGTGTTCGCGCACTTCCTGGCCGAATACGCCGCCGGGCGCACCCCCAACCCGGACGTGCTGTGCAACCGCGAGGTCAAGTTCAAGCATTTCCTGGACGCGGCGCGCGAACTGGGCGCCGAGCGCATCGCCACCGGCCACTACGCCCGGGTGGCCTTCGCCGGCGGCCGCTGGCGGCTGCTGCGCGGCGTGGACCGCAACAAGGACCAGAGCTATTTCCTGCACCAGCTCGGCCAGGCGCAACTGGCCGCGACCCTGTTCCCGGTCGGCGAGCTGCCCAAGGAGCAGGTGCGGCGCATCGCCCGCGAGGCCGGCCTGCCGACCCACGCGAAGAAGGATTCCACAGGCATCTGCTTCATCGGCGAGCGCGACTTCCGCGAGTTCCTCGGCCGCTACCTGCCGGCCCGCCGCGGCGAGATCCGCGATCCGCACGAGCAGGTCGTGGCCGAGCACCCCGGCGTGTTCTATTTCACCCTGGGCCAGCGCGAGGGCCTGAACATCGGCGGCGTGCGCGGGCGCGCGGCGGCGCCGTGGTACGTGGTCGGCAAGGACGTGGCGCGCAACGTGCTGTACGTGGACCAGGACCGCGACAGCCCCTACCTGATGGCCGCCCGGCTGCACTCGGAAACCGCGCACTGGATCGCCGGATCGGCGCCGGCGCGGCGCTTCGACTGCACCGCACAGACCCGCTACCGCCAGGCCGACGAGCCGTGCACGGTCGAGGTCGGCGACGACGGCACCCTGGCGGTGCGCTTCGCGCGGCCGCAGCGCGCCGTCACTCCCGGCCAGTCGCTGGTGCTGTACCAGGGCGAGGACTGCCTGGGCGGCGCCGTGATCGCCACCACCGATGCCCCGCTGGAACGCCGCCTGGCGCAGCAGCACTCCGCACCACACGAGGAAACCATCCGATGACCGATTCCATGGACGCGCGCGTGCTGGCGCTGGCCGGCGTCGCCCAGGCCCTGCAGCAGGTCCGCCGCATCGCCGAGACCGGGCAGTCGGAGGCATCGCTGGTGCGGACCCTGCTCGACAGCGTGTTCCGCACCGACGCCGCCACCCCCGAAGCGGTCTACGGCCGCGCCGCCGACGTGGCGCCAGGGCTGCGCCTGCTGCACAACTATTTCCGCAACCAGGGCCAGGACGAGGCGCTGCCGCGGCTGGCGCTGGCGGTGCTGCAGCTGGAGCGGCGCTTCGTGCGCGACACCGAGACCGGCGCCAAGGTCACCGCCGGCATCGCCCGGATCGCGCCGGCGCTGGCCGAACACGCCGACAGCGCGCACCCGGAGGTGATCGGCGCGCTGGGCCAGCTGTATGCCGATACCATCAGCCACCTGCGCCCGCGGGTGATGGTGCAGGGCAACCCGCACTACCTGGGCCAGGCCGGGGTGGTGGCGGAGATCCGCGCGCTGCTGCTGGCGGCGATGCGCTCGGCAGTGCTGTGGCGGCAGATGGGCGGCAGCCTGTGGGACTTCCTGCTGGCCAAGCGGCGCATGCTCGAGGCGGTGGACCGGGCGCTGCGCTGAGCGCCGCCCGGCCCTGCGCTTCTCGACGCAGGGCACGTTTCGCCACGCGGACGCGATCGATGCCACGCCGCGGCTAAAGACCGAGGGGGGACGGCCGATACAGCAATCGTGAATCTGCCGAGAACGTCCATGTACTCACGCCTCTTGATCCGTCTGGCCGCCCCGCTCGCCCTGACGCTGCTGTTCCCCATCGCCGCTGGCTTCGATTGGCCGGCCCCGGTCCGTTGGGCCATCCTCACCACGATGACGCTGAGCTGGCTGGGCTTTGCCGCCTGGACGGCCTACAGCCAGAGCCGGCGATCGCCGGAGCAGTCCAAGATCATGCGCGAGCAGGATCAGCTGCTGTCGGAGCTGCGCAACTTCGTCGGCAACGAGATCGAAGGCTCGCGCAGCGAGATCGAACGGGCCCGCGAACTGATCCGCCAGGCGGTCAGCGGCCTGGGCGGCAGCTTCGAGGCGATGAACCGCAAGTCGCGGCAGCAGAGCGTGGCGCTGGCCCGGATCGTGGACCGCGCCGGCGAAGACGGCGGTGCCGGGGTCGACGTGGCCCGCTTCGCCCAGCATGCAAGCCAGCGCATGGAGCAACTGGTCGAGGCGCTGGAACAGGTCAGCGGCCAGAGCAGCGCCACGGTGCACTACATCGACGACATGTCGCAGCACCTGGACGGCATCTTCGCGCTGCTGGAGGACGTCAAGTCGATCGCCGACCAGACCAACCTGCTGGCGCTGAACGCGGCGATCGAAGCGGCGCGCGCCGGCGAGGCGGGCCGCGGCTTCGCGGTGGTGGCCGACGAGGTGCGCAACCTGTCCGAGCGCTCGACCACCTTCAACGAGCAGATCCGCAAGCTGGCGCACAGTTCCAAGGACGCCATCGCCAAGGTCCGCGAGACGGTCTCGCACATGGCCTCGCGCGACATGGACCGCTCCCGCGAGGCGCGCGCCGAGGCCGCGTCGATGCTGGACAACGTGGCGGCGATCAACAACTCGCTGGGCGAAGGCATGCGCGAGATCTCCGAATGCGGCCGTGCCATCGACAGCAGCGTCGCCGAAGCGGTGCGCGCCCTGCAGTTCGAGGACATCGCGACCCAGGCCCTGGGCGGCGTGCACACCCACCTGGACCGCCTGACCGCGATCAACCGTGAGGCCGTGGCCCTGCAGGAACTGCTGCATCGCAACGGCGGGGTGTTCGACAGCGAACTGGTCGAAGCCCTGCAGCGGGTCGGCAGCCGCCTGCGCGAGATGCGCGTGGAGTGGGAGCGCCCGCCGCACAAGCCGGTGGCGCAGCAGAGCATGGGCGCCGGCACCGTCGAACTGTTCTGACCGGCGCCGTGTTCCCTGCCACACCATGAAGCGACCAGTCCCCGGCCCCGGCCGGGGCTTGTCGTCTCTGCCCTTCCCCGTCCGGCCGAGTCGATGCCCTTCCAGTCCCAGTCCCGAGCCCAGGCCATGCCCTGCGACGACTTGAGCGCCATGCACGCTGCCGCCTCCGCCCACCCGGGCGCGGGCACCGGCGACGGCGCCAAGCCCGCCGCGGCACGGCGCCAGCCGGGCAGCGCGCTGCGGCAACTGGAAGCGCTGGCGCAGGACGAATTGCGGCAGATGCTCGGCAGACGTGCGCCGGCGGCGCAGGACGGCGGCATCGCCGACCCGGTCTGGGCCGGCCTGGCCTGGGACATGGGCCTGAACGGGACCGCCATCGCCGCGGCCGGCACCGCGCCGCCGCTGCCTGGCTACCTGGCGCTTGGCGATCACGACTGACCGACCGGCGTAGCCGCCGCGGCCTGCGCCGCGGATGAGCGGCAGCGCATCGAGACATCTTCCGTCTTCGCGCCCCGCGGGTCGCGCTGCGGATGTTGTAGGAGCGGCTTCAGCCGCGACCGATTCTGACCGCAGGGCCGGTCGCGGCTGAAGCCGCTCCTACAAGGTGCTGGATACAAGGCGCGGCGTCTGCGAATCGCTGAAACACCCTAGCTGGGGTTCTCCAGCGAGAACAGGTCCGCCTGCTTGTCGTAGGCGAAGTATTCGGCGTAGCGCGCCCAGCTGGTCACCGCCTGCACGGTTTCCGCCGCGTAGTCCTCGGACATGTGGTCTTCCAGTTCGTCGCGGAAGCGCCGCGCCGGCGCGTGGTGGGTCGGGCGTTCGTCGAGCACGCGGCGGATGTGCGCGGCCAGCGGCACGTAGGTGGCCAGGTGCTGGGCGAACAGTTGCTTGCGCGCGTCGGTGCCGAGCTCGGCGAAACGCTGCCCGGCCGGGGTCAGCTGCAGGTCGCCCTGCTCGAACACTGCCAGGCGCAGCAACTGCAGGGTTTCGGCGATCGGGAACAGTTCGTCCACTTCCAGCTGCAGGCTGGCGGCCAGCGGCGGCAGGTCGGCGCGGCCGTGGTAGGGCTCGGCCGCCACTGCCTCGACCAGGCCGGCCAGCAGGTTGCTCGATACCCGCGGCAGCACCATGGCGATGCCGCTGCCGGGGAACACGCCTTCGCGCGCCTGCGGCCGCTGCGGGCTGGCGGTCATGCGCGCATAGATGTCGTCGACCAGGGCGCGGAACGCCGGCGCCAGGCGGTTGCGCGGCTGCGGCAGGGTGACCTGGATCTCGCCGATCACCCGGCCCGGATTGGCGCCGAAGATCACGATGCGGTCGCACATCAGCACCGCCTCCTCGATGTTGTGGGTGACCATCAGGATCGACTCGATCGGCATGCGCCCCTCCGACCACAGGTCGAGCAGGTCGGTGCGCAGGGTCTCGGCGGTCAGCACGTCCAGCGCCGAGAACGGCTCGTCCATCAGCAGCAGCTTGGGCCGCACCACCAACGCGCGGGCCAGGCCGACGCGCTGGCGCATGCCGCCGGACAGCTCCTTCGGATAGGCGCCCTCGTAGCCGTCCAGGCCGATCAGGTCGATCGCCGCCAGCGCGCGCCGGCGGCGTTCGTCGACGGCCACGCCGCGCGCCTCCAGGCCGACTTCCACGTTCTGCAGCACGGTCAGCCACGGAAACAGGGCGAAGCTCTGGAACACCATCGCGATGTCGTCGATCGCCTGGGACGGGGTGGCGTCGCGGAACGCGATGCTGCCGGCGCTGGGCTGCAGCAGCCCGGCGATGGCGCGCAGCAGCGTGGACTTGCCCGAGCCCGAACGCCCGAGCAGGCCCACGATCTGGCCCGAATGCAGGGTCAGGTCGACGTCCTCCAGCACCACCAGCGGGGTCGCCCCGCCCTTGTCGTAGCTCTTGCGCACGCCTTGCACGCGGACCAGCGGTGCGCGCTCGGGGGCGCTTGCGGAAAAGGTCATGGTCGTTTCTCCAGGGGGTCGTCAGTCGAAGCGCAGGCGGCGTTCGGCGAAGGCGTACAGGCGCCGCCACACCGCACGGTTGAAGAGGGTCACGAACAGCGACATCACCGCCACCCCGAGCAGCACCCGCGCGCCGTCGCCGGCGGCGGTGGCGCGGGCGATGTAGGAACCCAGCCCGTACGCCTGCACCCGGGTGTCGCCCCAGCTGGCCAGTTCGGCGACGATGCTGGCGTTCCAGGAACCGCCCGAGGCGGTCAGCGCGCCGGTGATGTAGTACGGGAAGATGCCCGGCAGGATCACCCGCCGCCACCAGGTCCACGAGCGCAGCTGGTAGACCGTGGCCGCCTCGCGCAGGTCGGTGGGAAACGCGCTGGCGCCGGCGATCACGTTGAACAGGATGTACCACTGCGTGCCCAGGATCATCAGCGGCGACAGCCAGATGTCGGGGTTGGCGCCGGTGGCGACGATCGCCAGCACCGCGAACGGGAACAGCACGTTGGCCGGGAACGCGGCCAGGAACTGCGCCAGCGGCTGCACCCGCTGCGCCAGCGTCGGGCGCAGCCCGATCCACACCCCGATCGGCACCCACACCACGCTGGCCAGCGCGATCAGCACCACCACCCGCGCCAGCGTGGCCAGGCCGCCGCCGAACGCCTCGGCCAGGTCGTGCAGGCCCAGGTGGCGGCGGCCGTAGTCGAACGCGAACCAGGCCGCGGCCAGCCCGGCGATCGCCAGCGCCGCGCTCCACAGCCGGTCGCCCCAGGCGCTCGCGGCGCCGCCCTGCACCGCCGCCGGGCGTGCCTGCCGCGGCGCCCAGCGCAGCAGCAACGCGCGCTGCCAAACCCAGGCCAGCGGCGCGACCAGGCGCTTGGCCAGGCGGGTGCGCCGCAGCAGGTCGTACAGCCACGACTGCGGCTTGTCCTGCGAGGCGGTGAGTTCGGCGCGGAACTTGTCCGACCAGGCGACGATGGGGCGGAACAGCAGCTGGTCGTACAGCGCGATCAGCACGCCCATCGCCAGCACCGCCCACCCGACCGCGGCGAAATCGCGCTGCGCGATCGCCAGCGCCAGGTAGGAGCCGATGCCGGGCAGTTCCAGGGTGTGATCGCCGACCGTGATCGCCTCGGAGGCGACCACGAAGAACCAGCCGCCGGACATCGACATCATCATGTTCCAGACCAGCGCCGGCGTCGCATACGGCGCCTCCAGCCGCCAGAAGCGCTGCCAGGACGACAGGCCGAAGCCGCGGGCGACCTCGTCCAGGTCGCGCGGCACGTTGCGCAGCGACTGGTAGAACGAGTACGCCATGTTCCAGGCCTGGCTGGTGAAGATGGCGAAGACCGAGGCCAGCTCGGCGCCGACCTGGCGGCCGGGAAACAGGCCCAGGAAGAAGGTCACGGTGAAGGTCAGGAAGCCCAGCACCGGCACCGACTGCAGGATGTCCAGCGCCGGCACGATCAGCCGCTCGGCGCGGCGGCTCTTGGCCGCCAGGGTCGCCACCACGAAGGTGAACAGCAGCGAGGCGGCCATCGCCGCAAACATGCGCAAGGTGGTGCGCAGGCCGTATTCGGGCAGCTGGCGCAGGTCCAGCGACACCGCCGCGGTGCCCGGCGGCGGCAGCGGCGCGCGCATGTCGGCGGCGCCGTGCAGCAGCAGCACGCCCAGCGCCAGCAGCAGCGCGAACACCGCCAGGTCGTGGAGATTGGGCAGCACGCCGGGGCGTGCGGCGACAGCGCCGGGCGCGTTGCGGTCGCGGGGAAGTAGCACCATGGGAAGTTTCCGGCAGGATGGCGCAGCGGATGCGCCGCGGGTGGGGGAGATGGTGGAACCAGCGGGGGACGGCGACTCAGTCCGGCAAGGCGACATTCAAGCCGAGCGTCAGCCAGCGCTGCGCCGGATCGGCGCTGCGGCGCCCGGCCAGCAGGTCGACGCTCGCCGCGCCGTTGAACGCGTAGCGGGCGCCGGCTTGGGCCAGGGTCGCGGCGCGTTCGCGGTAGCACTCGCCGAGCCAGGTCCAGTGGCCGCCGGCGGCGCGCTCCAGGCCCAGCCCGGCATGCGCGCCGCCGACGCCGCTGCGCGGCTGCGACCAGCCCAGGTTGACGTGCAGCAGCGCGCGCCGCTGCGGGTCCAGGGCAAAGCTCAGCGGCAGATTGAGCGTGCTCTCGGCATAGCGCGGCGAACGCGCCTGCCAGCTCGATTCCAGCGACAGCGCCGCGCCCCACCCGCCCTGCTCCGGATCGCGCAGCGACTGCTTGATGCCGATCGCGAACGCGGAGGCGGCAGCGCCCAGGCCACGGCTCAGGGTGAGCCCGACTTCGGTCGACGCCCAGGCGCAGGCGGGGGCGGCAGTGAGTTCGCCGGCACCGGCGTCGCGCCACCACGATTCCACCTGGCAGTGGCCGGCGGCCGTGATCGACGCATCGTCCACCCACAGACTGGCCCCGGCATGCGCGCGGGCGACCGGCAGCGTGCAAAGGGCGCACAACAACAACAACGACAACGACGACGACAGATGCATGGGCGGCTCCGGACTGCGGAAACGCCAGGGGCTCACGCTCGGAAAGGCCTCGCGGATCGGGCATGCGTACTGCGGAAATCTCGCCAGCGCCGGGCGGCGGTGGCGAACGGTCCCGTCCTGAGCGGACGGGACCCATCTGGGACGAACCCAGACCTTGGCGGTCCTGTCAGCTCAACAGCTGCAGCGTCGGTCTAGGATGACTGTCCAAGGAAGTGGCCTCTGGCCGGGGGCGATGGGCGCGCAGTATAGCCAGCCAATGCGGCGCCGCAACACCGTGCCGCGCGGCCTCGCGGCAGGCGTTCACTGGCCAGCAAGCACCAGCCGCGGCTGCGTCGCCGGCAGCATGCCGTGACGGGTGCGCAGCCACGCCGCCAGCTCCCGCGGCGGCAGCGGCCGCGAGTGCAGATAGCCCTGGATCTCGTCGCAGCCCTGCTCGCGCAGCAGCGCTTCTTCCTGCGCCGTCTCCACGCCCTCGGCCACCACCTGCATGCCCAGCGCGTGGCCGAGCTGCACGATCGCCTGGGTGACCTTGGCGGTGCCGCTGTCGTGCAGCATGTCCTGCACGAAGCTGCGGTCGATCTTCAGCCGCTGCACCGGGAAGCGGTTGAGGTAATGCAGGTTGGAGAAGCCGGTGCCGAAGTCGTCCACCGCCAGCAGCACGCCTTCCTGCTCGAACAGTTCGAAGCAGCGGCGCAGCGATTCGGTGTCGCGGATCAGCGCCGACTCGGTCAGCTCCAGCTCCAGCCGCTTCGGCGACCAGCCGTTGCGCTGGCACAGTTCGATCACCCGCTCGGCGAAGCCGCGGTCGCGCAGCTGCATCGCCGAGACGTTGACCGATATGCGGTCGAAGCTCAGCCCCGCCGCGTCCCAGGCCGCGGCCTGGCGGCAGGCCTCGTTGATCACCCAGTCGCCCAGGCGCACGATCTCGCCGCATTCCTCGGCGATGGGAATGAACTCGGCCGGATTGCAGTGGCCATGCCCGGGGCGGTGCCAGCGCAGCAGCGCCTCCACCGCCGGCGCGCGTTCGCCGGTCGCATGCACCAGCGGCTGGTACACCAGCGAGAACTCCTCGCGGTCCAGCGCGCCGTGCAGCGCGTGCTCGATCTCCAGGCGCCGCTGCGCGCGCAGCAGCACGTCCTGGCTGTAGTAGTGGCAGGTGTTGCGGCCCGATTCCTTGGCCGCGTACATCGCCGCATCGGCGGCGCGCAGCAGGCTGTCGAAATCCTGGCGGCCCTCCTCCATCAGGGCGATGCCGATGCTGGCGCCGATCTTGATCACGTTCTCGCCGTTGTGCAGCGGCTCGGCCAGCGCCGCGATCAGCTTGCGCGCCACGTGCCCGGCGTCGCCCGGCTCGGCCAGGTCGCGCAGCACCACCACGAACTCGTCGCCGCTGAAGCGCCCGAACAGGTCGCTGGTGCGCAGCTGCTGGTGCATGCGCGTGGCGGCCAGCTTCAGCAGCGCATCGCCGGTGGCGTGGCCGAAGGAATCGTTGATGCTCTTGAACCCGTCCAGGTCTACGAACAGCATCGCCAGCGTGCTGCCGCGCTCCACCGCGTCGTGCATCGCCTTCTCGGCCTGCTCGCGCAGCAGCTGCCGGTTCGGCAGCCCGGTCAGCAGGTCGTAGTGGGCCAGCAGCTCGATGCGCTCGCTGGCCTCGCGTTCGCGGGTGATGTCGCGGAACAGCACCACGAAGCGCGGCGGCAGGCCGTCGCGGTCGTCCAGTTCGATCAGCACCTGCACCCAGACGCGGTGCCCGGACGGGCGGTGGAAGCACAGGTCCAGCTGCTCGGGCAGCCCGCCGTGGACGATCCGCACCAGCGCCGCCTCGAACGCGTCGCGCGAGTCCTGGGTGTACAGCGCCAGCGCCTGGTCCAGGTCGATGTTCTCCTTGCGCAGGCCGTGGATGCGGTAGCACTCCTCGGTCCATTGCATGCGCCGGGTGCCGACCTCGATCTCGCAGCCGCCGATCTTGCCCAGCGCCGAGACGCGGTTGAGCAGTTCGGTGCGCCAGCGGATCAGCGCGTCGGTCTGGCGCTGTTCGGTGATGTTCTGCACCTGGCCGAGCACGCGCTGGATGCCGCCGTCGGCTTCCAGCTGCGGTTGCGCCCAGACCCGCAGGTGCAGCGGCGCCTCGCTGCCGCGCACCAGCTCGACCTCGAAGTTGGCCTGCTTGCCGTCGCGCTGCATGCGCCGCCAGATCGCGATCACCTGCGCGGCCGACTCGCGGCTGAGCAGGCGCAGCCAGCCGCGGCTGCTCGGCACCTGGTCCTCGGCCAGCCCGGTCACGTGCAGGAACTCGCGCGACCACCAGATCCGGTTCTGCAGCGGATCCCACGACCAGCTGCCCATGCGGGTCATGCGCTGCGCCTCGCGCAGCAGGGTCTGCTGGTCGCGCAGGCGCTGCTCGAGCAGCTTCTGCTCGTGGATGTCGGTATGCGTGCCGACCATGCGCAGCGGGCTGCCGTCGGCGGTGCGGGCGACGATGCGGCCGCGGTCCAGGATCCAGCGCCACTGGCCGTCCTGCTGGCGCAGCCGGAACTCGCAGACGTAGGTCGGGGTGCGGCCTTCGAAATGGGCGCGGATCGCCTCGCGCAGGCGTGCCTGGTCCTCGCTGTGCACCAGCGGCAGCAGCGTGTTGAGCCCGTAGTCCGGCGCCTCGCCGCTGTAGCCTAGCATCTGCTTCCAGCGCTCGGAACGGAAGATCGTGTCGCTGGGGATGTCCCAGTCCCACAGGCCGTGTTCGGCGCTGTCCAGGGCGATTTCCCAGCGCGTGGCGCCGTTGCCGTCGACCGGCTCGGGCACGCTCAGGGTATAGGCCAGCAGCGCGCCGGCATCGTCGCGGACCGCGCGCAGCCAGCCGTCCAGGCGCCGCCCCGCGGTGCCGGGCAAGGCGCAGGCGAGCATGCCCTCGCCGTCCAGCAGGCGTTCGCGTACGTCGCGCATCAGCTCGGCATAGGCCTCCACGGTGCGCGGCAGCTCCAGCGCCTGCGCGGCCCGGTTCGCGGCCAGCGGCCGCCCTTCGGCGTCCAACAGGACCACAGCCGAGGTGAGCGGATGCTGCAGCAAGCTTGCGATGACGCCTTGATCCACGCCGAGGTGCTCCGTTTCTACCGCGCTGAGGCCGGCGGACGAAGGAGATAACGGCACCCGCCGCCATTAATTGAGCGCGCGGCCGGCCGCATGCCGCCGCGCCGGGCCCGCCAGGCCGCCCGCCTTGGTGGGCCGCGGTGACCGCTTGCCGCTAAGATGGCGGCGGACAACTACCGCCGCACCAGGCTGTCGGGGCATGCAACCACAATTCGATCTCCCCCCGACCCATCCGTCGTCGGACCTGCGCCTGGCGCAGCGCCTGGACCGCGGCATCTGGCGGACCGCGCTGCTGTACCTGCTGCTGGGCCTTGGCTGGTCGCTGGGCAGCGACCTGCTGCTGGCCAGGTTCGTGGACGACCCGCGCACGCTGGCCGTGCTGAACCTGGCCAACGACGCCGTCTTCCTGCTGTTGACCGCCATCGCCCTGTACTTCCTGCTGCGTCCCCTGGTGCGCGGGGCGATGCAGGTGCACGCGCGGCTGGCGCTGTCGGAGGCCGGCTACCGGCAGATGTTCCAGGCCAATCCCAGCCCGATGCTGGTCTACGACCTGGAAACGCTGCGGGTGATCGACGTCAATCCGGCCGCGATCGCCTTCTTCGGCTGGCCGCACGACGCCTTCGTCGGCCTGGAGCTGGAGCGGCTGTGGCCGCCGGGCGCGTCGGCGCGCATGCGCGAGGTGATCCGGAGCATCCGCGACACGCCGTCCAAGGTCTGCGTGGTGGCCGAGCCGCTGCGCCTGCGCGACGGCAGCCAGCGCATGGTCGAGTCGCGCAGCACCGGCCTGGACTACCAGGGCCGCGACGCGCGGCTGGTGGTGATCAGCGACCGCAGCGCCGAGCACGAGGCGCAGCAGCGCCGCGACCAGGCCCTGCAGCGGCTGGAGGAGGCGCAGGCGATCGCCCGCCTCGGCTCCTGGCAACTGGACCCGTGCAGCGGGCTGGGCCGCTATTCGGACCAGGTCTACCGGATGCTCGGCCGGCGCGTGCCGGAGGAGCCGCGCGCGCATCGCCTGGAAGAGCTGCTGATTCCGGCCGACCTGGCCTCGCAGGCGCGCATCCAGCGCATGCTCGAAGAAATGTGCGGCGCGGCGCCGGTGCAGCTGGACATGCTGCTGCCGGTGCTGGCCGCCGACGGCCAGGCGCGCATGCTGCACCTGCGCGCCGAAACCGCCTGCGACGACGCCGGCGCGGCCTGCGTGCGCGGCACCCTGCAGGACGTGACCGAGCACGAGCGCTCGCGGCGCCTGCTGCACGAGCGCGAGGAACAGTTCCGCGAACTGGTGCGGGTGCTGCCCGACGGGGTCGCGATCCTGCACCAGGAGCACGTGCTGTACGCCAACGCGGCCTGCGCCGGGCAGTTCGGCTACGAGGGCGAGAACCTGCTCGGCGAACCGCTGCAGGGGCTGGTCCATCCCGGCGACCTGCAGCAGGTGCGCGAGCAGATGCGCGATGCCGGCGACAAGGGCGAACGCGGCGCGGCGGCGCGCATGCGGCGCCGCGACGGCTCGCTGTTCCATGCCGGGCTGTCGTTCGGCAACGTGCGCTACAGCGGCCGCGACTGCAAGCTGCTGATCGTGCGCGATCTCAGCGAGCCCGAGCGCATGCGCGACGCGCTGGCGCTGAGCAACCGCGAACTGCAGGCGATGGCGCGGCGGCTGTTCTCGCTGCAGGAGGACGAGCGCCGGGCGATCTCGCGCGACCTGCACGACGACATCGGCCAGGCGATCACCGCGATGAAGCTGTCCGCGCACGCGGCGCTGGACGAAGCCGACGCCGAGCGCCGCCGCGAGGACCTCAACGAGATCGTGCAGCTGGCCGACAGCAGCATCACCAAGCTGCGCAACCTGTCCACCCTGCTGCGCCCGCCGCAGCTGGACGCGCTCGGGCTGGAGGCGGCGCTGCGCTGGCAGGCCGGCATGCTGTTCCGCGCCTCGCCGGTGCGCCTGCAGCTGGACATCGCCGCCCTGCCCGCGCGGCCCAGCGGCGAGGTCGAGCAGGCCTGTTTCCGCATCGCCCAGGAGAGCCTGACCAACGTGCTGCGCCACGCCTGCGCCGGCGAGGTGCGCATGGCGCTGAGCGACGAACAGCACCGTCAGCTGCGCCTGGAGGTGGTCGACGACGGCGACGGCTTCGATCCGGCCGGGCCGCGCGGGCTGGGCCTGATCGTGATGCGCGAGCGCGCGCAGAGCGCAGGCGGTACCCTGCAGATCGATACCGCGCCCGGCGCCGGCACGCGGGTGACCCTGTGCCTGCCCTACGCCACGGCGGCGACGCCGGCGCACCCACCTGGACCCTGAGACGATGTGGAATCCCGCTGTCCCCGTGCCGCCAGACGACGAACTGCCGTCGCGCCTGGGCGCCGGCCATCCGGCGCTGACCGGCATGATCGGCGAGGCGCTGGCCGGCGGGCCGGGGGTGATGCTGCTGCACATCGACATCGACCACTTCGCCTCGATCAACGAGAACATGAGCGCGGAAGTGGGCGACCACGCGCTGGCGCTGCTGGCGCACCGGCTGCAGGCGCACCTGCGCGGGCGCGGCCTGCTGTGGCGGCACGGCAGCGACGAGCTGGTCATGGCGGTGCCGCGCACCGCCGACGTGCCGCCGCCGGAGGCCTTCGCCGAGGAGATCCGGCAGCAGATCGAACTGCCGCTGTCGGTGCTGCCGTACACCTTGTTCATGACCGGCAAGATCGGCGTGAGCCTGTGCCCGGAGCATTCCACGCGGCTGTCCACCCTGCTCGACTACGCCGAGGACGCGGTCTACCAGGCCGCGCGCGAGGGCGGCAACCTGGTGCGCCTGTACGCGGCCGACGGCCCGCCCAGCGCGCACAGCGAGAGCATCATCTCGCGGCAGATCGTCGATGCGATCCCCAACGGCGAGCTGCGCCTGCGCTACCAGCCGATGGTCAGCGCCCGCGACGGCCGCGTGGTGGGCATGGAATCGCTGCTGCGCTGGCAGTCGCCGACGCTGGGCATCCTGGTGCCGGAGCGGTTCATGCGCACCGCCGAGCGGCTGGGCGTGATCGTGCAGATCGGCACCTGGGTGATGGAGGGCGCGCTGCGCCAGGCGCGGCTGTGGCGCGACCAGGGCTTCGACGACTTCACCATCGCGGTCAACGTCTCCACCCTGCAGCTGCTGCGCCCGACCTTCTTCAACGAAGTGATGTCCGCGCTGCAGGCGGCCGGCGTGCCGCCGCAGATGATGGTGCTGGAGATCAACGAAAGCGCACTGACCAACAACGTCAACTTCGTCCACGAGACCCTGGCCAACCTGTGCCGCGAAGGCATCAGCCTGAGCCTGGACAACTTCGGCACCGGCGATTCCAGCCTCAGCGCGCTGGTGCGCTACCCGGTGGACAAGCTGAAGATCGACCGCAGCTTCATCAAGAGCGCGCCGGCCGGCAACCGCGAGGCGGCGATCGCCCGCGCCATCATCGCCATGGGCCACCAGCTGGGCATGGTGGTGATCGCCAACGGCGTGGAATCGCAGGCGCAGCTGGGCTTCCTGCGCCGCAACGACTGCGACATCTTCCAGGGCTACCTGTTCGGCGAGCCGATGTCGGCCGAGGCCGCCGGCATGGCGCTGCGGCGGCGCTACCTGCGCCCGGAATCGTTCACCGAGACCCGCCCGGACCGCACCCTGCTGCTGCTCGACGACGAGGAGAACGTGCTGCGCTCGCTGGTGCGCCTGTTCCGCCGCGACAACTACCGGATCCTGGCCGCCGGCAACGTGCGCGACGCCTTCGACCTGCTCGCCACCAACGACGTGCAGGTGATCCTGTCCGACCAGCGCATGTCCGACATGAGCGGCACCGAGTTCCTGGGCCGGGTGAAGATGCTCTACCCCGACACCATCCGCCTGGTGCTGTCCGGCTACACCGACCTGGCCACGGTCACCGACGCGATCAACCGCGGCGCGATCTACCGCTTCCTGACCAAGCCCTGGAACGACGACGAACTGCGCGAACACATCCGCCAGGCGTTCCGCACGCACGACGAACAGCGGCGCGATGCGGGGCCCTGAGGGGCTGGGATTCGGGATTCGGGATTGGGGATTGGCAAGAGCCGCAATGCCGGCTTTTCATTGACGCGCATGGGAATGGAACAACAAGCGCAGAACCGCGCTTCGAATCCCTGAGGGGCCGCGATTGGGGATTGGGGATTCGGGATTGGCAAACCGCAATGCCGGCTTTTCATTGATGTGCGCAGCGACGGAACAGCCCCGCGCAAAACCGCTCTTGCCAATCCCCAATCCCCAATCCCCAATCCCAGCTACTTCGGCTGCCGCACCGGAATCACGATCCGGAAGCTGGAGCCTTCGCCGACGGTGCTGGTCACGTCGATGCGGCCGTGGTGCTTGTTGATGATGCCGTAGGAGATCGACAGGCCCAGGCCGGTGCCGCTGCCGACCGGCTTGGTGGTGAAGAACGGGTCGAAGATGCGCTGCAGCAGGTCCGCCGGAATGCCGGCGCCGGAGTCCCTGAACTCGATCCACACCTCCTCGCCGTCCTGGCCGGTGCTGACCGCGATGGTGCCGCGCTCGCCGATCGCCTGGCCGGCGTTGAGCAGCAGGTTCATGTACACCTGGTTGAGCTCGGACGGCAGGCACTCGACCAGCGGCAGGTTGCCGTAGTGGCGGTCCAGGGTGACCTTGTACTTGAGCTCGTTCCAGATGATGTTGATCGTGGATTCGAGCCCGGCATGCAGGTCCACCAGCTTCCACGATTCCTCGCGGCCGGAGTACGAGAAATCCTTGAGGTCGCGCACGATGCGCGTCACCCGCTCGATGCCCTCGCGCGACTCGGCCATCAGCTGCGGCAGGTCGCGGCTGATGAAGTCGATGTCGAAGCGGGTGCGGATGTCGTCGATCTCCGGGATCAGCGCCTTGGGATCGGGTGCACGCAAGGCGCGCTCGTAGGCCTCGATCAGGGTGAACAGGCTGCGCAGGTACTCCTGCAGGCTGCCCAGGTTGGAATGCACGTAGCCGATCGGGTTGTTGATCTCGTGGGCGACGCCGGCGGCGAGCTGGCCGATGGAGGCCATCTTCTCCGACTGCAGCAGCTTTTCCTGCGCGCCGTTGAGGCGCAGGTAGGCCTGGCGCAGTTCGGCGTGGCGCTGCTGCAGTTCCTGCTCGTAGTCCTGCTGGCCTTCGATGCCCTGGATCAGCGCCAGGTAGTGGCCGTCGTCGCCGTCGGCATGGAAATACAGGTGCGCCAGCACCACGTGCTCTTCGGTCGGCAGGCTGCCGCTCCAGCGGCCGCTGCTGCGCGCCTGCGAGCGCGCATCGTCGGGCAGCCACTGCGCCAGGCGTTCGCCCAGCGCGCGGTCGTCGACGGTTTCGGCATTGCACAGGTGGCCGCGCGCGGCGCGGTTGGCCAGCAGCAGGCGGCCGTCGGCGCGGAACAGCACCAGGCCTTCGTCGATCAGCTCGCTCAGCGCGAGCAGGCTCTTGCGCGAAGGCAACGGCACCGCATCGGTGTAATCGGGGTCGGCGAGATTCACGAAAGGCGACGGGTAACGAGCGGACGCACAATATACGCCGATGCCATCGTCGGATGCGCGGCGCCGGCCCTGCGGCCGGCGTGGGTGGCTCAGGCGATCGCCAGGTGCCGGCTGGTGCGCAAGGTGCTGGACTGGCCGTTGGCATCGTAGGACGAGGCGCTCTCGCTCCGTCCCAGGTGACGCAATGCCCAGTTCACCTCGCGCCGCCGCCGCGACAGCAGCGCGCCGTTGGCGCGGTTGGCGTCGGCCAGTTCGCGCAACAGCGATTCGGCCTCGGCGCCGGCCGGCACGTCGGCCTCCAGCGCGCGCAACGCGGCCAGCTTGTCGCTGGTCGCCCGCATCAGCGCTTCCACGTTGTGATCCAACAGGGCCTGCCGTTCGCCGGCGAGCGCGTCGCTGAGCTGTTGCAAGGGGTTGGTCACGGAAGTGTTCATGCGCTGAGCTGTTGGTCCAGATCGAGCATACGATTGGCGATGACGTCGGGATTGATCTTGTAGCTGCCGTTCTGCAACGCGTTGCGCACCGACTCCACGCGGTTGCTGTCCACCGCCGGCGCGGTCGACAGCTCGCGCTGCAGGGTCTGCAGGCCGGACGCCTCGCCGGTCAGGCGCAGGCTGTCGGCCGCGGCCGTGGCGTCCACCGCGCGCGCCTGGCCGTCCTCGGACGCGCCGGAGGCGGCCTTGGTGCTGACGGACGTGGTGCGGAGCGCGGCCTGGCTGGGCAGGCTCCCCTCGATTTTCTGACTCATGGCGAGATCCTGTTACGGGTTCGGTGTAGGTAACGGCGTTACCCCACGGAACTTTAGTCCGGATCTCAACGCGTCACAAAAACGTCGCCATTTTGTGACACAGTTCCCTGAACGACGCGGCGTGACGACAGGTTCTCGACGGTCACCCGCTCGTTCTCGCCCCCGTCGCTGAGCGCGCGGCCAGCCATGCGTACCTCCAGCGACCCGTTGCGCGCCACCAGCGCCACCGTGTCGCCGCGCCGCACCAGCCGCTGCGCGACCAGATCGTTGGCCGACAGCAGCGTGCCGGCCGGCAGCGTGCGCCGCACCACCCGGCCGACCGCCATCGCCGGATCGGTCATCGCCGCACCGACGATCCGCGCCACGTCGCGCTTCTCCGACACCATATCGGCGGCACCGACGGTCTCTCCAGCGGCCAGGCCGCGGCTCAGCACCAGCACGTCCTGCAGGCGCCGCACCTTGACCGGCACGAACAGGCGCCAGCCGGCCTCGCGCGGGCAGCTCACCTCCACCGTGGTGGTGCCGGTCGGCTGCGCCTGCAGCGGCACCGGGCACAGCGGCACCCGCACCGACGGATCCAGGGTCGCCTCGGCCGTGGCGTCGGGCCCCAGCGTGGACAGCGCCGCGGCGCGGATCGAGTCGACCGGTTGGAATTCCGCGGCCCAGGCCGGCAATGCCGCCAGCAGGACCACTAACAGGATCAGGCGCATGGCCATCTCGCTAAAGGGATGAGTCGCCAGACCTCCTGCAAAGCCTGTGCCGCGATCGCGGGTCGGTCCCGGGGTCGCGAACGCGCCTCACGGTGTTGGCATCTATAGATGCCTTGGGTGGCGGTGGCGGACGCCTGCATGTCCCTTGCTTTTCCATGGCCGGCCGAGCGCCGAGCGGCGGCCCGCCGGGCCGCGCGGCCTGGCTCGCCCCCCATCGCGCGACCGGCCCTGCGGAGTTGACCCTCAAGTTCCGCCGCGAATGCGCCGATATGAACGCCATGTCTCATGACCTGCTCAACCGAATCGACCAGCGCACCCGCTTGGCGGGCCACAATCGGCTTGCCCTGCTGCTGTTCCGGCTGGGCGGTCGTCAGCTTTTTGGCGTGAACGTCTTCAAGGTGCAGGAAGTGCTGCGCCGGCCGGATCTGTTCCAGGTGCCAGGGCTGCCACTGCAATTCTCCGGCGTCGCCGATGTCCGCGGCCGTTCGGTGCCGGTGCTCGACCTGGGCCTGGCGATCGGCCACCCGGAGCGCGAGACGCACGCCGACAAGGCGCCCGGCTACCTGGTGGTCACCGAGTTCAACCGCTCGGTGCAGGGCTTCCTGGTCAGCGGCGTGGAGCGCATCGTCAACATCGCGGTGGAGGACATCCATCCGCCGCCGGAACTGGGCGCCGAATCCAGCTACCTGACCGCAGTGACCCGCTTCCAGGGCGAGCTGATCCAGGTCATCGACGTGGAAAGCGTGCTCGCCGACATCGCCCAGACCCGGGTGGAGGCGCAGATCGACCCGTCGCTGGCGCTCACCGGCTCGCAGCTGCAGGTGCTGGTGGTGGACGACTCGCGCGTGGCCCGGCAGCAGATCCGCAGCGTGCTGGACCAGCTCGGGGTCGGCGCCACCCTGCTGTCCGACGGCCGCCAGGCCCTGGACCATCTCTTGCAGATCCACGCCGGCGGCGAGAATCCGGCCGAGCGCTACGCCATGGTGATCTCCGACATCGAGATGCCGGCGATGGACGGCTACACGCTGACGACGGAAATCCGGCGCCACCCGGGCCTGGCCGGCCTGTACGTGCTGCTGCATACCTCGCTGTCGGGCGTGTTCAACAACGCCATGGTCGAGCGCGTCGGCGCCAACGCCTTCGTCGCCAAGTACAGCCCGCACGAACTGGCCGACTACGTGCTGGCGCGGCTGCGGGTGGTCGCCGAGGCCCAGGCCGCCTAGTTCCGCGGCCCCGGCGCTACGCCGGAAGCCTGCACGGGGCGCCGCCGCGGCGCCGCCCTGGCCCGCCCGGCACATGCCGCAAGCGGGCAACCCTCCACGCGACGGATCCCCGCGGTTTTGGCACAGGCCTTGCCTGTTCTCCTGCAACGAACCGCGGGAGCGCGCCATGTCCAATCTGATTTCATCCTATCTGGGGGTCCACGGCGACGCCCTGCCGCTGCGCGAGCAACGGATGAAGCTGATCGCCAGCAACCTCAGCAACGTCGACACCCCCGGCTACAAGGCCCAGGACCTGGACTTCGACGCGGCCCTGCGCGCCGCGCAGGGCCAGCGCGACGGCAGCCAGTTGCAGGTGAGCGACAGCCGCCACATCGCGGTCGCCGGCAGCCCCGGCCTCAATCCGTTCCAGGTCACCCGCGAAGCGAGCCAGCCCAGCCTCGACGGCAACACCGTCGATCCGGATGCCGAGCGCGCCGCCTACGGCCGCGCCGCGCTGGAATACCGCGCATCGCTGAGCTTCGTCGAATCCAAGGTGCGCAGCATGCTCACCGCCATCACGGGCCAATAAGCATGAGCAATCTGCCGATCTTCGATGTCGCCGGTTCCGCCCTGCAGGCGCAGTCGGTGCGCCTGAGCACCATCGCCAGCAACCTGGCCAACGCCGACTCGGTGGCCGGCTCGGCCGAGGCCGCCTACAAGCCGATCGAACCGATCTTCCAGGCGGTGCGCAACCCGCACGACAGCAGCCTGACCGCGGTCAACGTCAAGGAAATCAGCCAGAGCAAGGATCCGCCGCTCAAGCGCTACGAACCCGGCCATCCGCTCGCCGATGCCGACGGCTACATCTACTCGCCGGACGTGGACCCGGTGGCGCAGATGGTCAACCTGATCTCCGCCTCGCGCAATTACCAGGCTGGCGTGGAAGTCCTCAACACCGCCAAGGAACTGGCGCTGTCCACCTTGACCATGGGCCGCTGAGCCCTCCCTCCCGCCGCTCCCCGGCCTAGGACGCACTGATGAGTACCGTTTCCAACGATATCTATTCCAGCCTCGGGCTGACCGGCTCCAGCGGCAGCAAGACCCCGTCCAAATCGGACTCGCTGAACCAGGCCGACTTCCTGAAGCTGATGACCGAGCAGTTGCAGCACCAGGATCCGCTCAAGCCGATGGACAACAGCCAGATGGTCTCGCAGATGGCGCAGCTGTCCACCGTGCAGGGCATCGGCGACCTCAACAAGACCGTGACCGCGCTGTCCGATTCGATGAGCACCGACCAGATCCTGCGCGGCGCCCAGCTGGTCGGGCACAAGGTGCTGGTGCCGTCGGAAACGATGCCACTGGGCACCGAGGGCGGCGTCAACGGCGTGATCGCCGCGCCCGGCGCCGGCATCGTCAACCTCACCGTCAGCGACGCCAACGGCAACGCGATCAAGCAGATCAGCGTCAGCGCCAGCAAGGCCGGCGAAGTCAATTTCAGCTGGGACGGCACCGATGCCAACGGCATCCGCCAGGCCGCCGGCAAGTACAGCGTCACCGCCACGCATACCGACAGCAGCGGCACCAACAGCAAGCTGTCCACCTACGTCCAGGCCCCGGTCGAGAGCGCCACCATCGGCTCGGACGGCATCTACCTCGACCTGACCGGGCTGGGCACCGCCCCGCTCGCCAACGTGCTCCGCGTCAGCTGAGCCGGCCAATCCACAGGAGTCCATCATGGGTTTCAACACTTCGCTGTCCGGCATCAAAGCGGCCAATTCCGACCTCAACGTCACCGCCAACAACATCGCCAACGTCAACACCACCGGCTTCAAGGAGTCGCGCGCCGAGTTCGCCGACCTGTTCTCGGCCACCGGCTACGGCATCGCGCGCAACGCGATCGGCGCCGGCGTGCGGGTCAGCAACGTCGCCCAGCAGTTCTCGCAGGGCAACGTCGACCCGACCGGGCGCAACCTGGACCTGGCGATCTCCGGCGACGGCTTCTTCACCATGACCAGCAACGGCGCCAAGGTGTATTCGCGCGCCGGCAACTTCCAGACCGACGAGAACGGCTACGTGGTCAATCCGCAGGGCGCCAAGCTGCAGGTGTTCCCGCCGGCGGCCAACGGCAACGGCTTCGCGGTCGGCACGCTGACCGACCTGCAGCTGCTGACCACCGACAGCTCGCCCAAGCAGAGCGACAAGGTGAACCTGATGTTCACCCTGCCCGGCAACGCCAACGTGCCGACCGTGGCGACCTTCTCGCCGACCGACGCCAACAGCTACAACCACTCCACCGGCGGCATCACCGTCTACGATTCGCTGGGCGTCAGCCACACCCAGACCTCGTACTTCGTCAAGACCGGCGTCGCCAACCAGTGGCAGGTGCACAACTACGTCGACGGCGTGGCGGTCGGCACCCCGAGCACGCTGCAGTTCGACGGCAACGGCAAGCTCACCACGCCCGCCGACGGCCGCATCACGCTGAGCACGTTCACCCCGAGCACCGGCGCCGGCACCCTCAACCTGACCCTGGACGTGAGCGGCTCGACCCAGTACGGCGAGACCTTCGCCCTGCGCGACGCGCGCCAGGACGGCTATGCCAGCGGCAAGCTCAACTCGATCAGCATCGACGCCAATGGCGTGGTCTACGCGCGCTACTCCAACAACGCCGACAAGGCGCTGGGCCAGGTCGCGATGACCAACTTCGTCAACCCGCAGGGGCTGAGCTCGCTGGGCGACAACGTGTGGGCGGAAAGCTCGGCCTCGGGCAACGCCCGCACCGGCGCGCCGTCGACCTCCGACTTCGGCGACATCCAGTCCGGCGCGCTGGAAGCCTCGACCGTGGACCTCACCGAACAGCTGGTCAACATGATCGTCGCGCAGCGCAACTTCCAGGCCAACTCGCAGATGATCTCCACCCAGGACCAGGTCACGCAGACCATCATCAACATCCGTTGAGGCCGGGATTGGTGATTCGGGATTGGTGATTCGCAACGGCTGGCATTCCGTCGATCGGACGCCAGCCTTGCACGCCACCCCTGATCGTTTGCGGCACACCCGCTTCTTCGAATCCCGAATCCCCTCATCCCCCATCACGGCTCACACCCATGGACAAAGCACTCTACGTCGCCATGACCGGCGCCCGCGCCTCGCTGCAGGCGCAGGGCACGGTCTCGCACAATCTGGCCAACGTCGATACCGCCGGTTTCAAGGCGGCACTGGCCAATACCGAGGCGTTCCGCATCCAGGGTGCCGGCCATCCGTCGCGGATCGATGCGCTGCACATCGACCAGGGCTTCAATCGCGACGTCGGCGCGCAGCAGGTGACCGGCAACGCGCTGGACGTCTCGCTCAGCGCCGACCGCTGGCTGGCGGTGCAGGCCGCCGACGGCAGCGAGGCGTATACGCGCGGCGGCGAACTGGCGCTGACCGCCAACGGCCAGCTGGTCACCTCCAGCGGCCGTGCGGTGCTCGACGACCAGGGCAATCCGATGGCGATCCCGCCGCACCAGGCGCTGGAGATCGGCAGCGACGGCACGGTCTCGATCGTGCCGCTGGGCGAAGGCCCGCAGGCGATGACCGCGATCGGCACGATGAAGGTGGTGGAGGCGCCGGCCGAGCGCCTGGAACGCCGCCCCGACGGGCTGATGCGCAACGTCAGCACCGACCCCGCCCAGGCCTTCGTCCAGGCCACCGGCAAGTCGGTCAACAGCGGCGCGCTGGAAGGCAGCAACGTCGATGCCGCCGGTGCGCTGGTGCAGATGATCCAGCTGCAGCGCCAGTTCGAGATGCAGGTGAAGGTGATCAAGCACGGCGACGAGAACGCGCAGTCGGCCAACACCATGCTGCGCCTGAACGGCTAAGCCCGCGGCCGGCGCAGACGGAAAGCCGGCGCAGTTGTGGCACGGCACATGCATCAGTCTCCCTGCCCCTCGCGGATCGCGCGGGCCATCATCTAGAGGAATCGGGTCATGAATCAGGCTTTGTGGGTCGCCAAGACCGGACTGGATGCGCAGCAGACGCGCATGTCGGTCGTCTCCAACAACCTGGCCAACACCAATACCACCGGCTTCAAGCGCGATCGCGCCAGCTTCGAGGACCTGCTGTACCAGCAGGTGCGCCAGCCTGGCGGCGCCAGCTCGGCGCAGACCCAGCTGCCGTCGGGCCTGCAGCTGGGCACCGGCGTGCGCGTGGTCTCCACCTCCAAGGACTTCGAGCAGGGCAACCCGCAGCAGACCGGGCGCGCGCTGGACGTGATGGTCAACGGCCGCGGCTTCTTCGAAGTGCAGATGCCCGACGGCACCTCGGCCTACACCCGCGACGGCAGCTTCCAGATCAATTCGCAGGGCGAGCTGGTCACCAACAGCGGCTATGCGGTGCAGCCCGGCATCCAGATCCCGGAAGGCGCGCAGTCGCTGACCATCGGCACCGACGGCACGGTCAGCGTGCAGGTCGCCGGCAGCGCCGCGGCGCTGGAGATCGGATCGTTGACGCTGAGCGACTTCATCAATCCCTCGGGCCTGCAGGCCAAGGGCGAGAACCTCTACGCGGAAACCGCGGCCTCCGGCCCGGCGCAGAACGGCACCCCCGGCCTCAACGGGCTCGGCACCACCGTGCAGGCCTCGCTGGAAGGCAGCAACGTCAACGTGGTCGAGGAGCTGGTCAGCATGATCGAGACCCAGCGCGCCTACGAGATGAACGCCAAGGCGATCTCCACCACCGATTCGATGCTCGGCTATCTGAACAACAACGTCTGATCCCGACTCTCCTGGAAACCGCCATGTCGCGTCCGTCCTCCCTCTCTCTCCTCGCCGCCGCGCTCCTGCCGGCGCTGCTCGGCGGCTGCGCCGGCCTGGGCATCGCCGCCGGCGACGTGCGCCCGTACGCGCCGATGGCGCCGATCGTGCCGGTGGCGGCGCCGCCGGCGCAGGCCAGCGCCGGGGCGATCTACGCCGCCGGCCCGGGCCTGTCGCTGTACTCGGACCGGCGCGCCCGCGACGTCGGCGACCTGCTGACCATCACCCTGGTCGAAAGTACCAACGCCAGCAGCACCGCCAACACCAGCATCACCAAGAAGGACGCGGTGACGATGGCCACGCCGACCCTGCTCGGCGCGCCGCTGACGGTCAACGGCGTGAACGTGCTGAACAACTCCACCAGCGGCGACCGCAGCTTCGCCGGCAAGGGCAACACCGCGCAGAGCAACACCATGCAGGGCAGCATCACCGTGACCGTGATGCAGCGCCTGCCCAACGGCAACCTGGTGATCCAGGGGCAGAAGAACCTGCGCCTGAACCAGGGCGACGAACTGGTGCAGGTGCAAGGCATCGTGCGCGCCGCCGACATCGCGCCGGACAACACCGTTCCCTCCAGCAAGGTCGCCGACGCCCGCATCGCCTACGGCGGCCGCGGCGCCGTGGCCCAGTCCAACGCGATGGGCTGGCTGAGCCGCTTCTTCAATTCGCGCTTCTCGCCGTACTGAGGCCTGTCATGAACCTTCCGTCCCTGTCCTGCCGCCTGCTCGCCGCGTTCGCGCTGTGCGTGGGCCTGGCCGCCCCGGCCGCCGCCGAACGCATCAAGGACCTGGCCCAGGTCGGCGGCGTGCGCGGCAACGCGCTGGTCGGCTACGGCCTGGTGGTGGGCCTGGACGGCAGCGGCGACCGCACCAGCCAGGCGCCCTTCACCGTGCAGAGCCTGAAGAACATGCTCGGCGAGCTGGGCGTCAATGTTCCGTCGAACGTCAATCCGCAGCTGAAGAACGTCGCCGCGGTGGCGATCCATGCCGAACTGCCGCCGTTCGCCAAGCCCGGTCAGCCGATCGACATCACCGTGTCCTCGATCGGCAACGCGGTCTCGCTGCGCGGCGGCTCGCTGCTGATGGCGCCGCTGAAGGGTGCCGACGGCCAGGTCTACGCGATCGCCCAGGGCAGCCTGATCGTCGGCGGCTTCGGCGCGCAGGGCAAGGACGGCTCGCGGATCTCGGTCAACGTGCCCAGCGTCGGCCGCATCCCCAACGGCGCCACGGTGGAACGCGCGCTGCCGGACGTGTTCGGCGCCAGCAACGAGATCACCCTGAACCTGCACCAGAACGATTTCACCACGGTGTCGCGGATGGTCGCGGCGCTGGAGAACGCGTTCGGCCCCGGCAGCGCGCATGCGGTCGACGGCGCCACCGTCGCGGTGCGCTCGCCGACCGATCCCGGCGCCCGCGTCGGCCTGCTGGCGCGGATCGAGAACATCGAATTGTCGCCGGGCGCGGCGCCGGCCAAGGTCGTGGTCAACGCGCGTACCGGCACCGTGGTGATCGGCGCGCAGGTGCGGGTCAGCCCGGCGGCGATCTCGCACGGCTCGCTGACCGTCACCATCAGCGAAGGCAGCCAGGTCAGCCAGCCCAACGCGCTGAGCAACGGCCAGACCGTGGTCGCGCCGAAATCGACCATCACCGCCACCAACGAGGGCAGCCGCATGTTCAAGTTCGAGGGCGGCACCTCGCTGGACCAGATCGTACGCGCGGTCAACGAAGTCGGCGCCGCGCCGGGCGACCTGATCGCGATCCTGGAAGCACTGAAGCAGGCCGGCGCGCTGAGCGCGGAGCTGGAGGTGATCTGACATGCGTATCTCGGCCTCTCCCATCGAACTGAACCCGACCACCCAGACCGATCCGGCCCGGATCGACAAGGTGTCGCGGCAGTTGGAAGGACAGTTCGCGAACCTGCTGGTCAAGAGCATGCGCGACGCCAGCTTCGGCGATTCCCTGTTCCCGGGCGAGAACCAGACCTTCCGCGACATGTACGACCAGCAGATGGCCAAGGCGCTGACCGACGGCAAGGGGCTTGGCCTGGCGGCGATGATCGCCAAGCAGCTGGGCGGCGGCAAGAGCGCCGAGGCGCCGCCGGTCAACACCGCGATCGGGGCCGCGCAGGCGGCCAAGGCGTATTCGCTGGTGTCCGGCCAGGGTGGCGGCGCTGCCGGCAACACCGCGGCCGCCGGCGCTTCCGCGCTGCCCGGGAGCGGCGCAGCGGCGGGCGCCCGCGCCTGGAACGGCACCGATGCGGCCGATGCGTCGCAGCAGCAGGTCGCGCGCGTGCTCGACATGATCGCCGGCCGCGAGACCAGCGCGATGCACGAGGCGATCGGCAGCAATCCCGCCGACGGCAGCGCCGCTGTGGCATGGACCGGCGGCGACGACCGCTGGCCGGACCTGGCCACTGCCGCGGCCGACGACGACAACGGCATCGACGCCAGCGCCGCCGCCGCGGCCAATGCCGCCGCGGCCAGCCTCGGCACGCGCACCCCGGAAGGCTTCGTCGCGCAGATCTGGACCCATGCGCAGAAGGCCGCCAAGGAACTGGGCGTGGACGCGCGCGCGCTGGTCGCGCAGGCCGCGCTGGAAACCGGCTGGGGCCGCCGCGGTATTTCCCGCGGCGACGGCGCCAGTTCCAACAACCTGTTCGGGATCAAGGCCACCGGCTGGAGCGGCGAGCGCGTCACCACCGGCACCCACGAGTACGTGGGCGGGGTCAAGCAGTCGCAGACCGCCGATTTCCGCGCCTACGCCTCGCCGGCCGAAAGCTTCGCCGACTACGTGCGCCTGCTGAAGACCAATCCGCGCTACCAGCAGGCGCTGAAGGCCGGCACCGACATCCGCGGCTTCGCGCAGGGCCTGCAGCGCGCCGGCTACGCCACCGATCCGTCCTACGCGGCCAAGATCGCCGCGATCGCCGGCGGCCCGACCATCGGCCGCGCCGTCGCCGCGATCGGCACCGCCGCCGCCAGCGGCATCGAGCGCGCGTTCGCCAGCACCTCCGATCCATCCAGCAGCGCCCTGCGCTGAGGTAGCCGTCCATGTCCGTCCTCTCCACCGGCACCAGCGCCCTCATCGCCTTCCAGCGCGCCCTGGCGACGGTCAGCCACAACGTCGCCAACATCAACACCGACGGCTACACCCGCCAGCGGGTGGCGTTCGCGACGACCACGCCGACCCGGTTCGGCTCGGACTACGTCGGCAACGGCACCAAGATCACCGACATCTCCCGCGTCGCCGACCAGCTGGCGATCTCGCGGCTGCTCGACAGCGGCGGCGAACTGGCGCGGCTGAAGCAGCTGTCGGCCCTGTCCGACCGCGTCGACGGGCTGTTCTCCGACACCGCCACCAACATCTCCGGCCAGTGGTCGAAGTTCTTCGACGCCAGCACCGGGCTGTCCGCCAACGCCTCGGCCACCGCCAGCCGGCAGAACCTGCTGGACAACGCCAACTCGCTGGTCACCCGCTTCAAGCAGCTCAACGGGCAGATGGACGCGCTCGGCAACGAGGTCAACAACGGCCTGCTGTCCGGCACCACCGAAGCCAACCGCCTGGCCGCCGAAGTGGCCAAGATCAACGGCCAGATCGGCAGCAACGCCGCCGCGGCCGCCCCGGACCTGCTCGACCGCCGCGACCAGCTGATCACCCAGCTGGTGGGCTACACCGGCGGCAGCGCGATCCAGCAGGACGGCGGCGCGATCAACGTCTATACCGCCGGCGGCCAGGCGCTGGTGGTCGGCACCACCGCCTCCACCCTGACCACGGTCACCGATCCCTACCAGCCCGGGCGCCTGCAGGTCGCGCTGCAGGCGCAAGGCAACACCATCACCCTGAGCAACGGCGCGCTGGGCGGCCAGATCGGCGGCCTGCTCGAGTTCCGCAACGACGTGCTGGATCCGACCAAGGCCGAACTGGGCCGCCTGGCCACCGGCCTGGCGGTCACCTACAACCAGCAGCACAAGGCCGGCGTCGACCTGTACGGCAACCTGGGCGGCGATTTCTTCTCGCTGTCGGCCCCCAGCGTCAACTCCAACGCCGCCAACACCGGCAGCGCCAGCTTCACCGCCGGCGTCGGCGACCTGAGCAAGCTCGACGGGCAGAACCTGCTGCTGAAGTTCGACGGCACCACCTGGACCGCCCGGCGCGCCGACACCGGCGCCAGCGTGGCGATGACCGGCAGCGGCAGCGGTGCCGATCCGTTCGTGGTCAACGGGGTGACCTTGCAGGTGTCCGGCACCGCGGCCGCCGGCGACAGCTTCCTGCTGCAGCCCACCGCCAACGCGGTCACCAACCTCGGCGTGGCGATCACCGACCCGTCGCGCATCGCCGCGGCCACGCCGATCACCGCCAAGACCGACCTGGACAACCTGGGCACCGGCAAGGTCAGCAACGTGCGCGCGACCGACGCCGCCAACCCCAACCTGCTGACGCCCTCCAGCATCGCCTTCATCGACGCCAACCAGTACACCATCGACGGCGCCGGCCCGTTCGCCTACACCGCCGGGCAGACCATCAGCGCCAACGGCTGGAGCCTGACCCTGGACGGCGCGCCGGTGGCCGGCGACACCTTCGCGGTCGGCCCCACCGGCGCCGGCTCCAGCAACAACGGCAACGCGCTGACCCTGTCCAACCTGGACGACGCCAAGGCGTTCAACGGCGGCACCATCACCCTCAACGGCGCGGTGTCCGGGCTGACCACCACGATCGGCTCGGCGGCGCGCCAGGCCAAGTACGCGGCCGACGCGCAGGACGTGATCCACACCAACGCGCAGGACGCGCGCGATTCGGTGTCCGGCGTCAACCTGGACGAGGAAGCCTCGGACATGTTGCGCCTGCAGCAGGCCTACCAGGCCGCCTCGCAGCTGATCTCCACCGCCGACACCATGTTCCAGTCCATCCTGGGTGCCATCCGATGAGCAACCGCATTTCCACCGGCATGATGTTCAGCCAGTCGGTCAACACCATGCTGGGCAAGCAGGCCAAGATCTCGCACCTGGAGGCGCAGCTGGCCAGCGGCAAGCGCCTGGTCACCGCCGCCGACGATCCGGTCGCCTCCGGCACCGCGGTCAACCTGGACCGCGCGGTGGACGAACTGAAGCGCTTCGGCGAGAACGCCAACAACGTGCAGAACCGCCTGGGCCTGCAGGAGAACGCGCTGTCCCAGGCCGGCGAGCTGATGGCGCGGGTCAGCGACCTGACCGTGCAGGCGAACAGTTCGGCGCTGACCACCGACAACCGCAAGGCGATCGCCTCCGAACTCAAGTCGCTGCACGCCAGCCTGCTCAGCCTGTCCAACAGCACCGACGGCAGCGGCCGCTACCTGTTCGCCGGCGCCGCCGACAGCACGGCGCCGTTCGCGGTGGTCAACGGCCAGGTGGTCTACAACGGCGACCAGACCCAGCGCAGCGTGGAGGTGGCGGCCGACACCCTGGTCGCCGACGCCCTGCCCGGCAGCGAGATCTTCATGCGCATCCGCACCGGCGACGGCACCGTCGACGCGCACGCGGCCGCCGCCAACACCGGCACCGGGCTGCTGCTGGACTTCAGCCGCGACGCGGCCTCCGGCACCTGGAACGGCGGCAGCTACAGCGTTGCCTTCACCGCCACCGACACCTATGAAGTGCGCGACGGCAGCGGCACCGTGGTCAAGACCGGCACCTACGCCGCCGGCGAGGACATCAGCTTCGACGGCCTGAAGATGCGCCTGGACGGCGCGCCGGCGGTCGGCGACAGCTTCCAGATCGGCGCGGCGACCAACAAGGACGTGTTCTCCACCATCAGCGCCCTGGCCGATGCGCTGAGCACCGACCCGATCACCGCCACCGACAAGGCCGCGTTGCAGAACACCCTGCAGTCGTCGATGCGCGACATCAGCCAGGCCTCGGCGAAGATGATCGACGCGCGCGCGTCCGGCGGCGCGCAACTGTCGGCGATCGACAACGCCGCCGAGTTGCGCGCCTCCAACGAAGTGACGCTGAAGACCACGCTGTCCTCGCTGCGCGACCTGGACTACGCCGATGCGATCGGCCAATACCAGCTGGAACAATCCGCGCTCAAGGCGGCACAGACCATCTTCACCCAGATGCAGTCGATGTCGCTGTTCAACATGATCCGCTGATCCCGATCAACGCTTATATAAGGTAAGGCCCGGAACGCGGCGGCGCTTCCGGGCCTTCGCCTTTTATACTGAGTTCGTCATCGCCGCCGGTCGCGCGCCGCGTCTGCGCCAATCCCTAAAGTTTGGCAAACCGCGGCCGAAACAACCTCTTCGCCGCGGGCGCCACAGGCTTGCGGTTCGCGCAATCGCGATAATTCTGCAGCGAATCGCTAAAGGTTGCTGGCCTCTCGCCGTTATTTATCTCAGCAGCGGCAACGGCCAATTGATGGCCCCCCTGCGGAGGCTCCAGGCACCGATGGGTTGCCGGATAAATCGCTTAGAGGAGATATCAAAATGGCACAGGTAATCAACACCAACGTAATGTCGCTGAACGCTCAGCGTAACCTCAACAGCACCAGCTCGAGCATGGCGACGACGATCCAGCGCCTGTCTTCGGGCCTGCGCATCAACAGCGCGAAGGACGACGCCGCCGGTCTGGCGATCTCCGAGCGCTTCACCACCCAGATCCGCGGCCTGGACGTCGCCTCGCGCAACGCCAACGACGGCATCTCGCTGGCCCAGACCGCCGAAGGCGCGATGGTCGAAATCGGCAACAACCTGCAGCGTATCCGCGAGCTGTCGGTGCAGTCGGCCAACGCCACCAACTCCGACACCGACCGCGAGGCGCTGAACTCGGAAGTCAAGCAGCTGACCTCGGAAATCGACCGCGTCGCCAACCAGACCAGCTTCAACGGCACCAAGCTGCTGGACGGCTCGTTCTCCGGCGCGCTGTTCCAGGTCGGCGCCGACGCCGGCCAGACCATCGGCATCAGCACCATCGTCGACGCCAACGTCGATTCGCTGGGCAAGGCCGGCTTCGCCGCCACGCAGACCGGTTCGGCCGCCCTGGCGTCCGGCACCGCGACCGCCAGCGGCAGCTTCTCCGGCATGTCGGTCAATGGCGTCAGCGTCGCTTCGGTCTCCGTGGCCATCGGCGACACCGGCACCGACATCTCCAAGAAGCTCGCTGCCGCGATCAACGACAAGCTGGACCAGACCGGCGTCTACGCCTCGGTCGACAAGACCACCGGCGCGCTGAAGCTGGAATCGCTGAAGGCCGGCAAGGACTTCTCGTTCACCGCAGGCTCGGCCACCGGCGCCACCGGCGTCACCTTCAGCAGCGCGGGCATCGCCACCTCGGCGGCCGTCACTGCCGGCACCACCAGCACCCTGACCAACCTGGACATCTCCACCTTCTCCGGGGCGCAGCGGGCGCTGGAAATCGTTGACAAGGCGCTGACCTCGGTCAACTCCTCGCGCGCCGACATGGGTGCGGTGCAGAACCGCTTCACCTCCACCATCGCCAACCTGAGCTCCACCTCGGAGAACCTGTCGGCCTCGCGTAGCCGCATCCGCGACACCGACTACGCCAAGGAAACCGCCGAACTGACCCGCACGCAGATCCTGCAGCAGGCCGGTACCGCGATGCTGGCGCAGGCCAAGTCGGTCCCGCAGAACGTGCTGAGCCTGCTGCAGTAACAGCCAGCTCGACACCAGCAACACCAAGAAGGCCCCTCCGCAAGGAGGGGCTTTTTTGCTTGGTCGCCGCGCCGGCACGGGATTTGCATCGGCGTCGGGACATTCCCGACGCGCGCAGCCGGCCTCAAGAACCGCCCTGCACCGCCGATACCCGTATCAACCGCTGGCCCTCTTCGTGCCCGCTACCGTAAGGACGCCCTTCCATGGCTACTTCATCGCTGTCTGCTGTCGGTTCCGGTATGGACGTGGCCGCAGTCGTCAAATCGTTGGTCGCCGCCCAGCGCGCGCCGCAGGAAAACCGGATCAACGCCGACGGCACCGCGTCCAGCGCCAAACTTTCGGCGCTCAGCACGATCAAGGGCGCACTGTCCAACCTGCAGACGGCGATGAACGCGATCGCCAAGAGCGCCGACAAGAGCGCGGTCAAGGCCACCGTCGCCGACGGCGCCGGCTACACCGCCAGCGTCACCGAGAGCGCCACCGCCGGCAACTACAGCGTCGAAGTGGTGAAACTGGCCGAACGGCAGAAGCTGACCTCGGCTGCCTATGCCGACAAGGCCGTGGTCGGCGACGGCACGCTGACGATCGGCTACGGCAGCAAGTCGCTGAACGTCACCGTGGCCGAAGGCAGCACGCTGAGCGACGTCGCCGCGGCGATCAACAAGGCCGCCGGCGGCAACGGCGTGACCGCCAGCGTGGTCAGCGCCGACGACGGCGATCACCTGGTGCTCAACGCGGTCGATTCCGGGACCAAGGGCGCGCTGACCATCACCAGTTCCGGCGGCAACGGCGGACTGAGTGCACTGACCTACGGCAGCGGCAACAGCGGCGGACTGACCCAGACCGTCGCCGCGGCCGACGCGATCGTGCGCGTGGACGGGTTCGAGCGCACCTCCAGCAGCAACGCGATCGCCGACCTCGTGCCCGGCGTCACCCTGAACCTGACCAAGGCGGCCGAAGGCACCAAGTACAGCCTGACCATCGCCAACGACAACACCAGCCTGAAGGCGAACATCACCGCGTTCGTGACCGCCTACAACACCACCAATACCCTGCTGAAGTCCTCCAGCGCCTACGACGCCGCCAACAACAAGGCTTCCGCCCTGACCGGCGACTCGATGGTGCGCGGGCTGCAGCAATCGCTGCGCAAGCAGGTCAGCGACAACGTCTACGATCTCAAGGCGCTCGGCGTCACCATCGACAAGAACGGGACGATGAGCTTCGACAGCGCCAAGTTCGACAGCGCCGCGGCCAGCGACCCGGCGGCGGCCAAGGCGATGTTCGGCACCGACGGCGCGTTCACCTCGGGCATGAGCACGCTGCTGAACAGCAACCTGGACGCCACCAGCGGCACCCTCACCCAGCGCACCGCGACGATCAACAAGCACATCACCGACTTGACCGACCAGCTCAGCGACCTGGACAAGCGGATGGAGACGTTGACCACCCAGTACACCGCCAGGTTCACCGCGATGGACACGATCGTGGCGAAGATGCAGTCGATCAGCGAAAGCCTCGCCAAGCAGTTCACCTAGCGGCGCCGGCAGCGGAATGAAAGGCGCCGCCGCGCTCAAGTCCGACCGGGCAGCGGCCGATATCTTCACCATCGACAGTCATTCCGGACTGGCAGCACGTCCCGCCGCCGCGGCGCCTTCGCCGATCGGCGCGGCGACGCGGCACCAGGCCACCCGAGGGAGTTTTCCATGCACGGTTCCAGCCGCCAATACGCCGAGCAATACCGCAAGATGAGCGTATCCACCAGCATCACCGATGCCGATCCGCACAAGCTGGTGGCCTTGCTGTTCGCCGGCGCGTGCCAGCGCATCCGCCAGGCCCAGGCCTGCCTGGCGCAGGGCGACCAGGCGCGCAAGGGCAAGGCGATCGGCGAGGCCTGCGCCATCGTCGGCCACCTCAACGGCTCGCTGGACCACGAGGCCGGCGGCGAGATCGCCAACAACCTCTCGGCGCTGTACGACTACGTGATGCACCGCCTCACCGAAGCCAACCTGCACAACGACGAAAGCGCGCTGGTCGAGTCGCTGGAACTGCTCAGCGAGATCGATGCGGCCTGGAACGCCATTCCCCTGCAGCAGCGCGAACTGGCCCCGGTCGCCGCGCTATGACCGTCAGCCTCGAATCGCTGCACGCCGAGCTGCGCCAGCTGCAGCAGGTGCTGGACACCGACGAGCACGCGCTGGCCGAACGCATGGTCGCCGAGCACGAGGAGCATCTGCGCGCCTACCTGCAGCAGGCCGGTGCCGACGCCGCGCGCGATGGCCTGGGCGCGCTGCTGCAACTGCAACAGGCGGTGATCGCGCAGATGCTCCAGGCGCGCGACGAAGCCGGCAACTGGCTGCGCGCCAACCGCCAATCCAACAATGCCGCCCGCGCCTATTCGCAGGCCGGATCGCTGAGATGAACGGCGCGCCCGACGGCACCGCGCACCATCCGGCCGACACCGAGCTGTTCCACGACACGCTCAGCTGCGAACTGGCGCTGCCGGCCGACTTCAAGCTCGGCAACGGCGTCGGCCGCTTCGGCGCCGGCGAGGCGTTGCTGCGCGGCCTGGCCCAGATCGAGGACCTGCGCAGCGACGACGGCAGCGAGGAACGCGGCGACCTGCCGCTGCAGCTGCAGCGCATGGACGCCAAGCTCGACCTGATGCTGGTGCTGCTCGGCCGCCTGGCCCGGCAGCACGAGGACAGCCTGCCGCTGCGCCCGCTGCGCTGGTCGCGACGCGGCCTGAGACTGGAACTGGGCTCGCGCTCCGGCGCCACTCCCGGCGCGGCCGGCCTGCTCCGCCTGCAACCCTCCGACTGGCTGCCCGACTACCTGGAACTGCCGGTCCAGGTGCTGGCCGAAGCCGCCGGCGGCGGCGGTTTCCACCTTTGGCTACGATTCGAGACACAGCCGGCAGGCATGGAAGAAGCCCTGGAACGGCACCTGTTCCGCCTGCACCGGCGCCAGATCGCCGACAACCGGCGCGCGGCCGAGCGGGCGCCGCCCGCGCCCTGAGCCGCGGCGAGGTTGGCGGCAGCGGCGCGCTCGGCTAAGGTGCGGGACTAGTAGAGAGGGACTTCCACCGTGCGAGTCATCATCGTCGACGATCACACCCTGGTTCGCGCGGGCCTGAGCCGGCTGTTGCAGGCGTTCGCCGACGTCGACGTGGTCGCCGAGGCCAGCAACGCGCAGCAGGCGGTGGACCTGACCACCCTGCACCGCCCCGACCTGGTGCTGATGGACCTGTCGCTGCCCGGGCGCAGCGGCCTGGACGCGCTGAGCGACGTGCTGCAGACCTCGCCCAAGACCCGCGTGGTGATGATGTCGATGCACGACGACCCGGTGCACGTGCGCGATGCACTGGACCGCGGCGCCACCGGCTTCGTGGTCAAGGACGCAGCGCCCCTGGAACTGGAACTGGCGCTGCGCGCGGCCAGCGCCAACCAGGTGTTCCTGAGCCCGCAGATCTCCTCGAAGATGATCGCGCCGATGCTCGGCCGCGAACGCCCGGTCGGCATCGCCGCGCTGTCGCCGCGGCAGCGCGAGATCCTGCGCCAGATCGGCCGTGGCCAGAGCAACAAGGAAATCGCCTCGGACCTGGGGATCAGCGTCAAGACCGTCGAGACCCACCGCGCGCGGATGATGGAGTCGCTGGGCTGCCGGCGCGCCAACGACCTGGTCCTGCTGGCCGCGCGCCACCAGAACGAACTGACCTGAGACGCGCGCAACGGAGACCCGACGCGCCGTGCTGGCATGGCGCTTGCCTTAACCGGTCAGCTGGCGCCGTGAACCCGTCGAGGCCCGCCAGCATTGACGCTGCGGCGTCGGCCTACCGGCACTCCCTACACGCATGTAGGGATTTTCCCGACAGACTGTCGGGAATTTGACTACCCCGCTCAGGAACCTCCCGATTCTGTTACCGTCGGATGGCAAGCACTATGCATTCCACGGGCGCCAGAGGCTTGGCGCCAAACCGAGGAAGTTCGCATGAAGCCGACCGTCTCCGCCCAGCTAGGCCAGCACCTCCACCTGACCCCGCAGTTGCTGCAGTCGATCCGGTTGCTGCAACTGGACGGGATGCAACTGGAACTGGAAATCCGCCGCGCGCTGGAAACCAATCCGCTGCTGGAACTGGAAGAGCCCGAAGGCGTGCTCGAGCCGGTGGTCGATCACGGCGACGCGAACGCGCTGGAAACCGCCGCGTTCGACGAGCTGCCTGAATCCTCGATGTGGGACATCCCCGCCGCCGGCTGGAGCGAGGGCGAGGACGACCGCATGCAGCGCATCGCCGCCGGCGAATCCACCGATCCGCAGGTGCGGGTGCTGCAGCGGCTGGCGCTGGAACTGGACGAGCGCGACCTGGAAGTGGCCGCGTTCTGGCTGGAGCACAGCGACGATGCCGGCTACCTCGACGGCGCGCTGGACACGCTGACCCTGCTCGCCTGCGCGCGGTTCGACCGGACCGCCGCGCAGGTGGAGGCGGTACGCCAGCGGCTGCTGCACGGCGATCCCACCGGCCTGGCCGCCTGCGACCTGCGCGAATGCCTGAGCGTGCAGCTGGCCGCCCTGCCCGGCCGCGTCGCCGGCCGCCACCTGGCCGCGCGCATCCTCGCCGGCGACCTGAACCTGCTCGCCAGCCACGACTACCCGCTGCTGGCGCGCCAGCTCGACGCCGAGGCCGACGACGTGCGCGAGGCGGTGCGGCTGATCCTGTCGCTGCAGCCGCGTCCCGGCGACAGCCTGCTGCCGGAGAACCTGGGCCACGTGATCCCCGACGTGGTCGCCTGGCACAGCGACGGCACCTGGCGGGTGGCGCTGAACCCGGCCACCACCCACCGCGTCACCGTCAACCCGATGCACGAGCGCGCCCTGGCCGAGGCCGGCGAGGCGGCCGCGCCGCTGCGCGAGATGCTGCAGGAAGCGCGCTGGCTGACCCGCGGCCTGTCGATGCGCTACGAGACCCTGCTGCGCACCACCCGCGCCATCGTCGAGCGCCAGGCTGCGTTCCTGGTCAAGGGCGAGGAAGCGATGGCGCCGCTGACCCTGAAGGAAGTGGCCGACGCGATCGGCATGCACGAATCCACCATCTCGCGCATCACCACCGGCAAATACCTGCAGACGCCGCGCGGCACCTTCGAACTGAAGCATTTCTTCGCCGTGCGCCTGGAAGGCGCCGCGGTCTCGGGCCAGGCGGTGCGCGCGATGGTGCGGCGCCTGATCGAATCGGAACCCGCCGGGCGGCCGCTGGCCGACGAGGCGATCGCCGGGCTGCTGTCGCGACAGGGCGTGAACGTGGCCAGGCGCACCGTGGCCAAGTATCGTGAACAACTGGATATCGCCCCCGCCCGCGAACGCCGTCGCGCCAAACCGCTGCTGGCCCGCGCAGGCTAAGGAAACCACGCAAATGAACAATAAATTGTCCGTGCTTCTGGTCGACGACCACGAAGGCTTCATCAATGCCGCGATGCGCCACTTCCGCAAGCTCGACTGGATGGAGGTGATCGGCAGCGCCGCCAACGGCCTGGAGGCGATCGAGCGCTCCGAGTCGCTGCGCCCGCAGGTGGTGCTGATGGACCTGGCCATGCCCGAAATGGGCGGCCTGCAGGCCACGCGCCTGATCAAGACCCAGGACCAGGCCCCGTACATCGTGATCGCCAGCCACTTCGACGATGCCGAGCACCGCGAGCACGCCATGCGCGCCGGCGCCGACAACTTCGTCAGCAAGCTGTCCTACATCCAGGAAGTGATGCCGATCCTGGAGGGCTTACGCACAGAGGGAGTACCGGCATGAGCGAGTCCCGGATCCTGGTGATCGACGACGACGCGGTCCGCGCCGAGCGCACGGTCAGCCTGCTCGAGTTCATGGACCTCAACCCGCGCTGGGTGACCGACGTGGCCGACGTCAATCCCGGCCGCCACCGCCAGAGCGAGTGGATGGCGATCCTGGTCGGCGGGCTCGACGACCAGGCCCAGGCCGACGCGTTCTTCGGTTGGGTCGCGCGCAGCCCGCTGCCGCCGCCGGTGCTGCTGCTCAACGGCGAGGCGCAGGCGTTCGCGCAGCGCCACGGCCTGCACGAAGCCAACGTCTGGCAACTGGAGGCGCCGCTGCGCCACGCGCAGCTGGAGACCCTGCTGCGCCGCGCCAGCCTCAAGCGCCTGGACGCCGAACACCAGGCCGGCGCGGTGCAGGACAGCGGTCCCACCGGCAACAGCGCCGCGGTCGTGCGGCTGCGCCGGCTGATCGACCAAGTCGCCGCGTTCGACACCACCGTGCTGGTGCTGGGCGAGTCCGGCACCGGCAAGGAAGTGGTCGCGCGCGCGATCCACCAGCAGTCGCCGCGCCGCGACGGCCCGTTCGTGGCGATCAACTGCGGCGCGATTCCGCCGGACCTGCTGGAAAGCGAGCTGTTCGGCCACGAGAAGGGCTCCTTCACCGGCGCGCTGTCCGCGCGCAAGGGCCGCTTCGAGATGGCCGAGGGCGGCACCCTGCTGCTCGACGAGATCGGCGACATGAGCCTGCCGATGCAGGTCAAGCTGCTGCGCGTGCTGCAGGAGCGCAGCTTCGAGCGCGTCGGCGGCAACGTCACCATCCGCTGCAACGTGCGGGTGATCGCCGCCACCCACCGCAACCTGGAAGAGCGCATCGCCGGCAACCAGTTCCGCGAGGACCTGTTCTACCGGCTCAACGTGTTCCCGATCGAGATGCCGGCGCTGCGCGAGCGCAGCGACGACCTGCCGGCGCTGGTCAACACCATCGCCGCGCAGCTGGCGCGCACCGGCCGCGGCGAAGTGCGGTTTTCCGAAGAAGCCTTGCAGGCATTGCGCGGCTACGACTGGCCGGGCAACGTGCGCGAGCTGACCAACCTGGTCGAACGCCTGGCGGTGCTGCACCCCAGCGGCCTGGTGCGGGTGCAGGACCTGCCGGCACGCTACCGCGGCGACTTCGCCTCCTCGATCGACGTGGCGGCGCCGCCAGCGCCGATCGCCGCGCAAGATCCGCGTCGCGTGCCCAACGTGGTCGACCTGCACGTCGGTCCCAAGGCGCTCGCCGATCCGTCCGAGTCCGCCGCGCAGGCCGCGGCGACGCTGCCGGAAAGCGGGTTGGACCTGCGCGGGCACATGGCCAACATCGAGCTGGCGCTGATCAACGAAGCGCTGGAGCGCACCCAGGGCGTGGTCGCGCACGCGGCGCAACTGCTGGGCCTGCGCCGCACCACGCTGGTGGAGAAACTGCGCAAGTACGGCATCGACCGCGACCAGACCGAACTGGCCAGCTGAGCGCGGTCGCCGCCTGCGCCGCAGCGCCTTCGCGTGCTGCGCTACGGAACGACCGCGGTCGGAAACTGAAGTACCCTCCTCTTGCATCGCTGGGCTTGCTGGACGCGCGTCCGGTCGGCCGGATGCGGCTGCGTCGCGCGCGTTGGGGACGTGCGCTCGCGTTCACTCGCGACGCAGTGGACACCTCTGTTGGCATATGGCTTGCTTTCAGAAATCCGAACCGCCGCAACGCTCCGCGTCGCGGACTCTTCACAGGCATCCACGCAGGCCACCATGCCCATTCCCGTCACCAGTCCGCTGCTGCCTCCCCTGGATGAGTTCGTGCCGTACCTGGAGAAGATCTGGAGCAGCCGCATCCTGACCAATGGCGGCGACATGCACCGGGCGCTGGAAAAGGCGCTGGCCGAGTATCTGGGCGTGGGCCATCTCGCGCTGCTGACCAACGGCACGCTCGCCCTGCTGACCGCGCTGCAGGCGCTGCGCATCACCGGCGAAGTGATCACCACGCCCTATTCGTTCGTCGCCACCGCGCATTCGCTACTGTGGAAAGGGATCAAGCCGGTGTTCGTCGACATCGACCCGGTCACGCTGAACCTGGATCCGCACAAGATCGAGGCGGCGATCACCCCGCAGACCACCGCGATCATGCCGGTGCACTGCTACGGTACGCCCTGCGACACCGCCGCGATCGAGCGCATCGCCGACACCTACAACCTCAAGGTCATCTACGACGCCGCGCATGCGTTCGGGGTCAAGGACGAAGGCGGCTCGATCCTGCGCCACGGCGACCTCAGCGTGCTGAGCTTCCACGCCACCAAGGTGTTCAACACCTTCGAGGGCGGCGCCATCGTCTGCCCGGACGAGAAGACCTACCAGCGCATCAGCCGGCTGAAGAACTTCGGCTTCGTCGACGAGACCACGGTGGTGGCCACCGGCATCAACGGCAAGATGAGCGAGGTGAACGCGGCATTCGGGCTGCTGCAGCTGCAGCACATCGATCGCGCCCTGGCGCAGCGGCAGGAGATCGACGCCGACTACCGGCGGCGCCTGGCGCACGTACCCGGCGTGCGCTGCCTGGCGCCGCGGCCGCCGGCGCTGGCCAACTACGCCTCGTTCCCGATCCTGATCGAGGACGGGTTCGCGCTGAGCCGCGACGGCCTGCACCAGCTGCTGCGCGAGCACGGCATCCTGGTGCGCCGCTACTTCTATCCGCTGATCAGCGACTTCCCGATGTACCGCGGCCTGCCCTCGGCGGCGCCGGCCGGCCTGCCGGTGGCGCGGCAGGCGTCCGAGCGGGTGCTATGCCTGCCGATCTATCCGGGCCTGGACGCCGGCGACGTGGCGCGCATCGCCGACCTGATCGCCGGCGCCGCCAACGCATCGGCGCCCGCTCCCGACCAAAGCCGCACTGCGGCGCTCCCCTCCTCCGCCCATCCCGTGGAACAAGAATGAGCCAAGACACGTTTATCGAGAACTTCCTGTCGGCGACCGACTTCCAGAATCCGGTCGAGGTGACCGCGGAGACCGTGCTGCGCGAGCTGCCCGAATGGGATTCGCTGGCCGCGCTCGGCGTCATCGTGATGTTCGACATGGAGTACGGCAAGACCATCACCGGCGAACACCTGGCCGCCGCCGTCACCGTCGGCGACCTCTACAAGCTGACCGAGGCGTAGCATGCCGACCTCCACGCTGCACAACGTGCGCTTTGCCGGCATGGCGACCTGCGTGCCCAAGCGCGTCGTCTCCAACCTGACCGATTGCCGGCCGCAGATCCGTTCCGAGCGCGAGCGGCTGGTGCGCAACATCGGCATCGAGACCCGACGCATGGCGCCCGAATGGCAGTGCTTTTCCGACCTGGCGTTCGATGCCACGCAGGTGCTGCTGGAACGGCTGCAATGGCAGCGCGAGGAGATCGACGCGCTGATCGTGGTCACCCAGTCGCCGGACTATCCGATCCCGGCCACCGCGATCATCCTGCAGGACCGCCTGGGCCTGTCGCACGCCACCGTCGCCTTCGACGTCAACCTGGGCTGCTCGGCCTACCCGTTCGGCATCAACCTGCTCGGCTCGATGATCGCCGCCGGCGGAGTCAAGAAGGGCCTGCTGCTGGTCGGCGACCGCAGTGCCACCCTGGACGACCCGATCTTCTCCGATTCCGGCACCGCCACCGCGCTGGAATTCAGCGCCGATGCGCCGCCGATGTATTTCGACCTCAACAGCGACGGCAGCGGCTACAAGGCGATCATCCTGCCGGTGGGCGGGCACCGCGAGCCGGTCGGCATCCAGCATCTGGTACCGTTCCGTGCCGACGAGAACGATTACTGGCACCGCGGCGTGGATCTGCAGCTGGACGGCGTGGCGGTACTGAGCTTCTCCACCCAGCGGGTACCGCCGGCGGTGCAGAAGCTGCTCGACTACACCGGTGTGCCCAAGGACCAGATCGACTACTTCGTGTTCCACCAGGCCAACCGGATGATCAACGAGACCATACGCAAGAAGCTCGGCCTGCCGGCGGAGAAAGTGCCCTCGACCCTGTCCGACTTCGGCAACACCAGCGGCGCCTCGCTGCCGGTGACCATGACCGCGCGCATCAACAAGGAACTGGAGTCGGGACGCAAGCGCGTGCTGCTGTGCGGCTTCGGCATCGGCCTGTCGTGGGGCAGCTGCCTGGTGGATATCGAGGGTGCGGTGTTTCCCGATCTGATCGAATCGTGACGATGGCGGCTTCCACCGAGGCATTCAGTCTGACGGACAAAGTCGTGCTGGTGACCGGCGCCTCCTCGGGCATCGGCGCCGCCACTGCCAGACTGTGCGCGCGCCTAGGTGCCAGACTGGTCATCACCGGTCGCGATGCCACGCGCCTGGCGGCCGTGGCCGACTCACTCGAAGGCGCCGGCCATGGCAGCGTGGTCGGGGATCTGACCGACGCGCAGACCCGGCAGCAGTTGCTCGATGCCGCCGACGGCTACCATGGCATGGTGTCCTGCGCCGGGGTCGCCGCACTGGTGCCGTTCCGCATGGCCGCTGAAGAGCATCTGCAGCAAATGCTGGCGGTCAACTACCTGGCGCCGATCACCTTGACCCAGCAGCTGCTGTTCAAGCGCCGCCTGCGCGACAACGCCTCGCTGGTGTTCGTGTCCGCGTTGTCGGCACGCGCCGCGCCGCAGGCGGCGGCGGGCTATGCGGCGTCCAAGGCCGCGCTGGAAGCGGCAGTGCGCACACTGGCGCTGGAGCAGGCAAAAAATGGCATCCGCGCCAACTGCATCGCGCCGGGCTATGTCGCTACGCCCATGCTGGAAAAACTCGGAACCGCGGCGGACATGGACGACAAGATCGGCCTGACCCCGTTGGGCCGCATCGATCCGGACGACATCGCCAAGGGGGCCGTGTATCTGCTTTCCGCCGCGAGCCGCTGGATCACCCGCAGCACCTTGACCATTGATGGCGGGATCTCCCTGCCGATCCGCCTATGACAGACCAAGCCTCTATGCCTTCCTTCGATGCCGCCTCCGCGCTCTTGCGCGGCATGTATGGCCTGCAGGGCAAGACGGTGCTGGTGACCGGCGCGTCCAAGGGCATCGGCCAGGCGGTCGCGCGCAGTTGCGCCGCCGCCGGCGCCAGCGTGCTGCTGGCTGGGCGCGATATGGCGCGCCTGGAAGCGGTGCTGGCGTCGCTGGACGGCAGCGGCCACCGGCTGTTCGCCGGCGACCTGAGCGATGCCGCCACGCTGCAGCGGCTGGCCGCGGAGAGCGGCAAGCTCGACGGCCTGGTGCACAGCGCCGGCATCCGCGGCCTGGCGCCGATGAAGCTGGTCGGCGAAGGTTTCCTCAAGGAAGTGCTGGACATCAACTACGTCGCGCCGATGATGTTGACCCGGCATCTGCTCGCGCGCCAGTCCATTCGCGCCGGCGGCTCCATCGTCTTCATCTCCTCCATTGCCGCGTTGACCGGAACCGTCGGCGTCGGTCCCTACGCCGGCTCGAAGGCGGCGCTGGTCGGCACGCTGCGGCCGCTGGCGCTGGAGCTGGCACGGCGCAACATCCGCGCCAACGCGCTGTGCCCGGGGCTGGTGGAGACCACGCTGATCACCGAGGACAAGAGCTGGTTCGAGGAAAGCCGCAAACGCTATCCGCTCGGCATCGGACAGCCGGATGACGTGGCCCTGGCCTGCCTGTACTTCCTGTCCGATGCCAGCCACAAGGTCACCGGACAGGCGTTCAGCATGGACGGGGGCGTGGAATTCGCGTGAACAGACCATCCTCGTTTGGCCATGTCTTGATCGTGGGCGCCGGTGGCTTCGGCAAGGGCGTTGCGGCCATAGCTTTTCACGACGATCCGGCGTTCGGCCGGGATTGGGACATCAAGGGTTTTCTGGACGATCGCGCCGAACTGGAGCAAACGACGCGATGGCCGATCATCGGTAGTCCGCACACCTATCAACCGGTAGAAGGCGACATTTTTGTTTGCGCGCTAGGCGACCCCGCAGTGCGCCGTCGCTACACCCAGGCCTTGCTTGAAAAAGGTGCGTACTTCATGGTGCTGCGTCCAGGCCTGCGCGAGGCATCAGCGACCCGGATCGGGCGCGGCAGCCTGTTCGAGCCAGGCGTGTCGATCGGCGCGGACAGCCAACTCGGCGAATTCGTCACCGTGCTCTCAACCACCATCATCGGCCACGACGTGACGATCGGCGACTACGTGCAGATCGGCAATTTCGTGTTCATCGGCGGGGGCGTCCGCATCGGCAGCGATGTGGTCATCCATCCGCATTCCACCCTGATCCCGGGGATCACGGTCGGCGACGGCGCGGTGATCGGTGCCGGCAGTGTGGTAGTCAGGGACGTTCCGCCCAACGTCACCGTGGCCGGCAATCCCGCGCGCACCATCTTCAGCAAATAGCAGGCCCCGCACCATGCCCCGCCATGCACTCGATGCCGAGCACTACATCAGCGAGCACAGCCTGCGGCTGGAACAGCAGAGGCTGTTCGGCAAGCTGTGGAACTTCGTCGGCTTTTCCTCGATGGTGCGCGAACGCAACCAGTTTTTCTCGCGCCAGGTGGGCGGCGTGCCGGTGTTGGTCCAGCGCACCGATGCGGGCATCCGCGCTTTCCTCAACCAATGCCCGCATCGCCAGTCGGCGATCCAGATCGAAGCGCAGGGCAAGCGCCCGCTGGTCTGCCCCTATCACGCTTGGTCGTTCGGCCCCGAGGGCGAGTTGCGCGGGATACCCAACTCCGGCCTGTACCAGTTCAGTGCCGAAGAGAAAGCCGGCATCTGCCTGACCCGATTTCACTTGGAACAGGTCGGCCAGTTGCTGTTCGTGAATTTTTCCGACGACCCGCTGCCGCTGGAGGAACAATTCGCGCCGGACTATCTGGAGAACCTGCGCAACGCGGCCTCGCACCTGGATACGCAGATCATCTACAGCTGCCACCGCGTGCGCTACAACTGGAAGTTGAACATGGAGAACGTCAAGGACTACAACCATGTCCCGTTCGTTCATCCCAAGACGTTCAGCCCACTGATGATGGAGGCGAGCAAGCCCTCCGCCGGCGTCGAGCGCGCCGCGGACGTGCCCTCCGCAGTGGTGCAGCTCCTACAGGCGTCTGCGTGCCCGGCGTTGAGCGAACTGAGCTTTCCGGTCAAGGCGCCAATCACGCCGCAGGACAACTGGTTCCGCGCGCTGTGCGACGTCTACGGCGAGGAATCGGCCTACTACAACTGGTTCGTCTATCCCAACGTGAACTTCTGCAGCGTGCGCGGCGAGTACTTCCTGCTGCAACAGTACGACCCGGTGTCGGCGCACGAAACCGACTACCACCTGTGGGTAATGACCGCGCGCCGAAAGAGCGAGCACACTGATTTCACCGCGCTGTTGAGCAACTTGATCCGCGGCGAGCGCACCGTCATCGCCGAGGACACGGTGCTGCTGGAACGCATGCAGGCCGGCTTCGGCGCGCATTCGCCGCGCTTCATGCACGGCGACTACGAAACGCAGCTGGTGCGGCAGCACCTGTGGTATCGCGCCAACGTGCTGGGAGAGCCGGCATGAAGTCGCTCGTGTTGCTGGGCGAAGGCGCCGCGTTGGAAGAGGCGCAGCGTACCGCGCACGACTGCGGACTGGCCCATGCGTGTCTGCAGCTGACCGCAGCCGACCACTACAACTTCGATCTCGGCGAATTGCTGGCGGGCTACGCCGCCGACGCCACCGAGGTATTCGTCGCGCTCGACGAACGCGCGGTCAACCATGCGCGCCACAAGTTACTGGCCGACGTACGCCTGGCCGGCTACCGCGTGATCGATCTGGTCTCGCCGCATGCCCACGTCGATGCCGGCGTGCGGCTGATGGGCAACGTGCATGTCGGGCCGGGCTGCAACCTGGCGTCCGGCACCCGCATCGGCCCCGGCAGCTGGCTGGAGCGGCAGGTGATCGTCGAACGGGACGTGCGCCTGGCTGCGTGCGTGACGCTGCATGCCGGCGTTCACCTCGGGCACGGCGTGGAGGTTGGCCAAGGCAGCACGCTAGGCCGCGGCAGCATCGCGCGGGATAAGGCGAAAGTGGGCCGGCACTGCGAATGGCTATTGCCTGGCGAGCTGCCAGACCTGTTGCCAGACCGCTGTTTCTACGACGCCCTGATGCCGCAGGGCGCGCAGATCCTGACTTGAGGACACCATGAATATCCTGACCCACCGTTGTAGCGAACCGGACCTGCTCGATGCCTGCACCAAGGCCGACGGCGTCTTGTTCCTGGCGCCCAGCTCCCATCTGGGCCGGATCTATGCCACGCGCGTGGCCACCGCGCTCGCCAGGTTGTCGCCGGGTACCAGGATGATCGCGCTGGACGACACGTTGCATGCGCAAGGCGCGGCGGCCGCAGGCTTCGACGAGGTGCTGCCGACGCAGGCCTACCGGACCGAGGCAAGGTTCGCGGACCTGCCAACGGTGAACTGCGCAAACTCACTTTCGGTCTGGCTGCACTTCGACGAGTTGTCGAGCGGCGGCAACGGCCGCCAAATCGACCTACCTGAACTGCTGTATGCGCTGGATATCACGCTTGTCTATCAGACCGGCCGGGTGACGCGCGAGCAGACGCTGGCGCATGCAATACAGTTCGCCGCCTTGCGCGGACGTTTTGCCGATGCGCTGAGCGCGCAGACGCTGGACGCATTGCTGCAGCTGCGGACGAACGGCGATCGACGTGCCTTGCTCGACGTCATCTGTCCGCTGGAGCAGGAATACTTCTCGGTATTCCGGGCCGACGCGCATCCGATCCGGCTCGGCGTCGACGAACACTATGTGGATATCGGCGCTTACGACGGCGATACGGTGAAAAAATTCAGGATCGCCAGCCGCCACGCCTACGCCTCCATCCATGCGTTCGAGCCCGACCCGGCCAATTTCGTCGCCATGCAGCGCAATCTGGTTGCCGATGGCGGCCGCACCGTCCTGCACAACCTCGCCGCGTCCGACTCCGGGCACCCGCTGGCGTTCTCGGCTAGCGGCAACATGGGCAGCCGCGTCGAAGCCGGCGGCAGCGTCCAGGTCCCAGGCGCGCGCCTGGACGATGTGCTCGACCAGGTCACTCTGCTGAAAATGGACGTGGAGGGCTTCGAGCCGCAGGTACTACGCGGTGCGGCGGAGTTGATCGGCAAATGCCGTCCGCGTATGGCCATCACCTGCTATCACCATGCCCTGGACCTGCTGGACATCGTCGCCGTGCTCGACCAGATCTATCCGAACGCGCGCCTACGGCTGCGCCACTACTCGATGTTCTTCTACGACACCATCCTCTACGTGGAGTGAGCCACCGTACAAGCCGACAGGTCTGGGGCCACCGGGCTGGAATGACCATCAGCAAGCTTGCGGTCGCATCGACTGCAACGCGGTGAACAGGCGGCCTCCCTAGGTGGATGCATTTGCCCTGAGCCGACACAGGCGGCGTCGCGCGGCGCACCATCTGCGGCATCCCAACAAACCATCGACAGGCATGAATCCTGCATCAGGGTTGCAGGCCCGCCCTCCATACCTTGCCCTGCGCCATTCCTTGAGCTTTCGGCAACATCGCAACACACTGCGGTGCGCCATCCACAATGGACCACCACGGATGACATTGAAAATTGTCCTGCTGCCAGATCTGATCAGGGAAACGCGCGCGTTCCCCGACGCATTCTTTGATCTAATCCGGGAGCCGATCCGCCAGGGCTGCGGCGTCGATATCGGCGCCCCCCCTGGCGTTGCGACGTCGGGCGGGCTGGGGCATGGGTTCGACGTCACCCGGTTCCGGCAGCTGGCACTGGAAGGCGGCGGCAACTGGCCCACGCGCTATCACCAGATCACCGTGCAGGCGCGCGACTACTTGTTGCAACACTTGCACGGCAGCGACCTGGTGCTTTCCTTCGAAATGCCGCCGTGGCTGGCCGACCTGTGCACGCAACAGCGGATCGCCTTCCTCGATATCCGCATCTCCCCGCTGCGCTTCGGGCGCGATCTGTACATCGCGCTGCGTGGCGCCGATCCGGCTCTGTCCCGACGTATCGCCGAGCATGTGGTGCTAGCAGAGGAGCTGCGCATGGAGGCCGCCGTGCTGTCCGCCAACGTGCGTATGCATCAGCGCAGGATGCGGGAACAACGCGGCTATGCCTTCCCCGAACTGGACGGGGCCATGCTGTTCGTCGGCCAGGTCCCTTACGACGCGTCGCTACTCACCACGGACGGCCGCTCGCTGCGTTGCGAGGATTTTGCCGAGCAGCTGAAACAGCTGTGCGCATCGCGGCGCTTGCTATACAAGCCGCACCCCTTCGCGGGTGAATTCGCCCAGCAAGAACGTACCGCGCTTGAGCGTATCACCGGCAAGGCCGCGAGCGTTTGCCTGCAGAATGCCTACCAGGTGCTGAGCACGCAGGACGATCTCGAACTGGTCGGCATCTCGTCCGGACTGCTCCAGGAAGCGGTTTGGTTCGACAAGAAGGCACATACCTTGTTCGAGCCGTTCGTGGCGCTTGCGCCAGCCGACGCAACCAGTACGCAGGACTACCAACAGATCCACTTCAAGTCGTTCTTGTCGCCTGGTTTTTGGCACCAAATCCTGGCCCCCGAGCGCGCGCCGCCGCGATTGAGCGAGCTGCCGGCGCTGATGCACCATCACGCGCGCGAAACCTTGGACCATTGGTGGGATTACTCCAAGGTCCTGACCTGGGAGCGTAGCTTTCCCTACGAGTCGTTCACTCGATCGGGCGGCGGACTGGTCCAACAGCGCGTCGAGCAGATCGAACAGGCGCTGGAAGGCGGCGCGATCGGCAATCAAACAAGCTTCAGGAAAGGCGCACAGCAGGAAGTAGAACTGCACAAGAAGCTGTCGATCGCACTCTATTCGCGCCTCGCCTCGACGTATCCATCCATCGACCAGGCGTTGCTCGAGAACAGTGCTCCCGCCGAATACATCGACAAAGTCCTGGATGCGGCGTATTACCAGAGCCTGCACGAGAACAACGCGCTGTTCCAGCGCAACAACTGGCTGATGCCGTATGCGAGCCTGCTCGCCGAACGCCGCTTCGCGCACGTGCGTGAGGTTGGTTGTGGTAACGGAGCCTTCGTTGCGGAGATCGCCAAGTCGGTGCCCCGCGTCATCGGCTTGGACTGGGCCAGGTCGCCGGATTTTCCGCAAGGTCACAACATCGAGTTCTGCCAACAGGATCTCACCAGTTCCTCCTTGGAACACGTCGACCTGAATTGCTCGGCAGACGTGCTGGAGCATATCCAGACTCGCGAGCTACCCACGTTGATACGTTCGTTGCACGACACCGCCCGTTTCAACTTCCACGTGATCGCGTGCTACGACGATGGTCACAGCCATGTCTCGATATTTCCGCCTGACGTGTGGCTCTACCTCTTCAGGCAACAATCGCCCGACTACCGGATCCTGGATCTTTCGATCCGGCACGGAAACGTCAGCCATGTCGTCTGTGCGATCACCAACCTATGAACGCGCCAAAGCTGCATATCGGCTGTGCCTCGATACGACTCGACGGCTACATCAACATCGACTCCCGGCAGACGCAGGCAACCGATCATGTCTGCCATGCCGGGGCTATCGCGATCGTCGCCCCCGGCAGCGTCGCCGAGATCTATTCGCGGCATATGCTGGAACACCTCGACCCGAACGAAGCGCGAGAAACACTGCGGCACTGGCACCAACTGCTTGCGCCGGCAGGCGTGCTTCACGTGGTGGTCCCTGACATCCTGTTCCACGCTCGCCAGTTGCTTGGCCTGGAGCGCAGCACCCTGGCAGACCAGAACTTGCATGCCTTCGCTGGTTTCTGGGGATGGCGCGACGAGGCGCGCGGCGGCGACCGGGAGGATGCGCATCGTTGGGGCTACAGCGAGCAATCCTTGACTGCCGTCCTCACTGACGTCGGCTTTGCCTCGGTGCGCAGGCTGCTGGACGGCCCGGACAGCGATCCCTGGCACCTGAACTTGATTGCGCGAAAGGACGCTGATCCTGGCGTTCGGGAAGCCGACGTTCCGGAAGCGTGATGGCGCGAGCGACCACTCGTGATCGTCGTCACGAGAGCGGCACTGACCGGTGGCGATGCCGCAACCTCGCAAGCGCTTGAGCTCGACCTGACACCTCCTCCGCTGCTGCACCGATGACACCGATGCCCGACGACGCCCCCTCTCTTCCAACGCCCTGGCCAGCATCGTCATGCTGACTACAAATTCCGCTACTTCAAGCGGACGCTGGACAGCGTGCTCGGGCAAACCTATCCGGCGCTGGAACTGGTGATCTGCGACGACAATCCCCATGGCACGATCGTCGCGGCGGTGGAGCACCGGCGCGGCGACGCGCGCTTCCCGATCCGCTACACGAAGAACCCGGTCCGCCTGGTGAGCTCGGCAGGACCATCAAGGGCATCGCCCTGGCCGAGGGCGAGTACGTCAAGTTCCTGCCCGATGATGACGTGCTGGGGCCGGCCTCCTCGCGCCGGCAGTACATCGACGGCGACGATGCGCCGCTGGCGGACATCCATGCCCCCCAGTTTTCCGTTCGCCGGCGATGTGCTCCTCGACGGCCCCGAACTGCCGTCCTTCCTCGCCGACCACACCATCAACTTCATCGGCGAGCCCAACTGCGTGCTGCGCCGGCGCCAGGCGTGCTGGACCTGGGCGATTCAAGTCTTTATGAGACCGAATAGCCACCGCGAGGTATGAATATCAGGAATAACTCCCGCCAGTATTAACGTTCCCGGCCACGCTTCCTGGAAATACATTTTGGCCTTTCCCGTTAACCCAAATCACCCCATTCGTATTGACTCCATACCGCTGGCCCGTGGCCGCTCCGGAGAACGTAAATACGAAGTCACCGCCATTTATGCTACCCAAACGACCAACGCTAGCGAAAGAACCAGTAAAAGCCGGCGTACCTATCAAGGTAACGTTAATGCCAAAATTAATTAGTTGACCGCCATCGACTACCAAATAATGGAAAGAACCACCTCCAGTGATACTGTAGTTGCCTGATACGATGCAAACACCATTGCGCGAGACGAGGATTTGGTTGCGGGTCATTGCTGCAAACACGTGACCGCCCTGGAAAGTACACAACGCTCTATTGGTGACCGAGATGCCGTTTACTGTGTCCCCTCCACCTAAAGTGAAACCAGAAACCTGAACCGTGTTACCGTCACCCAGCGTAAGGAGGTATCCCGCGGTATTACGCCAAATAGCAGATGTGCTACCTACAAACCGCACGACGCCACCTGTCACGCTACCCATCACAACATTTTCCACGTAGGTTCCGTCTGCGACATTGATAATTACCGTATATCCGCATAACAAATAACGTGTCCGCAGCACAGTCACAGCATGCTGTATCGTTTGGAATGCCGTCGCAGCGCTTAGCCCATCATTGGAATCACTGCCCGTGTTGGAGACGTACAAAGACAAATCCTGAGTCAAGGCAATGGCGTAAGTAATGTAGCTATTCGCGCTAGTACCCATCGCGAACCGACCTTCATCACTGATGAAATATGGCTCGCTGGCAGCGAGTTCACCAGCCGCCGCAGCAGCATCAAACTGCGCGCGCGTACCGCTTTTTACATAAATATTGGCGCCCGAGATTGCATCCGGCATGATATTAAACCCCTCAAATATTTAATTGCGAAGTGTATTATCCTAAAACTTACCTGCCACCATGACGATGATTGTAAAAACAAAAATTCTTCGGAAATTCATGAATCCTCCAATAGCGGAGAGTATCTTGGCCATGAATATTTAATAATGTCGGGATGTCGTCATTCTCCAGTGGCGATTTGCGGCCCAACTTACCATTGGCATTGATCGATTACTGAGAACCAACCCCCATTTGATGGTCGGCATCGGCGCAGCCGTTCGCGCCTCTGCGCATTTCAGGCTTGGCTGAACTCAGCAGCCTCGCGCCGAGCAATCAAAGTACGCATATTTCAAGTGACGGATCACGCTCCCGCCGATGCCTGTATGCGTGTGGCTGCCGAATCCTCGACAATGCCATGAGTCCCAGCTGTCCAACCCTCGAACACGGTCCGCCCTGCATGACTCCCACCCCCCTGGTCAGCATCGTCATGCCGGCCTACAAGTTCCGGTACTTCGAGCGAGCGCTGGACAGCGTGCTCGGGCAGACCTACGCGGCGCTGGAACTGGTGATCTGCGACGACAACCCCGATGGCACGATCGCCGCGGCGGTGGAGCGCAAGCGTGCCGCGGCGCGCTTCCCGATCCGCTACCAGCGCAACCCCAGCCGCCTGGGCGAGCTAGGCAGCACCATCAAGGGCATCGGCCTGGCCCAGGGTGAGTACATCAAGTTCCTGCACGACGACGATGTGCTGGAGCCGGACTGCGTCGCCGCGCTGGTCCACGCCATGCAGGCGGGCCCGAATGTGGTGCTGGCCTCGTCGCGCCGGCAGCGCATCGGCAGCGACGATGCGCCGCTGCCCGACATCCACGCCACCAGCTTCCCGTTCGCCGGCGACGTGGTGCTCGACGGCCCCGAACTGCTGTCCTTCCTCGCCGACCACACCATCAACTTCATCGGCGAGCCCAGCTGCGTGCTGTGCCGGCGCCAGGACCTGGTGGAGATCGGCGACCAGTTGATGATGCTCGATGGCCGCACGATCCACTGGGTCGGCGACCTGGCCCTGTACGCCAAGCTCCTGCACCGCGGCAACCTGGCGCTGCTGGCCAGGCCGCTGACCCGCTTCCGCGTGTCGCAGGAGCAATTCAGCCAGGCCGGCCGCGACCGGCCGGGGATCGGCGACCAGGGCCACGAGGATTTCCGCCGCGGCGTGCGTGCGATGGGCTGGTACCGCGGCGACGGCGACGCGCGCCTGGTCCGCGTCGCCGCGCTGGACGGCGGCGAGGCGCAGCCGGTCGACCTGCTGCAGGCGATCCAGGCCGCGTATGCGCGCGGCCGCGCGCAGCTGGCGTTGCTGGACTGGCAGGCGCGGCGGCAGCTGCCGCCGGCCAAGCAGGCGCTGCTGGAGGCGCGCCTGGCGGAACTGGGCGGCGGCGCGACGATCGCGGTGTTGCTCGATGCGCGCGGCGCGGACGCGGCCGCGCTGGAGGCGAGCCTGCGCAGCCTGCTGCTGGACGGTGTGGCCTTCGCCACGCTGCGCGTGGCCGTGCTCGGCGACCCGGCGGCCACGCCGTGGCCGGATGCGCGGGTCCGGCACCTGCCGCTGGCGCCCGGCCAGGACGCGGCGGGCCGCAACGCCGCGCTGGCCGGACTCGGCGACGCCGAGTGGTTCCTGCGCGCCAGCGCCGGCACCCGCTTCTGCGCCGGCGGCCTGCTGCGGCTGGTGCTGGAACTGGCGCAGCATCCGCAGTGCAGCGCGCTGTACGCCGACGAGTGGCTGGCGCTGGACGGGCAGACGCTGGCGCCGGTGCTGCGCCCGGATCCGGATCTGGACCTGCTGCTGGGCAATCCGCTGGCCACCGCCGGCCATTGGGTCTTCCGCCGCGCGCTGGTGCAGGAGCTGGGCGGATTCGATCCCGCCCACGACGGCGCCAGCGAACTGGAGCTGATCCTGCGCCTGTTCCTGCGCGACGCCGGCGCCGGCATCGCGCACCTGCCCGAGCCGCTGCTGATCGCGCCGCCGGCCGATGCCGCCGCCGGCGCCGAGGCACGCCGGCATGCGGTCGCCAGCCACCTGCAGGCACGCGGCTACGCCGACGCCAGGGTCGAGGTTCTGCCCGGCGGCCTGCATCGCATCGACTACGCCCACGCCCAGCAGGCGCCGGTCTCGATCGTGAGCATCGCCCAGGACAATCTGCCGGCACTGCAACGCCTCGTGGTCGGCCTGCTCGAGCACACCGCCTACCCCGCCTACGAACTGCTGCTGGTCGACAACGCCAGCACCTCGCCGGCGGTCGGCCAGTGGCTGCAGGCGGTGGCCGAGCTGGGCAACGGCCGCATCCGCGTGTTCGCGCTGGAGCAGCGGGTCGCGCCGGCCGAGGCGCGCAATCTCGCCGCGACCCAGGCGCAGGGCGACTACCTGCTGTTCCTGGATGCCGACAGCGCCGTGGTCCAGGGCCGCTGGTTGCACGAGCTGATGAACCACGCGCAGCGCCCGGAGGTCGGCATCGTCGGCGCCAAGGGCGTGTCCGCGGACGCCACCATCAGCCACGCCGGGCTGCTGCCGGGGCTGCTGCCCGGCGCCGGCCATGCCTTCGCCGGCGAGCCGATGGCGCAGGCCGGCTACCTGGGGCGGCTGCAGGTGGCGCACCGCTACAGCGCGGTGTCCGAGCGCTGCATGCTGGTGCGGCGCGAACTGTTCCAACGCCTGTCCGGGTTCGACGCGGCCGGCTTCGCCGACGGCGGCGCCGACGTGGACCTGTGCCTGCGCGCGGCGGCGCTGGGCGAATGGACGGTCTGGACGCCCGAGGCGCTGCTGCTGCAACCGCCGGCGCCGCCACGGCCGGAAAGCGCCGACGACGCCCTGCTGCAGCGCTGGCTGCCGGCGCTGGCGCACGACCCGGCGTACTCGCCGAGCCTGGGCCTGGAGCAGGCGGGCGGCTTCAAGCTGGGCGAATCGGAGTTCTCCTGGCAGCCGCTGTCGTGGAAGCCGTTGCCGCGGATCCTGGCGCACCCGGGCGACGCCTTCGGCAGCGGCCACTACCGGGTGATCCAGCCGTTCCAGGCGCTGGCCGAGGCCGGCCGGATCGACGGCGTCTACTACGCGCGGCTGCTCGATCCGGTGGAGATGGCGCGCGTCGCTCCCGATGCGGTGGTCGTGCAGCGCCGGGTCGGCGACGCGGAACTGGCGAAGATGGAACGCATGGGCCGCTTCTCCAGCGCGTTCAAGGTCTACGAACTGGACGACTACCTGCCCAACCTGCCGCTGAAGAGCGTGCACCGCGAGCAGATGCCCAAGGACGTGCTGCGCTCGCTGCGCCGCGCCGCCACGCTGGTGGACCGGGTGGTGGTGTCCACCCCGGCCCTGGCCGATGCCCTCGCCGGCCTGCATGCGGACATCCGCGTGGTCCTCAACCGGCTGGATCCGCGCATGTGGGGCGAGCTGCCCTTGACGGCCAGAACTGCCACCGGCGGCAAGCCGCGGGTCGGCTGGGCCGGCGGCGCCAGCCACACCGGCGACCTGGAACTGATCGCCGACGTGGTGCAGGCGCTGGCCGGCGAGGTGCACTGGGTGTTCATGGGCATGTGCCCGGAGCGGCTGCGCCCGCACGTGGCCGAGGTGCACCCGGGCGTGGACTTCGAACGCTACCCGCAGGCCCTGGCCGCGCTGCGCCTGGACCTGGCGCTGGCGCCGCTGGAAGACAACCTGTTCAACCGCTGCAAGAGCAACCTGCGCCTGCTCGAATACGGCGCCTGCGGCTACCCGGTGGTGGCCAGCGACCTGGCGCCGTACCAGGGCGCGCTGCCGGCGACCCTGGTCAAGAACCGCTTCCGCGACTGGGTCAACGCGATCCGCATGCACCTGGCCGATGCCCAGGCGCGTGCCGCGGCTGGCGCGGCGCTGCACGCGGCGGTGCGCCGCGACTGGATGCTGGACGGCGCCAACCTGCAGGCCTGGCGCGCGGCCTGGCTGCCGGACTGAGCACAGCCGCCGCCGGGAACGGCACCCGCATTGCATCGGCATCCTCGCCGGGCCCGCGCCGCATCGGCGCGTCAATCGGCCGGCACCGGCGGGTTCGGCGCCGCAGCCGCGCCGCGTCGGGAAGCCGACGCCGGCCGTTTCCGTCCGTCGCACGGCACGATGCGCCGCGCATTCGCCAATCCATGCAGGCCGCCGCCGGCGGCCTTGCAGTTTAGGCACACCGCTTGCATCCATCCCGGGTAGCCGCCCTGGCATGGACATCCCCGTATGAGCGACTCCATCAGTTCCATCCTCTCGCAGATCCGCAGCTACCAGAGCCAGGTCGGCCAGGCCGCGCCTGCGCAGGTGGCCGATGCCGGGCGCAGCAATGCGATCGAGGGCCTGACCGGGACCCAGGGCACGCAGGGCCCGAGCTTCAGCGAAACCCTGCGCAGCGCGATCAGCGGCGTCAACGAGACCCAGCAGAAGGCCGGCGATCTGGCCAAGGCCTTCGAAATGGGCGACCCCAACGCCGGCCTGGCCAAGGTGATGATGGCCGCGCAACAGTCCCAGGTGGCGTTCCGCGCCACCGTGGAAGTCCGCAACCGACTCGTCCAGGCGTACCAGGACGTGATGAACATGCCGCTGTAAGGTAGACGACGATGGCCCTTGCGCTCAGCAAAGAAACCCTCAACGGCGAAAAGGCAGGCGCCTGGTTCGATCGCCTGCAGAGCCTGCAGATCACCCGCCGCATCGGCCTGATGGCGATGATCGCGGTGGCGGTGGCCGCCGGCCTGTTCGTGTTCTTCTGGTCGCAGAAGCCGGCCTACACCCCGCTGTACACCGGCCTGGACGAAAAGGGCACGGCCGAGGCCACCGACCTGCTGCGCACCGCGCAGATCCCGTTCAAGCTCGACCCGGCCACCGGCGCGATCACCGTGCCGGAGGACAAGCTCTACGATGCGCGCCTGAAGCTGGCCGGCTCCGGCCTGACCGACACCGGCAACATGGGCTTCGAGGTGATGGAGAAGGACCCGGGCTTCGGCGTCAGCCAGTTCGTCGAGAACGCGCGCTACCAGCACGCGCTGGAGACCGAACTGGCGCGCACCATCGCCAGCCTGCGCCCGGTGCGCGAGGCGCGGGTGCACCTGGCCATTCCCAAGCCCAGCGCGTTCACCCGCCAGCGCGAGGTGGCCAGCGCCTCGGTGGTGCTGGAACTGCGCGGCGGCACCACCCTGGAACGCAACCAGGTCGATGCGATCGTCAACATGGTCGCCTCCAGCATCCCCGACCTGTCGCCGGAACGGGTCACCGTGGTCGACCAGAGCGGGCGCATGCTGACCATCGCCGACCCGAACAGCGACGCGGCCCTGAACGCGGCCCAGTTCGAGCAGGTGCGGCGCCAGGAAGCTTCTTATAACCAACGCATCCGCGAACTGCTGGAGCCGATGACCGGCCCCGGCCGGGTCAACCCGGAAGTCAGCGTGGACATGGACTTCTCGGTCACCGAGGAAGCGCGCGAGCTGTACAACGGCGAGCCGCCGAAGCTGCGCAGCGAGCAGGTCAGCGACAGCAGCACCGCCGCGGCCGGCCCGCAGGGCGTGCCCGGCGCGACCAGCAATTCCCCGCCCGGCGCGGCCGTGCCCGGCCAGCCGGCGCCTGCCGCAGGTGCCGCCGGCGCCGCCCCCGGCGCGACCCAGCAGGCCGCCGCCGCGACCCCGACCGAAAGTTCCAAGAGCGCGACCCGCAACTACGAGCTGGACCGCACCCTGCAGCACACCCGACAGCCGCCGGGCCGGATCAAGCGCGTGTCGGTGGCGGTGCTGGTCGACCACGTGCCGCGGCCGGGTGCCAAGGGCAAGACGGTCGAGCAGGCGCTCAGCGCCGCCGAACTGACCCGGATCGAAGGCCTGGTCAAGCAGGCGGTCGGCTTCGACGCCGAGCGCGGCGACACCGTGTCGGTGATGAACGCCCCGTTCGTGCGCGAAGCGCCGGAAGCGGCGGACAAGCCCGGTTGGTGGGAAGATCCGCGGGTGATGAACGCGTTGCGCCTGCTGCTCGGCGCGGCGGTGGTGCTGGCCCTGCTGTTCGGCGTGCTGCGCCCGGCGCTGCGCCAGATCGCCGGCCCGGCGCCGGCCAAGGGCAAGGACAAGTCCGAACCGCAGAACGCCGACGTGTCGATGCTGGACGATGAGGACCCGCTGCTGCCGTCGCTGGCCGAGGACACCGCGCGCATCGCCGGCGGCGCCCGTCCCGCGGCGATCGCCCTGCCCGACGCCTACGAGGAGCGTCTGCGCCTGGCGCGCGAAGCGGTCAAGCAGGATTCCAAGCGTGTTGCGCAAGTCGTGAAGGGATGGGTCGCCAATGAAGCCTGATGCGAACGCCGCGATGAACGGCACCCAGCGCGCCGCGGTGCTGCTGCTGTCGCTCGGCGAAGCCGACGCGGCCGAGGTGCTCAAGCACATGGACCCCAAGGAGGTGCAGAAGATCGGCATCGCCATGGCGACCCTGAGCGGCATCTCGCGCGACCAGGTCGAGAAGGTCATGGACGAGTTCAATTCCGAACTCGGCAGCAAGACCTCGCTGGGCGTGGGCGCCGACGACTACATCCGCAACGTGCTGGTGCAGGCGCTGGGCGCGGACAAGGCCGGCGGGCTGATCGACCGCATCCTGCTCGGCCGCAACACCACCGGCCTGGACACGCTCAAGTGGATGGACCCGCGCGCGGTCGCCGACCTGGTGCGCAACGAACATCCGCAAATCATCGCCATCGTCATGGCCCACCTGGACAGCGACCAGGCCGCCGAGGCGCTGAAGCTGCTGCCCGAGCGCACCCGCGCCGACGTGCTGATGCGCATCGCCACCCTGGACGGCATCCCGCCGAACGCGCTGAACGAGCTGAACGAGATCATGGAGCGGCAGTTCTCCGGCAACCAGAACCTGAAGTCGTCCAACGTCGGCGGGGTCAAGGTCGCCGCCAACATCCTCAACTTCATGGACAGCGGCCAGGACCAGGGCGTGCTGGCGGCGATCGGCAAGATCGACGCCGAGCTCAGCACCCGCATCCAGGACCTGATGTTCGTTTTCGACAACCTGGTCGAGCTGGAGGACCGCGCGCTGCAGACCCTGCTGCGCGAGGTCAGCGGCGACCGCCTCGGCCTGGCCCTGCGCGGCGCCGACATCAAGGTGCGCGAGAAGATCACCAAGAACATGTCCCAGCGCGCCGCCGAGATCCTGCTCGAGGACATGGAAGCGCGCGGCCCGGTGCGCCTGGCCGACGTGGAAGGCGCGCAGAAGGAAATCCTGGCGATCGTGCGCCGGCTGGCCGATGAAGGCGTGATCAGCCTCGGCGGCGCCGGTGCGGAGGCGATGGTATGAGCGGCAACGTGGTGCGCTGGCTGGCCCCGGAGCTCAACGTGGCGCCGCTGCCGGAGCCGCAGTTCGAGGAGCAGGCGCTGCCCGAGGAGCCGGTGCTGCGCCCGCCGAGCCTGGAGGACATCCAGGCGATCGAGGCCGCCGCGCAGCACGAGGGCTTCGAGCGCGGCCACGCCGAGGGCCTGGCCCAGGGCCAGGCCGAGATCCGCCGCCTGACCGCGCAGATCGAAGGCATCCTGGACAATTTCTCGCGGCCGCTGGCGCGGCTGGAGAACGAAGTGGTCGGCGCGCTCGGCGAACTGGCCGTGCGCATCGCCGGCAGCCTGGTCGGGCGCGCCTACGAGGCCGATCCGGCGCTGCTGTCGGACCTGGTCGGCGAGGCGCTGGACGCGGTCGGCGGCGCGCGCCGCGAGGTCGAGGTGCGGCTGCACCCGGACGACATCGCCGCGCTGACCCCGCTGCTGGCGCTGATGGCCGACGGCACCCGGCTGGTGCCGGACCTGACCCTGAGCCGCGGCGACCTGCGCGTGCACGCCGAAGCGGTGCGCATCGACGGCACCCTGGACGCGCGCCTGCGCGCGGCGCTGGAGACGGTGATGCGCAAGTCCGGAGCGGGCCTGTGAGCGCGCTGTCCGGCACCCATCCGGCCGACTGGCTGGACGCGCGCAACCTGCGCCTGGCCTCGCGCCTGGGCCAGCTCGATCTGGACGCGGCCGCCGGCCGCGGCCTGATCCGCGAAGGCATCCTGCGCCGCGCGGTCGGGCTGACCCTGGAAGCGGTCGGCTGCGAGGCGCCGATGGGCGCCACCTGCAAGGTCGAGGTCGACGGCGGCTGGGTCGACGCCGAAGTGGTCGGCTTCTCCGGCGACCGCACCTCGCTGATGCCCAGCGCCGAGACCTACGGCCTGCTGCCCAACGCGCGGGTGGTGCCGGTGCGCCGCCGCGGCGGCGTGGAAGTGGGCGAAGGCCTGCTCGGCCGGGTCATCGATTCGGACGGCGTGCCGCTGGACGGCAAGGGCCCGATCCGCGCCGAAGGTTCGGTGGGCATGGCCGGCGTGTCGATCAACCCGCTGGCGCGCGAGCCGATCACCACCCCGCTGGACGTGGGCGTGCGCGCGATCAACGCGCTGCTGCCGATCGGCCGTGGCCAGCGCGTGGGCCTGTTCGCCGGCTCCGGCGTCGGCAAGTCGACCCTGCTGGGGATGATGACCCGCTACACCGCCGCCGACGTGATCGTGGTCGGGCTGATCGGCGAACGCGGCCGCGAAGTGCGCGATTTCGTCGAGACCACGCTGGGCGAGGAAGGCCTGCGCCGCGCGGTGGTCGTCGCCGCCCCGGCCGATCGCCCGCCGCTGGCGCGCCTGCACGGCGCCTACCGCGCCACGGCGATCGCCGAATGGTTCCGCGACCAGGGCCTGAACGTGCTGCTGCTGATGGACTCGCTGACCCGCTTCGCCCAGGCGCAGCGCGAGATCGGCCTGTCGGTCGGCGAGCCGCCGACCACCCGCGGCTACCCGCCGTCGGTGTTCGCCAAGCTGCCGGCGCTGGTCGAGCGCGCCGGCAACGGCGCCAAGGGCCGCGGCTCGATCACCGCCTTCTACACCGTGCTGACCGAAGGCGACGATCCGCAGGATCCGATCGCCGACGCCGCGCGCGCCATTCTCGACGGCCACATCCTGCTGTCGCGCCGGGTCGCCGACAGCGGCCTGTACCCGGCCATCGACGTGGAATCCTCGGTCAGCCGCGTGGTCCAGGACATCGCCGACGAGCCGTGGCGGCTGCGCATCCGCGCGCTGAAGCGGCTGGTCTCGGCGTACTCGTCCAACCGCGACCTGATCACCATCGGCGCCTACCAGCGCGGCAACGATCCGGCGGTGGACGAGGCGCTGGAGCGGTGGCCGGAGATCATGGAATTCCTCGGACAGGACGTCGCCAAGGCCGCAGATCTGCCCCACAGCCAGGCCGCGCTGAAGCGGCTGGTCGAACGTGAGAACTAAGCCATGATGCAATCACAGCGTATCGATCCCCTGCTCCGCCGCGCCCAGCAGCACGAGGACGAGGTCGCCCGCGACCTGGCCGAGCGCCAGCGCGCGCTGGAGACCCACGAGTCGCGGCTGGAGGAACTGCGCCGCTACGCCGAGGAATACGCCAACAGCCAGATGGCCGCGACCAGCCTGGCGCAGCTGGCCAACCGCCGCGCGTTCCTGGACCGCCTGGAGAGCGCGGTGCAGCAGCAGTGCCAGACCGTGGACCGCAACCGCGAGAAGGTGGAGATGGAACGCAGCCGGCTGCTGCTGGCCAGCCGCGACAAGCAGGTGCTGGAGCAACTGGCGGCCAGCTACCGCGCCCAGGAACGCAAGGTCGACGACCGCCGCAGCCAGCGCGAGATGGACGACCTCGGCGCGCGCCGGGTGCGCCTGGCGGTGGCCGCGGCCGACAGCGACACCGAACACGGAGACAACCGATGAACAACGCGCTTTCCGCCCTGGGCGGCAACGGCCGCGCCAGCCTGCCCGGCGGCGGTGCCGACGCGCAGGGCCAGGACCGCAGCGGCGGCCAGGACTTCGCCAGGCTGCTCGGCAACGATGGCCCCGCGGCCGCGCCCAAGCCGGCGCCGAAGCCGGCCGCCAAGTCGCCGCAGGCCGCCGCCGACAAGGATGCCGCCGACAAGCGTCCCGAGGCGGCGGACGACAAGGCCAGCGAGCCGGCGCGCAGCGCGCAGGCCGGCACCCAGGCCGCGCGCGACAACGCCAAGGGCAGCGAGGAAACCAAGGCGCCGGCCAAGGACGCCAAGACCACCGACGCCAAGCAGGACGAGGACACCGAGGAAGACGCCGGCTGGCCGCCGGCCGGCCTGGCCGGCATCGGCCTGGGCCTGTTGCCGGCGCTGGGCGCGGCGCTGCCGGCGGCGAGCGCCGGCCCGCTGGGCGCGGCCGCCGGGCTGGCGATCGGCGTCGCCGGCGCCGCGGCCAAGGGCGTGGCCGCGCTGCTCGGCGGCGACGCGCCGGCCCTGCCCGGTACCGCTCCGGCGGGTGCTGCGGGCGCCGCCGCGGCCACGCCGGGCGCGGCCGGGGCCAGCGCCGCGGTCGCCGCCGGCAGCTTCGGCGGCATGCTGGCGCAGGTCGCCGGGGCCGCCGCGCAGGCGGTCGGCGGCGGCGACGCCGCGGCGCCGGTCGCCGCGCTGGCGGCGCTGGCCAGCGCCGTCGCGGACAAGGCCGGCGACAACGGCGGCGCTGCCGCCGGCACCGGCACCGATCCGATCAACCTCGTGGCGTCGCCGGGGATCCAGGCCCCGACGCGCACCGCCGACAGCGCCGCGCCGTTCACCGGCTCGCCGACCCCCACCCCGCAACTGCACGGCGACAACTTCGACGATGCGATGGGCGCGCGCGTGAGCTGGCTGGCCGACCAGAAGATCGGCCACGCCCACATCAAGCTCAGCCCCGCCGAGCTGGGCCCGGTCGAGGTGCGCCTGCACCTGAGCGGCGACCAGGTCAACGCCAGCTTCAGCAGCGCCCAGGCCGACGTGCGCCAGGCGCTGGAGAACAGCCTGCCGCGGCTGCGCGAGATGCTCGGCCAGCATGGCTTCCAGCTCGGCCAGGCCGACGTCGGCCAGCAGCACCAGCAGCCCGCGCAGAACGCCCCGCAGGGCGCCGTGGCGGGCGGCAGCGATGCCGCCGGCGATGACGTGCTGGGCAGCGTCGGGATTCCGTCGGTGGTGCTGCGCCAGCGCGGCCTGCTCGACGCCTACGCCTAGGCCGCTTCCTGCAGGAGGGGGTCGGCCCCTGTCGGGCCGCCCCGGGTCGGGGTCGAAACCCTTTCGGCACGGCCTTCGAAGGCCGCTGCGGCCGCCGTCAAATATCCGGCAAGCCCACCCCGCCGTTTCGGCACGCCGATTGCATCCCTAGGGGCAGAGACCCCCTAAGGAGCCATCCGTGGCCGCTGCCGCCGACAAATCGAAGAAACCCGCCGACGCCAAGGACGCCCCGGAGGGCGGCAAGTCGAAGAAGAAGCTGCTGATCATCGTCGTGGCCGCGGTGCTGGTGCTCGGCGGCGGCGGCGCCGGCGCGTGGTTCTTCCTGAAGAAGCCCGATGCCGCCCATGCCAAAGCCGCGGCCAAGACCGCCGAGCTGCCCAAGCCGGCGCAGTACTTCGCGATGGACCCGGCATTCGTGGTCAACCTCAACGGCAGCGCCGAGGACGGCCCGCACTACCTGCAGATGGAAGTGCAGCTGATGACCCGCGACCCGGAAGAACTGAAGCTGATCACCGAGAACGCCCCGGCGATCCGCGCGCACCTGCTGATGCTGTTCTCGCAGGTGCAGGCGCAGGACATCGCCGACATCGCCGGGCGCAAGAAGCTGCAGGCCGCGGCGCTGGCCGACGCGCAGAAGCTGATGACCGCCGAGACCGGCAAGAAGTGCATCGAAGAACTGCTGTTCACCAGCTTCGTGACCCAGTAAGGCGCCGCCCCGATGACCGACCTGCTTTCCCAAGACGAGATCGATGCGCTGTTGCACGGCGTCGACGTCGGCGTGGTGGACACCGAGCCGCCGCCGCCGGCGCCGGGCGAAGCGCGCCAGTACGATTTCTCCAGCCAGGACCGGATCATCCGCGGGCGCATGCCGACCCTGGAGATGGTCAACGAGCGCTTCGCGCGGCTGTGCCGCATCGGCCTGTTCAACCTGATCCGGCGCTCGGCCGACCTGTCGGTGCGCGGCATCGACCTGATCAAGTTCAACGACTACATGCACTCGCTGTACGTGCCGAGCAACCTCAACCTGATCAAGTTCAAGCCGCTGCGCGGCACCGGCCTGATCGTGTTCGAGCCGACCCTGGTGTTCACCGTGGTCGACAATTTCTTCGGCGGCGACGGCCGCTACCCCACCCGCATCGAAGGCCGCGAATTCACCCCGACCGAGATGCGCGTGATCCAGCTGATGCTCAAGCAGACCTTCGCCGACCTGCACGAGGCCTGGGCGCCGGTGATGGACGTGGAGTTCGAATACATCAACTCCGAGGTCAACCCGCACTTCGCCAACATCGTCACCCCGCGCGAGTACGTGGTGGTCAGCCGCTTCCATGTGGAACTGGAAGGCGGCGGCGGCGAGATCCACGTGACCCTGCCGTACTCGATGCTGGAACCGATCCGCGAACTGCTCGACGCCGGCATCCAGAGCGACCGCGTGGACCGCGACGAGAGCTGGAACATCATGCTGCGCGAACAGCTCAACACCGCCGAGGTCACCATCTCCAGCGTGCTGGCGCAAAAGCAGATGACCCTGCGCGAGCTGACCAAGCTGAAGATCGGCGACGTGCTGCCGATCGAGCTGCCCAAGCAGGTGCCGCTGTGCGTGGAGAACATCCCGCTGTTCACCGGCGAATTCGGCATCTCGCGCGGCCAGAACGCCGTGAAGATCACCTCCAACCAACCCCCCGGCGCGCTGCGCCGCCGCCCCGCCTTCCAGGAAGACGCGTCATGAGCCAGAACGAAATCCCCGAGGCCGTCCCGGCCCAGTTCGACAGCCTGCAGCCGGAGACCGAAGGCGGCGGCATCGGCAACGACCTGAACCTGGACATGATCCTGGACGTGCCGGTGACGCTGTCGCTGGAAGTGGGCCGCAACCGCATCCCGATCCGCAACCTGCTGCAGCTCAACCAGGGCTCGGTGGTGGAGCTGGAGCGCGGCGCCGGCGAGCCGCTGGACGTGTACGTCAACGGCACCCTGATCGCGCACGGCGAGGTGGTGACGATCAACGACCGCTTCGGCGTGCGCCTGACCGACGTGGTCAGCCCCACCGAACGCATCCGGAGACTGCGGTGAACCCATTGCTCGCCGCCGCCACCCAGGCGGCCAAGGCCGCCTCGGGGGTCGGCAGCGCCGCGCCGTCGCCGCCCAGCCTGTTCGGTGCGGTGCTGGCCCTGCTGCTGGTGCTGGGGCTGATCCTGGGCATGGCCTGGGTGCTCAAGCGCCTGCCCGGCAGCGGCTTCCGCCCGGCCGACGGCCTGCGCGTGGTGGCCAGCCTGGCGGTCGGCGCCAAGGAGCGCGTGGTGGTGGTCGACGTCAACGGCGAGCAGCTGCTGCTCGGCGTGTCGGCCGGCGGGGTACGCACCTTGCATCGCCTGCCCGAGCCGCTGCCGCAGGCGCCGGCGCCGTCGCTGCCGAACCTCAAGCAGCTCAAGAACCTCCCCGATTTCGCCCAGCTGCTGGCGCAGAAGCTGCGCAAGGACAAATGACCATGTTGCTTCGTTGGAACCGTTACGCGCGCGGTCTGCGCCTGGTGCTGATCCTGCTGACGCTGAGCCTGCTGCCGGCCCTGGGCTGGGCCCAGGCCGCGCCCGCCGCGCCGGCCGCGCCGGCGCCGGCCGCGCAGAACGCCGCCCCGACCCTGCCCTCGCTGCCGCAGGTCAACGTCGGCAAGGTCGGCGCGCAGCCGGTGAGCCTGCCGCTGCAGACCCTGCTGCTGATGACCGCGATCACGCTGCTGCCGTCGATGCTGCTGGTGCTGACCGCCTTCACCCGCATCACCATCGTGCTCGGCCTGCTGCGCCAGGCGATGGGCACCGGGCAGACCCCGTCCAACCAGGTGCTGATGGGCCTGGCGCTGTTCCTGACCGCGCTGGTGATGATGCCGGTGTGGGAAAAGGCCTGGGGCCAGGGCATGAGCCCCTACCTCAACGGCCAGATCGACTTCCAGACCGCCTGGACCCTGACCACCCAGCCGCTGCGCGCGTTCATGCTGGCGCAGGTGCGCGAGGCCGACCTGATGACCTTCGCTGGCATGGCCGGCAACGGCACCTACAGCGGCCCGGACGCGATCCCGTTCCCGGTGCTGGTGGCCTCGTTCGTCACCAGCGAACTGAAGACCGCGTTCGAGATCGGCTTCCTGATCTTCATCCCGTTCGTGATCATCGACCTGGTGGTGGCCAGCGTGCTGATGTCGATGGGCATGATGATGATGTCGCCGATGCTGATCTCCGCGCCGTTCAAGATCCTGTTGTTCGTGCTGGTCGACGGCTGGGTGCTGACCGTCGGCACCCTCGCCGCCAGCTTCAACGGAGTCTGAGCCGATGAGTCCCGAACTGGCGTTGACCGAACTGCGCGGCGGCCTGATCACCGTGCTGTGGGTAGCCGGCCCGCTGCTGCTGGCGATGCTGGTGGTGGGCGTGGTGATCGGCGTGTTCCAGGCCGCCACCCAGCTCAACGAGCCGACCATCGCCTTCGTCGCCAAGGTGGTCACCCTGACCGCGATGCTGTTCGCCACCGGCAGCATGCTGCTGGCGCACCTGGTCGAGTACACCACGATGCTGTTCCAGCGCATCCCGCATCTGATCGGCTAGCGCCGCTCGGCGCGACCGCCCGCCGCGCAACCCCACGGAACCCTCATGTCGACAAGCAAGCCCGCGATGACGCAGCGCGCTGTGCGCCCGGCCACGGCCGGGCGGCTTGCCGCGTGCGTTCCCTGCCGCGCCGACCGGAACTGACGGCGATGGATTCGGCCACGCAAATGGTCATCGATGGCCAGCAGGCCTTCGCGATGGTCGGCGCGATCCTGTGGACCATGCTGCGCATCGGCGCGATGCTGATGGTGATGCCGCTGGTTGGCACCCGCGCGGTGCCGGCGCGGATCCGGGTGATGCTGGCGGCGACGCTGGCGATGGCGCTGGCGCCGCTGCTGCCGCCGGTGCCGGACTGGGACGGCTTCGATGCCGGGGTGGTGCTGAGCGTGGCGCGCGAACTGGCGGTCGGAGCGAGCATGGGCTTCATGCTGCGGCTGATCTTCGAGGCCGGCGCGCTGGCCGGCGAACTGGTCTCGCAGAGCACCGGCCTGGGCTTCGCGCAGATGGCCGATCCGCTGCGCGGGGTCACCTCCGGGGTGATCGGGCAATGGTTCTACCTGGCCTTCGGCCTGCTGTTCTTCACCGCCAACGGCCACCTGGCGGTGGTGGCGCTGCTGGTGGACAGCTACAAGGCTTTGCCGATCGGCAACGCGCTGCCGGACGCGCAGGCGATGGCCTCGGTGGCGCCGGATTTCTTCATGAGCATGATGCGCGGCGCGGTGACCCTGGCGCTGCCGGTGATGGTGGCGATGCTGGCGGTGAACCTGGCGTTCGGCGCGCTGGCCAAGGCCGCGCCGGCGCTGAACCCGATCCAGCTCGGCCTGCCGGTGGCGGTGGTGCTGGGCCTGGCACTGCTGGCGGTGCTGGTCGGCGAGATGGGGCCGCCGGTGCAGCGCCTGTTCGATGCCGCCTTCGACGCCGCCCGGCAGGTGACCGCCTAGGCGCGGACGCGCCCGCCATCGCAGCGATTCAAGCCCTGCATCGCTGTGCCGATACACCTTTTCCAGGGTGTTGCAGGTGCAGCGCCCCCCGCCGCGCAGCGCCTTCCGGGGACGCCAGTCATCGCCGTGCCGATCAGCCACCCGCTGCCCTCGCCCTCACCGCCGCGCGGCATCGCGTGGCGGCTGCTGGCCGTGTTCGCGCTGTGCGCGTGGTTCGGCGCCGCGCTGGCGCAGGAGTACAGCTTCCGCGACTACGCGCAGTCCGACGGCCTGCAGGGCCTGAGCGTCAACTGCCTGTACGCCGACCGCCACGGCGTGGTCTGGGCCTGCACCGAGCTGGGCCTGCACCGCTACGAGCGCGAACGCTTCGAGCAGGTCGGCGCCGAGGCCGGCCTCGGCAGCCCGCTGGTCTTCGCGATCGCCGAGGACCGCCGCCAGCGCATGTGGGTCGGCGCCTCCAATGCGCTGTATGTCGGCGACGGGCGGCGCTTCGTCGCGGTCTCCGGCGCCGATGGACGGCGCCTGCCGATCGACCAGGGGCACTCCCTGACCGCGTACGGCGACGACCTCATCGCGCTCAGCGACAAGCGTCCGCTGCGGATCGCCGCAGGCGCCGACGGCGGCTGGCAGGTCACGCCGCTGCGCACCGCCGATGGCGCCACGCTGGCCGAGATCACCGCCGTCGCCGCGATCGACGGGGCGCTGTGGCTGGGTTGCGGCCGGCAGCTGTGCCGGCTGGATGCGCAGGGCCGCTTGCGCCGGCTCGGCCGCGCCGACGGCGTTCCCGACGACATCTGGCTGGCCCTGCTGCGCGGCCGCGACGGCACGCTGTGGGCGCGCGGCATCCACCATGTGCTGGCGTGGCCGGCCGGTGCAACGGGCTTCGTCGAACGCGTGCCGCCGCCGGGCAGCGGGCTGTCCACGCTGGCGGTGGGCATCAACCTGGTCGAGGACGCCGCCGGCCGCGTGCTGACCCGCAGCGATACCGGCCTGCTGCGCTGGGAACACGGCCAGTGGCGCGCGTTCGAACGCGCCCAGGGCCTGGGGGCGCTGGCGCCCAACATCTGCGCGCTGCTCAGCGACGGCCAGGGCCGCCTGTGGATGGGTACCCGCGGCCGCGGCGTGCAGCGCTGGCTCGGCTATGGGGTGATCCAGCACTGGGAGGAGCCGCAGGGGCTGGCCACCGGGCCGACCTGGTCGATCCTGCGCAGCCGCGGCGACGGCCGCCTGTACGTCGGCAGCGAAATGGGCGCCAACGTGCTCGACGCCGGCGGCCGCATGCGCCCGCTGACCGACCGCGACGGGCAGGCGCTGCGACAGGCGGTGCAACTGGTCGACGCGGCCGACGGCACCCTGTGGATGGGGCTGTCGTCGGGCCGGATACTGCGTCTGGACCGCGGCAGCGGCCGCATGCACGAGATGGCCAAGGTGCCGTCCTCGCTGAAGTGGATGTTCTTCGACGACGCCGGCACGCTGTGGCTGCTGACCACCCGCGGCACGTTCCGGCTGGCGCCGGGCGAACGCAGCGCGCAGCCGGCGCGCGACCTGCCGCGCGACCGCTTCACCGGCGGCGGCTACGACGCGCGACGCCGCCTGTGGCTGGTCGGCGACCATGGCCTGTACCTGCGCCAGGCGCAGGGCTGGCAACCGGTCCGCCTGCACGGCGCGGTGCCGGACGCGGAACTGGACAAGTTCACCATCGACGCCAACGACGAGGCCTGGCTGTCGTTCGGCGACGTCGGGGTGTGGCGCGGGCGCTTCGACCCGCGCGCGGCCGCCTTGTCCCTGCGCAAGGTCGACGATCCGCTGCTGGCGCGGATCGTGCCCTACGTGCTGCGCCAGGATCGGCACAAACGCGTGTGGGTCGGCAGCAGCCAGGGCCTGGACATGTGGGCGGGCGGGCGCTGGATCCGCGTGACCCAGGCCGAAGGCCTGCTGTGGGACGACACCTCCGAAGGCGCGTTCTTCGAAGATCGCGACGGCTCGGTGTGGATCGGCAACAGCAAGGGCGTCAGCCAGGTACTGGACCCGGCGCGGCTGTTCGCGGCGCGGCCGCTGCGCCTGCAGTTGCTGCGTGCCACCCGCGGCGGGCGCCCGGTCGTCCCCGGCGCGCAGCTGCCGTGGTCGCAGCAGCCGATCGAGATCGCCTTCGCGGTGCCCGGCGCGGTCGGCGGCAACGACACCCTCAGCTTCCGCTACCGGCTCGAGGGCCTGCAGGAACAATGGGCCGAGACCGGACAGGGACATCTCACCTACACCCTGCTCTCGCCCGGCCGCTACGCGCTGGAGGTGCAGGCGCTGGACGAACGCCAGCGCGCGCGCAGCGAGGTGGCGCGGCTGGAGTTCGAGATCCTGCCGCCGTGGTGGCGCAGCCCGCTGGCGTGGATGGCGTACGCGCTGGCCGCCGCGCTGCTGGTGACCGCGGTGTGGCGCTGGCGGGTGAAGCAGTTGCTGTCGCGCGAGCGCACCCTGGCGCGGCTGGTCGCCGAGCGCACCCGCGAACTGGAGCACGACAAGCGCGAACTGGAGATCGCCCGCGCCGCGCTGGCGCTGAAGGCGGTGCGCGACGACCTGACCGGCCTGCTCAACCGCGTCGGCATCCTCGATGCCCTGGCCGCGCAGATGCAGCACGGCCGCGGCGACGGCAGCCCGCTGGCGGTGGCGATGATCGACCTGGACCACTTCAAGCACATCAACGACCTGCACGGCCACCTGGTCGGCGATGCGGTGCTGGCGCGGGTCGGCCGGCGCATGAACGCGAACCTGCGCGGCGCCGACCTGATCGGCCGCTACGGCGGCGAGGAGCTGCTGGCGGTGCTGCCGGGCCTGGTGCCGCCGGCGCGGACCCGGCTGCACGCCCTGCACCAGGTGATCGGCGCCACGCCGTTCCTCACCGACGCCGGCATGCTCGAGGTCACCGCCTCGATCGGCGTGGCCTGGTACCGCCCGGGCGAGACCCTGCAGCAGTTGCTCAGCCGCGCCGACGACGCGCTGTACCGGGCCAAGCACGGCGGCCGCAACCGGGTCGAGCTGCACCTGGACGCGGTGCCGGGAGCGACCTTGCCGCGGTGAGCGGCATGAGCGGCAGCGACTCAAGCGCGGGCGCAGCGCGGCCGATACAGGCAGGGTGGCGCCCGGCTTGAACCATCGTGCGCCGTCCGCGATTGCGCCTGCCGCCCCTTCCCTTCCTCCTCGCCACGTGCCGCACGCCATGTCCGACTCCCCGCCAGTCCCCGCTCGTGACCGTCGCGGCATTCGCGGCGGCTGAGGGTCGGCGCCTGCGCGCTCGCCTGCGCCGCTGGCCGGCGCGCGGGGTCCTGCTGCTGTGGCTCGGCCTGGGCCTGGCCGGACTGGCACCGGGCGACCCCGCCCGCGCCCAGTCGATCCCGTTGCGCCGCTATGCGCACGACCAGGGCCTGCTCGGCCTGGCCGACACCTGCCTGCTGCAGACCGGCAACGGCAGCCTGTGGGTCTGCACCGAAAGCGGCCTGTATCGCTTCAACGGGCACCGCTTCGAACAGGTGCCGCTGCAGGGCCAGCGCGGGCATTTCATCAGCGCCGCGAGCGAGGACGCCGCGCACCGGCTGTGGGTGGCGAGCTTCGATGCGGTGTTCGTCGGCGACGGCAACCGGATGCGGCAACTGAGCGCCGAGGAAACCGGGCCGCTGCGCAAGAACGTGCTGCGCCTGGCCAGCCCGCGCTGGGGCACGGTGCTGCTCAACGGCCCGCAGGCGCTGCGTGCCGTGCCCCGCGGCGACGGACGCTGGCGGCTGCAGCCGCTGTTCGACGCGGCGACGCTGGCGCGGCTGCCGCAGCTCGGGCGGATCGGCGCGGCCCAGGCCGATGCGGACACGCTCTGGCTCGGCTGCGGCCAGGAGCTGTGCCGGGTCGCCGCCGATGGCGCGGTGACGGTCTACGGCCAGGCGCAAGGCCTGCCGCCGGACCGCTGGCGCGGCGTCGTGCGCGCCCGCGACGGCGCGCTGTGGGTGCGCGGCGACCAGCGCCTGATGCGCCTGCCGGCCGCGGCCGAACGCTTCGTCGAACAGCCCTGGCCCGATGCCGGCCCGCACAAGGTGAACGCGCACGCGCAGCTCCTGCTCGATCCGCAAGGGCGCGTGCTGATGCCCACCGGCCAGGGCCTGGCGCGCTGGGAACACGGCCGTTGGCGACGCTTCGGCCGCGGCAACGGCCTGCCCGACGGCGGCATCGTCGCGCTGCTGTTCGACCATGCCGGCGACCTGTGGATGAGCGTGGACGGCGAAGGCGTGGTGCGCTGGAACGGCTACGGCTGGATCGAGAACTGGGACGTGACCCAGGGCATGAGCAGCGCGCCGACCTGGACCGTCCAGCGCCACGGCGACGGCGCACTGCTGCTCGGCAACGAAGGCGGCGTCAACCGCCAGCGCGGCGCCGGCCAGCCGTTCCAGCCATGGCTGGCCGATGCCGGCGTGCAGACCGTGGGCATGCAGACCGCCGCGGACGGCTCGCTGTGGAGCATCGGCTCGCTGGGCGAACTGCACCACCACGACCGCGACGGCCGGCTGCTGCGCCGCTACCCGCGCCTGGGCAGCACGGCCAAGCGGCTGTATCTGGACGCGGCGGGCCGGATCTGGCTGCTGACCATGGAGGGCGTGTACCTGCTGGCGCGGCCGCAGTCGGGCGAGGTCCCGCAACGGGTGCAGGCGCTGCCGGCCAGCGACTACTCCGACATCCAGCAGCGCCGCGACGGCAGCCTGTGGCTGGCCGGCGCGTCCGGGGTGTTCCGGCTGCGCGGCGACACCTGGACCCCGATCCGGCTGCTGCTCGACGGCACGCCGGCGCAGCCCTGGGTCAGCAAGCTGCTGATCGAGGAGGATGGCCAGGTCTGGGCCGCGCTGTACCACCCGGGCGTGTGGCAGGGCCGGCTCGACGGCGACACCCTGCGCCTGCAGCGCGCCGCCCAGCCGCAGCTGCAGGAGCTGCAGATCTACCTGCTGCGGCGCACCGGCAACGGCTGGATCTGGATCGGCCACAACCAGGGCGTGGACATCCACGACGGGCGCCGCTGGTCGCGCCTGACCCAGTCGCAGGGGCTGCTGTGGGACGACATCTCCGAAGCGGCGTTCTTCGAGGACGCCGACGCGTCGGTGTGGATCGGCAACAGCAAGGGCGTCAGCCACGTGCTGGCGCCGCAGCGCCTGTTCCAGGAGCGCGCGCCGGTGCTGACGCTGGACCAGTTCACCCGCGGCGGCCATCCGATCGCCGCCGGCGCGCGCCTGTCCTGGAACCAGGAACCGCTGCACATCGAGGTCGGCGCGCCGGACCTGTACGACGACCGCAACCGGGTCTCGTTCCGCTATCGCTTCGCGGGCGTGCACACGCGCTGGATCGCCACGCCCAACTTCGAGATCGACCATCCGCCGCTGCCGCCCGGCGACTACGTGTTCGAGATCCAGTTGCTCGACGCCTACCGGCGCAGCGCCTCGGCGCCGGTGCGGGTGGCGTTCTCGGTGGCGCCGGTGTGGTGGCGCAGCCCGCCGATGCTGGCGCTGTACGCCCTGCTCGGCGGCGGCCTGGCGATCGCCGCGCTGCACTGGCGCGAGCGCCGCCTGCGCCAGCGCCAGCGCGAACTGGCCGCCCTGGTCGCGCTGCGCACCCAGGAGCTGGAACACGACAAGCGCGAACTGGAGATCGCCCGCGCCGCGCTGGCGGTGAAGGCCTCGCACGACGCCCTGACCGGCCTGCTCAACCGCGCCGGCATCCTCGATGCGCTGGCCGCGCAGATGCAGCGCAGCCAGGCCGAGCGGCAGCCGCTGGCGGTGGCGATGATCGACCTGGACCACTTCAAGCGCATCAACGACGCGCACGGCCACCTGACCGGCGACGCGGTGCTGGTCAAGGTCGCGCGGCGCCTCAACGCCAACCTGCGCGGCTCGGACCTGATCGGCCGCTACGGCGGCGAGGAACTGCTCGGCGTGCTGCCCGGCCTGCCGGTCCCCTCGCACGAGCGGCTGCAGCACCTGCGCGCGGCAATTGGCGACCAGCCGCTGCAGATCGGCACGCAGCGGCTGGCGGTCACCGCCTCGATCGGCGTGGCCTGGTACCGGCCGGGCGAGAGCCTGCAGCAACTGCTGGCCCGCGCCGACGAGGCCCTGTACCGGGCCAAGCACCTGGGCCGCAACCGGGTCGAACTGCACGCCTAGCGCTGCCCTGCCGGCCGCTCGGCCGGCGGTGCTCGGCACCGGCGCCGCCATGCCGCAGGCCCGCGCGGGCCGTCGTAACGCCGCACAGGCGGCCGCCGATGGAACGGAACGGTCCTTGCAGGACGCTGGATCGAATCCCCCTGCCCGGCTCGTCCCACGCCATGTCCGAAAACGAAGAAGGCACCGAAAAAACCGAACAACCTACCGAAAAACGCCTGCGCGAGGCCCGCGAGCAGGGCAACATCCCGCGCTCGCGCGAACTGGCGACGGCGGCGGTGTTCAGCGCCGGCATCTTCGCGCTGATGGGCATGTCCGGTTCGCTGACGGCCGGCGCGGTGACCTGGATGAAGGGCGCGCTGCGCCCGGACCCGAGCCTGTACGGCCACCCCGACGCCCTGTTCGGCCACTTCGGCGAACTGCTGCTGGGCCTGCTGTGGGTGGCGCTGCCGCTGGTCGGCATCTGCCTGGCGGCCGGGTTCGTCGCGCCGCTGGCGATGGGCAGCCTGCGCTTCTCCGGCAACGCGCTGGTGCCCAAGCTGGACCGGCTCAACCCGATGGCCGGGCTGACCCGGCTGTACGGCATGGAAAGCCTGGCCGAACTGTTCAAGTCGATCCTGCGCATGGCCTTCGTCGGCGGCGCCGCCGGCCTGTGCATCTGGAACAACATCGACGGCCTGCGCAGCCTGATGCGGCACCCGCTGGAACAGGCCATCGGCGACGGCCTGGGCTTCACCCTGCGCCTGCTGCTGTACACCGCCGGCGCGCTGGCGCTGCTGGCGGCGATCGACGCGCCGTACCAGAAGTGGAACCACATCCGCAAACTGATGATGACCCGCGACGAAGTGCGCCGGGAGATGAAGGAGAGCGAGGGCAGCCCGGAGGTCAAGGGCCGCATCCGGCAGATGCAGATGCAGCTGTCACAGCGGCGGATGATGGAGGCGGTGCCCAGCGCCGACGTGGTGGTGGTCAACCCCACCCACTACGCGGTGGCGCTGAAGTACGAGGGCGGGCGCATGCGCGCGCCGACCGTGGTGGCCAAGGGCGTGGACGAACTGGCCTTCCGCATCCGCGAACTCGGCGAGCAGCACCGCGTCGCAGTGGTGTCTGCGCCGCCTTTGGCACGCGCCTTGTATCGGGAAGGCGAACTCGGCAAGGAAATTCCCGTGAGACTGTATTCGGCGGTGGCGCAGATCCTCTCCTACGTGTACCAGCTGCGCGCCTGGCGCACTGGCCCGATGCCGCCGCTGCCGCCGCTGGACGTCGATGAATTCGCCCCGGGGAGCACGCCATGAGCCAGCCGGCCGCGCAGATGAACACGCGCAAGATGATGGACATGATCAAGCACGGCCTCGGCGCGCCGGTGATCGTGATGGCGATGCTGGCGATGGTGGTGGTGCCGCTGGCCGCGCCGGTGCTGGACGCCCTGTTCACCTTCAACATCGCGATCTCGCTGATGGTGCTGCTGGCGGTGGTGTACGTGAAGCGGCCGCTGGAGTTCAGCATCTTCCCGATCGTGCTGCTGATGACCACGATGCTGCGCCTGGCGCTGAACGTGGCCTCCACCCGCGTGATCCTGATCAACGGCCAGGACGGCCACGGCGCCGCCGGCAAGGTCATCGAGGCCTTCGGCGAGTTCGTGATCGGCGGCAACTACGCGGTCGGCATCGTGGTGTTCGCGATCCTGACCATCATCAACTTCGTGGTCATCACCAAGGGCGCCGGGCGCGTGTCGGAAGTGACCGCGCGCTTCATCCTCGACGCCATGCCCGGCAAGCAGATGGCGATCGACGCCGACCTCAACGCCGGCCTGCTGACCCGCGAGGAAGCCAAGGCCCGGCGCGAGGAAGTGCGCGAGGAAGCGGACTTCTACGGCTCGATGGACGGCGCCAGCAAGTTCATCCGCGGCGACGCCATCGCCGGCATCCTGATCCTGTTCATCAACCTCATCGGCGGCATGGCGGTCGGCGTCCTGCAGCACGGCATGCCGGTCGCCCAGGCTGCCTCCACCTACACCCTGCTGTCGATCGGCGACGGCCTGGTCGCGCAGCTGCCGGCGCTGCTGGTGTCCTCGGCGGTGGCGATGCTGGTCACCCGCGCCTCGCGCTCGCAGGACATGGGCGCCTCGATGATGGGCCAGGTGTTCGGCCAGCACAAAGCGCTGGCGGTGGCCGCGGCGATCCTGGGCCTGGTCGGCCTGGTCCCGGGCATGCCCAACGTCGCTTTCTTGACGCTGGCGCTGATCCTGGGCCTGCTGGCCTGGAAGATGTGGAAGCGCAGCCTGCTGCCGGAAGAAGCCAAGCCCGATCCGGTGCAACAGGCGGCCGCCGCCGGCGCGCAGGCCAACGCCGAGCTGGGCTGGGACGAACTGCGCCCGATCGACCCGCTGGGCCTGGAGGTCGGCTACCGGCTGATCCCGCTGGTGGACAAGGCCCAGGGCGGCGAGCTGATGGCGCGGATCAAGGGCGTGCGGCGCAAGCTGACCCAGGACATCGGCTTCCTGATCCCGCCGGTGCACATCCGCGACAACCTGGAACTGCCGGCCAACGCCTACCGCCTGCTGGTGCACGGCGTGCCGGTGGCCACCGCCGACATCCATCCGGACCGCGAACTGGCGCTGGACCCGGGCGGCGCGCTGGGCAAGATCGACGGCATCCCCGGCAAGGACCCCGCGTTCGGCCTGGACGCCATCTGGATCCAGCCGCACCAGCGCGCCCAGGCCGAGACCATGGGCTACACCGTGGTCGACCCGGCCACGGTGATCGCCACCCACCTGTCGCACCTGATCCGCGAGCACGCCCCGGAACTGCTCGGCCACGAGGAAGTGCAGCAGCTGCTGGCCACCCTGGCCAAGAGCGCGCCGAAGCTGGTCGAGGACCTCACCCCCAAGGCGCTGCCGCTGTCGGTGGTGGTGCGCGTGCTGCAGAACCTGCTGATCGAGAAGATCCCGGTGCGGCAGCTGCGCAAGATCGTCGAGGCGCTGGTCGAACAGGCCCCGCAGAGTCAGGAACCCGGCGTGCTCACCGCCGCGGTGCGCAATGCGCTGGGCCGGTTCATCGTCCAGGAAATCGCCGGCATGTCCGCCGAACTGCCGGTGTTCACCCTGGCCCCGCAATTGGAACGTGTCTTGCAGGACTCTACCCAGGGCAACGGTGCCGCGCTGGAACCCGGCCTGGCCGAGCGGCTGCATCAGAGCCTGGCGGACTGCGTCAGCAAGCAGGAAGCGCGCAACGAACCGGCCGTGGTGCTGGTCCCGGCGCAGGTCCGCGCCGCGCTGGCCAGGCTGGTCCGCCACAGCGTCCCCTCGCTGTCGGTGCTGTCCTACAGCGAGGTACCGGAAGACAAGCGGCTGAAGTTGGTCGGGACGATCAGCTGACAGGCAGGGATTGGTGATTTGGGATTCGGGATTCGCAACAGCGCACCCCGCGAGCGGAGAGAGACAGCAATGAAACGATCGAAGACAACCAGAGCAAGGCGACCGGATGCCAACCGCGCAATGGCGGCCTCCGCGACCCATCCCCACTCCCCACTCCCGAATCCCGGTTTCCACCCATGAAAATCAAACGCTTCGTAGCTCCCGACATGCGCACCGCGTTCCGCATGGTGCGCGACGAGCACGGTCCGGATGCGGTGATCCTGTCCAACCGGCGCACCGACGAGGGCATCGAGATCGTCGCCGCCAGCAACTACGACGAGGCGCTGGTGCAGCAGGCGCTGGACGCGGTGCGGCCGGACGAGACGGCGCGGCTGCCGGTGTCGGCCGCCAATCCGGCGCCGCGTGCGGCCAAGGCCGGCGCCGCCGGCAACTCGGCGATGGCGATGATGGCCGCGATCAGCGATCGCCGCAGCGCCCCGGCCGCCGCGGCGACGCAGGCCGCGCCGGCGCGGCCGCTGACCCAGCCTGCCGCGATCGCCGCCTCGGCGATGCCGGCCGGCACCGCGCCGGCGCCGAGCCGGCCCGCTGCCGCGCCGCGTGCCCCCGCTCCCGCCTCCGCGCCGGCGCCTGCCGAATTCCAGATTCCCGAGGACGTGTTCCGCAACGCGCCGATCAGCGTGCCGATGCCGAGCCCGTTCGCCGCTGCGGCCTCCGCGTCCAGCGCCGCCGCCAGCGCCGCCGCGGTGCCGGCCTGGCTCGAAGGCATCGCCGCGGTCTCGCTGACCCCGGCGGCCGCCACGGCTGCGCCGGCCGCCGAGCCGGCGCCGGTCGCGGCCAGCGCCGGGATCCCGGCGCCGCCGGCCCTGGCGCCGGTGCCGAGCTTCCCGGCCATGCAGAACGACGAACAATTGACTCAGCTGCGCGACGAACTGGCGCTGATGCGGCAGATGATCGAGCGCGAGATGAACCGGCTCACCGACGAACGCCTGCGCGGCTCGCCGGTCCGCGCCCAGGCGCTGGAGCTGATGGACGACTACGGCTTCGACAGCGGCCTGACCCGCGACGTGGTCATGCAGATCCCGGCCGACCTGGAACTGCACCGCGGCCGCGGGATGATGCTGGGGCTGCTGTCCAAGCGCCTGCCGATCGCCGCGCTGGATCCGATCGAGGAAGGCGGCGTGATCGCCCTGATCGGCCCCACCGGCGCCGGCAAGACCACCACCATCGCCAAGCTGGCCTCGCGCTTCCTGGAACGCCACGCCGCCCGCGACGTGGCCCTGGTCACCACCGACACCATCCGCGTCGGCGGCCGCGAACAGCTGCACAGCTACGGCCGCCAGCTCGGCATCGCCGTGCACGAGGCCGACAGCGACGCCGCCCTGCAACAGCTGCTGGAGCGCCTGCGCGACTACAAGCTGGTGCTGATCGACACCGCCGGCATGGGCCAGCGCGACCGCGCGCTGGTCGGGCAGCTGCACTGGCTGCGCGCCTCCAGAGTGGTCCGGTCCTTGCTAGTACTTCCTGCCAATGCCCATTTCTCCGACCTGGACGAGGTGGTGCGCCGGTTCGCCGGCGCCGATCCGCAGGGGGTGATCTTGACCAAGCTGGACGAAACCGGGCGGTTTGGAAGTGCACTGTCGGTGGTCGCGGACCACCGGCTTCCCATCACCTGGGTGACCGATGGTCAGCGCGTGCCGGACGACCTGCACCGCGCCAACGCCGCCAGCCTGGTACTGCGCCTTGAAGATTTGCGGCGCGCTGCCGATAAGCCCTGTACTCCGGAGCAGAACCATGCCGTCGCGTGATTACGCCAATCTGACCAATGCCTTCCCCCTGTCGGCAACGCGCAGCGAACCGCTGGGCCCGGTGCGCACGATCGCCGTGACCGGCGGCAAGGGCGGCGTCGGCAAGACCAACATCTCGGTCAACCTGTCGATGGCGCTGGCCGACATGGGCAAGCGCACCCTGCTGCTGGACGCCGACCTGGGCCTGGCCAACGTCGACGTGCTGCTCGGGCTGACCCCCAAGTTCACCCTGGCCGACCTGGTCGCCGGGCGCTGCACCCTGGAAGAAGTGCTGATCGACATGCCCAACGGGCTGATGGTGGTGCCCGCCGCCTCCGGCCGCCGGCACATGGCCGAGCTGCCGCCGGCCCAGCACGTGGGCCTGGTCAACGTGTTCTCCGAGCTGCAGCGCGAGCTGGACGTGATGATCATCGACACCGCCGCCGGCATCACCGACAGCGTGCTGACCTTCTGCCAGGCCGCGCAGGACGCGGTGGTGGTGGTCTGCGACGAGCCGGCCTCGATCACCGACGCCTACGCGCTGATCAAGGTGCTGTCGCGCGAACGCGGCGTGGACCGGGTGCAGATCGTGGCCAACATGGTCCGCGACCTCAACGAAGGCCGCCTGCTGTACGACAAGCTGAGCCGGGTGTGCGAGAAGTTCCTCGGCGACGTGTCGCTGAACTACCTGGGCTGCGTGCCGCAGGACGACTGGCTGCGCCTGGCGGTGCAGCGCCAGCAGCCGGTGGTCAAGGCCTACCCGTCCAGCCCGTCGGCGCAGGCGATCGCCGAGATCGCCCGGCGCACCGCGCGCTGGCAGGCGCCGACCGTGCCGCGCGGCAACGTCGAGTTCTTCGTCGAACGGATCATCCAGCGGGGGGTCGCCGCATGAACGCCGCCGCCCAGTACCGCGCCGTGCAGCGCAACAGTTCCAACGACTACATCGCCCAGCATTCGGACCTGGTGCGGCGCATCGCCCACCACCTGGCGGCGCGGCTGCCGGCCAGCGTGGAGATCGACGACCTGATCCAGGCCGGCATGATCGGCCTGATCGAGGCCTCGCGCAGCTACGACGCCGACCAGGGCGCCTCGTTCGAGACCTACGCCTCGATCCGCATCCGCGGCTCGATGATCGACGAGATCCGCCGCGGCGACTGGGTGCCGCGTTCGGTGCACCGCCGCGCCCGCGACGCCGCCTCGGCGATCCGCAGGATCGAGCAGAGCACCGGCCGCGCCGCCGCCGCCAACGAAGTGGCCGCGGCGATGGACATGCCGCTTCCCGAATACCTGCGATTGATGGAAGATGCCGCGCGCGGCCAGGTGCTGAGCCTGGAATCGCGGGTCGAGGACCACGGCGAGCTGGACACCATCGCCAAGGGCGGGCCCAATCCGCAGCAGATGCTGGAACGCAGCGAATTCGGCCGCGAGCTGGGCAAGGCCATCGCGCAATTGCCCGAACGCGAGCAGCTGGTGCTGTCGCTGTACTACGAACAGGAATTGAACCTGAAGGAAATCGGCGCGGTGCTCGGTGTCAGCGAGTCGCGCGTCTGCCAGATCCACGGCCAGGCCACGGTACGGTTGCGCGGGCGCCTGAAAGCGTTCGAAGCGGCGGACGCCGGCCTGGAAGACGAAGAATAAGACCCAAGGGAGTTAGCGGTGAACAAGAACATGCGGATTTTGATCGTGGACGATTTCTCGACGATGCGGCGCATCGTCAAGAATCTGCTCGGCGATCTGGGCTTCACCAACACTGCAGAGGCCGAGGACGGCAACAGTGCCCTGGCTGCACTGCGCTCGGCGCCGTTCGAGTTCGTGGTCACCGACTGGAACATGCCCGGCATGACCGGCATCGACCTGCTGCGCAACATTCGCGCCGACGACAAGCTCAAGCACCTGCCGGTGCTGATGGTGACCGCCGAGGCCAAGCGCGAGCAGATCATCGAGGCCGCGCAGTGCGGCGTGAACGGCTACATCATCAAGCCGTTCACCGCGCAGACGCTGCAGGAGAAGCTGGGCAAGATCTTCGAACGCCTGGGAGCGACCGCCTGATGGAAGCCACCGCCGAACGCAGCGCCCTGATCGAACGCCTGCAAGGTGCGCTGGACGCACTGGAAAAGGGCGACGAAGCCGGCTGGCGCAGGGAAATCGACACCCTCGCCGCCTGGCGCACGCGGCCGATGATGCAGGGCCTGAGCCGGCTGGCGCGCGACCTGGGCCAGGCGCTGGGCGAACTGCCGACCGTGCCCACCGAGGCCGGCGAGCTGGACGACGCCTGCTCGCGCCTGGACCACGTGGTGGCGATGACCGAAGAGGCCAGCCACCGCACCCTGGACCTGGCCGAGGAATGCCGCGCGCTGGCCGAACAGCTGCGCGCCGGCGGCCTCACCGGCGACCAGGGCGAGATCCTCGACAAGATCCGCCACAACCTCACCGAGATGGCCCTGGCGCAGAGCTTCCAGGACCTGACCGGGCAGATCATCCGCCGCGTCGCGGCGATCGTGCGCCGCGTGCACGAGGGCTTCGGCGCGCTGGGATTGCCGCCGAAGGAAGAGAAGAAACCCGATGGCAGCCTGGCCGGCCCCGCGCTGGCCGGACTGGACCGTCACGGCGTGTCGCAGAACGACGCCGACGACCTGCTGTCCGGACTGGGACTGTAATGCCATGAGCGCCGTACCCGACGACATCGCTGCCGACTTCATCATCGAAGCCCAGGAGATCCTGGACCGGCTCGGCGAGCAGCTGGTGTCGCTGGAGCAGGCGCCCGAGGACAGCGACCAGCTCAACGCGGTGTTCCGCGGCTTCCACACGCTCAAGGGCGGCGCCGGCTTCCTGGCGATCAACGCCATGGTCGAGCTGTGCCACGCCGCCGAGGACACCCTGGGCCAGGCCCGCGCCGGTCAGGCCACGCTGCAGGCGCGGCACTTCGACGCCGCGCAGCAGTCGCTGGACTACCTGCAGTCGATGCTCGACGCGTTCGGCAGCGGCAACGAGCCGCCGCGCGCGCCGCCGCAGCTGATCGCGCAGTTCGCGACCAGCGGCGAGGAGACCAGCGCCCCGATCGCCGCGCCCGTCGCTGCGGCGCCGGCCAAGGCGCCGGCCGCCGGCGGCAACGGCGAGATGATCGACGACGAGGAATTCGAAGCGCTGCTCGACCAGCTGCACGGCGCCGCCGCGCCGAGCGCGCTGCCGGTCGCGGCCGCCGCGCCGCGTCCGGCACCGGCCAAGCCGGCCGCCGCGCCGGCCAAGGCCGCCGAACCCGAACACACCGTGCGCGTGGACACCAAGCGCCTGGATGCGATCGTCAACCTGATCGGCGAACTGGTGCTGTCGCGCAACCGGCTCAAGACCCTGCGCGTGCGCCTGCGCGACGAAGAACTGGACCGCGCGGTCAGCAGCCTGGACATCGCCACCGCGCGCCTGCAGTCGGCGGTGATGCGCACCCGCATGCAGCCGGTCGGCAAGGTGTTCTCGCGCTTCCCCAAGGTGGCGCGCGACGTCGCCCGCTCCCTGAACAAGGAAGTGGACCTGGAACTGATTGGCGCCGACACCGAACTGGACCGCAACCTGGTCGAGGCGCTGGCCGATCCGCTGGTGCACCTGGTGCGCAACGCGATCGACCACGGCATCGAGACCCCGGCGCTGCGCGAGGCCACCGGCAAGCCGCGCGGCGGCCACGTGCGCCTGTCGGCGCAGCAGGAAGGCGACTACGTCAGCATCGAGGTGCAGGACGACGGCGCCGGCATCGACCCCGAGCGCCTGCGCCAGAAGGCGCGCGAGAAAGGCCTGATCGACCCGGAAGCCGCCGCGCGCCTGACCACCGAGGAGTGCCTGCACCTGGTGTTCCTGCCGGGCTTTTCGACCAAATCCGAGGTCACCGACATCTCCGGCCGCGGCGTCGGCATGGACGTGGTGCAGTCGCGCATCCGCGAACTCAGCGGGCAGATCCAGATCCAGTCCGAACTGGGCCGCGGCAGCCGCTTCCTGATCCGCGTGCCGCTGACCCTGGCGATCCTGCCGACCCTGCTGGTGCAGGCCGGCGACACCGTCTACGCGCTGCCGCTGGCGCGCGTGGTGGAAGTGCTGCACGCGCCGAGCCGCTCGCTGGGCTGGTTCGACGGCCGCGCCGTGCTCGACCGGCAATCGCACACGCTGCCGCTGGTGGACCTGCGCCAGTGGCTGAACATCGAAGCGCCGCAGCTGCCGCTGCTGACCGTGGTGGTGCTGCAGGCCGGCGAATCGCGCATGGGCCTGATCGTGGACCAGGTCCGCGGCCGCGAGGAAGTGGTGATCAAGCCGCTGCCGCGCGCCCTGCGCGGCCTGCCCGGCTACGCCGGCGCGACCCTGATCGGCGACGGCCGGCTGGCGCTGATCCTGGATGTGGACGGCCTGAAGAGCTGAGGGGCCGGGATTCGGGAGTGGGGAGCGGGGATTCGCAAGGGCGGTCCCGGTGCGGAGCGTTTGCGTGGCGATCCGATGCCCGAAGTGCCATGGACGTGGCGGCAAGTTCAGTGGCTGTCTCGGTCGCGCTTTGCTGTAGGAGCGGCTTCAGCCGCGACGCCTTATCGGCAAGGCGTCGCGGCTGAAGCCGCTCCTACAGAAGGCAGCGCATTCGCCGATCTGCGGCTCGGCAGCCGACGGCCAGCCGCCTCGAATCCCAATCCCGAATCCCCAATCCCCAATCCCGGCCCCATCAAGTCCCTCCCCGCGCTGCCGATAGTTCCTGCATGGACAAACTCAGTCTCATTGGCTTGCTGTTGGCGATCGCCTCGCTGGTCGGCGGCAGCATCCTCAAGGGCGCCGGCATCTCGGCGCTGTGGTCGCCGGCCGCGTTCGTGATCGTGATCGTCGGCACCGTGGCCGCGATCCTGGTGCATACGCCGCCGGCGGTGTTCAAGCGCGCGTTCCAGATCGCCAAGTGGATCCTGCATCCGCCGGCCAGCGACCGGCAGGCGCTGCTGCAGCAGATCGTGGAGTGGAGCAACATCGCCCGCCGCCAGGGCCTGCTCGGCCTGGAGAACCAGGTCCAGCACCAGAGCGACCCGTTCGTGCGCAAGGGCCTGCAGATGCTGGTGGACGGCGTGGAGCCGGAATCGATCCGGCACATGCTGGAGATCGACCTCGACGGCCAGGAGCACTGCGACCTGGCCGCGGCCAAGGTGTTCGAAGGCATGGGCATCTACGCGCCGACGCTGGGCATCATCGGCGCGGTGCTGGGCCTGATCGCGGTGATGAAGAACCTCGCCGACCCGAGCAAGCTCGGCCACGGCATCGCCGCCGCGTTCACCGCCACCATCTACGGCATCGCCTCGGCCAACCTGCTGTTCCTGCCGATGGCCAGCAAGCTCAAGAGCGTGATCAAGCACAGCAGCGGCGAGCGCGAAATGGTCATCGAAGGGCTCATCGCCATCGCCCAGGGCGAGAACCCGCGCAACATCGAATCGAAACTGGCCGGCTTCTTGCATTGACCCGACCACTATGGCCCGCAAGCACCAGCACGAAGATCACGTCAACCACGAGGCATGGGCCATCCCCTATGCCGACCTGATGACGTTGCTGCTCGCCTTCTTCGTGGTGATGTACGCGCTGTCCACGGTCAACGAGGCCAAGTACCGGGTCATGGCCGACGCGATGAGCACCGCCTTCGGCGGCGCGCCGCGGACCATGAGCCCGGTGCAGGTCGGCGAGCGCCTGATGCAGGGCCAGGGCGGCGCGCGCCCGACCCCGATCAAGTCCAGCCCGGCGCTGTCCCTGCCCGACCCGAACCGGCTGCCGTCGGCCTCGCCGCTGCGCGCGGCCAGCGCATTGCGCGACGAGGAACAGCTGCGGCGCGCGCAGCGCCAGCTCGACGGCATCGCCGACCGGCTCGGCGCCGCGCTGGCGCCGCTGATCGACAAGAAACTGATCAGCGTGCGCCACGCCGGGCTGTGGATCGAGGTGGAGATCAACAGCGACATCCTGTTCGGCTCCGGCTCCGCGTCGCTGGACCAGAGCGCCCGCGCCACCCTGGCGCAGCTGGCGCAGGTGCTGGTGCCGGTGCCCAACGGCGTGCGCGTGGAGGGCTATACCGACAACAGCCCGATCGCCACCTTGCAGTTCCCGTCCAACTGGGAGCTGTCGGCGGCGCGCGCGGCCAGCGTGGTGCACCTGTTCGCCGACCAGGGCCTGCAGCCGTCGCGGCTGTCGATGATCGGCTACGGCGAGTTCCGCCCGCGCGCCGACAACGACACCCAGGCCGGCCGCAACGCCAACCGCCGCGTGGTGCTGGTGATCCTGGCCGATGCCGGCGGCGCCGAAGCCAACGGCATCGACAGCGGGCGCAGCGCGGCACCCATCACCGCGGCCGCCGCCCCGGCGCCGCAGGACCGATTCAGCAATGCCGGCACCGCGCCGGCGACCCCGACCTACCCCGCCGCGGCGGCTGCCGGCACTGCCGGCGCGCCCCGCGCCGTACCTGCCGCAATTGAAGGAGTGAACTGATGCGCATCTGGGCGATTGCCAACCAGAAGGGTGGCGTGGGCAAGACCACGACCACGCTGGCGCTGGGCCGTGGCCTGGCCATGCTCGGCCACCGGGTGCTGATGCTGGATCTCGATCCGCACGCCTCGCTGACCCGCGCCTTCGACGTGCCGCAGGACCCGCCGCCGAGCGGCGTGCTCGACCTGTTCTCGACCCCGCCGGGCGAACTGGCGGCGCTGGCCCGCGACAGCGCCATCGAGCGCCTGAGCTACGTCTGCGGGCAGACCGCGCTGGCCACGCTGGAGCGGCGCAGCGCCAACCAGCCCGGGCTCGGCCTGGCGCTGCAGCAGGCCATGGCCCGCCACGTCGGCCAGCACGACTACATCCTGCTCGACTGCCCGCCGACCCTGGGCCTGCTGATGATCAACGCACTGGCCGCGGCCGACCGGGTGATCATCCCGACCCAGGCCGAGCCGCTGGCGCTGCACGGCCTGGCCAGCATGGTCCGCACCGTGGACATGGTCGAGCGCTCGCGCCGGCGCCCCCTGCCCACCTCGATCCTGCCGACGCTGTTCGACAAGCGCACCCGCGCCGGCAACGAGACCCTGCGGCAGATGCAGGACAGCTACGGCGAGCGGGTCTGGGAAGACGCGATCCCGGTCGACACCAAGATCTGCAACGTCAAGGCCTTGACGGTCGCCGGCGTGCCCGGCGACTACCCCGGCCGCGGCCTGGCCGCCTACCGCCGCGCGCTGGAATGGCTGGTCGCCAGCGACGCCACCCCGATGGAGCAGGCCGCATGAACACGCCCGGGGTCATCGACGACTATCTGGAAGGCCTGCTGCACGACGTGATCGCCGAGGAGCAGAACGAACGGCAGGCAACGCTCGCCGCCGCCAGCGCGACGGTGCCGGCGGCGCCTGTCGCCGAGCCAGCCGTACCCGCCGGCCCGACCCCGGAACAGATCGCGGCCGCGGTGCTGGCCGAAGCCGATTCCGACCCGGCCCTGGCCGGCATCATGTCGCAGCAGGCCCTGGCGCCCGCGCCCGCCGGCCCGACCCCGGAAGAGATCGCCGCCGCCGTGCTGGCCGAAGCCGACTCCGACCCGGCCCTGGCCGGGATCATGTCGCAGCAGGCACTGGCGCCCGCGCCGGCCGGCCCGACCCCGGAAGAGATCGCCGCCGCCGTGCTGGCCGAGGCCGACTCCGACCCGGCCCTGGCCGGCATCATGTCGCAGCAGGCCCTGGCGCCCGCGCCCGCCGGCCCGACCCCGGAAGAGATCGCCGCCGCGGTGCTGGCCGAAGCCGACTCCGACCCGGCCCTGGCCGGCATCATGTCGCAGCAGGCCCTGGCGCCCGCGCCGGCCGGCCCGACCCCGGAAGAGATCGCCGCCGCGGTGCTGGCCGAAGCCGACTCCGACCCAGCCCTGGCCGGCATCATGTCGCAGCAGGCGCCGCCCGATGCCGAACGCCAGGCCGACCTGGAAGTGGTCGCGGCGATGGAGATGCAGCGCACCCCGGTGACCCCGCGCAACCTGGCCGCCGACGATGACGCCGCCGCCGCGCGCGCGGTCAAGCGCCCGCCGATGGCGGTGCCGCCGGAGCGCCGCGCCGAGGCCGAACGCGCGCAGGCCGCCGGAGCGCAGGCCGGCGGCGCGCGGCTGCCGCCCAACCTGCAGGCGTTCATGGCCCCGAGCGTGGCCCACGAAGCCTCCCCGCACCAGCGCCGCGCGCCGGACCGCAGCACCCGCTGGCTGCGCTTGCGCTGCGGCGAACAGGCCTATGCGCTGGAACTGCTGAAGGTGCAGGAAGTGGTGCTGCCGGTGCCGCTGCTGGCGCTGCGTGGCACTCCGCCGGCGATGCTGGGGATCATGAACCTGCGTGGCCAGGTGGTGCCGGTGATCGACCTGGGCATCCACCTGGGCGCCGCCCCGATCGAGATGGACATGCTGACCCGGGTGGTGGTGCTGGAAGAGAACGGCGAGACCCTGGGCCTGCGCGTGTCCGCGGTCGAGGACGTGGCCAGCCTCACCGACCAGCAGATCGAACCGCCGGACAATGCCCGCATCTGCCGCATCTCCAACCACCTGTTCCGCGGCGTGGCGCGGCTGGCGCAGCAGCCGATGATCCTGCTCGACGCCGAGCAGCTGCTGCACTGACGCGCAGGGCGCGTCGACCCGGCCGGCACGCCCGCGCTCCTGTCTCGGCGCGCCGCGGGCAGGAACACGCATGCCGATCGGCGCGCCTGCCAGGGGCGCCGTGGCCGCGCCGGGCGGCTGCCGGGGCCGGTCGCGGCCACCGATCGCGCCACGCGCGCCGCGCGCGCCACGGCACCGCGGCGCGGCGACTGCCAACCCCGCCGCACTTTCCCGATGCGCCGCTAAAGCTTCCCGCGCATTGGCCGTTATCTGCGATAGAACCATTCGTGCGGAGCAATGATGAGCACAGTCACCCTTGGCGAAGATCTCGGCATCGAGACCAGCGCCGACCTGAAACAGCGGCTGACCCCGTTCCTGGCGTCGGCCGAGGAACTGCGACTGGACGCCGGCGAGGTCCGCCGCATCCACACCGCGTCCGTGCAGGTGCTGTGCGCATTCGTCGATGCACGCCGCCAGGACGGCAAACGCACCGTCTTCGAAGCCTGCAACGACACGTTCCGCGACGCGGCACGCCTACTGGGGGTCAGCGAATCGCTGGGCCTTCCCGCAACCCCTGACAACCTGAAATCTGTGGAGAACGCCGCATGAGCGCACGTATCTTGGTGGTGGACGATTCGGCGTCGATGCGCCAGATGGTCGCCTTTGCCCTTACCTCGGCCGGTTTCGCGGTGGAGGAAGCCGAAGACGGCCAGGTCGCCCTCGGCCGCGCCCAGGGCCAGCGCTTCAACGCGGTGGTCACCGACGTCAACATGCCGAACATGGACGGCATCTCGCTGATCCGCGCGCTGCGCCAGCTGCCGGACTACAAGTTCACGCCGATGCTGATGCTGACCACCGAGTCGGCGGCGGACAAGAAGTCCGAGGGCAAGGCCGCCGGCGCCACCGGCTGGCTGGTCAAGCCGTTCAACCCGGAACAGCTGATCGCCACCGTCCAGAAAGTCCTGGGCTGATTCCCTCTCCACCCTTTTTCCGGATTCCCCGCCCATGAGCATGGACCTGCAACGTTTCCACGCCACCTTCTTCGAGGAAAGCCGCGAAGGGCTGGACGCGATGGAAGCCGGACTGCTGTCGCTGGAAGAAGGCAACCGCGATCCCGAAACGATCAACTCGGTGTTCCGCGCCGCGCACTCGATCAAGGGCGGCGCGGCCACCTTCGGCTTCGAGGCGATGGCCGGGCTGACCCACGTGCTGGAGACGCTGCTCGACGAACTGCGCTCGGGCAAGCGCGACGTGGAAGCGCACGCGATCGATGCGATCCTGGGCTCGGTGGACGTGCTGCGCGCGCTGCTGCGCGAAGCCGAGCACGGCACCCTGGCCGATCCGGTCGCGGTCAAGGCCGTGCACGACCGCCTGCAGCAGGCCTTGAACGGCACCGCCGGCGCCGCGCCCGCGGCGACCCCGGCCGCCAACCAGCCGGCCGAGCCGGAAGCCTGGCAGATCGGCTTCACCCCGGCGCCGTCGCTGTTCATGAGCGGCAACGACCCGCTGCGCATCATCCGCGAACTCGAACACCTCGGCCCGCTGCAGATCGCCTGCCGCAGCGGCCGCCTGCCCGGCTTCAACGACCTCGACCCGCTCGAGGCCTATCTGGCGTGGGACCTGGGCCTGGTCGCCAAGGTGCCGCGCAGCGCGATCGAGGACACCTTCGCCTGGGTGATCGACGACTGCGAACTGGACATCCGCGCGGTGCCGCCGCCGAGCCTGGCCAATGCGCCGGCACCGGTGCTGGCGCAGGCCCCGGCCAGCGCCACCGCCGCGCCAGCCGCCGCCGTGGCCGCCAACGCGCCGGCCGGCAATGCCGCCGCCGCGCACGAAGCGGAAAGCTCGATCCGGGTCAGCGTCGACAAGGTCGATGCGCTGATCAACCTGGTCGGCGAACTGGTCATCACCCAGGCCATGCTCAAGCAGGTCTCCGGCGACCTCGACCCGGCCCATGCCGAACGCCTGTTCGCCGGCCTGGACCTGCTCGAACGCAACACCCGCGACCTGCAGGAAGCGGTGATCGGCGTGCGCATGCTGCCGGTGGACGCGGTGTTCCGCCGCTTCCCGCGCCTGGTCCGCGACCTGTCCAGCCGCCTCGGCAAGCAGGTGCGGCTGCGCACCATCGGCGAAGGCACCGAACTGGACAAGGGCCTGATCGAGAAGATCGCCGATCCGCTGGTGCACCTGGTGCGCAACTCGATCGACCATGGCTTGGAAATGCCGGAAGCGCGCCGCGCCGCCGGCAAGGACGAGACCGGCACCATCACCCTGGCCGCCTCGCACCAGGGCGGGCACATCGTCATCGAGGTCAGCGACGACGGCGCCGGCCTGAACCGCGAGCGGATCCTGGCCAAGGCCGCCGAACGCGGCCTGAGCGTGCCGGACAACCCGACCGACGCGCAGGTGTGGGACCTGATCTTCGCCCCCGGCTTCTCCACCGCCGACGCGGTCACCGACCTGTCCGGCCGCGGCGTGGGCATGGACGTGGTCCGCCGCAACATCCAGGGCCTGGGCGGCGAAGTGCAGCTGGAAAGCAATTCCGGCCGCGGCACCCGCGTGCTGATCCGCTTGCCGCTGACCCTGGCGATCCTGGACGGCATGACCGTGTCGGTCGCCGGCGAGACCCTGATCCTGCCGCTGGCCTACGTGCTCGAAGCGCTGCAGCCGCAGCCCGACGACATCCGCACCATGGCCGGCGAAGGCCGGGTGCTGCGGGTCCGCGGCGAATACCTGCCGATCCTCTCGCTCAGCGATTCCTACGGCTACGGCCGCACCGAGCAGAGCGATCCGCTGGTGGTGGTGGTCGAGGCCGACGGCCAGAAGATCGCGCTGGAAGTGGACGAACTGGTCGGCCAGCAACAGGTGGTGGTCAAGAACATCGAGAACAACTACCGGCGCATCGGCGGCATCTCCGGCGCCACCATCCTCGGCGACGGCCGCGTCGCGCTGATCGTGGACATCGGCGGACTGGTGCGTTCGCTGCGGGTGCCGCAAGCGGCCTGATCGCGTTCCACCCCGCGCCGCCTCGTGCGGCGCGACAGCAACCACAAGCCCCGGCAGCGATGCCGGGGCTTTTTGCGTTCTGCAGCGCAAGCGCGCCCCGCGCATGCAGGCACGCGGGAAGAGAGAAGCAGCGTCGTCCGCCATGCGCCGGTCGATGGCGCAACGAAGGCAGTCGCGGGCATCGGCCTGTCGCAACGCAACGGCGCAGCGCAGCGGACGGTTCTCCCGGATCGCCTCAGACCGTCGGACGATCAGCGAGTTCGGGAGGCCCGAACGGTGCCGCGACCTCATCGAAGCCTGTATCAACCGGTTTCTCCCCAACCATTGGCCTAGCCTATCTATTGAAATCAATAAATCGATTGAACATAACGATTCCGGCGCCGTTACAGAGGACATGGATCGCAGCGGCATCGCCGCGCTGCGGTCTCCTTCGCTAACCCGTTCCTCAACTCCGGGATCCAACGATGAAGACCAAGAACCTGCCCTTGTCCGCCCAGCTCGCCTTCGGCTTCGGCGCCGTCGTGCTGGTACTGCTCATCGTCGGGGCGATCAGCCTGCGCAGCCAGTTCCAGCTCAACGACGCGGTCGCCATCAACGAGCACACCTTCAAGGTGCTGGCCACCGGCCAGGGGATGCAGGCCAATGCCCTGAACGTGCAAACCAGCAGCCGGGGCTATCTGCTGTCCGGCAACAAGGACTACCTGCAGCCGTTCGCGCTCGGGCAGGCCGGCTTCGAAACCAACTTCGCCGAGGCCAGGCGCCTGACCGCGGACAATCCGCGGCAGCAGGCGCGTCTGGCGCAGTTGCAGTCCGCGTATCGGGAACTGCTGCAGGCCGAGCAGCACATCATTGCCCTGCGTGGGCGGCCCGATAGCCAGCAACAGGTGCTGGCCGTGTTCGGCGAAGGCCGCGACCGCAAGGCGATGGGCACGATCCGCGCGCTGCTGGGCGCGTTTGCCGAAGAGGAAAACGGTTTGCTGGCCAAGCGCAGCCAGCAGTTGGCGCTGGTGCGCGCGCAAGGCAAGTGGTCGGTCCTGCTCGGCAGCCTGGTCGCGGTGCTGGTCGCGGCCGGCATGGGCCTGCTGATCCGGCGCCAGTTGCGCAAGCGCCTGGGCCTGGCGATCGGGATCGCCGACGCCATCGCCTCGGGCAAGCTGGACAACGACATCGATACCCAGGCACGCGACGAGACCGGGCGCCTGCTGGCCAGCATGCGCATCATGCAAGACCAGCTGAGCGCGGTCCTGGCGGCGCAGACCGAAATGGCGCAACGCCACGACGCCGGCCAGATCAGCTACCGCATGGACGAGGCCGCGTTTCCCGGCGACTACGGGCGCATGGTCCGCGACAACAACGCACTGGTCGCGGCGCATATCGCGGTGAAGATGCGCCTGGTCCAGATCATGGGCCGCTACGCGATCGGCGACCTCAGCGAGGACATGGACACCCTGCCCGGCGAGAAGGCGCTGCTGACCCAGACCATGGATACGGTCAAGCAGAACCTCACCGCGATGAACGGCCAGATCAGCCAACTCGCCTCCGCCGCGGCGGCCGGCGACTTCAGCGTGCGCGGCGACGCGCAGCGCTTCCAGTACGACTTCCGTGCCATGGTCGAGAGCCTCAACCAGCTGATGGCCACCGCCGACGGCAACCTCGACGCGCTGTCCAAGCTGCTGCAGGCCATCGCCGCCGGCGACCTGAGCGTGCGCATGCACGGCGAGTTCCAGGGCGTGTTCGCGACCATGCGCGACGACGCCAACGCCACCGCCGAGCAACTGGCCGCCATCGTCGGCCGCATCCAGACCGCCGCGGCCAGCATCAACGGCGCGGCCAGCGAGATCGCCGCCGGCAACGACGACCTGTCGCGCCGCACCGAGCAACAGGCGGCCAGCCTGGAAGAGACCGCCGCCTCGATGGAGGAACTGACTGCCACGGTCAAGCAGAACGCCGAGCACGCGCGCCAGGCCAACCAGCTCGCGGTCGGTGCCGCGTCGGTCGCGTCGCAGGGCGGCGACGTGGTGAGCCAGGTGGTGGCGACGATGAGCGGCATCGAGGCGTCCTCGAAGAAGATCGCCGACATCATCTCGGTGATCGACGGCATCGCCTTCCAGACCAATATCCTGGCCCTGAACGCCGCGGTGGAAGCGGCGCGCGCCGGCGAACAGGGCCGCGGCTTCGCCGTGGTCGCCTCGGAGGTACGTACCCTCGCCCAGCGTTCGGCCAATGCAGCGAAGGAGATCAAGGGGTTGATCGACGATTCCGTCAGCCGTGTCAGCGATGGCTCGGCCTTGGTCGACCAGGCCGGGCGGACCATGCAGGAGATCGTGGCCTCGGTACGCCGCGTCACCGACATCATGGGCGAGATCTCCGCCGCTTCGCAGGAGCAGTCCGCCGGCATCGAGCAGGTCAACCAGAGCGTGACTCAGATGGATGAGACCACCCAGCAGAACGCCGCGCTGGTCGAGGAAGCGACCGCCGCCGCCCGCGCCATGGAGGACCAGGCCGGCCAGCTGCTCGGGGCCGTGGCGGTGTTCAAGATCGAGGCGACCGCCGCTGCGGCGCCGACCCCGCCTGCGCGGCGCGGGCTGCCGGGGTCGCCTGCGCAGGTCGGCCGGGTGCCGGCACCGCGGCCGGTGTCGGCCGGCGCAGCACTCCAATGGGAGGAATTCTGAGTCCGGACACCTGATCCGTTCACGATGTTCCGATCGGCCGCACCCCTGCGGCCGATTCAATTTGTGCGACGCAGTGCCGATAACAAGCAGGACGCAGACAACGCCGCTGCCGTCGCACCGCGACCGACGCCGCCACTGCAACGCAGGTGGCCGATCGATCCGCGCTCTCCACTTTCGCCAGCCGATGAACGCCATGAGCCCGACTCCCGCCTCCCGCTCCACCAGTGTCGCGACCCGCCTGATGGTCGGCGTGGCGTCGATCGCCGTGCTGTGCTTCGGCGTGACCGCCGCGATCATCTACGTGCGCAGCAGCGATGCGCTGCTGGCCTCGGCCAAGACCGGCATGACCGAAGCCGCGCATCTGGAGGCGCAACGCATTTCCAGCGATATCGGCGCGGCCTTCGTCTCCAGCCAGGCCTTCGCCACCAGCCTGCTGGCGCAGCGCCACCACGACAGGATGCGCGAGACGTTCAGCGACATCGTGCTGCGCGAGTTGCGCCAGCATCCGGACTGGACCGGCCTGGGCACGCTGTGGGAACCGCAGGCATTCGACGGCAAGGACGCGGCCTACGCCAATGCCGAAGGCCACGACGCCAGCGGCCGCTACATGGTGTACTGGGCCTGGCAAGGCGACAAGCAGGTGCGCGAGCCGCTGCGCGACTACGACGTCCCCGGCGTGGGCGACTGGTATCTGAAGGCGCGCCAGCAGCACCGTCCGACCGTGGTCGAACCCTACGTGTACGAGATCGGCGGCGCCAAGGTGCTGATGACCACGCTGACCACGCCGATCATGGAGGACGGCAAGTTCCTCGGCATCGTCAATGCCGACTTCGGCCTGGACAAGCTGCAGCAACGCCTGGCCAAGCTGCGCCCGCTCGGCGAAGGCCACGTGCGCCTGCTCTCGCCCGGCGGCGCGATCGTCGCCGATCGCGATGCGGCCCTGGTCGGCAAGAAACTGGACGACGCGGGCACGCGCGCGTTGCTGGCCGACATCGCCAAGGGCCAGAGCGTGACCCGCGAGGTCGCCGATGCGCGGACCGGCGCCACCGATGTCGAGGTCTACGTGCCGCTGCAGATCGGCCAGGCGCAGGAGCGGTTCGCGCTGGGCGTGGTGGTCCCGCGCGCCGTGCTGATGGCGCAGGCGCGCTCGCTGCTGTGGACCATCATCGCGGTCGGGCTGTGCGCGGCGCTGCTGCTCAGCGGGGGCCTCTACATCCTGTTGCGGCGGCTGGTGGTCAAGCCGCTGGCCGATGCCGTCGAGGTCTCCGGCGCGGTCGCTGCCGGGCGCCTGGACAGCCGCATCCAGTATCCGCGCAACGACGAGCTGGGCCGGCTGTTCGGCTCGCTGCAGCGCATGCAGGAACAGCTGCGCGCGGTGCTCGATGCGCAGAAGGAAATGGCGCAGCGCCACGACGCCGGCCAGATCAGCTACCGCATGGACGAAGCCGCCTTCCCCGGCGACTACGGGCGCATGGTCCGCGACAGCAATGCGCTGGCGGCCTCGCACATCGCGGTCAAGCTGCGCCTGGCGCAGATCATGGGCCGCTATGCGATCGGCGACTTCAGCGAGGACATGGACCGCCTGCCCGGCGAAAAGGCGGTGCTGACCGAGACCATGGACACGGTCAAGCAGAACCTGAGCGCGATGAACCGCGAGATCGGCCAGCTCGCCTCCGCCGCGGCGGCCGGCGACTTCAGCGTGCGCGGCGATGCGCAGCGCTTCCAGTACGACTTCCGCGCCATGGTCGACAGCCTCAACCAGCTGATGGCCACCGCCGACGGCAACCTGGAAGCCCTGTCCAGGCTGTTGCAGGCCATCGCCGCCGGCGACCTAACCGCACGCATGCACGGCGAGTTCCAGGGCGTGTTCGCGACCATGCGCGACGACGCCAATGCGACCGCCGAGCAGTTGGCCGGCATCGTCGGCCGCATCCAGACCGCGGCAGCCAGCATCAATGGCGCGGCCAGCGAGATCGCCGCCGGCAACGACGACCTGTCGCGCCGCACCGAGCAACAGGCGGCCAGCCTGGAGGAAACCGCCGCGTCGATGGAGGAACTGACCTCCACCGTCAAGCAGAATGCCGAGCACGCGCGCCAGGCCAATCAGCTGGCGGTCGGTGCAGCGACTGTCGCCTCGCAGGGCGGCGAGGTGGTCAGCCAGGTGGTGACCACGATGAGCGGCATCGAGACCTCCTCCAAGAAGATCGCCGACATCATCTCGGTGATCGACGGCATCGCCTTCCAGACCAACATCCTGGCCTTGAACGCCGCGGTGGAAGCGGCGCGCGCCGGCGAACAGGGCCGCGGCTTCGCGGTCGTCGCCAGCGAAGTGCGCACCCTGGCCCAGCGTTCGGCCAATGCCGCCAAGGAGATCAAGGGCCTGATCGACGAATCCGTCACCCGCGTCAGCGAGGGCTCGGCATTGGTCGGCAAGGCCGGTCAGACCATGAGCGAGATCGTGTCCTCGGTGCAACGCGTCACCGACATCATGGGCGAGATCTCCGCGGCCTCGCAGGAACAGTACGCCGGCATCGAGCAGGTCAACCAGACCGTCACCCAGATGGACGAGGCCACTCAGCAGAATGCCGCCCTGGTCGAGGAAGCCACCGCCGCCGCGCGCTCGATGGAGGAACAGGCCGGGCAGCTGACCGAGGCCGTGGCCTTGTTCAAGCTCGACAATGCGGTCGCCTCGGCCGTGGCCACGGCAGCCAGGCCCGCGGGCGCCACGCCCATCGCCAGGACGCCCGCCGCGAACGCCAGAAGCGCGCCGGCCAAGCGCAGCCAGTCGCCGATCCGTGCGGTGCCGAACAAACCCGCCAGCGCCAACGAAGCGCAGTGGCACGAGTTCTGAGCGACGGCTCCCAGGCGCTCCCGCCACAGCGCGGGCGCGCCGAGGCGGCACCTCGCCGCCCAGCACCATGGTGCGGCGCGACAAACGCGCCACGCGCACTGCCGCGCCCTTGTCTTTTTGGCGACACCCTCCGGCCATTGGTCGGACACATTTAAAGAAAACAGGAACCGGGCCGTTAGCCTGAGCACATCCTGCTAGCTGCACCGGGAAGCGCGATGGCCGGTCGACACGGACCCATGCGGCCACTCGCCGGACAGTGCAGCCACGCATCTGCGTTTCGAGATTGACCGTTCCTGGGGACCGCCATGAAGCCTATCGTTCTTGCCAGCTGCCTGACCTTGTTGGGCATCGCCAGCCTCGCGCACGCCGAGGAGGAGCCGATCGCCACCGATCGCCCCGACTTCGTCGAATCCAGCCTCACCGTCGGCGACCGCCGGCTGCAGGTCGAGACCAGCGTCGCCTGGGAGCGCGACGGCGACGTCGATGGCTACACCACCCCCACCCTGTTCCGCTACGGCCTCGGCCCGACCTGGGAACTGCGGCTGGAAACCGATGGCTGGCAGCATCTCGATGCGCCCGGCGATGCCGACGCCTACGGGTTCACCGACATCTCGCTCGGGGTCAAGCACCACCTGGCCGGTTCCGACGACGGCGGCGCCTCGCTGGCCTGGCTGGCGCACGTGGACCTGCCCAGCGGCGGCCGCGACGTGCGCGGCCGCGGCGCGCGGCCTTCGTTCCGGCTGGTCGCCGAATGGGAGCTCAGCGACAGCGTCTCGGCGGGGGTGATGCCCGGCGTGATCTGGGACGAAGACGACGACGGCCACCGCTACATGGCCGGCATCCTCGGCGTGGTGGTCGGCAAGGCATGGACCGAGCGCAGCCGTTCGTTCCTGGAAGTGGCGCTGCCGCAGATCGCCGACAGCGACGACGGCGGCACCGTCGCCGTGCTCGACGTCGGCTCGGCCTGGCTGCTGAGCAACGACGTGCAGCTGGACGCGGTCTACAGCTACGGCCTCAACGACCGTTCGCCGGACCACGCGCTCGGCGTGGGCCTGTCCTTCCGCTTCTGATCCGGTGACGCCGATGAAGATCATGCACATGCTCGCGATCCTGGTGCTGGTGGCGGTGCTCGCGCTGCTCGCGCTGGGCGGCGTCGGCTACAGCGCGCAGCAGGGATTGCTGGCCTCGGTCGCCGCGCAGGTCACCTCGTCCGATGCGCTGCGCAACCATATGCAGGCGGACATGATGCACGACGCCTTGCGCGGCGACGTGACCACCGCGCTGCTGGCCGGTTCGCGGCAGGACGACGCCGGGATCAAGGCCGCGCGCGCCTCGCTGGCCGAGCATGCCGCAGAATTCCGCCAGGCCCTGGCCGACAGCCGCAAGCTGCCGCTGGACCCGGCCTTGCGCACCGAGCTGGACGCGGTCGCCCCCGCCCTGCAGGGCTACATCGCCGCGGCCGACCAGGTGGTCACCCTGGTCGAGGCGCATGCGGACAGCGCCGCCGCCTATGCCGCCTTCAGCGAGAGCTTCGAACAGCTCGAGACCCGCATGGGCGCGATCAGCGAGCGCATCCTGGCGCTGAACCAGGCCAGCCGCAGCGCCGCCGAGCAGCACAACCGCAGCGCCACCTGGCAACAGGCCGGCGCCGTGGTGCTGGCGGTGCTGTGCCTGGGCCTGGCCGCCGGCTGGATCCTGCGCTCGGTGTCGCGCCTGCTCGGCGGCGAGCCGCGCGTGGCGATGGCCGCCGCCCAGCACATCGCCGAAGGGCGCCTGGACCAACCGATTCCGGTTGCCGCCAAGCACGCACACAGCCTGATGGCGGCGCTGGCGCGGATGCAGCGCGAACTGCGCGAACGGATCGAACGCGAGCGCAGCGTCGCCGCCGAGAACCTGCGCATCCGCACCGCGCTGGACAACGCCTCCACCGGCATGTACATCGCCGATCCCGACCTGAACATCGTCTACGCCAACGGCGCGCTGCAGAAACTGCTGCACACCTATGCCGAGGACATCCGCGCCTGCGCGCCGGCCTTCGACGGGTCGGCCAGCCTGCTCGGCCAGTCGGTGTCGCTGCTGGAAGTGGGCAACTCGCAGGACGCGGCGATCTACCAGCAGCTCGACCGCCAGGGCGCAGCGCAGCGCGAGGTGCGCTATCGCGGCGCGTGCATCGCCCAGGAGATTTCCGCGATCCGCAACGAGGCCGGCGTCCACGTCGGTTTCGTCTGCGAATGGCGCGACCGTACCGCCGAGGCCAAGGTCGAGGTGGAAGTGGCCGAAGTGGTGCGCAGCGCCGCTGCCGGCGACCTGTCCAGGCGCATCGACAGCGACGGCAAGCAGGGCTTCTTCCTGTTGCTGGCGCAGCAGCTCAACGGCCTGCTCGACGCCAATGCGGTCAGCATCGCCGAAGTGTCGCGCCTGCTCAGCGCCCTGGCCGACGGCGACCTGGGCGCACGCATGCACGGCGAGTTCCACGGCGTGTTCGCGACGATGCGCGACGACGCCAACGCCACCGCGGAACGGCTGGCCGGCATCGTCGGCCGCATCCAGCAGGCCAGCGGCAACATCCACACCGCCGCCAGCGAAATCGCGCAAGGCAACAGCGACCTGTCGCACCGCACCGAGCAACAGGCCACCAGCCTGGAGCAGACCGCCGCGTCGATGGAAGAGCTGACCGCCACGGTCAAGCAGAACGCCGAGCATGCGCGCCAGGCCAACCAGCTCGCCGTCGGCGCCGCGGCCGTCGCTTCGCAGGGCGGCGAGGTGGTCAGCCAGGTGGTGACCACGATGAGCGGCATCGAGACCTCGTCCAAGAAGATCGCCGACATCATCAGCGTCATCGACGGTATCGCCTTCCAGACCAATATCCTGGCGCTCAACGCCGCGGTGGAAGCGGCCCGTGCCGGCGAACAGGGCCGCGGCTTCGCGGTCGTCGCCAGCGAAGTGCGCACGCTGGCCCAGCGTTCGGCCAATGCCGCCAAGGAGATCAAGGGCCTGATCGACGACTCGGTCGGCCGGGTCGCCGAAGGCTCGGCGCTGGTCAACCGCGCCGGCCAGACCATGCAGGAAATCGTGTCCTCGGTGCAGCGCGTCACCGACATCATCGGCGAGATCTCCGCGGCATCGCAGGAGCAGTCGCAGGGCATCGAGCAGGTCAACCGCACCGTGACCCAGATGGACGAGACCACCCAGCAGAACGCCGCGCTGGTCGAGGAAGCCACCGCCGCCGCTCGCTCGATGGAAGAACAGTCGGCGCAGCTGAGCGATGCGGTGGCGGTGTTCCGGCTCGTGCAGCACGCCACGCGCAGCACAGGCATCCCTGCGCCTGCGGCGATCGCGACGCGCCACGTCGCCGTCCCCGAACCCGCGCGGCGCAGCCCCGCCCATGCGGACGCCCAGGCCATCGCCGACGCGATCGATGCGCAATGGCAGGCATCCTGAGCGTTCACCCAAGACAATCGTTCAGGATCGGCTATCGCCCTGAGTCCAACATCCCATCCATAACTCCCCAGCCGCGCCGATATTGCATTCAGGCGACGGCATGAACGTTGTAAAGCAGTCGAGTCCTTACTTCATTTGCCTACCGCCGCGTCGTGCCGTTCCAGGCATGCCTCTTCATAGAGGCGTTGCGCAACTGGAGCGTCATCGCCATCTTCGGTAATCAATGAGGTCAGCCATGAACTCGCTATTGCAACGCTACAACGTCGGACGCCGCCTGGCTGCGGCCTTCGGCCTGCTGATCCTGTTGTCCGCCCTGCTGGTCGCAGCGGGCCTGATCTCGATGTCCAGCGCCCGCAAGCAGCTGGACGGCATCGTCAAGACCAACATGGAGAAGATCCGCCTGTCCTCCGAGATGCTGGACGCGAACTCGGGCATCGCCGTGGCGGTACGCAACTCCACCATCGTCACCTCGCCCGAGGACAACCAGAAGGCGCTGGACACCTTCACCGCCGAGCGCAAGCGCTACAACGAGAACCGCGACGCGCTGTACGCGACCGCGACCGATGCCGAAGGCCAGAAGATTCGCGACACGATCAACGAGCGCCGCGAAAAAGTGCGCCTGCTGAACGACCGGGTCATCGCGCTTTCCAAGAACAACCAGAACAGCGAGGCGCAGGCGCTGCTGATCAGCGAAGCCGGCCCGGCGATGGAGAGCTGGCAGGACGCCATTCGCGCCAACGTCGCAATGCAGCGCAGGGTGAGCCAGGAAGCCTACGCCTCGGCGGTGACGGCGATGACGCGCGGCCGCAACGTGCTGATCGCCGGCGGCGTCATGGTGGTGATCGTCAGCAGCCTGCTCGCGTGGCTGATCACCCGCAGCCTGACCCAGCCGCTGAGCCTGGCCACCCGCGTGGCCGAGAACATCGCCGCCGGCAAGCTGGACGACGAGATCCGCAGCGACGCCCGCGACGAGACCGGCCGCCTGCTCGCGAGCATGAAGCGGATGCAGAGCCAGTTGCAGGCGGTGCTCACCGCGCAGCTGGAGATGGCTCGCCGCCACGACACCGGCCAGATCAGCTACCGCATGGACGAAGCCGCCTTCCCCGGCGACTACGGGCGCATGGTCCACGACAGCAACGCGCTGGCCGCCTCGCACATCGCGGTGAAGATGCGCCTGGCGCAGATCATGGGCCGCTATGCGATCGGCGACTTCAGCGAGGACATGGACCGCCTGCCCGGCGAGAAGGCGGTGCTGACCGAAACCATGGACACGGTCAAGCAGAACCTGAGCGCGATGAACCGCGAGATCGGCCAGCTGGCCGGTGCCGCCGCGGCCGGCGATTTCAGCGTGCGCGGCGACGCGCAGCGTTTCCAGTACGACTTCCGGACCATGGTCGACAGCCTCAACCGGCTGATGGCCACCGCCGACGGCAACCTGGAAGCCCTGTCCAAGCTGTTGCAGGCCATCGCCGCCGGCGACCTGACCGTGCGCATGAGCGGCGAGTTCCAGGGCGTGTTCGCCCGGATGCGCGACGACGCCAACGCCACCGCCGAGCAGCTGGCCGATATCGTCGGCCGCATCCAGACCGCGGCCTTGAGCATCAACGGCGCGGCCAGCGAGATCGCCGCGGGCAACGACGACCTGTCGCGCCGCACCGAGCAGCAGGCCGCCAGCCTGGAGGAAACCGCCGCCTCGATGGAAGAACTGACCTCCACGGTCAAGCAGAACGCCGAGCATGCGCGCCAGGCCAACCAGCTGGCGGTCGGCGCGGCAACAGTCGCCTCGCAAGGCGGCGAAGTGGTCGGCAAGGTGGTGAGCACGATGAACGGGATCGAGACCTCGTCGAAGAAGATCGCCGACATCATCTCGGTGATCGACGGCATCGCCTTCCAGACCAACATCCTGGCGCTCAACGCGGCAGTGGAAGCGGCGCGCGCCGGCGAGCAGGGCCGCGGCTTCGCCGTGGTCGCCTCGGAGGTACGTACCCTCGCCCAACGCTCGGCCGGTGCGGCCAAGGAGATCAAGGGCCTGATCGACGAGTCGGTCACCCGTGTCGCCGAAGGCTCGGTGCTGGTCGACCAGGCCGGCCGCACCATGCAGGAGATCGTGTCCTCGGTGCAACGCGTCACCGACATCATGGGCGAGATTTCCGCCGCCTCGCAGGAACAGTACGCCGGCATCGAACAGGTCAACCAGAGCGTGACCCAGATGGACGAGACCACCCAGCAGAACGCCGCCCTGGTCGAGGAAGCGACCGCCGCGGCGCGATCGATGGAGGAGCAAGCGGTGCAACTGCGCGAGGCGGTCGCCGTGTTCAAGATCGACGGCACCGCCGCGCCGCAGGGCAAGCGTCCCGTCGCCGCCGCGACCGTCGCGGCGGTGGTCAAGGCGCAGGTGGCGGCCGCAACGCGCGCGGTGCGCAACGTCCCCGGGCGGTCGGCGACAAGCGGCAACGACGCGACCTGGCAGCAGTTCTGAGTCCTGCAGTCGCCACACCGCACGGTGTGGCGACTGCCCGCTCCCAAGCAGGCAGGCAAGGCCTGTCGAAAAAATGTCGGTGCGCATCTCCCGACGACACCATGGTTCTGCGAGGCAACGAGCGGCCCGCAGCCCCGCCACCTGAACCAGCGCGCTCGCGCCGCGACGTCCTTGCACACCCACGCTCTCGGACTCCGACATCGCCGCGGATGCGAGTGTTGCCGGCTGCCGATCGCGAGCAAACGGCCCGTTTCGCATCGCTCGAACACGCATCGGCCATGGTCCGATAGTCGCAATCCTGTAGTGCCGCGCGCTGATCGGCGCCTTGGCACCGTGGCGCATCGCCTGAAACCGGCACGCGCATATCGCGCGACCACTGCCATGCCCGCATCCGCGATGTCGTCAGGCGCCGCAATTGGCTGCGGCCAGTGGCATGAGAATCATTCGCGCGCGTCACACGAGCAACGGGCGAGTGCAGCGCATCCACACGGATTCGGGACCCAGAATTTTTCTGTTCGTCCCTAAAGTCCATCCAGCCGTGGCCGCTAAAAGTCTCAATATGAGAATTTGTCTAAAAAATACTACTAAAGTTTTCCCGCTTCCTTGTTAGCGGTCGCTGCCGACGCATCGATACCGCCTTTCGCGGCGAGGTGAACAGAGCCAGCGATTTCCCCGCGTGTGCGCCATGTCGGTCGGCTCCCAGCCATGCCGACGCCCTCGCCCGGCCGCCCATGCGGCGGGCTGCACTACCTTCACCGCTCGCTCGCCGTCACCCTGCCCGGTAAAAGCCCCAATGAAATCCAAAAATCTGACCATCTCTACCCAGCTCGCGATCGGCTTCGGCGCCGTGGTGCTGGTCCTGCTCATCGTCGGCGCCATCAGCCTGAACAGCCAGTCCCGGTTGAATGGCGCGATGCGGCTCAGCGAGCACACGTTCAAGGTGCTGGGCACCGGCGAACTGATGCAGGCGAACGCGCTGAATATCGAAACCGGCACGCGTGGTTACCTGCTCTCCGGCGACAAGAAACACCTGCAGCCGTTCAGCAAGGGCCAGGCGGGATTCGAGAAGAGCTACGCCGAAGCCAAGCAGCTGACGGCGGACAACGCCGGGCAGCAAGCGCGCCTGGCCGAACTGGACAAGGCGTACCGGCAGTTGCTGGCGGTCGAAAACGACGCCATCGCCCAGCGCGAGACCGCCACCAGCGTCGAGCAGGTCGTGCCGATGTTCCTCCAGGGCCGCGACCGCGCCGCGATGGGCAGCATCCGCTCGCTGCTCGGCGATTTCGCCGATGAAGAGCACACGCTGCTGGCCAAGCGCAGCGCGGAACTGGAAGCAGTGCGCACCCGCGGCAAGTGGTCGGTGCTGATCGGCAGCCTGGTCGCGATCCTGGTCGCCGTAGGCATGGGCCTGATGATCCGCCGCCAGTTGCTCAAACGCCTGGGCCAGGCCATCTCGGTCGCCGATGCCATCGCCTCGGGCAAGCTCGACAATGCCGTCGATACCCAGTCGCGCGACGAAACCGGCCGCCTGCTGATCAGCATGGACAAGATGCAGGCCCAGCTGCAGGCGGTCATGGCCGCGCAGACCGAAATGGCGCAACGCCACGACGCCGGCCAGATCAGCTACCGCATGGACGCCAAGGCATTCCCCGGCGAATACGGCCGCATGGTGCACGACAGCAACGAACTGGCCGGTTCCCATATCGCGGTCAAGCTGCGCCTGGCACAGATCATGGGCCGCTATGCGATCGGCGACCTCAGCGAAGACATGGACCGCCTGCCCGGCGAGAAGGCGGTGCTGACCGAGACCATGGACACGGTCAAGCAGAACCTGAGCGCGATGAACGGCCAGATCAGCCAGCTCGCCTCCGCCGCCGCGGCCGGCGACTTCAGCGTGCGCGGCGATGCGCAGCGCTTCCAATACGACTTCCGCGCCATGGTCGAGAGCCTCAACCAGTTGATGGCCACCGCCGACGGCAACCTCGACGCACTGTCCAAGCTGCTGCAGGCCATCGCCGCCGGCGACCTGACCGCGCGCATGCACGGCGAGTTCCAGGGCGTGTTCGCGACCATGCGCGACGACGCCAATGCGACCGCCGAGCAGTTGGCCGCCATCGTCGGCCGCATCCAGATCGCGGCGGCCAGCATCAATGCCGCGTCCGGCGAGATCGCCACCGGCAACGACGACCTGTCGCGCCGCACCGAGCAGCAGGCCGCCAGCCTGGAAGAAACCGCCGCCTCGATGGAGGAACTGACCTCCACCGTCAAGCAGAACGCCGAGCACGCGCGCCAGGCCAATCAGCTGGCGGTCGGCGCCGCTTCGGTCGCCTCGCAGGGCGGCGACGTGGTCAGCCAGGTGGTGACCACGATGAGCGGCATCGAAACCTCTTCCAAGAAGATCGCCGATATCATCTCGGTGATCGACGGCATCGCCTTCCAGACCAATATCCTGGCGCTCAACGCCGCGGTGGAAGCAGCCCGTGCCGGCGAACAGGGCCGCGGCTTCGCCGTGGTTGCCAGCGAGGTGCGTACCCTCGCCCAACGCTCGGCGAATGCCGCCAAGGAGATCAAGGGCCTGATCGACGAGTCCGTCACCCGCGTCAGCGAGGGCTCGGCCTTGGTCGGCAAGGCCGGTCAGACCATGCAGGAGATCGTGTCCTCGGTGCAACGCGTCACCGACATCATGGGCGAGATCTCCGCCGCCTCGCAGGAGCAATACGCCGGCATCGAACAGGTCAACCAGACCGTCACCCAGATGGACGAGGCCACCCAGCAGAACGCCGCCCTGGTCGAGGAAGCCACCGCCGCGGCGCGCGCGATGGCCGAACAGGCCGGGCAGCTGACCGAGACCGTCGCCCTGTTCAAGATCGACGCCACGCCTGCCGTGGCGCCGCAGCGGTCCCACCCTGCCCCGGCGTCCAAGTCACCGGCGAGCGCGCCGTCCGCGGCGACCAAGCGCAAGCCGCAACCGGCGCGGGCCAGCCACGGCAATGCCGCGGTGGCCGAGGCGCAGTGGCACGAGTTCTGACGGCACCAGCCACTGCGTCGACCGGCATCGGCCGCGGAGCGTCTCCGCGGCCGATGCCGTTTGTGCGGCGCTCGGGGGCGGTAGCGGCGCGGATACCGATGGCATATCGCCAGCCCCTCTCGTCCTCTCGGCATCCGGATCGGGACTTCCCCAAGGCCGGTCACCACGGTCGCGGGCAATCGCGTCATCGGCGCTAAAGCCTCGCCTTCACCCGTCGATAACGTGAAGAGCCGGTGATTGCCGGCGCAGTGCCCGCCAGGATGCCGATGCACGATGCCACCAGCGCCGAGGCGAATCGCCCGCGACCACCGTCGCCGCTGCCGATCGGCCTGCTGTTGCTCGCCTTGTGGGCGGCCTGGTCGGGCGCCAGCCTGGTGTTCCTCGGCAAGCCGCCGGCCACGGCCAGCGCCGACGCCATCGGCCGGCAATTGCAGGCCTTCGTGTCGGCCATGCCGGCGCGCGGCCAGGCCGTAGCGTTCCAGCTGCGCGTGCCCGGCTGCGGCTGCGAGCCCCGCGGCCCCGCCTCCGCGCTGCCGGGCCTGCTCACCGTCGACCTGCGCGACCGGCCGGCGCCCAAGGCGCTGCCGTACGCGCTGATCGTGCTGGATGCCGACGCGCGCCTGGTCTACGCCGGTCCGTCGCGCATCGAAGGCTGCGGCAGCGCCATTCCCGCCGCATCGCTGGTCCCGCGCCTGCTCGCGGCCGGCAACGCATCGCCGCTGGTCCTCCTCACCCACTGTGCATGCCCCAAGGAATCATCCGCATGAGCGCGTCCAACACCCAGGGAAGCTTCCTCGTAGGCAAAGAGCGCTACGTCTATCTGCAGAAACTGGCAGCGGAGGCCGACCGGCTGTTCCTGGCGGTGGCCGCGTTCGCCGGCCTCGTCAGCCTCGCCGCCGCCTGGCGCCAGGGCGTGTGGGCGCCGTGGCTGGCGGTGACGCTGCCGACCCTGGCGGTCGTCGCCCTGCAGGTGAAGCTCTATCCGGGCACCCTGCTGAGCCGCTGCACCGTGGCGCTGGGCCTGATGGTGCTGGCCGCGGTGCTGATCCAGCAGGCCGGCGGCATGACCGAGATCCACTTCGGCGTGATCGTGCTGATCGCGCTGCTGCTGTACTACCGCGACTGGCGGCCGATCGTGGTCGCCTCGGCGGCCATCGCCGTGCATCACCTGCTGTTCTTCTGGCTGCAGCATCGCGGCCTGCCGCTGCGGGCGTTCGCGGCCGACGCCGGGATCGGCATCCTGGCCATCCACGCGGGCTACGTGGTGGTCGAAGCCGGCATCCTGGTGGCGATGGCCGTGCAGATGCGCAAGCAGCTGCTGGACGTGGGCCATGACCCGCGCGACCTGGCGCTGCTGGCGCGCGCCATGGCCCACCAGCAACCGCTGCCGGCCTCGATCCGCGGCCTGGCCCTGCCGGAAGGCTCGATCGCCCACACCCTGGTCGTGGCCAGCGAGCAGTTGCTGAGCAGCCGCGAACAGGAAGCGGAGGTGCAGCGCGAGAGCCTGCGCATCCGCACCGCCCTGGACAACGTCACCGCCAACGTGATGATCGCCGACGCCGGGCGCAACATCGTCTACGTCAACAAGCCGCTGGCGCGCATGCTGTCGGCGGCGCAGGACGACCTGCGCCGCGAGCTTCCCGGCTTCGATGCGGACACCCTGTTGGGACGCAACATCGACGTCTTCCACAAGCGGCCCGAGCACCAGGCCAAGCTGCTGGCGGCGCTGCAGCAGACCCATACCGCGCAGATCCGGGTGGGCGGGCGCACCATGCGCCTGATCATCAACCCGATCGTCAGCAGCGCGTCCGAGCGCCAGGGCTTCGTCGTGGAGTGGGCCGACCGCACCGACGAGATCCACGTGGAAGAGGAAGTGACCCAGATCGTGCGCGCGGCCGCCGCCGGCGACCTCGACAGCCGCATCGGCCTGGACGGCAAGCAGGGCTTCTTCCTGTTGCTGGCGCAGCAGCTCAATACGCTGCTGGACAACAACGCCGACGGCCTGGCGCGCGTGTCCCGGCTGCTGTCGGCGCTGTCGCAGGGCGACCTCACCGCGCGCATGGACGGCGACCTGCATGGCGTGTTCGCCCGGATCCGCGACGACGCCAACGCCACCGCGACCCAGCTGGCGGCGATCGTGCGCCAGATCCAGGGCGCCTCGGATGCGATCAACACCGCCGCCGGCGAGATCGCCGCGGGCAACGACGACCTGTCGCGGCGCACCGAGCAGCAGGCCGCCAGCCTGGAGGAAACCGCCGCGTCGATGGAAGAGCTGACCGCCACGGTCAAGCAGAACGCCGAGCATGCGCGCCAGGCCAATCAGCTGGCCGTCGGTGCGGCGACTGTCGCCTCGCAGGGCGGCGACGTGGTCAGCCAGGTGGTGACCACGATGAGCGGCATCGAAACCTCGTCCAAGAAGATCGCCGACATCATCTCGGTGATCGACGGCATCGCCTTCCAGACCAACATCCTGGCGCTCAACGCCGCGGTGGAAGCGGCCCGTGCCGGCGAGCAGGGCCGCGGCTTCGCCGTGGTCGCCTCGGAGGTGCGCACCCTGGCCCAGCGTTCGGCCAATGCCGCCAAGGAGATCAAGGGCCTGATCGACGACTCGGTCGGCCGGGTCGCCGAAGGCTCGGCGCTGGTCGACCGCGCCGGCCAGACCATGCAGGAGATCGTGGCCTCGGTGCAGCGCGTGACCGACATCATGGGCGAGATCTCCGCCGCCTCGCAGGAGCAGTCCGCCGGCATCGAGCAGGTCAACCAGACCGTCACCCAGATGGACGAAGCCACCCAGCAGAACGCCGCCCTGGTCGAGGAAGCCACCGCCGCGGCGCGCGCGATGGAGGAACAGGCGCGCCAGCTCAACGACACCGTCGCGATCTTCAAGATCGACGGGCACTCCGCGACGGCGCGTCGCCCTGCGCCCGGCGCACCGGACGTGGCCGCCGTGGTCCGGGCACAGGTGGCAGCGGCGACCCGCGGCGTGCGCACCGCGCCCGAGCGCGCGACCAGCGCCGGCGACGCCAGCTGGCAGGAGTTCTGACGCTGCTGCCGCCATGCCGCTTCGGCATGGCGGCTGCGCGAGGCGTGGCATGGGTGAAGACAGGCCGGAGGCGGGGCCGAAGGCGGCAGTTCGCGGGATCCGATCGGTCGCCATCCGGGGCGCTGTCCTTGGTTCTGTCCTCAATGTCCCGGGTCATCTGCGATCGTCGTCGAAAAAGCGGACAACCACTGATGACGCCAATCAATTTTTCATGATCGCTGCCGATAGGGAATTCACGCGCCCGTCACGCCGGCGCGCCGTTCCGTTCCCCAAGGCCCCCATGAAAAATTTCAGCCATCTCTCGGTCGGCACCAAGCTGTCCGCGCTGCTCACCGTTGCGGTCAGCGTGGCGCTGGTCCTGCTCGCTACCCTGATCTACCGCCAGTCCGCCGCCAGCCATGAGACCCAGGCGCTGGAGGAGATCGCGTCGGCCACTGCGCTGATGAACCAGTCGGTGGGAATGTACGACCGGGTGCTGAGCGAAGAAACCGAGCGGATGGGGCAGCTGTTCGCGACGATGCTGCCCGCCGGCGAGCCGCAGCTGGAGCCCGCCGAGACGGTGCAGATCGGCGACGTGCAGACACCGACGCTGCGCCTCGGCACGCACGTGCTGAACCTCGACTTCGCCTCGGTGGACCACTTCGCCAAGGCCAGCGGCGGGGTGGCGACCGTGTTCGCGCGCAGCGGCGACGACCTGGTGCGGATCGCGACCTCGCTGCACGACCAGGCCGGCGCGCGCGTGATCGGCACCGTCCTGGACCATGCGCATCCGGCCTATGCGCTGCTGCAGCGGAACCAGGCCTACACCGGCCCGGCGCACCTGTTCGGCAACGACTACATGACCCACTACCAGCCGCTGCGCAACGCGCAGGGCGAACTGGTCGGCGCGCTGTTCGTCGGCCGCGACTACACCCAGGGCCTGGCCGCGCTGCAGGAGCGCCTGCGCAGCACGCGCATCGGCGAAGACGGCCACTTCATCGCGGTCGACGTGCATCCGGCGCGGCGCGGGCGCCTGCTCACCCATCCCACGGCCAAGGCCGCCGGCATCGAGGACCTGGTCGTGGACGCGGACAAGCCGTTGCTGCAGGCGTTGCTGCAGGGCCAGCAGGCCAGCGCGACGCTGCACCTCAAGCGCGACGCCGGTGCCGGCGCGCCGGCCGCGCCGTTCCTGGTCACCGCGCAGGCCTACCAGCCATGGCAATGGGTCCTGCTCGGCGTGCAGTCGCGCAGCGCCATCGAGGCGCCGCTGCACGCCTTGATGCGCAACATCCTGCTGTTCTCCGCGCTGATGCTGGCCGGCTGCGCGGCGCTGGTGTTCGTGCTGGCGCGGCGCATGGTGTCGCGCCCGCTGGCGGTGGTCGAACAGGTCGCCGACGACATCGCCGCCGGGCGCCTGGAGGGCCACATCGAGGTCGGCACGGGCCAGGACGACGTGAGCCGGCTGCTGCACGGCATGCGCCGCATGCGCGACGACCTGCGCGAGCGGCTGCGCACCGAGCGCGTGGTGGCCGCGGAGAACCTGCGCGTGCGCACCGCGCTGGACGACGTCAGCACCAACGTGATGATCGCCGACGCCGAGCGCCGCATCGTCTACGTCAACCGCCCGCTGCTGCAGATGCTCGGCGACGTGCAGGACGACCTGCGCCGCGACCTGCCGCAGTTCGACGTGCAGACCCTGATCGGCAACAGCATCGACGTGTTCCACCGCCATCCCGAGCACCAGGCGCGGCTGCTGGCCGAGCTGAAGGGCACCTACCGTGCGCAGATCCGCGTCGGCGGCCACACCATGCGCCTGATCGTCAACCCGGTGATCGACGGCGACGGCCAGCGCCTCGGCTTCGTCGTGGAATGGGCCGACCGCACCGACGAAGTGGCGGTGGAAGAGGAAATCGCCGGCATCGTGCGCAGCGCGGTCGCCGGCGACCTCGGCGGCCGCGTGCGCCTGGACGACAAGCAGGGCTTCCTGCTGCAGCTGGCCGAACAGATCAATGCGCTGCTGGAAGCCAGTTCCTCCGGCCTGGCGCACATCCAGCACATGCTGCAGGCGCTGGCCGAGGGCGACCTGTCCACCCGCATCGACGCCGACCTGCAGGGCGTCTACGCCGGCATGAAGGACCATGCCAACACCACCGCCGAACAGCTGGCCACGATCGTGCGCCAGATCCAGGGCGCCTCGGACGAGATCAACACCGCCGCCGGCGAGATCGCGGCCGGCAACGACGACCTGTCGCGGCGCACCGAGCAGCAGGCCGCCAGCCTGGAGGAGACCGCCGCGTCGATGGAAGAACTGACCGCCACGGTCAAGCAGAACGCCGAGCATGCGCGCCAGGCCAATCAGCTCGCCGTCGGCGCCGCGGCCGTCGCCTCGCAGGGCGGCGAGGTGGTCAGCCAGGTGGTGTCCACGATGAGCGGCATCGAGACCTCCTCCAGGAAGATCGCCGACATCATCTCGGTGATCGACGGCATCGCCTTCCAGACCAACATCCTGGCCCTGAACGCGGCGGTGGAAGCGGCCCGTGCCGGCGAACAGGGCCGCGGCTTCGCCGTGGTCGCCTCGGAGGTACGTACCCTCGCCCAGCGCTCGGCCAACGCCGCCAAGGAGATCAAGGGCCTGATCGACGACTCGGTCGGCCGGGTCGCCGAAGGCTCGGCGCTGGTCGATCGCGCCGGCCAGACCATGCAGGAGATCGTGGCCTCGGTGCAGCGCGTCACCGACATCATGGGCGAGATCTCCGCCGCCTCGCAGGAACAGTCCGCCGGCATCGAGCAGGTCAACCAGACCGTCACCCAGATGGACGAGGCCACCCAACAGAACGCCGCCCTGGTCGAGGAAGCCACCGCCAGCGCCCGCTCGATGGAGAGCCAGGCGGGCGCGCTGGCGCGCGCGGTCGCCTCGTTCACCCTGGAGCAGCGGCCGCCGGCCGGCGCCGCAGGCAACGTCGCCATGTTGCATCCAGGCTACAAAAAAGCCCGGCACGGCCGATAGGGTTCGTGGGACGGGGTGAAATGCGCCGCCCCGTCCCATTCCACCACCCTTATTGCCCACTATGGCCGAAGGCATTTCCAGCGACTCCACCACACCGTCCCCGCACGAGGCGACGGAACAGGACGACCGCTTCCTGCTGACCAACGCGCGCCAGATCCGGCAATTGCTGCAATCGCTGATCAACCAGCGCTCCCAGGTCAGCGCGCATCCGGGCGGCCGCGACCACGCGTTCTCGACCGCGCTGCTGGAACTGGACGAGCACGCCCTGCTGCTGGACCTGAGCGTCAACGAGGCCAACAACCGCCTGGCCGAGCAGGCCGAGTACCTGCTGTGCTTCGCGCAGCTGGACAAGGTCCGGCTGCGCTTCCGCATCACCGGCCTGGAGCGGGTGCACAGCGGCGGCGTGAGCGGCCTGCGCGCCGCGCTGCCCGACGCGCTGTACTACCTGCAGCGCCGTGAGCATTTCCGCCTGGAGACGCCGATCACCGAATCGCCGATGTGCATCCTGCGGCTGGACGATGCCAGTCCGCCCGCCGAGCTGGTGTTGCGGGTCATCGACATCAGCGCCGGCGGCGTGGCGGTGGCGCTGGTCCCGGGCCAGCCATTGCCGCAGAACCAGCAGAGCTACCCGCGCTGCGTGCTGCAGCTGCCCGACGCCGACGCGATTCCGTTGACCTTGCAGGTCTGCAACACGCACGTGCACAAGCTGGCCAACGGCCAGGAGACGCTGCGGGTGGGGCTGCGCTTCGCCGACCTGCCGCGCGGCGCCGACGCGGCGATCCAGCGCTACATCTTCCGCATCGAACGCCAGCGCAGCGCCCGCAAGAGCGGCGTGCTGTCGTGAGCCGTCCCTTGCCCGGGCCGCTAAAGTTCCCGGCCCGCACGCCGATCTTGTGCATGAGCCGCGCTTTCCCCTTCCCGCCTTCCCTCCGCAATCCCGTGCGCACCAGGAGCACACGATGAACGACAAGAACACCTCCGCCTCCGGCGCCACCGGCGGCGAATTCCTCAGCTTCACCCTCGGCGAAGAGCATTACGGCGTCGACATCCTGAAGGTGCAGGAGATCCGTGGCTACGACTCGGTCACCCGGGTCCCGGACGCCCCGGAGTACATCAAGGGCGTGATCAACCTGCGCGGCACCATCGTGCCGGTGATCGACCTGCGCCTGAAGCTGCGGCTGAAGGAAGCGCGCTACGACGCCTTCACCGTGATGATCGTGCTCAACGTCGAGGACCGCGTGGTCGGCATCGTCGTGGACAGCGTCTCCGACGTGATCCCGCTCAACGAGGAGCAGATCCGGCCGACCCCCGAATTCGGCGCCGCGGTGGACACCCGCTTCATCTCCGGCATCGGCACCCAGGACGACAAGATGCTGATCCTGCTGGACATCGAGACGCTGCTCGACAGCGCCGACCTGAGCCAGCACGCGCACGTCGACGAAGCCGCCTGAGCTTCGTGAGCCGCGCGCGCCGCGGCACGCACTCCCGACCCGCCGCTCACCGGCGGGTTTTTTTTCGGAAATGCGAACTGCTTATCACTTGCAACGATCAAGTTAGTCGTTACCGCGCCGATAGCTGATACGTGGCCCGACGCAGCACCGGGCCGACCATTTGCCCATCCCTAAGGAGTTGTCCCCCATGAAGCCGAACTTCCCCCTGCTGCTGGTCCTGCTGCTTGCCGCCAGCCCGAGTGCCTTCGCCCAGTCGCAGCAGATGATCCCGCCGGAAATGGCGTCCCGTTTCGTCGGCAAGGACGGCATGGTCTGCGGCAAGGTCGAAAAGGCCAAGTACGCGCAGAACTCCGAAGGCGAGCCGACCTTCCTGTACATGGGCGGCATGTTCCCCCGCCACACCTTCTCCGCGCGCATCGCCGGCGCCGACCGCGGCAAGTTCGGCTTCGCGCCGGAAACCCTGGAAGGCAAGGACGTGTGCGTGATCGGCAAGATCGAACGCGACAGCTCGCGCGCCGAGATCCAGGTCAGCGCGCCGTCCAGCCTGAAGCTGGCCACGATCAAGTAAGACCGGAGCGCCGCCGCGCCGGGCGCCTTCGCGCTCCCGGCATGGCGGCGCTTTTGTGTTTCCGTGCTTTGCCGACGTCGTCGAACCAAGGGGAAATGCGTTCATGGAATGGATAAAGAATCTGAAGCTGATGCCGAAGCTGATGCTGGCATTCGGCCTGGTACTCGCCATCATGCTGGTGCAGGGACTGGCGGCCTACAACGGCCTGCACGCACTCAATGGCGTGGCCGACAACGTGTCCAGGCAGGTGGTGCCCAGCGTGCGCATCAACGGCGAGATGCGCGGCATCCTGGGCGAGTACCGCAGCGCGGCCTACCAGAGCCTGATCCGCAGCAGCGATGCGGTCAAGAAGGAAGCCGAAACGCGCAAGCTCGCGTTGCACAAGCGGATGGACGAGATCATCGCCACCTATCCGCCGATGATCGGCAGCCCGCAGGAGCGCGCGATCTACGAGCGCACCGCGGCCGACTGGAAGAAGGCGACCGCCTCCTACCAGTCCGTTGAGGAGATGCTGCAGCTGGAACTGCACGACGATGCGATCGACACCTTCACCGGCGAGACCCGCACCCTGCACAACAAGGTCGTCGCCGACGTGGTCGACCTGATCGCCGAGAACGATCGCCAGGCGAAGGTCGCCGCAGCCGCCGCCGGCAGCACCTACAGCAAGGCATCGGCCATGCTGCTGGTCTGCGTGCTGATCGGCACCGTCGGCGCCGTGGGGCTGGCCTGGCTGTTCGGGCGCATGCTGCGCAACAACGTGGGCAGCGCGGTCAAGATCGCCAACGAAGTGGCCGGCGGCAAGCTCGATGGCCACATCGACGCCAGCGGCAAGGACGAGATCGGCGAACTGATGCAGGCGCTCAAGCGCATGCAGCAGGACCTGCGCGAGCGCACCGAGCGCGACGCGGCGGTGGCCGCCGAGAACCTGCGCATCCGCACCGCGCTGGACAACTCCTCCACCGGCATGTACATCGCCGACCTGGACTACACCATCGTCTACGCGAACCCGTCGATGCAGGGCATCGTCGACAAGTACGCCGACCAGATCCACAGCGTCGCCCCCGCCTTCGATTCGAGCATGCCGCTGGTCGGCTCCTCACTGTCGGTGCTGGAACACGGCAACCAGATCGATACCCGGACCATCGCCGCGATCGAGAAGCAGGGCATCGCCGAGCGCGAGATGGCCTACGGCCATGCCCGCATCGCCCAGATCGTCTCCAGCATCCGCGACGTGCACGGCAACCATGTCGGCTTCGTCTGCGAATCGCGCGACCGCACCCTCGAGGCCCAGGTCGAAGAGGAAGTGGCCAGGATCGTGCAGGCCGCCGCCGACGGCGACCTGTCCGGGCGCGTGGCCACCGACGGCAAGCACGGCTTCTTCCTGCAACTGGCGCAGCAGCTCAACGGCCTGCTGCAGGCCAACGGCGACAGCATCGGCGAAGTCTCCAAGCTGCTGACCGCGCTGTCGCATGGCGACCTCACCGCGCGCATGCACGGCGAGTTCAACGGCGTGTTCGCGACCATGCGCGACGACGCCAACGCCACCGCCGAGCAGCTGGCCGCCATCGTCGGCCGGATCCAGACCGCGGCGCTCAGCATCAACGCCGCCGCCGGCGAGATCGCCGCCGGCAACGACGACCTGTCGCGCCGCACCGAGCAGCAGGCGGCGAACCTGGAAGAGACCGCGGCCTCGATGGAGGAGCTGACCTCCACCGTCAAGCAGAACGCCGAGCATGCGCGCCAGGCCAATCAGCTGGCGGTCGGCGCGGCGGCAGTCGCCTCGCAGGGCGGCGAGGTGGTCGGCCAGGTAGTGACCACGATGAGCGGCATCGAGACCTCCTCCAAGAAGATCGCCGACATCATCAGCGTCATCGACGGCATCGCCTTCCAGACCAACATCCTGGCGCTCAACGCCGCGGTGGAAGCGGCGCGCGCCGGCGAGCAGGGCCGCGGCTTCGCGGTCGTCGCCTCGGAAGTGCGTACCCTCGCCCAACGCTCGGCCAACGCCGCCAAGGAGATCAAGGGCCTGATCGACGCCTCGGTCGGCCAGGTCGCCAACGGTTCGGCGCTTGTGCGCCAGGCCGGCCAGACCATGAGCGAGATCGTGTCCTCGGTGCAGCGCGTCACCGACATCATGAGCGAGATCGCCGCGGCCTCGCAGGAGCAGTCGGCCGGCATCGAGCAGGTCAACCAGACCGTCACCCAGATGGACGAGACCACCCAGCAGAACGCCGCGCTGGTCGAGGAAGCGACCGCCGCCGCACGCTCGATGGAAGAGCAGGCAGGCCAGCTGACCGAGGCGGTCTCGATCTTCCGCCTGGAGCAGTCCACGGCCAGCGCGCCGGTGGCCAAGCCGGTGCAGGCGCAGGTGCACCCGATCCGGCCGGCGGCGAAAAAGCCGGTCGCGGTGGCGTCGAGCAAGCCGGCCCCGGCCGCGCGCAGCAAGAAGTCCGAACCGGCCCTGGCCGATTCGGACTGGCAGGAGTTCTGAGGCGCCGGCGACGGCGGCCTTGCGGCACTTCCGATCCCCGGCCCCGCGCCGGGGATTTTTTTGCGGTGCATCCACGACGCCGGCCAGGGCCGCGCGTTCAGCACCGATGCGGTGCATGTCTCAACTTTGTCACATCTGCGCCGTTAAGACTTTCGAGACAACTCGAAGGCCTCCCTCATGTCGTATACGTCGCTCGTTGCCCGCCTGTCGGATCTTCCGCTGCGCCGCAAGTTCGTCTGGCAAACCCTGCTGCTCGGCGGCGGGATCGTGCTGCTGGCGATCATCGCCGCGCGGATGCAATACGTGGATATCCGCAACACCCGCGAGCAGGCGCTGAAAAGCCAGATCGAACTGGCGCTGGGCGTGGTGCAGGCCTATGCGGCCAAGGCCGACGCCGGGCAGATGCCGCTGGCCGATGCGCAACGCACCGCGCTGGCCACGCTCGAATCGATGCGCGCCCGCGACGGCGTGGACTACTTCTACGTGCACGACATGCACCCGACCATGCTGATGCACCCGACCCGGCACGACCTGGTCGGCAAGGACATCGGCGGCGTGCTCAGCGCCGACGGCAAGCCGATCTTCCGCCAGTTCGCCGCGGCGGCGGCTGGCGGCGGCGGCTACGTGGACTATCTGTGGCCCAAGCCCGGCAACGACAAGCCGGTGGAGAAGGTGTCCTACAACGCCCCGTTCAAGCCCTGGAACTGGGTCATCGGCACCGGCGTGTACATGGACGACGTGCAGGCGCAGGCGCTGCTGTTCACCGGCGTGATGACCGTGGCCGGCGGCGTGCTGGTGCTGATCACCTTCGGCATCAACTGGCTGATCGGCAGCTCGGTGCTGGTGCCGGTCGCGCGCACGCTGCAGGCGATCCGCGCGGTGTCCCGGGGCGACCTGAGCGTGCGCATCGACAATCCCGGGCGCGACGAGACCGGGCAGATGCTGCGTGCCACCGCCGAGATGATCCAGATGCTGGAGCGTTTCTCCAGCGAGACGGCGAAGATGGCGCTGCTGCATGCGGACAAGGACATGGCGCACCGCATGCCGCAGGACTTCCCCGGCGTGTACGGCGAGCTGAGCCAGGGCATCAACACGATGATGTTCGAGCACCTGGACGCGATCGTCGATGCGATCGCGGTGCTCAACGAATACGCCAACGGCGACCTGCGCCGCGACGCCCGGCGCCTGCCCGGCAGCCGCGCGGTGCTGCACCAGTCGATGGACGCGGCCAAGGCCAGCCTGCTGGCGATCAACACCGAGATCAAGCGCCTGGCCGCCGCGGCGGCGGCCGGCGATTTCAGCGCCCGCGGCGATGCCGACCACTTCCAGCACGATTTCCGGCTGATGGTGCAGGATCTCAACGCGATGATGGAGGTCAGCGACCGCAACCTCGGCAAGCTCTCCGCGCTGCTGCAGGCCATCGCCGCCGGCGACCTGGGCGCGCGCATGCACGGCGAGTTCAACGGCGTGTTCGCCAAGATGCGCGACGATGCCAACGCCACCGCCGATCAACTCGCCGACATCGTCGGCCGCATCCAGTCGGCGGCGCTGAGCATCAATACCGCGACCACCGAGATCGCCGCCGGCAACGACGACCTGTCGCGGCGTACCGAGCAGCAGGCCGCCAGCCTGGAGGAAACCGCCGCGTCGATGGAGGAACTGACCTCCACCGTCAAGCAGAACGCCGAACACGCGCGCCAAGCCAACCAGCTCGCCGTCGGCGCCGCGGCCGTCGCTTCGCAGGGCGGCGAGGTGGTCAGCCAGGTAGTGACCACGATGAGCGGCATCGAGACCTCGTCCAAGAAGATCGCCGACATCATCTCGGTGATCGACGGCATCGCCTTCCAGACCAACATCCTGGCGCTCAACGCCGCGGTGGAAGCGGCGCGCGCCGGCGAGCAGGGCCGCGGCTTCGCGGTCGTCGCCTCGGAGGTGCGCACCCTGGCCCAGCGTTCGGCCAATGCCGCCAAGGAGATCAAGGGCCTGATCGACGAGTCCGTCACCCGCGTCAGCGAGGGCTCGGCACTGGTCGGCAAGGCCGGCCAGACCATGAGCGAGATCGTGTCCTCGGTGCAGCGCGTCACCGACATCATGGGCGAGATCTCCGCCGCCTCGCAGGAACAGTCCGCCGGCATCGAGCAGGTCAACCAGACCGTCACCCAGATGGACGAGGCCACCCAGCAGAACGCCGCCCTGGTCGAGGAAGCCAGCGCATCGGCGCGAGCGCTGGAGGAGGAAGCCCGCCGACTGGGCGAGGCCGCGGCGGTATTCCGGCTCGGCACTGCGTCCGGCGCTGCCGTGGCCGCGCCGACGCGTGCCGCGACGGCCGTGCCCGTGCGCGGCCCGTCGCGGCCTGCTGCCGCGGCCAAGCCGGCCCGGCCCGCCGTGCGGGCGCCAGGCACGCGCGCGGCGGCGGTCGAAACGGACTGGGCGGAATTCTGACCCGGTCGGTTCCCGCGGCTGGGAACCGTATTGGCATCCCAATTGCATGGACGCACTGGACGAGACGGCTCAAGCGACGCGCTTCGCCGTCGATATCTAGTTAACGACGCATGAACGCACTTCCTTGCGGTCCATGGCGTCACCGCCTTCGCTTCGGGAGCATGAGATGCCACGCTACACCGATCTGAAATCGTCCCTGCTCGCCTCGCTGCTGTGCCTGCTCGGCTGCGCCGCGGTGATCGCGGTGGCGCAGCTGAGCACCCGCACGGTCGATGCCTCGCGCGATCACCTGCTGCGCCTGCAGACCCAACAGGCGCCCTCGGCCATGGCATTGCGCGAACTGCGTGCGCATCTGGCGGAACTGCGGCTGTACCAGCTGTCGCTGATCGCCGCGACCGGCAATGCCGCGGAAGTGGCCGACTACGACCGGCGCATCGCGCAGTCGCTGCGCGGCGCGCGCAAGCAACTGGCGCTGTACAGCGCCACGGCGCCCAGCGGCGAGGAAGGCCGCCGCTTCGCCCAGGTCCAGGCCGAGCTGGACGCCTACCTGCACTTGCATGGGCAGCTCAGCGCCGCGGTGCATGCCGGCGACCGCGACCGCGCCAGCCGGCTGTCCACGCAGCAGGCGCTGCCGCTGCGCCGAGCCCTGTTCGCCGACCTGCTGGAACTGGACCACATCAACGCCCGGCGCGCACTGGAAGCGGAGGCCGCTGCGCGCACCTACGCCGCGCGCTAGCCCGGCAGCCGCACCGCATCGTCATCTTCTTCGGCCATCCCGTCCGCACGGAAACGTCAATGAACTTCTTCAAGCAATTGAAAATCCGCGACAAGCTGATCTTCGCATTCGCGCTGACCACGCTGCTGACCGTGGTCCTGGGCGTGTTCACCTATTCGCGGACCACCTTGGCGATGACCGAACTGCGGCGCATCGAGGTCGACTGGGTGCCGGCCACCCAGGCGCTGGCCGAGGTCCGCGCGCAGCTGGGCGAGTTCCGCACCTACGAACTGGCGCAGATCGCGCGCGCCGGCGACCCGGAGGCGGTGGCCGACTACTTCAAGCGCATGCAGAAGGTGCGCACCGAAGTGGCCAAGAACCAGGTCATCATCGAACGGGTGATGCAGCAGAAGCAGCAGGCGCAGATGTACGCCGGAGTCAAGGAAAAGCTGGACGCGTACCTGAGCAGCAACAGCCAGATGGGCGATGCCCTGCGTGCCGGCGACGTCGCCGGCGCCCAGGCCATCTCCGACAAGCAGTCGCGGCCGCAGCGGCGCGAACTGTTCGAGCGGATCGTGGCGCTGACCGATTACAACGTCGCGCAGCTCAACCAGGAAATGGACACCATCAACGCGCAACTGGCGCGCACCAAGCTGCTGATCCTGACCTTGCTGGCCCTGACCGTCGCGGCCGCGTCCGGCATCGGCTGGCTGATCGCGCGCGGCATCGCCCGGCAGCTCGACGCGGCGCGGCAGCTGTCGCAGGCCATCGCCCGCGGCGAACTGGACAGCAGCGTGCGCGCCCGCTCCAGCGACGAGATCGGCCAGCTGATGGGCGACATGCTGGACATGCGCGGCCGCATCCGCGAGGTGATCGACGCGCAGAACCAGATGGCGCAGCGCCATGAACAGGGCACGATCAGCTACCGGATGGACGAGGCCGCCTTCCCCGGCGACTATGGGCACATGGTCAAGGCGACCAACGACCTGGTCGCCTCGCACGTGGCGGTGAAGCTGCGCCTGGTGCAGATCATCCAGCGCTACGCGATCGGCGACCTGAGCGAAGACATGGAGCGCCTGCCCGGCGAGAAGGCGGTGCTGACCGAGGCGATGGACACCGCCAAGGCCAACCTGACCGCGATGAACGTGCAGGTCAAGCAGCTCGCCGAAGCCGCCGCGGCCGGCGACTTCAGCGCCCGCGGCGACGCCGGGCAGTTCCAGTACGACTTCCGCGCGATGGTGCAGAACCTCAACGCGATGATGGAAGTCAGCGACCACACGCTCGGCGAGCTGTCGCAGCTGCTGCAGGCCATCGCCGCCGGCGACCTGAGCGTGCGCATGCACGGCGAGTTCAACGGCGTGTTCGCGAGGATGCGCGACGACGCCAACGCCACCGCCGAACAGTTGGCCGCCATCGTCGGCCGCATCCAGACCGCCGCGGCCAGCATCAACGTCGCCTCGTCGGAGATCGCTGCCGGCAACGACGACCTGTCGCGCCGCACCGAGCAACAGGCCGCCAGCCTGGAGGAAACCGCGGCCTCGATGGAAGAGCTGACCTCCACCGTCAAGCAGAACGCCGACCATGCGCGCCAGGCCAACCAGCTCGCCGTCGGCGCCGCGGCCGTCGCTTCGCAGGGCGGCGAGGTGGTCAGCCAGGTGGTGGCGACGATGAGCGGCATCGAGGCGTCCTCGAAGAAGATCGCCGACATCATCAGCGTCATCGACGGCATCGCCTTCCAGACCAACATCCTCGCGCTCAACGCGGCGGTGGAAGCGGCGCGCGCCGGCGAGCAGGGCCGTGGCTTCGCCGTGGTCGCCAGCGAAGTGCGCACGCTGGCCCAGCGTTCGGCCAATGCAGCGAAGGAGATCAAGGGCCTGATCGACGAGTCGGTCACCCGCGTCACCGAAGGGTCGGTGCTGGTGCGCCAGGCCGGCCAGACCATGAACGAGATCGTGTCCTCGGTGCAACGTGTCACCGACATCATGGGCGAGATCTCCGCCGCCTCGCAGGAGCAGTCCGCCGGCATCGAGCAGGTCAACCAGACCGTCACCCAGATGGACGAGGCCACCCAGCAGAACGCCGCCCTGGTCGAGGAAGCCACCGCCGCGGCGCGCACGATGCAGACCCAGGCCAACCAGCTCAGCGCCACCATCGCCGAGTTCAAGCTCGATCCGCACGGCAGCGCGCCGGTGCAGGCCGCGCCTGCCGCGCTGGCGGCGGCGCCGGTCCGGGCCAAGCCCAGGCCGGCGGCGCCCGCGCCGCGCCCGGCCGCGCGCGTGCGCAGCGCGGCGGGCGCGGCCGCCGAGGACCAGTGGCAGGAGTTCTGATCCGGCGGCGGCGGCGCCGGCCGCGTCTCCTCCCGGCGTCAATTTCATTCGGCGCCGGCCGATAACCCGTTAGACCGATCACCGCTGCGAACCATGGCCACTCCAACGTCCTCCCTGCCCCATCCCGGTTCCGACAATCGCGACTTCGAATTCAGCGACCGCGATTTCAAGCGGGTCTGCGACCTGATCTACCAGAAGGCGGGCATCGCGCTGGCGCCGGCCAAGCGCGACATGGTCTACGGCCGCCTGTCGCGGCGCCTGCGCACGCTGGGCCTGCGCTCGTTCCGCGAGTACCTGGACTGGCTGGAGCGCGACGGCGGCGACGAGTGGGAGGCGTTCACCAACGCGCTGACCACCAACCTGACCTCGTTCTTCCGCGAGCCGCACCACTTCGAGCGCCTGCGCGAGGAACTGCAGAAGCACGCCGCCTCGGCGCCGGTGAAGATCTGGTCCTGCGCCGCGTCCACCGGCGAGGAGCCGTACTCGCTGGCGATCACCGCCTGCGAGGCGTTCGGCACGCTGACCCCGCCGGTGCGGATCCTGGCCACCGACGTGGACACCCAGGTGCTGGCCACCGCCTCGCGCGGCGTGTACGCGATCGATCGCATCTCCAGCCTGGACCCGGCGCTGAAGCGCAAGTACTTCCAGCGCGGCAGCGGCGCCAACGAGGGCCAGTGCCGGGTGCTGCCGGCGCTGCGCGACCTGCTCGAGTTCCGCCAGTTGAACCTGCTGGAACCGCGCTACGACGTCAGCGGCCCGTACCTGGCGCTGTTCTGCCGCAACGTGATGATCTATTTCGACAAGCCGACCCAGCGCGGCATCCTGTCGCGGCTGATCCCGCACCTGGACGACGAAGGCATGCTCTATACCGGCCATTCGGAGAACTACCTGCATGCGGCCGACCTGATCCAGCCCTGCGGCCGTACCCTGTACCGACGCGCCGGCAAGGCACGCGCATGAGCGCCGCGTCCATGGCCATGGACCAGCAGGTGATGCGTTACCACGACACCCGCTTCCAGACCCTCGCCGCCAAGCTGCTGCCGACCCAGTACCTGGTGGTGGACGACGATACCGCGCTGACCACCATCCTCGGCTCGTGCATCGCCGCCTGCATCCGCGATCCGCTGCTGAAGATCGGCGGCATGAACCACTTCATGCTGCCCGACGGACAGGCCGGCGACGGCGCGCCGGCGCGCTACGGCAGCTACGCGATGGAAGTGCTGATCAACGACCTGCTCAAGCGCGGCGCCAGCCGCGGCCGCCTGGAGGCCAAGGTGTTCGGCGGCGGCAACGTGCTCAAGGGCTTCACCAACAATCCGGTCGGCACCCGCAACGCCGAGTTCGTGCTGAACTACCTGAAGGCCGAACGGATCCCGGTGCTGGCCGAGGACCTGCGCGGGATCCATCCGCGCAAGATCTGGTTCTTCCCCGCCACCGGCCGCGTGGTCGTGCAGCGCCTGCCGCACGCGCACGAGGAAGCCGAAGTCGCCGCCGCCGAATCGGCGGTGCGTGCCCGCCTGTCCAAAGCCCCGGTCACCGGGGCCGTGGAGTTGTTCGAATGAGTGCAGAAATCCCTTGCCGCGTCCTGATCGTCGACGACTCCGCGGTCGTGCGGCAGATGCTGACCGAGATCCTGTCGCGCGCGCCCGGCATCGAGGTGGTCGGTTCGGCCGCCGATCCGATCCTGGCCCGCGAGAAGATCAAGCGGCTGAATCCGGACGTGATCACCCTGGACGTGGAAATGCCGCGCATGGACGGCCTGGCGTTCCTGGAGAACCTGATGCGGCTGCGGCCCACGCCGGTGGTGATGATCTCCTCGCTGACCGAACGCGGCGCCGACACCACGCTGCAGGCGCTGGCGCTGGGCGCGGTCGACTTCATCTCCAAGCCCAAGCTGGACGTGGCGCGCGGCCTGGAGGAATACGCCGAGGAGATCGTCGGCAAGGTCAAGGCCGCGGCCAAGGCCAAGGTCCGCGCGCTCGACCGCCCGGCCGCGCCGCGTCCCGGCGGCAGCGTGCCGGCGCCCAGCGCCGCGTCCACGCTGAAGTTCCGCACCACCGACCGGCTGATCGCGATCGGCGCCTCCGCCGGCGGCACCGAGGCGCTGCGCGTGGTGCTGGAAGGCATGCCGGCCGACGCGCCGGCGGTGGTGATGACCCAGCACCTGCCGGCCGGCTTCAGCACCGCCTTCGCCGACCGCCTCAACCGGCACTCGGCGATGGCGGTGCGCGAGGCCAGCGAGGGCGAAGCGATCCTGCCCGGCCACGCCTACCTGCCGCCCGGCGGCAAGCACCTGCAGGTGGTGCGCGACGGCGCCCGCTGGCGCTGCAAGATCGACGACGGCCCGCCGGTCAACCGGCACAAGCCGGCGGTGGACGTGCTGTTCCAGTCGGTGGCGCGCAATGCCGGCGCCAACGCGATCGGTGCGGTGCTGACCGGCATGGGCGACGACGGCGCGCGCGGCCTGCTGGAAATGCTGCAGGCCGGGGCCAGCACGCTGGTCCAGGACGAGGCCACCAGCGTGGTCTGGGGCATGCCCGGGACCGCATTCCGGCTCGGCGCCGCGCAGGAAGTGCTGCCGCTGGACCGGATCGCCGAACGCCTGATCGCGTTGTCCAGCCAAGCGCGCTAGGCTGTGGCGACGCAACCTGGGTAGGCGACGCGCGCGCAGGCGCGCGGGCAAGCAACAACGGGGGAACTCATGTCGATCAGCGAGCCAGTGATGACGCCGCACGCGGGCGCGGGCACGTCCTTGCGGACTGTCCCAGCCGCCGTCCAGACCGCCGCGCGCGGCCTGGCCAGGCCCTGACGCCATGCCGCACCGCGTCCGCACGCCGATCGCGTCGGGCAATGCCATCACCGCCCCGGCGCTGGCCACGCTGGCCGCGCCCGAGCAGGCGCTGCTGAGCTGCCTGCAGCAGGCGCCCGACGGCGTGGTGGTGATCGACGCGAACGCGCGCATCCTCGCCTTCAACCGGACCGCCGAAGCGTTGTGGGGGTTGACCCAGGCCCAGGTGCTGGGGCGTCCGTTCGGCGAGCTGGTGGCCGACGAGGCGCGGGCGAACTTCCTGGCCCGGTGCATGCAGGACGGCAGCTGCGCGCCCGGCGACAGCCACGCGCTGCAGCTGCCCGGCAACGACGGCGTGCAGCGCTGGGTGGCGGTGAGCGCGACCACGGTGCCGCAGGAACGCGCGCCGCTGTACGTGGTGTTCGTGCGCGACATCAGCGCCGAACGCGAGCGCGACGCCAAGACGCGGCTGCTGTCGCTGGCGCTGGACCGCAGCGACAACGCGATCGTGGTCTGCGACCCGCAACTGGCCATCCTCTACGTCAATGCCGGCTTCGTGCGGATGTTCGGCTACGCCGCCGACGAGGTGCGCGGGCGCCTGCCGAGCAGCGTGCTGCCCGGCGCCGGCAGCGACGTGCAGGTGATACGGCAGATCCGCGAACGCGTGGTCGGCGGCCAGGGCCACCAGGCCGATCTGCTGGTCTACCGCAAGGACGGCTCGCCGCTGTGGACCACGATCGTGGCCAACCCGATCGCCGACGAGGACGGCGGCATCCAGCACTACGTGCTGTCGTTCACCGACATCACCCAGAGCAAGATGCACGAGATCCTGCACAAGAACGTGCTCGACGCGCTGGTCCGCGAACAGCCGCTGGTCGACGTGGCCGCGCTGATCTGCAGCGAGGTCGAGCGCATCGCCCCGCAGCTGGTGGCCTCGATCATCAGCGTCAACGGCGACGGGATGCTGCACCCGCTGGCCTCGCCGAGCCTGCCGACCTCGTTCAACGCGGCGGCCGAACGCCTGCGCATCGGCCCCACCGCCGGCGCCTGCGGCGCGGCGATCTGGCGCGGCAAGCAGGTACTGGTGCGCGACACCGCCACCGATCCGGTGTTCGCCGACCACCGCGCGCTGGTGGCCGAGCTCGGCCTGCGCAGCTGCGTGGCCAGCCCGATCAAGTCCAGCGGCGGGCGCGTGCTGGGCAGTTTCGCGCTGTACTACCGCGAGGTGTGCGAACCGCAGCCCTGGCACCTGCGCCTGGTCGAACTGTGCCTGCACCTGTGCGCGCTGGCGCTGGAGCGCGAGCAGACCAAGGCGCGCGTGCACCAGCTGGCGTTCTACGATTCGTTGACCGGCCTGCCCAACCGGGTGATGTTCAGCGCCCGCGCCGAGCAGGCGCTGGCCGCCGCCGAGTACCACGAGTTTCCGGTGGCGATCCTGTTCGTCGACATCGACCGCTTCAAGCGCGTCAACGAGACCCAGGGCCATGCCGCCGGCGACGGCCTGCTGCGGGACATCGCGCGGCGCCTGGGCGAGATCCTGGGCGTGGCCGACCTGATCGGCCGCCAGGCCGGCGACGAGTTCGTGCTGATGCTGCCGCAATGCGGCGCCGAGCAGGCCGCCGGCGTGGCCGAGCGCCTGTTGCTGGCGCTGGCCGAGCCGCTGGTGGTCGGCCACGTGACCCTGCACCCCAGCGCCAGCATCGGCGTGGCGATGTTCCCCGACGACGGCCGCGACATCGAGACCCTGCTGCGCCATGCCGACCTGGCCATGTACCGGGCCAAGCACGAGGGCGGCGGCAGCTTCCGCTTCTTCAGCGCCGACATGAACCGCATGGCGCAGGAACGCGTGGCGATGGAGACCGCGCTGCGCGAGGCGCTGCGCCGCGACCAGCTGCAGTTGCACTACCAGCCGCAACTGCACAGCCAGCCGCCCTACCCGCTGTACGGTGTGGAAGCGCTGTTGCGCTGGCAGCACCCGCATCTGGGCGACATCTCGCCGGCGCGCTTCGTGCCGATGGCCGAGGAATGCGGGCTGATCGACGAGCTCGGCCACTGGGTGCTGCGCCAGGCCTGTCGGCAGATGGCCGACTGGCGCCTGCGCGGCGTGCGGGTGCCGCGCGTGGCGGTCAACCTGTCGGCCAGCAACTTCGCCGACGCGCAGCTGCCCGCACGCGTGGCGCAGCTGCTGAGCGCGCATGCGCTGGCTCCCAGCGACCTGGCGCTGGAGATGACCGAGAGCGTCATGCTGTCCAACGCACCGGCGGTGCTGGCCAATCTGCGTCAGTTGCAGGCCAGCGGCGTGCGCCTGTCGCTGGACGATTTCGGCACCGGCTATTCCAGCCTCAGCCATCTGCACCAGTTGCCGGTCAACGAACTCAAGCTGGACATGAGCTTCGTGCGCGACCTGGAACACAGCGAGACCGCACGCGCGCTGACCACCTCGGTGCTGCGCATCGGCGAGAGCCTGCGCCTGCATACGGTGGCCGAAGGCGTCGAGACCGAGGCGCAGCGGGCGTTCCTGGCCGCGCTCGGCTGCGACGTGCTGCAAGGTTTCCTGTTCGCGCCGGCGTTGCCGGCGACGACGCTGGAACGCTGGCTCGGCGCGCACCCGGCCGCCGCGGACGCGCAGACACCGCCAACGGGATCCGACGGCGCCAGCCCGTAGCGGATTGCGGCACAGATATTGCTTGATCCGGATCACTTTTTTACCCCTGTCGCGCAATGCCGATCCGCTTCCTGCTGTCGTTGCTGCTGCTGTCTGCCAGTGCCGCGCTCGCCGCGCAGACGCTGCGGCCTGCCTATCCCGAGGTCGTGCGCCGCTTCTCCACCCACGACGGCCTGCCGCAGAATTCGGTCAACGCGATCGTGCAGGACCGCGACGGTTACCTGTGGCTGGGCACCTTCGGCGGACTGGCGCGCTTCGACGGCAGTGCGTTCAGCGTCTATCGCAGCCTGGCCGACAGCGGCCCGTCCAGCGACCGGATCCTGCAGCTGTTGGAGGACGCGCGCGGCCAGTTGTGGATCGGCAGCGAGGACGCCGGGGTCAGCGTCTATCGCGATGGCCGCTTCCTGCGCCTGGACGTGTGCGGCGGCCGTTGCCTGATCCGCCGCTTCGTCGCCGCCGCCGACAACAGCGTGTGGGTGTTGAGCAGCGCCGGCGCGTACCGGATCGACCCGCGCACGCTGCGCACCCTCGAGCACCAGCCGCAGGCGCTGGACACGGTGGCCGCGCTGGGCGGCGATGCGCAGCTCTACCTGGGCGGGCAAGGCCTGTGGCGGCTGCGCCAGGGGCGCCGCGAGGCGGTGCCGCTGCCGGCCGCAGAAACCCGGGTCACGTCCCTTTCCAGCGAAGGCAGCGTGCTGTGGGTGGGCACCGGCGGCACCCTGCACCGCTACGACACGGTGCGCCGGCTGTGGCTGCCGGCGCCGGCGCCGGTGCGCGGCGCGCAGGCGCTGGCCCGCGATGCGCAGCAACGGTTGTGGGTGCTCGACGTCGATGGGCAGGTGTTCCGCGACGACGACGACGGGGCCGGGCTGCGTCCGCTGGCCAACCCGGCATTGCCGGCCGCGCACAGCCTGCTCCGCGACCGCGACGGCAACCTGTGGCTGGGCAGCAACGCGCGCGGCCTGCTGCGCATCGCGCGCTCGCGCATCGGCCTGCTCGACGACGCGCAGCAGGGCATGGACCTGCCCGGCCTGCCGGTGATCGGCGACGGCAGCGGCGGGCTGTGGCTGGGCACCGTCTGCGGCGGCCTGCGGCACTGGGACGCGCCCAGCGGGCGCCTGCGCCGCTGGTCGCTGCAACCCACGCTCGGCAACGAATGCGTGTGGTCGCTGCACCGCGACGAGGCGGGCGGGCTGTGGATCGGCACCGTCGACGGCCGCGTCGGCTACCTGTCGCCCGACGCGCAGGACGACCGCGCGGAACGCGACAGCGACGACTACCGCGGCCAGGCGCTGCGGCTGGTCGCGCAATGGCCGGATCAGTTGCCGATCCGCGCCCTGTACCGCACCGCCAAGAACAAACTCCTGGTCGCCAGCGGGCACGGCGTCTATGCCATCGCGGTCGGCGCCGGCGGCGAGACCGGCACCCCGCAGGCGATCCCGGGATTGCCCGGCAGCGTCACCCTGATCCAGCCGGCGCAGCAGGGCGGGCTGTGGCTGGCCGGCGGCGAAGGCGTGGTGCGCTGGCGGCGGCAGCAGGTGGTGGAACGCTGGAGCACCGCCAACGGCCTGTCCAGCCGCTTCGTGCGCTCGCTGTACGAACAGCCCGACGGCACGCTGTGGATCGGCACCTACGGCGGCGGCCTCAACCGCATCGCCGGCGGCCGCGTGCAGCGCTTCGATCGCGCCAGCGGTCTGTTCGACGACGTGGTCTCGTGCATGGTCGCCGACGAGAACGGCGGACTGTGGCTCAGCGGCAACCGCGGCATCTCGCTGCTGCCGCCGGAGCAACTGGCCAAGGCCGCCGCCGGCAGCCAGGAACTGAGCGCGATCGGCTTTTCCGAAAGCGACGGACTGGAGCCGGCCGAGACCAACGGCGGCGGCCAGCCGGCGTGCCTGCGCGACAGCGCCGGCAAGCTGTGGTTCCCGCTGATCTCCGGCTTCGCCGAGATCGACCCGCTGGCGCTGGGCCGGCGCCGCGCGCAGGCGCCGCCGGTGCGGATCCAGTCGCTCGGCGTCGGCGGCCGCAGCATGCCGCTGGCGGCGGAACTGCGCCTGCCGCCGCGCAGCCGCGACATCGAAGTGGACTTCACCGCGATCAACCTCAGTGCGCCGGAGAAGACCCGCTTCCGCTACCGCCTGACCCGTCCTGGCCAGAACCCGGCATGGATCGACATCGGCGCCCAGCGCAGCCTGCACTTCCCGCTGCTGCCGTGGGAGGACAGCACGCTGGAAATCATCGCGCGCAGCGACACCGGCGTCTGGTCGGCCACGCCGACGCGCCTGCGCTTGCGCCAGCCGTTGCCGTGGTACCTGTCGCCGCTGGGCTGGGGCACGGCGGCGGTGCTGTTGCTGGCGGCGCTGCTGATCGGCTGGCGCGTGCACGGCTACCGGCTGCGCCGCCACCGCGACCTGCTGGCGCAGCTGGTGCGCACGCGCACCCAGGAACTGGAACAGGCCAACCGCCGCCTCGCCGACCAGGCGCAGCGCGACCCGGTCACCGGCATCGCCAACCACCGCCATTTCGTCGAAAGCCAGCAGCGGCTGTGGCAGCAGATGCAGGCGCAGCAGCGGCCGTTGTCGCTGCTGATGATCGACATCGACGAGTTCAAGCGCTTCAACGACCACTACGGCCACCTGGCCGGCGACGAGTGCCTGCGCACGGTGGCGCTGGCGATGGCCGCGCAGCTGCGCGAGGACGGCGTGCTGGCGCGCTACGGCGGCGAGGAGTTCGTGGCGCTGCTGCCCGGCTGCGATGCCGAGGCGGCGCGCGCGGTCGGCGAACGCCTGCGCCAGACGGTGCTCGACTGTGCGGTGGCGCATGCCCCGGGCGCACGCCACCGGCTGGTGACCGTCAGCATCGGCTGCGCCAGCAAATGGCCGAGCGCCAGCCTGTCGAGCACGCGCCTGACCGACCTTGCCGACCAGGCCCTGTACCGGGCCAAGGAACTCGGCCGCAACCGGGTGGAAAGCGCCTGAGCGGCGGCGTGCTGCGCTCGCGTGCCGGCCTCGCCAAGTAGGCTGCGGATCGGGTGGTCGCGGAGCGCGGCAGGGAACTGGCCGGGATCGGTGCAGTCGGGACTGAAGTCCCTCCCACAAGTGCCGTCGCGCTGCCGTCCTTCGCTGCCGAACCGTCGCACCGCCACTCCCTGCAGGAGCGACTTCAGTCGCGACGAACGCAGTCCGGAACTACCACGGCTTCGGCGACTTCCGCGGCTGACGTCCTGCCGACCAAGCCCCAGCAGGCTAACCGCAAGCCCCCTGTGGGAGCGACTTCAGTCGCGACGAACGCAGTCCGGAACCACCACGGCTTCGGAGACTTCCGCGGCTGACGTCCTGCCGACCATGCCCCAGCAGGCTAACCGCAAGCCCCCTGTGGGAGCGACTTCAGTCGCGACGAACGAAGCAGCGAACTCGCCGCGACTGGAAGGCATCGGCGCCGATGCCCCAGCCTGCAGGCGTTCGCGCCCGCATGCGCTTGCGCGAGCGGCTCCGGCCGGCCTCGGCCGAACGCCGCCAATCCGCGATCGGCAACGGCTCGCACCGCGCCTGCGGCACGGCGCGATCGACCCGCGCCACAAACGAAGAAGCCCGGCATCGCCGGGCTTCTTCGTCGCAACCGCCGACCGCCTGGATCAGGCGGCGACCGTATCGGCCACGTCCTGGTATTCCTGGATCTGGTCGAAGTTCATGTAGCGGTAGATCTGTTCGCCGCTGGTCTTGATCACGCCGACGTCGGCCATGTACTCGTCCTTGGTCGGGATGCGGCCCAGGCGCGAGCAGATCGCCGCCAGTTCCGCCGAGCCCAGGTACACGTTGGTGTTGCGGCCCAGGCGGTTGGGGAAGTTGCGGGTGGAGGTGGAGAACACCGTGGCGCCCTCGCGCGCCTGCGCCTGGTTGCCCATGCACAGCGAGCAGCCCGGCATCTCCATGCGCGCGCCGGCCGCGCCGAAGGTGCCGTAGTGGCCTTCCTTGGTCAGCTCGGAGGCGTCCATCTTGGTCGGCGGCGCGACCCACAGGCGGGTCGGGATGTCGCGCTTGCCTTCCAGCAGCTTGGCCGCGGCGCGGAAGTGGCCGATGTTGGTCATGCACGAACCGATGAACACCTCGTCGATCGCCGCGCCGGCGACCTCCGACAGCGTCTTGACGTCGTCCGGATCGTTCGGGCAGGCCACGATCGGCTCGTGGATGTCGGCCAGGTCGATCTCGATCACCGCCGCGTACTCGGCATCGGCATCGGGCTCGAGCAGCTGCGGGTCGGCCAGCCACTCTTCCATCTTCTTGATCCGCCGCGCCAGCGAACGCGCGTCGGCGTAGCCTTCGGCGATCATCCACTTCAGCAGGGTGATGTTGCTGTTGAGGTATTCGATGATCGGCGCCTTGTCCAGGCGCACCGTGCAGCCGGCGGCCGAGCGCTCGGCCGAGGCGTCGGACAGTTCGAACGCCTGCTCTACCTTCAGGTGCGGCAGGCCTTCGATCTCCAGGATGCGGCCGGAGAAGATGTTCTTCTTGCCCTGCTTGGCCACGGTCAGCAGGCCATCCTTGATCGCGTACAGCGGGATCGCGTTGACCAGGTCGCGCAGGGTCACGCCCGGCTGCATCTGCCCCTTGAAGCGCACCAGCACGCTCTCGGGCATGTCCAGCGGCATGACCCCGGTGGCCGCGGCGAACGCGACCAGGCCGGAGCCGGCCGGGAACGAGATGCCGATCGGGAAGCGGGTGTGCGAGTCGCCGCCGGTGCCCACGGTGTCCGGCAGCAGCATGCGGTTGAGCCAGCTGTGGATCACGCCGTCGCCCGGACGCAGCGACACGCCGCCGCGGGTGGAGATGAATTCCGGCAGGGTGTGGTGGGTCTTGACGTCCACCGGCTTCGGGTAGGCCGCGGTGTGGCAGAACGACTGCATCACCAGGTCGGCGGAGAAGCCCAGGCAGGCCAGGTCCTTCAGCTCGTCGCGGGTCATCGGCCCGGTGGTGTCCTGCGAGCCCACCGAGGTCATCTTCGGCTCGCAGTAGGTGCCCGGACGCATGCCCTTGCCTTCCGGCAGGCCGCAGGCGCGGCCGACCATCTTCTGCGCCAGCGAGAAGCCCTTGCCGGTATCGGCCGGCACCATCGGCAGGCGGAACAGGTCCGAGGCCGGCAGGCCCAGGAACTCGCGCGCCTTCGCGGTCAGGCCGCGGCCGACGATCAGCGGGATGCGGCCGCCGGCGCGCACTTCGTCGAACAGCACGTCCGACTTCATCGCGAACTCGGCGATCACCTGCCCGTTCTTCAGCGCCTTGCCCTCGTACGGGCGCAGCTCGACCACGTCGCCGTGCTCCATCTGCGACACGTCCAGTTCGATCGGCAGCGCGCCCGCGTCTTCCATCGTGTTGTAGAAGATCGGCGCGATCTTCGAACCCAGGCACACACCGCCGAAACGCTTGTTGGGGATGTACGGGATGTCCTCGCCGGTCCACCACAGCACCGAGTTGGTCGCCGACTTGCGCGAGGAACCGGTGCCGACCACGTCGCCGACATAGGCAACCAGGTGACCCTTGGCCTTCAGGTCGGCGATGGCCTGGATCGGCCCGCGCTTGCCGTCTTCTTCCGGCTCGAACGCGGCGCCGTCGCGCCTGTTCTTCAGCATCGCCAGCGCGTGCAGCGGGATGTCCGGGCGCGTGGTCGCGTCCGGCGCCGGCGACAGGTCGTCGGTGTTGGTCTCGCCCGGCACCTTGAACACGGTGACGGTCAGGCTCTGCGGCACTTCCGGCTTGCTGGTGAACCATTCGGCGTCGGCCCAGCTCTGCAGCACCGCCTTGGCGTGCGCATTGCCGGCCTGGGCCTTTTCCTGCACGTCGTGGAACGCATCGAAGATCAGCAGCGTGTGCTTCAGGCCTTCGGCCGCCACCGCGCCGAGTTCGGCGTTGTCCAGCAGCTCGATCAGCGGATGGATGTTGTAGCCGCCGAGCATGGTGCCGAGCAGTTCGGTGGCGCGCGTGGGGCTGATCAGCGGGGTCTTCTCGGTGCCGAAGGCGACCGCGGCCAGGTACGAGGCCTTGACCTTGGCGGCGTCGTCGACGCCGGCCGGCACGCGCTGGCTGAGCAGCTCGACCAGGAACTGTTCCTCGCCGGCCGGCGGGTGCTTCAGCAGCTCGATGACCTCGGCGGTCTGCTGCGCGCTCAGCGGCAGCGGCGGGATGCCGAGCGCGGCGCGCTCTGCGACGTGGTGGCGATAGGCTTCCAACATGCGGGTTCTCCGGGGAAATGCGGTGGGGATGGGCGGTAAGCGGCGGGCGCGGCGTCAGGCCGGCTTGGGGACGATGATCTTCAGGCCCTTGAAGTAGTCGCGGAAGAAGCCGTCGTCGCGGGTGATCAGGCCGTCGCACTGCAGCAGCGCATGGGCGCCGATCAGGAAATCGGCCACCACCCGTTCGCGCTTGCCGCCACGCGCGCGGAAGCGGCGCTGCATCTCGCCGGCGCGCAACGCCGACTTGGCTTCCAGCGCGTTGAAGCGGATGCTCATGTCCTCCAGCACCGACAGCGCCTCGGCGCCGTCGCGCAGCGCGCTGCACACCTCGGCCAGGACGATGTCGCACACCACCACCGGGCCGGTGCTCAGGCACTGGCGCAGGCAGGCTTCGGCGGCATCGGCCTGCGGGCCGTCGGCCAGCAGGTCTACCAGCACCGAGGAATCGATCGCGATCATGCCTTGGCGTCGGGCTCGAACGGATCGCCCGGCGCGCGGCCGCGGATCGCGCGCATCGCCTCGTCGGTGCTGGCGAAGCCGTCGAGCTGGAAGCGCCCGCGCGCGCGCGAGATCGCATCGTCCACGCTCTTGCGCAGGATGATGCGGCCGCCGTCCAGTTCCACTTTCAGGATGGTGCCCTTGGTCAGGCCCAGCGCGTCGCGCACGGCCTTGGGCAAGGTGATCTGGCCGCGTTCGGCGACGGTGGCTTCCATGGGTGGCCTCCACAAGGTATGCACGAATTTTACATACTTGAAGCGTCATACTCAAGCCCGCATACAGCGTCGGTAACACCCTCCATACACACTGAATGGGTCAGAATGATCGCAGTCCCTACAGCCGCGATGCCATAGGAGTTCCGTGATGAGCGATTCCTTTTCCACCCGTACCTCGCTCGAGGTCAACGGCAAACGCTACGCCTACTACAGCCTGCCCAAGCTCGCCGAGCGCTTCGACATCGGCCGCCTGCCCTACTCGCTGAAGATCCTGCTGGAGAACCTGCTGCGCCACGAGGACGGCGGGGTGACCGTGGGCAAGGACCACATCGAGGCGGTGGCCAAGTGGGACCCCAAGGCCGAGCCGGACACCGAGATCGCGTTCATGCCGGCGCGGGTGGTGCTGCAGGACTTCACCGGCGTGCCGTGCGTGGTCGACCTGGCGGCGATGCGCGACGCGGTGGTCAAGCTCGGCGGGCGCCCGGAGCAGATCAACCCGCTGATCCCCTCGGAACTGGTGATCGACCATTCGGTGCAGGTGGACGTGTTCGGCAAGGCCGACGCGCTCGACCTCAACGGCAAGATCGAGTTCCAGCGCAACCAGGAACGCTACGGCTTCCTGCGCTGGGGCCAGAAGGCCTTCGACAACTTCAAGGTGGTGCCGCCGAACACCGGCATCGTGCACCAGGTCAACCTGGAGCACCTGGCGCGGGTGGTGATGACCGCCGAGCGCGACGGCGAGGCGATCGCCTATCCGGACACGGTGTTCGGCACCGACAGCCATACCACCATGATCAACGGCATCGGCGTGCTCGGCTGGGGCGTGGGCGGCATCGAGGCCGAAGCGGCGATGCTCGGCCAGCCCTCGTCGATGCTGATCCCGCAGGTGGTCGGCTTCAAGCTGACCGGCAGGCTGCCCGAAGGCGCCACCGCCACCGACCTGGTGCTGACGGTGACGCAGATGCTGCGCAAGCACGGCGTGGTCGGCAAGTTCGTCGAGTTCTTCGGCGAGGGCCTGCAGCACCTGCCGCTGGCCGACCGCGCCACCATCGGCAACATGGCGCCCGAATACGGCGCCACCTGCGGCATCTTCCCGGTCGACGCCGAATCGCTGACCTACCTGCGCCTGTCCGGGCGCAGCGAGGAGCAGATCGCGCTGGTCGAGGCCTACGCCAAGGCGCAGGGCCTGTGGCACGACGCCGACACCGCGCACGCCGACTACAGCGCGACGCTGGAGCTGGACATGGGCCAGGTCAAGCCGTCGCTGGCCGGCCCCAAGCGCCCGCAGGACCGGGTGCTGCTGGAAGACATGCAGCGCAACTTCCGCGACAACCTGGTGCCCTTCGCCGAGGCGCGCCACAAGCGCCGCAGCGACCTGAAGCAGGAGGACCGGCTCAAGAACGAAGGCGGCGGCGGCACCGCGGTCGGCGCCAAGGCCTCGCAGGCCGAGACCAGCGAAGACAGCGGCGCCGGCTGGCAGCTGCGCGACGGCTCGGTGGTGATCGCCGCGATCACCTCCTGCACCAACACCTCCAACCCGGCGGTGATGCTCGGCGCCGGGCTGCTGGCGCGCAACGCCGTGGCCAAGGGCCTGAAGGCGCAGCCGTGGGTCAAGACCTCGCTCGGGCCGGGCTCGCTGGTGGTCACCGACTACCTGAAGAAAGCCGGGGTGATGGACGACCTGGAGCGCCTCGGTTTCTACGTGGTCGGCTACGGCTGCACCACCTGCATCGGCAACTCCGGCCCGCTGCCGGAGGACGTGTCGGCGGCGATCGCCCGCGAGGACCTGGTGGTGGCGTCGGTGCTGTCGGGCAACCGCAATTTCGAAGGCCGCGTGCATCCGGAAGTGAAGATGAACTACCTGGCCTCGCCGCCGCTGGTGGTCGCCTACGCCATCGCCGGCACCACCGACATCGACCTGAGCCGCGATCCGCTCGGCACCGGCAGCGACGGCCAGCCGGTCTATCTGCGCGACATCTGGCCGAGCAACAAGGAAATCGGCGACACCATCGCCGCCACCGTCGGCCCGGAGATGTTCAAGCAGAACTACGCCGACGTGTTCAAGGGCGACAGCCGCTGGGCCGCGATCGCCTCGCCCGACGGCGACCTGTACGCGTGGGACGGGGCCTCCACCTACATCAAGAATCCGCCCTACTTCGATGGCATGACCATGCAGGTCGGCAGCATCGACGACGTGCACGGCGCGCGCGTGCTCGGCCTGTTCGGCGACTCGATCACCACCGATCACATCTCCCCGGCCGGCAACATCAAGAAGGACTCGCCGGCGGGCCGCTTCCTGCAGGAGCGCGGCGTGCAGCCGGCCGACTTCAACAGCTACGGCAGCCGCCGCGGCAACGACGACGTGATGGTGCGCGGCACCTTCGCCAACATCCGCATCAAGAACCTGATGTTCGGCGGCGAGGAAGGCGGCAACACCCTGTACCGCGGGCCGGGCAACGCGCAGCCGGAGAAACTGGCGATCTACGATGCGGCGATGAAGTACAAGGCCGACGGCGTGCCGCTGGTGGTGATCGCCGGCAAGGAGTACGGCACCGGCTCCTCGCGCGACTGGGCGGCCAAGGGCACCAACCTGCTCGGGGTCAAGGCGGTGATCGCCGAGAGCTTCGAGCGCATCCACCGCTCCAACCTGGTCGGCATGGGCGTGCTGCCGCTGCAGTTCCTGGACAACGAGAACGCGCAGTCGCTGGGCCTGGACGGTTCGGAGGTGTTCGACATCACCGGGCTGCAGGACGGCGCCAGCAAGCGCGCCACCATCGATGCGAAGAAGGCCGACGGCAGCGTCAAGCAGTTCCAGGTCAAGGTACTGCTGCTCACGCCCAAGGAAGTGGAGTACTTCAAGCACGGCGGCCTGCTGCAGTACGTGCTGCGTCAGCTGGCGGCACGCAAGGCGGCCTGAGGCCGCGACGGCGGGCGGCGTCCTGCATGGGCGCCGCGTCGCCCTGCAAGTGCACCGCCGTGCACGATGCGTTTCGTGGGCACCGCGCCAAGCGCGGTCCCCGTTTTGCACCGATGGCGAAGGCCCTGTTCTCCAACAGGGCGAATGCCGTTCAACGCATGCGCATGCCGCACGCCGCTACGGCGGCGCGCTCCATTGCGCATGCCGCAGCTGCCACCGCCCGTCCTTCTCGCGCCAGCCGCTGACCACGCTGTAGCGCTGCATCCGTTCCGGCAACACGCGCCCGTCGCCGCCGCTGAGCACCGCCTCGAAACGCACCGTGGCGTCCTCGCCCTGCAGCTGGATCGACAGCGGCCCGGTGCTCACCCCGATCCGCGCATTGGCCAGGAATTGCGCGCGCAACAGGTTGTGCAGCGCAGCACGATCCATCCCCGCCTCGCCCCCGAAATCGTCGGCCACGCCGTCCATCGCATCGCGCAGGCGATGTTCCTCCACCGCCTCCTGCATCGCGGCAATGTCCTTGCGCAGCCGCTGTTCGGCCGAATCGCGCTGGCATCCGGCCAAGGCCAGCAGCAGCGCACATCCCCAACCCCATGCCGGCATTCCTCGCATCGGACCCTCCTCGGCTTCGCCTTTGCCATGCGGAACGGTATGCTGCCACTTGCCGCGCCGCAGCGTCGCGTCGGCGTGCGGCACGCATTCCACAAGAGGGGGGCACATGAGTCAGGAACGTCCATGGTTGCAGAGTTATCCGGCCGGCATTCCCGCCGAGATCGACGTCAGTGAGTACCGATCCGTCGCGGCGGTGTTCGAAACCTCCGTCGCCAAGTTCGGCGACCGTCCGGCCTACTGCAACTTCGGCAAGATCCTGACCTACCGCGAGGCCGGCGAACTGGCCCGGCACTTCGCCGCCTACCTGCTGGGCGAGCTGCAGCTCAAGAAGGGCGACCGCGTCGCGCTGATGATGCCCAACTGCCTGCAGTACCCGATCGCCACCTTCGGCGTGCTGCTGGCCGGCATGACCGTGGTCAACGTCAATCCGCTGTACACGCCGCGCGAACTGCGCCACCAGCTGATCGATTCGGGCGCCAGCGCCATCGTGGTGATCGACAACTTCGGCAAGACCGTGCAGGAAGTGCTGGCCGACACCCCGCTCAAGCAGGTCATCACCACCGGCCTGGGCGACATGCTCGGTTTCCCGAAGGGCGCGCTGGTCAACTTCGTGCTGAAGTACGTCAAGAAGCTGGTGCCCGACTACGACATCCCCAACGCGGTCCGCTTCCGCGACGCGCTCACCCTGGGCCGCCTGCACACGCTGCCGCAGCTGGACATCGAGCCGGAGGACATCGCCTTCCTGCAGTACACCGGCGGCACCACCGGGGTGGCCAAGGGCGCGATGCTGACCCACCGCAACCTGGTCGCCAACATGCTGCAGGCCGGCGCCTGGATCGCCGCGACCGGCAAGCTGGAGGAAGGCAAGGAAGTCATCATCACCGCGCTGCCGCTGTACCACATCTTCGCGCTGACCGCGAACGGCCTGGTGTTCATGAAGCTCGGCGGCCTCAACCACCTGATCAGCAACCCGCGCGACATGCCCGGCTTCGTCAAGGAGCTGAAGAAGACCCGCTTCACCGCCTTCACCGGGGTCAACACGCTGTTCAACGGCCTGCTCAACACCCCCGGCTTCGAGGACGTGGACTTCTCGGCGCTGAAGTTCACCCTGGGCGGCGGCATGGCGGTGCAGCGCGCCGTGGCCGAACGCTGGAAGCAGGTGACCGGGGTGACCCTGGTCGAGGCCTACGGCCTGACCGAGACCTCCCCCGCCGCCTGCATCAACCCGCTGACGCTGGAGGAATACAACGGCGCCATCGGCCTGCCGATCCCCTCCACCGACGCCTGCGTCAAGGACGACCAGGGCCAGACCCTGGCGCCCGGCGAGGTCGGCGAGCTGTGCATCAAGGGTCCGCAGGTGATGAAGGGCTACTGGCGCCGCCCCGAGGAGACCGCCGGCGCGGTCGATGCCGACGGCTGGCTGCATACCGGCGACATGGCGCGGATGGATCCGCAGGGCTTCTTCTACATCGTCGACCGCAAGAAGGACATGATCCTGGTCTCGGGCTTCAACGTGTACCCGAACGAGGTCGAGGACGTGATCGCGATGATGCCCGGCGTGCTGGAAGTGGCCGCGGTCGGGGTGCCGGACGAGAAATCCGGCGAGGTGGTCAAGGTGGTCATCGTCAAGAAGGACCCCAACCTCACCGCCGAGGACGTCAAGGCCCACGCCCGCGCCAACCTGACCGGGTACAAGCACCCGCGCATCGTCGAGTTCCGCAAGGAGCTGCCCAAGACCAACGTCGGCAAGATCCTGCGGCGGGAGCTGCGCGACAGCGCGGCGCAGTGATCGCATCGTACGGCAGGCGCCGGCTCAGGGCCTGCCGTACCAAGGCTTTCGCCAAACGCTGGGGTCAAAGATCCAGGTGTAGCATCGCCCGGGTGGAATCGCACTCGCCCGCTGCGCCACGTCATCTCGCGGGCGTTCTTCCTCCGAGAACCCTGCCATGAGCACGATCGACACGCTACCCCGCACCCGCTCCTATTCCACCATCCGCGTCGATTCGGACGGGGCCGACAACAGCCACTGGCTGTACATGCATTCAGGTACCGGTACAAGCCGTAGGCCGTGCTTTCATCCAACCTTGATGCGCGAAATGCATGCCTACCTGGACTCCATTTCGCATCTTGGCCACCAGCCGCAAGGACAGCTCAACAGCTTGGTGCTGGCATCGGACAGCAGCGCCTTCAACCTCGGCGGAGATCTGGAGCTGTTCGGCCAATACATCCGCCGACGCGACCGCTCCGGCTTGCTCGCCTATGCGATGAGCTGCATCGAAGGCGTCCACCAGTTCCATCAGGGACTGGACGGCAGCTTCCGCACGATCGCGCTGCTGCAGGGCGACGCGCTGGGTGGCGGCCTGGAAATGGCGCTTTCCTGCCACCTGATCGTGGCGGAAGAGGACGTCGGCATGGGACTGCCGGAAATCCTGTTCGGGTTGTTTCCCGGCATGGGCGCGTATTCGTTCCTGAGTCGGCGAGTCACCCCGAACCTTGCGGAAAAGATCATCCTCGAAGGGCGCGTCTACAGCAGCCAGGAAATGCACCGGATGGGCATTGTCGACGTCCTCGTCCCCAAGGGCCAAGGCGTGGCCGCGGTGCAGGAGCTGATCCACCAGCAGCATCGTGCGCCGCTGGCGCATCTGGCGATGAACGCCATGCGCAATGTCGTGCAACCGATCCGGCGTGAGGAACTAGTCGCGGTCACCGGGATATGGGTGGACGCGGCGTTGGCGTTGGGCGAAAAATCATTGCGCACGATGGATCGACTGGTGCGGGCGCAGACCCGACGGGCGCAGGCGGGCGTCGCTGCCTAACCTCGCCATCTGTGCCGGTATGGGGGGCCGGCCCGGCTACACGCCGGGCTTCCCTTAGCGCAATTCCTCGCCGTCTTGTGCCGCGCTTCGCCTGGCGCGCAGCGCCAGCGCTTCGCGGCCCTCGGTCAGACTGGCATTGAGCGCCATCAGCCGCTGCCGCCACTCGCTGCGCATCTGCCACTCCGCCATCTGCATCAGTTCGCCCCCCAAGCTGGCCAGCTTCATCAAGCCCAGGTTGCTCGCCACGCCCTTGATCGCATGCGCATGCTCGCGCAGACGCTCCCAGTGCTCGGCCTCGCCGGCGACATGCATGCCGCCGAGACAACCTTCGGCGTCGTTGAGGCACTGCGAGATGAACTCGCGCTCAAAGCCATCCCCCATCCCCAGCCCGGCCAATTCGTCGAGCACGGATCGATCCAGCACGCCTTCGAACGATGACGCAGCCGACCGTGCCTGCAGTTCGCTGGCATCGCGCAGCCTGCCGTCTGTGGCGATGTCCGTCAGCGTGTCCAGCAACCGGTTCGCCACCACCGGCTTGGCCAGGAAGGTGTGCGCACCGGCCTGCTCGCAGCGCCGGATCGATTCAGGCGTGACGTCGGCACTGAGCACCACCACCGGCGTGCGCGGCCCGCCGGCCTGCATCACCCGCAGCTGCTTGAGCATGTCCAGCCCGCTCATGCCCGGCATGTGCAGGTCGACGATCACCGCGTCGAATTCGCTTTCGGCCAGCGCATCGAGCACCGCCTCGGCGCCATCGACGCAGATCGCCCGGTGACCCGCCTTCTGCAACATGCGCTGCAGCACCATGCGATTGGCGGCATGGTCGTCGGCGACCAGGATACGCATTCCGCGAACCCGCGCGCGATGGCGCAGGAAAGGATCGGAAAAGGCTATGACGTTGCCGCTCGGATCGAACTCGTCGGCCGGTACGGCTGCGCCAGCCGGCGACCCTGCTGCCGCTGCCTGTCCAGTCCCGGGCACGTACGGCAGCTCGAACCAGAAATGGCTGCCGCGCGGCGGATTTTCCTGGTAGCCGATGCTGCCATCCATCGCCTCGACCAGCCCCTTGGCGATGGTGGTGCCAAGGCCGGTGCCTTCATAGCGACGCGACAGGCCGACATCGGCCTGCTCGAAGGCCTCGAACAGCCGCGGGCGCATCTCCATTGGCACGCCGATGCCAGTATCGACGATGTCGAAGCTCAGGCGCTGCGGCTGGTTCTGCTCGTTCTTCTGTATTCGAATGCGTATGTCGACCCTGCCCATCTCGGTGAACTTGATCGCATTGCCCGCCAGATTGAGCAACACCTGGCGCAGGTGCCCGGGATCGCCACTCAGGTTGTCGGGCACGTCGGCGGCTACATCCACGTGGTAGGCCAAGTTCTTGGCACGCGCTTGCGGCTGCAGGATCAGGCTGATTCCTTCCAGCGTCTCGCGCAACGAGAAGTCCCGCTTGTCCAGGCGCAGTTTGCCCGCCTCGATCGCCGAGATGTCCAGCACTTCCTCGACCAGGGACAACAGACTGCGCGCCGAGGCTTGGATGGTGTTGACGCACTCGCGCTGCTCCGCATCCAGGCGCGTGGTCGCTAGCACCTCGGTCATGCCCGATAGGCCATTGAGCGGCGTACGGAACTCGTGGCTCATGTTGGCCAGGAAGCGGCTCTTGGCCTCGCTGGCGCGGCGCGCTTCGGCGGTGGTGCTGGTCAATTGCCGTAGCAGCCCGGACAGATACAGCGGAATCGCCGCCAGCCCGACCAGCAAGCCGATGCCCAGGCCGCGATTGGCGATCCAATAGCTGCTGGTCAGCAAGGTCACGCTGAAACTGGCCACCGCCATTGCCACGGCCAGATACAGGTATCCGTTGCCGTAGCGCAGTCCGTTTCCGATCGTCACCCACATGATGACGACGTAGATGCACGCCATCGGTTCGCCGATCGCGCTCATCGCCATTGACATCAGGCCGTAGTCGGCGATCATGCCGATCACCCGGCGCACGTCGGAACGTTGCGGTCGGATCAGAATCCAGGTCAGTACTGCCAGCGCTACGGCTTGCGAGATCAGAGTCAGGCCGATGACGTACGCCTGCTGTCTCGGCGCGATCCCCCAACTACGGGCGAAGACCAGTTCGTACACCAGGATCAGCGCGACCATGGCGATGCGCACCAGCGCCTGACCGTGTTCGCTGTCGGTACGGTTCGAAAGTCGATGTCGGAACCAGGCGATCGCTGACCTCACGTCACACCCCCGGCCGCACCGACGCCGTCGAGAACTTCTCGCAGATCATGTGCAGTTGCTCGCGCCCGCGGAACAGCGCGTCGACGCAGCGCGGGTCGAACAGGCGCCCGCGTTGGGCGTAGAGATAAGCTAGGGTTGCGTCCATGGTCCATGCTTCCTTGTAGGGACGCGGCGAGATCAGCGCGTCGAAGACGTCGGCGACCGCGACGATCCGCGCTTCCAGCGGGATCGCTTCGCCGACCAGCCCGTCGGGGTAACCGCTGCCATCGTAACGCTCATGGTGGCGCAGCGCGATCAGCGCGCCGACCTGGATGAAGCGGTTCTGGCTGCCGCTGAGCAGTTCGTAGCCGATGCGCGGGTGCATGCGCATCACCGCCATCTCTTCCTCGTTGAGCTTGCCGGGCTTGAGCAGCACCGCATCGGGAATGGCGATCTTGCCCATGTCGTGCAGGCTCGCCGCCATCTCGATGACCCGCACCTCGTCCTCGGACAGGCCGAGCTGCTCGGCGATCAGGCCGGCCACGTGCGCCATCCGCTCCAGGTAGGCGCTGGTGCCGGCGTCGCGGTACTCGATCGCCCGCGCCAGCCGCGACAGGGTTTCGCGTTCGCGCTCCTCGACCTCGCGCATGCTGGCCAGCAGGCGCTGCTCCAGCGACATCGCGCGCTGCTTGATGTTCTCGCTCTGCAGCCGCAGCTGCAGCAGGTTGTGGCAACGCGCGCGCAGCTCGCGCGGGCGGATCGGCTTGACCAGGAAGTCGATGACCCCGGCTTCCAGCGCGGCCTGGCGGATCGGCTCGTCGCCGACCACGGTGATCAGGATGATCGGAATGTCGCGGTGCTTGGGCTGGCGCCGCAGCCGGCGCGCGAATTCCAGCCCGTCCATGCCGGGCATGCGGTAGTCGAGCAGCAGCAGGTCGACCTTGCCGGCCTCGCACCAGGCCAGCGCGGCCTGCGAGTCGCCGAAGTCGCGCACGGTGAGTTCCGGGGCGACGTCCTCGATCACGTGGCGCAGCATCGTGCGCGCAGACGTCTGATCGTCGACGATGACGATGTTCAAGCGATGGTCCGTCCCCTCCGCCCAGTCTGGGCGGTCGCCGCTGGAGGATACTCCGGACAGGCTCATGCTGGCATCTTGCATCTGCGATCCTCCCGCCCACGCGCACCGGGCTGCTGAGACAACAACGGGAAACGCTCCGGTGCCGGCCACGCCGACCCGATCGCCTCACTTCAGCTGACTTGCCAACCGCCTGCTTGCCGACGCACGATACAAGAACCACGCCAGGGCTGCGCCCCTGGTTAGATTAAGCCTCCGGCCGCATGTACGGAAACAGCAGCACATCACGGATCGAGCTGCTGCCGGTCAGCAACATTACCAGCCGGTCGATGCCGATGCCCAGGCCGCCGGTCGGCGGCAGGCCCACTTCCAGCGCGCGGATGTAGTCGGCATCGAAGTGCATGGCCTCGTCGTCGCCACCCTCCTTCGCCGCCACCTGGGCCTGGAACCGGGCCGCCTGGTCCTCCGGATCGTTGAGCTCGGAGAAGCCGTTGGCGATCTCCTTGCCGTTGATGAACAGCTCGAAGCGGTCGGTATAGCCGGGTTCGGTGTCGCTGGAACGGGCCAGCGGCGACACCTCGACCGGGTGGTCGGTGATGAAGGTGGGCTGGATCAGGGTGTGCTCGACGGTGGCCTCGAAGATCTCCAGCAGCAGCTTGCCCCAGCCGTAGGACGGCTTGGTGCGGATCTTCAGCCGCTCGCAGTGGCGCAGCAGCGCGTCGCGGTCGGTGCAGTCGGCGACGCTGATCTGCGGATTGTGGTGGCGTACCGCCTCGTCCATGCGCCAGCGCCGGAATGCCGGCGCCAGGTCGATGTCGGCGCCGTCCCAGTGCACCTGGGTGGTGCCGAGCACTTCCTGGGCCACGTCGCGGATCACGTTCTCGGTCAGGTCCATCACCTCGTGGTACGTGGCGTAGGCCTCGTACAGCTCCATCATGGTGAATTCGGGATTGTGCCGGGTGCTGACGCCTTCATTGCGGAAGTTGCGGTTGATCTCGTAGACGCGTTCCAGGCCGCCGACCACCAGCCGCTTCAGGTACAGCTCCGGCGCCACGCGCAGGTACAGGTCCAGGTCCAGCGCGTTGTGGTGGGTGGTGAACGGCTTGGCGGTGGCGCCGCCGGGGATGTAGTGCATCATCGGCGTCTCCACTTCCAGGAAGCGGCGCGCGTCCAGCCAGGCGCGCATCGCGCGGATGATCTTGGACCGCTTGACGAACACCTCGCGCGCCTCCGGCGACACGATCAGGTCGACGTAGCGCTGGCGGTAGCGCTGCTCCACGTCGGACAGGCCGTGCCACTTGTCCGGCAGCGGGCGCAGCGCCTTGGTCAGCAGCCGCAGCGCGGTCGCGCGGACCGACAGTTCGCCGGTCTTGGTGCGGGTCAGCCCGCCCTCCACGCCGATGATGTCGCCGATGTCCCAGCCCTTGAAGGCGTCGTAGGCCGGGCCCAGCGCGTTGGCCTGCAGGAACAGCTGGATGCGCCCGGACTCGTCCTGCAGCTGCACGAAGCTGGCCTTGCCCATCACCCGCTTGGCCAGCAGGCGCCCGGCCAGGCGCAGGGTGCGGCCTTCGGCCTCCAGCGCCTCGGCGCTCCAGCGCTCGGCATCGGCGAACTCGGCCTGCAGGTCGCCGGCGAAATCGTGACGGCGGAAATCGTTCGGATAGGCCACGCCCTGCGCGCGCAACGCTCCCAGCTTGGCGCGGCGTTCGGCGATGAGGCCGTTCTCGTCGACGGGAAGGGACGGCGCGGGGGTCTGCTCGGTCATGGCAATGGGTACGCGGGAAGAAGGGAGAGGATGCAGCAGATGCGGGTGCCGCGGCGCCGGTCCGGGTCGGCCTGCGCCCGTGCCGGGCGCAGGCCGACGGTTCAGGCGTCGCTGCGTTTGGCGCCGACTTCCAGGCCGGACTTGAGGCTGGCCTCGACGAATTCGTCCAGGTCGCCGTCCAGCACCTTCTGGGTGTCGGTGCGTTCGATGCCGGTGCGCAGGTCCTTGATCCGGCTCTGGTCGAGCACGTAGTTGCGGATCTGGCTGCCCCAGCCGATATCCGACTTGGTCGCCTCGACCGCGTCGCGCTCGGCGTTGCGCTTCTGGATCTCCAGCTCGTACAGCTTGGCGGCGAGCATCTTCATCGCGTTGTCGCGGTTCTGGTGCTGGCTGCGCCCGGTCTGGCAGGCGACCACGATGCCGGTCGGCACGTGGGTGATGCGCACCGCCGACTCGGTCTTGTTGACGTGCTGGCCGCCGGCGCCGGAGGAGCGGTAGACGTCGGTCTTCAGGTCGGCCGGGTTGATGTCGATGTCGATGTTGTCGTCCACTTCCGGCGACACGAACACCGAGGTGAAGCTGGTGTGCCGGCGGTTGTCCGAATCGAACGGCGACTTGCGCACCAGCCGGTGCACGCCGGTCTCGGTCTTCAGCCAGCCGTAGGCGAAATCGCCTTCCACGCGCAGCGTGGCCGACTTGATCCCGGCCACTTCGCCGCCGGAGACTTCCATCAGTTCGGTCTTCCAGCCGCGCGACTCGCACCAGCGCAGGTACATGCGCAGCAGGATCTCGGCCCAGTCCTGCGCCTCGGTGCCGCCGGCGCCGGCCTGGATGTCGACGAAGGCGTTGCTGGCGTCCATCTGCCCGGAGAACATGCGCTGGAATTCCAGCTTCTCCACGTGCGCCTGGAAGCGCTCGACGTCGGCGACCACCGCCAGCGCGGTGTCCTCGTCGTTCTCGCTCTCGGCCAGTTCAAGGAACTCCAGCGCCTCGTTGAGCCCGTCGAGCACGCTGGCGATGCCGCCGACGGTCTTCTCCAGGTTGGCGCGTTCGCGGCCCAGGCCCTGGGCGCGCTCGGGGTCGTTCCAGACGTCGGGGCTTTCCAGCTCCCGGGTGACTTCCTCTAGGCGTTCCTTCTTGACGTCGTAGTCAAAGAAACCCCCGAAGCGACAGCACCCGATCGGACAGATCGGCGATGCGGTGGCGGATGGGATTGAGTTCGATCATGGTGGCATTCCGGCAAACAAGAGCGCGATTCTAGCAATTCCGGCCGCCGCGCCACAGCGCGCGCCGCCCTTCCGGCGCGGACGGCACGCCGAATTCACTCGGCGAGCGGCGCCGCCTCACCCTCCCCGGCCGCCGCGCGCAGGGCGGCGCGGTAGCGGCGACTGCACGGCACATGGCTGCCGTCGCGCAGGTGCACGCGGGCCTCGCCGGCGTCCAGCGGCTCGATCGAGACCACGCACGCCAGGTTGACCATGTAGCTGCGGTGGATGCGCACGAACCGCGCCGGATCGAGCCTGGCCTCGATCGCGGCCATCGTGCTGCGCAGCGGGTAGTCGTGGCCGCGCACGCGCAGGTTGACGTAGTTGCCCGAGGCCTGCAGCCATTCGATGTCGGCGGCGGCGACCAGGAACTCGCGGCCGAGCTTGCGTACCAGGAAGCGCTCCGGGCGCTCCAGCGGCTCCACCGGCGGGCCTTCGTCGGGCGCGCCGAGCAGGGCTGCCTCGCCCTGCCAGCGGCGCAGCAGGAAACGGTACATCTCCACGCACAGCAGCATCGAGGCCAGACTGCGCACGTCCTTCAGGTATTCGTAGGCCAGCCCCTGCGGCCACGGCCCGAAGTCGTAGTGCAGGCCCTGCAGGCGGTACACCGCGCTGCGGATCGCGACCATGCCCAGCACGTGCAGCACCGACAGCGCGACGCTGCCCAGCAGGTAGGCCGGCAGCCGGCGCCGCCAGTTGTCCCAATGCAGCGGACAGTGCCGGGTCAGCAGCACCAGCAGCGGCACGATCAACAGGAACACCAGGCCGCTGGACCATTCCCACAAGGCCGGCTCCCAGGCGGCGAAATGCAGCCCGGTGCGGCGGATGTCGATCAGTACGGTGATGCTGTTGGCGATGCCGTTGACCAGGGTGAGCGCGACCCAGAAGCCGATCTCGAAGCTGCGGCGCCACGGCAGGAAACGGGAATAGACGCTGGTGGCGGGTGCGGGTTCGGACATGCCGCGCATCTTAGCGGCAGCGGGTGCGGGCGCCACGCCGGCAGGGCGATTGCGGCCCTCCCGAAGTCCAGTCGCGCCCCCTTGTGGGAGCGACTTCAGTCGCGACGCATGAGGCCCACTGCGAACCGCCACTCCCGACACCGGCGCCTTGCATCTGCAGGGGCGCCAGCGCCGCCGGGCGGGCTCCGTGCTGCCGATGCGCCTGTGGCCAAGGCGAGAGCGCGGTGTGCGGAGGGGACATCAGGCCATCGGTGGCGACCGGCCGCCCCGGTACCGTCCATGATGATTGGAAAGCCCCAGGGCCATCGTCGATGACGAACGGATAGAGAAGCGCGCCCGACCGCTTGCGGCGGCCGGACGCAGCGGCCTCAGCGCACCTCGAACTCGCCGACCAGGATGGTGTCCTTGCGGTCCTTCAGCCGCAGCGTCACCTGCTGGTCGCGCTGCGCGGCGGTCCCCCAGCCGGTGCTCAGCTGCAGGTGCAAGGTGGTGGCGCCGGTGACCAGCGGCTGGCGGTCGCCGAAGAAATTGGCCTCCACCTTGTACTTGCCCGGCTTGGCCCGGCGCAGCGAGAACTCTTCCGGCCCGTAGCCGCCGGTGAAGTCCTGCGACAGCTGCCCGCCCTGGTACGTGGAGCGGTGCGCGTAGTAGCAGCGCTCGCCGTTGGGATCGGTCACCCACAGGTCCATGTCGCTGTTGTCGCTGTCCCAGTTCAGCACCACGCGCAGGTCCAGCGGCAGGTTGCGCAGCAGGCGCGGATCGACGAAACCGGTCTGCAGCGGGTGCGGCGCGCGCGCCACGATCGCGTTCAACTCGTTCAGTGCGATCAGCGCCACGCCGTCGAAGCGCGGATCCCAGTCGCGCGCGACCACCTGGTACAGCTGTTCGATCGCGGCCTGTTCGTTGCCCGCCGCGGCCTGGGCCAGGCCCAGGTCGCGGAAGCTCTGCGGCTCCTCCTCGCCCAGCCGCAGCACCTGCTCGAACACCGGCACCGCCAGGTCCGCCCTGCCCGCCTGCAGCAACCGGTAGCCGAGCACGCGCAGCACGTGGCGGTTCTCCAGCTGCAGCTCGGCCAGGTTGGACAGCACGCGCAGCGCCAGGTCGCGCTGGCCGCGTTCGAACAGCACGTCGGCCACGTCCAGGTAGAACGCCACGCTGCCGGCATGCGCGGCGCGCTCGCTCAGGTACAGCGGATAGACCGTGTCCGGCGCGGCCGCGCGCAGGCGCCGGGCGTACGGCGAATCCGGCTGCCAGGGCTGCAAGGCCAGCGAGATCGTGGGGGGCGCGCGCCTGCCGGCGCGGTCGGCGGCATCCGCCGCGGGCGCTGCCGATGCCGCGACCGCGCCTCTGACGACCACCGCCTCCAGCGCAGCAGATTCTGCCGCCTGCATCGGCGCGGCGGGTGCCGGGGACGGCGCCATGGCCATCGCCGGCATCGGCCGCGAAACCTCGTCCCGCCGCTGCCGGCGGGCAGCGTCCTCCTCGCCTTGCGGCTGGGCCTGCGGCGGCGCGCTCTTCGGGAACGCGCGCTGCCACCAGGCGATGCGCTGCGCGAACTCCTCGGCGACGCGATCGATGCGCTGCTTGCGCTGCTCGCCTTGTTCCTGCTGGCGCTGCGCCTGCGCGCGCGCGACCGCCTCGCGCAACGCCGGCGGCGGCGCGATGTCGTAGCGCACGTAGTCCTCGACGTTCTCCAGCACCAGCAGCGAGGTATCGGCGCTGACCAGGCCGAAGCGGCTGGCCAGCTGCTGGCGGCGCGCGGCATCGCCGAGCGGATCGGCGGCCAGGCTGCGCAGCATGGCCCGCGCCCAGGCGCCGGGCACCAGGTCGCCGGGCACCTCGCTGGCGCCGCGCAATGCGATGCGCAGGCGGCGCGTGCTGGCGGCGGTGGCGATCTCCAGCTGCAGCGTCGCGTCGTCGGCGAGCAGCCGCCCTGCGACGCGCAGGTAGCCGTCGTCGGCATGGCGCGAGTCGGCGACCAGGTCCGCGACCTTGTCGCCGCTCAACGCGACCAGTTCGCCGCCACGCTGCAGCAGCCGTTCGCTCGCCTGCGGCACGCCCTGCGTGCCATGCAACTCGATCAGGCGTCCGCCGCGCGCTTCCGCCGACGCGGCCAGGCGCGCGGCATCGGCGTGCATGCCGGCCGAATCGATCGCGTACAGGCGCTGGCCCGGCGCCAGCGCCGGCAGCGTTTGCGCGCCGTAGTTGCCGAGGCCGTCGCTGAACAACAGGTACTCCTGGATCTCCGCCGCCGGCCGCCAATCTCCCAGCGCGCTGGCGCCATCGGGCTGCAGCTGCTGCAGCGCGGCCTTCAGGGCGCTCCAGTCGCCGCCGCGGACCTGGAAGCGCCGCGGCGCCTCGGCGCGGTCGCGCAGCACCAGCAGATCCACCTGCGCGTTGTCGACCGCGGCGAAATAGCGCTGCAGCAAGGCCAGCTCGGCGGGAATGTCGCGTTGCCGTGCCGAGCCGGAGGCGTCCCACAGCAGGCCGATGCGCTGCGGCAGCGGGCGCGCGCCATGCAGATCGGCGATCGGTACCAGCGCCTGGAAATAGCGCTGGCCATCGTGGCTGCCCGCGGCGACGCGCGGTTCGCCGGCCGCGCGCAACGGCAGCGACAGCTCCGTCGGCAGCTGCGCCGGCGTGCCCGACCACGATGCCGCGTAGCCGCCGGGCGTCGGTTGCAGACGCAGGCCGGCAGGCAGCCCCGCGGTATCGACCGGCGCGGCCTGCGTGCTCAATTGCAGGCGCAGCGTCTGGGCGCCGGCCGCATAGCCCAGCGGCAGCCGCCACTGCCAGCCGGCCGCGGTCCGCGCCAGCGATTCGCGATAGACCAGGCGCACGCGGCGGCTGCCGTGCGCGGGGAGCGGATACAACCGCAGCTGGAACTGGTTGCCGGCGGTCTGCTCGACCAGGCCAGGGTCCACGCCACGCCGCTCGATCGCCTCGAACACCTGGCGTCCGCGCGCCTTCGGCACCGGCACCGCATCGCGCATCCGTCCGTCGACGTCCAGCGCGAAACCGCTGATCTGCTGCCCGTCGCGCAGCGGGAACGCCAGTTGCCCTTCCAGCACCCGTGCGTTGGGGTTGAAGAACACCAGCTCCACCGTGGTCTCGGCCAGGCCCGCCGCGGCATGCGCGCTCACCGTCGCCGAGCGCAGTTCGACCGGGCGCTCGCCCCGCTCGGTGTGCAGCAGCGGTGCGACGAGGTGCCGCTGTGGCGCGGACTGTGCCCGGACCGGCAGGCAGATCGCCGGCAATAGCGACAGCAACAACAAGCACAGGCCTTTGCGCGCGACGTACGGCATGGATCACTCCTTGATGGGACGGTACTGGTTGAACGTGCGGCGTGGCGCTGCGGGGTTATCCCAATCTTTCGCGCGGCGAGCTCCTGGGAGAGAACGAATTCGTGCACCCGACTCACCCTCACCCCAACCCCTTTCCCGATGGGAGAAAGCTAAAGCGGCGCTGCTGTTCCTTCTCCCCCTCGGGACCACGGTCCCTTTCGAGGGGCGAAGGTGCCCCGCAGGGGCGGATGAGGGTACGCACGCCGCCGACTGCTGCAACCGTGCGCATGGCCCTACCCTCACCCCAACCCCCTCTCCCGGTGGCAAAGGGGCTAGAGCAGCGCTGTTCCTTCCCTTTGCCGCAGAGGTCGGATGTCGCTCGCCGTCGGGCCGATCCCGATACGGAGAGCACCCCCTTTCCATTTAACGGTGGAGTGCTCGGTCAGCCGCCCAGGCTCTGGCAGTGCTCCACCACCAGTTGCACCGCCCCGCCGCCGCGGTAGTCGTCGGCGACCAGGCGGTAGGCGATGTGCACGCGGCGGCCGGGTTCGCTGCCGCGCCAGCCGTTGAAGTGGATCGCGTTCAACGGGTCGCTGCGGCCGGCGCAGCGCAGGCTCAGCTTGAGGTGGCGCTCCTTCAGCACGCGCCACTGCAGCACTTCGAACTCGCCGTCGAACAGCGGCTCGGGGAAGCCCTGGCCCCACGGCCCGGCCAGGCGCAGGGCCTCGGCATGGCGATGGTCGAGCTCGTGCGGATCCAGCGCGCCGTCGCTGAGCAGTTCGGCCTGCAGCAGCGTCGCGTCCAGGCTGGCCAGCGCGTGTTCGCGGAACAGCTGTTCGAACTCGGCCAGCGCGTCGTGGCGCAGGCTCAGCCCGGCCGCCATCGCATGGCCGCCGAACTTCTCCATCAGCCCGGGCTGGCGCGCCTCCACCGCCGCCATCGCATCGCGGATATGGAAGCCGGGAATCGAGCGCGCCGAGCCGCGCAACTGGTCGCTGCCCGGTTCGGCCGGGGCGAAGGCGATCACCGGGCGGTGCAGCCGGTCCTTCATCTTCGAGGCGACCAGGCCGATCACGCCCGGATGCCATTGCGCATCGAACAGGCACACCGCCACCGGCGGCGCGTCGGGCGCGGCCAGCAACGCCCGCGCCACTGTGGCCTCGGCCTCGTCGGTCATCTGCTGCTGCACGGCGCGGCGCTCGCCGTTGATCTGCTCCAGGGTCGCTGCGATCTCGCGCGCCTGCTGCGGGTCGTCGCACAGCAACAGTTCGATGCCCAGCGCCATGTCCTCGAGCCGGCCGGCGGCGTTGAGCCGCGGCGCCAGCGCGAAGCCGATGTCGCTGGCGCTGAGCCGGGCCGGATCGCGGCCGCTGGCCTCGATCAGGGCGCGCAGCCCGATGCAGCCGTCGCCGCGCTGCAGGCGGCGCAGCCCGGCCGCCACCAGCGCGCGGTTGTTGGCGTCCAGCGGCACCAGGTCGGCGACGGTGCCGACCGCGACCAGGTCCAGCAGCACGGTCAGGTCCGGCACCTGCGCTGCGAACGCGCCGCGCTCGCGCAGGTGCCGGCGCAAGGCCAGCAGCACGTAGAAGATCACGCCGACGCCGGCCAGCGCCTTGCTCGGGAACGCGTCGCCGGCCAGGTTCGGATCGACGATCGCGTCGGCCGGCGGCAAGACGCTGCCCGGCAGGTGGTGGTCGGTGACCAGCACCTGCCAGCCCAGCGCCTTAGCCGCGGCCACGCCGGCGTGGCAGGCGATGCCGTGGTCGACGGTGACCAGCAGGTCCGGCTGCAGCGGCGCCAGTTCGGCGACCAGCGCCGGCGACAGGCCGTAGCCATGCACCATGCGGTTCGGCACCGCGTGCAGCACCTGCGCGGCGCCGAGCAGGCGCAGCCCGCGCACCGCGACCGCGCAGGCGGTGGCGCCGTCGCAGTCGAAATCGCCGACCACCAGGATGCGCTTGCCCGCCGCGATCGCATCGGCCAGCAGCGCGACCGCCGCCGCGATGCCGCTCAGCGTTTCCGGCGGCAGCAGCTGCGCCAGCTTCGGCTGCGCCAGGCTGGCGTCGTGCGCGCCGCGCGCGGCGTAGATGCGGCGCAGCAGCGGCAGCACGCTGTCCGTCCACGGCCCGCCTTCGGCGGATGGCCGCCGGGCGATGCGCAGCGACGGGCTCATGCGTCCAGGCGCGGCAACGGCTGCCGCCAGAAACGCCAGCGCTGGCCGCGCGCGATGCGGAAGCGCGCGCCGTCCTCGAAATCCAGCAGCAACTGCTGCAGTTCGCCGCGGCGCAGCGCTTCGAGCAACGGTTGCATCACCTCGCCGACGAACTGCTCGGGCGCGCGCAACTGGCGCAGGTCGACCAGCGCATCCACCCGTGGCGCCTGCTCCGTGCCGATGCCGGCGGCCTGGGCCAGCGCGCGCAGCAGCGGTTCGCGGCTGCGTACCTGCGCATGCGTGGTGCCGACCGCGGCCGGCAGCGCGCCGCCGCCCCAGAACCACAGCGAGTTGATCGCCGGCTGTCCGCGCGCGGCGCGTTCGCGGTTCCAGGGATGCTGGTGCAGCACGATCTGCGCTTCGGTCAGCAGCGCCCGCCAGCGGCGCGCGCCCTCGCCCTGCGGCAGGTGGTCGAACAGGTCGGCGCCGAGCACCTGCGCCGGCGCGGTGAACTCGGGCAGCGCGCTGCCCGGGTCCAGGCGCAGATACCAGCGGGTGGGTTCGGGCGCGTCCAGGGCCAGGCCGGCCTCGGCGAACGTGTCCTGCAGCGCGGGCAGCAGCGCGGCCAGGTCGGCGGCGTCGATCGCGAGCATGTCGCCATGCGCCATCAGCCGCGCGCCCTGCATGTCCGGCACCACGTAGGCCGGATCGGCGCGCAACCACACGCCGTCGCCGGCGTCGCCGGCATCCAGTTGCCGGGTCAGTGCCGCCACCGGCCATTGCCCGGGCGGCAACGCGAAATGGCGGCGCAGTTGCGCTTCGGCGCCGGCATCCAGGCGCTCGCGCTCGGCGCGGCCGAGCGCCCGCGCCACCTCGCCGGTGAGCGCCGGCGCGGCCAGGCGGGCCCGCTCCGGCAACAGCAAGGTGGCGACGGCCACGGCGTCAGCCGAGGTACTGGACGCTGACGATCTCGTACTCGCGGCGGCCGGCCGGCGCGTCGATGCTGACGCTGTCGCCTTCCAGCTTGCCGATCAGCGCGCGCGCCAGCGGCGAGGAGATCGCGATCAGGCCCAGCTTGATGTCCGCCTCGAGGTCGCCGACCAGCTGGTAGCGCTTCTCTTCGTCGGTCTCCACGTCGGCCAGGGTCACGGTCGCGCCGAACACCACCTTGCTGCCGACCGCCAGCTTGCTGACGTCGATGACCTCGGCGTGCGACAGCTCGCTCTCCAGCTGCTTGATGCGGCCTTCGATGAAGCCCTGCTGCTCGCGCGCGGCGTGGTACTCGGCGTTTTCCTTCAGGTCGCCGTGCGCGCGCGCCTCGGCGATCGCGGCGATGACCTCCGGGCGCTTGACCGACTTCAGCTGGTCCAGTTCCTCGCGCAGCCGCTGCGCGCCTTGCATGGTGATCGGGGCTCTCACGCTTCCAGCTCCTTGTGCAGTTCCTGCAGCGCCCAGACCGGACCGGTGCCGCGGAATTCCAATGAATGCACCAGCGCACGCGCGCCGGCAACGGTGGTCGAATAGGTGACGCGCTGCTGCAGGGCTTCGCGCCGGATCGAGAACGAATCGGAGATCGCCGCGCGACCTTCGGTGGTGTTGACGATATACACGATTTCGCCGTTCTTGATCAGGTCGACGATGTGCGGGCGGCCCTCGGCGACCTTGTTGATCTGGTCGCACTGCAGGCCGTTCTGGCGCAGCCACGCGCAGGTGCCGCTGGTCGCCACCAGGGTATGGCCGCGCTCGACCAGCGCCTGCGCCACCGGCAGCACGCGCTGCTTGTCCGGGTCGCGCACCGACAGGAACGCCTTGCCCAGCGGCGGCGCCTTGATCCCGCCGGCTTCCTGCGCGCGCGCGAAGGCGGCGCCGAAGCTGCGTCCCACGCCCATCACCTCGCCGGTGGAGCGCATCTCCGGGCCGAGGATCGGGTCCACGCCCTGGAACTTGGCGAACGGGAAGATCGCTTCCTTCACCGAGTAGTAGTCCGGCACGATCTCCTTCAGCGCGCCCTGCTCGGCCAGGGTCTTGCCGGCCATGCAGCGCGCGGCGATCTTGGCCAGCGCCATGCCGGTGGCCTTGGACACGAACGGCACCGTGCGCGAGGCGCGCGGGTTCACTTCCAGCAGGAATACGATGTCGTCGCCGGCCTCGTCCACCTGCACCGCGAACTGGGTGTTCATCAGCCCGACCACGTCCAGGCCCTTGGCCAGCATCACCACCTGGCGGCGCAGTTCGGCCTGGGTCTTGGCCGAAAGCGAGTACGGCGGCAGCGAGCACGAGGAATCGCCCGAATGCACGCCGGCTTCCTCGATGTGCTCCATCACCCCGCCGATCAGCACCTGGCCGTCCTTGTCGGCGATGATGTCCACGTCCACTTCCACCGCGTTGTCGAGGAAGCGGTCCAGCAGCACCGGCGAATCGTTGGACACCTTGACCGCGTCGCGCACGTAGCGCGCCAGGTCCGATTCGCCGTAGACGATCTCCATCGCGCGGCCGCCGAGCACGTAGCTCGGGCGCACCACCAGCGGATAGCCGATCTCGCGCGCCAGCACCAGCGCCTCCTCGGCGTTGCGGGCGATGCGGTTCGGCGGCTGCTTCAGGCCCAGCTTGTCGACCAGCTGCTGGAAGCGCTCGCGGTCCTCGGCCAGGTCGATCGAGTCCGGGCTGGTGCCGATCACCGGCACGCCGTTGGCTTCCAGCGCGCGCGCCAGCTTCAGTGGGGTCTGCCCGCCGTACTGGACGATCACGCCCTTGGGCTGCTCCAGTTCGACGATCTCCAGCACGTCTTCCAGGGTCAGCGGCTCGAAGTACAGGCGGTCGGAGGTGTCGTAGTCGGTGGACACGGTCTCCGGGTTGCAGTTGACCATGATGGTTTCATAGCCGTCCTCGCGCAGCGCCAGCGCCGCGTGCACGCAGCAGTAGTCGAACTCGATGCCCTGGCCGATGCGGTTGGGGCCGCCGCCGAGGATCATGATCTTGTCGCGGTTGCTCGGCTTGGCCTCGCACTCGTCCTCGTAGGTCGAATACAGGTAGGCGGTGTCGGTGGCGAATTCGGCCGCGCACGAGTCCACCCGCTTGTACACCGGGCGCACCTTGTGCGCGCGGCGCAGCGCGCGGACCGCGGCTTCGTTGGTGCCGGTCAGCTGCGCCAGGCGCGCGTCGGAGAAGCCGGCGCGCTTGAGCTTGCGCAGCCGCGTAGCGTCCAGCGAGCCCAGGCCGTCGCTGGCCAGTTGCTTCTCCTGCGCGATCAGGTCCTCGATCTGGTCCAGGAACCACGGATCGATGAACGACAGCGCATGCACCTGCTCCACGCTCATGCCGGCGCGGAACGCATCGGCCACGTAGAACAGCCGTTCCGGGCCGGGCGCCTTCAGCTCGCGCTTGAGCGCGGCCAGGTCGTCCTCGCTGCCCAGGTCCAGGCCGGTCGGGTCGAGCCCGATCTTGCCGGTCTCCAGGCCGCGCAGCGCCTTCTGCAGCGATTCGGAGAAGGTGCGGCCCATCGCCATCACCTCGCCCACCGACTTCATCTGCGTGGTCAGGCGCGCGTCGGCCTGCGGGAACTTCTCGAACGCGAAGCGCGGGATCTTGGTCACCACGTAGTCGATCGACGGCTCGAACGAGGCCGGGGTCAGGCCGCCGGTGATCTCGTTCTTCAGTTCGTCCAGGGTGTAGCCGACCGCCAGCTTGGCGGCGACCTTGGCGATCGGGAAGCCGGTGGCCTTGGACGCCAGCGCCGAGGACCGCGACACGCGCGGGTTCATCTCGATCACCACCACACGGCCGGTCTGCGCGTTGATGCCGAACTGCACGTTGGAGCCGCCGGTGTCCACGCCGATCTTGCGCAGCACCGCGATCGAGGCGTCGCGCAGGCGCTGGTATTCCTTGTCGGTCAGGGTCTGCGCCGGGGCCACGGTGATCGAGTCGCCGGTGTGCACGCCCATCGGGTCCAGGTTCTCGATCGAGCAGACGATGATGCAGTTGTCCGCGGTGTCGCGGACCACTTCCATCTCGAACTCCTTCCAGCCCAGCACCGATTCCTCGACCAGCACTTCGCTGGTCGGCGACAGCTCCAGGCCGCGGGTCACGATCTCGATCAGCTCCTCGCGGTTGTAGGCGATGCCGCCGCCGCTGCCGCCGAGGGTGAAGCTGGGGCGGATGATGGTCGGGTAGCCGACCCGGGTCTGGATCTCCAGCGCTTCCTCGAGGGTGTGCGCGACCGCCGCCTTCGGGCACTCCAGGCCGATCTCGCCCATCGCCACGCGGAACAGCTCGCGGTCCTCGGCCATCATGATCGCCTCGCGCTTGGCGCCGATCAGCTCCACGCCGTACTTCTCCAGCACGCCGTGGTCGGCCAGGTCCAGCGCGCAGTTCAGCGCGGTCTGCCCGCCCATCGTCGGCAGCAGCGCGTCGGGCTTCTCCTTGGCGATGATCTTCTCGACCGTCTGCCAGTTGATCGGCTCGATGTACACGGCGTCGGCCATGTTCGGGTCGGTCATGATCGTGGCCGGGTTGCTGTTGACCAGCACCACGCGGTAGCCCTCGTCGCGCAGCGCCTTGCACGCCTGCGCGCCGGAATAGTCGAACTCGCAGGCCTGGCCGATGACGATCGGGCCGGCGCCGATGATGAGGATGGTTTTTAGGTCGGTGCGCTTGGGCATGGGGATTCTCAGTAAAGTCGGTCCTGCCACGCCGCGGGGGCGCGCCAGGTGATCTGGTCGGACGATCGGGCGTCGATCGCACCATGGTCGACCGCGGCGCGAACCTCGCGCTGCATCGCGGCCCAGCTGGGAGCGGCGGCGCCGATGCGCGCGCCGATCCGGTTGTTGTGGGCGTCCATCGCCCGGCTCGCGTTGCCGCGCCCGTCGCGCTCCATCGCCGCCGTCACCCAGTCCACGCAGCGCGGCGACAGGGTGTAGGCGACGATGGCGCTGGCCAGGCTGTGGCGGTACGCATCGGCCGGGCCGTTGCGTCCACCCGGCAGGCCGGCGCCGAGCCACTGCGCATAGACCGCGACCAGCACGAACAGCGGATACGCCGCCAGCACCAGCAACGCCAATGCGCCCCGCCGCCAACGGCGCGGGCGCAGCGGCGATGCCGGCGCGGCGTGCATCAGGCGGCGGCCGCCATCAGCGCGGTGAAGCGGTCGAACAGCGGCGCCACGTCGCGCGGGCCCGGCGAGGCTTCCGGGTGGCCCTGGAAGCTGAAGGCCGGCGCGTCGGTCAGTTCGATGCCCTGGTTGGTGCCGTCGAACAGCGAGCGGTGGGTCACCCGCACGTTGGCCGGCAGCGACGCTTCGTCGACCGCGAAGCCGTGGTTCTGCGAGGTGATCATCACCCGGCCGCTGTCCAGGTCCTGCACCGGATGGTTGGCGCCGTGGTGGCCGTGGCCCATCTTCAGGGTCTGCGCGCCGGCGGCCAGCGCCAGCAGTTGGTGGCCCAGGCAGATGCCGAAGGTCGGGATCTTCCTGGCCACGAATTCCTTGATCGCCGCGATCGCGTAGTCGCACGGCGCCGGATCGCCCGGGCCGTTGGACAGGAACACGCCGTCCGGGTTCATCGCCAGCACTTCCGCCGCGGGCGTCTGCGCCGGCACCACGGTGACCTCGCAGCCGCGCTCGGCGAGCATGCGCAGGATGTTGAGCTTCACCCCGTAGTCGTAAGCGACGACCTTGTACTTCGGCGCGGCCTGCGCGAACGCGTTGCTGTCCAGGTCGAGCTGGCCGTCGCGCCACGGGTAGGCCTTGTCGGTGGACACCACCTTGGCCAGGTCCATGCCCTTCAGGCCGGGGAACTTGCGCGCCGCTTCCAGCGCCGTGTCCACGTTCACCTCGCCGGCCATCAGCGCGCCGTTCTGGGCGCCCTTCTCGCGCAGGATGCGGGTCAGCTTGCGGGTGTCGATGCCGGCGATGGCGACCACGCCGCGCTGGATCAGCCAGTCCGGCAGCGACACCTGGCTGCGCCAGCTGCTGGGGCGGCGCGGCACGTCGCGCACGATCAGGCCGGCCGACCAGACCTGGGCGGCCTCGTCGTCCTGGTCGGTGCAGCCGGTGTTGCCGATATGCGGGTAGGTCAGGGTGACCAGCTGGCGGGCGTAGGACGGATCGGTCACGATCTCCTGGTAGCCGGTCATCGCGGTGTTGAACACCACTTCGCCGACCGACAGGCCGGTGGCGCCTACGGATTCGCCCTCGAACACGGTGCCGTCTTCAAGGACAAGGATTGCGGGTTGAGTCACGGGGTTCGCCTTGGGGAGAGAGGAACCCTGCCCCACCAACTTGCGGCTGCAAGAAACCGCGAACTCGGCGCTTCTCCGGGTCCGTGGCGATGGGTAACAGGCGAGCGAGAATTGTACCGGCGCGGCCCCGTCCGCGCCAGACGTTTATGTGAAAGCGCCGTTCAGCCGAGCAGGTCGCGCAGCCGGTAGGCCCCGGGCGCGCGGCCCGGCAGGCGCGCGGCGGCGTGCAGTGCGCCGCGGGCGAAGATGTCGCGGTTGCTGGCGCGGTGCACCAGCTCCACCCGCTCGCCGAGCCCGGCGAACTGCACCAGGTGCTCGCCTACGATGTCGCCGGCGCGCAGGCTGGCGTAGCGCGGCTGCGCGCCGCCGTGCGCGGCCGCCTCGCCCAGGGTCAGCGCGGTGCCGGAGGGGGCGTCCTGCTTGTGCACGTGGTGCGATTCGACGATGTCGCAGTCCCAGCCCGGCAGCGCCGCGGCGGCGCGTTCCACCAGCTCGTTCAGCACCGCCACGCCGAGGCTGAAGTTCGACGCCCAGATCAGCGGGATGCGCTCGGCCGCGGCGGCCAGCGCCTGCCGCTGCGCCTCGTCCAGCCCGGTGGTGCCGGACACCAGCGCCGCACCGCGCGCCACGCACAGCGCCAGCACCGGGTCGAAGCCCTGCGGCAGGCTGAAGTCCACCGCCACGTCGAACGCCGGCGCGCCGTTCAGCTCAGCCGCGGCGAAGTACGGCACCCCGTCGGCGACGCGCTGCGCCGGCGCGCGACGGATCACCGCCGCCACCACCTGCAACGCCGGCTCCTGCACGGCCAGCCGCAACAGCGCCTGGCCCATGCGGCCGGACGCACCATGTATCAACACACGCACGGGGGAAGTCGTCATCGCGCAAGGCTAGCGGTTTGTGGCGGTGGGCGACAGGGGCGAGGCATGGGCGGCAGGCCTGCGGAGGGCATTGTGGCGCGGCTCATTCCTATCCGGATCAGCTTGGACGGCGCTGGAGCCTGAAGACGGATCGCTCCGTTCGTCGCGGCTGAAGCCGCTCCCACAGGGACTTGCGGCCAGCACACGGGTGCAGTGCAGGAAGGGCTTCAGCCCTGACAGCATCTGACGCCGGAAGGGTCGTCGCTCCGCCCGTCGCGGCTACTGTGGAAGAGACTTCAGTCCTGACGGGGTCGGAAGCCGGAAGCCCCACTGCTGCGTTCGTCGCGGCTGAAGCCGCTCCTACAAGGAGCTGCGACTAGCAGGCTGGGCGCACTGTAGGAGGGGCTTCAGCCCCGACAGTATCCGAAGGCGGGCAGTCCACCGCTCCGTTCGTCGCGGCTGAAGCCGCTCCTACAAGGACTTGCGGCCCGCATGCCCGGCGCATTGTGGGAGGGACTTCAGTCCCGACGGCATCCGCGGCCGGAAAGCCCAACGCTCATTCGCCGCGGGATCAGTGGCGCGCCCTACTCCGCCGCCGGTTGCCCCAGCAGGCGCTTGTCCCAGCTCTCGACCTCGCGCTGGGCCAGGCGTCGCTCGAACAGCACGCGCCAGTTCGGTACCAGCGGCAGCTCCAGCACCTGCTCCAGCTGCGTCGGGTCCACCTCACGCCGATACAGCAGCTGGACCAGGCGGGCCAGCGACCACGCCGGATACGGCCGCTCCAGCAGGGTCAGGCGGTCGCCGGCGGCGACCTCGCCCGGTTGCAGCACGCGGTAGTACCAGCCGGTGCGGCCGCTTTCCTGCACGCGCCGCGCCAGCGTCGCCACACCGAAACGGTCCGACAACTTCCAGCACGGCTGCCGCGACTGCGACACCTCGACCAGCGCCGTGCCCAGCCGCAGCCGGTCGCCCAGGCACAGGTCGGCCTCGGTGGCGCCGTGCGTACTGAGGTTCTCGCCGAAGGCGCCGGGCGCGTCCAGCAAGGCGTGCGCGCCCAGTTCGTGGCGCCAGGCCGCGTAGTGGTCGCGCGGATAGTGGTGCAGCGCCTTGTCCGGGCCGCCGTGCACGCGGCGGTCGCCCTGCTCGTCCAGTTCCAGGCCTTCGGGGCCGATCCGCAGCCGGCCGGGCTGCGGCCGCTTGTCGATCGCGCTGCGGCTGCCGGGCCGGGTGAAGTCGCGCGCGCGGCCGACCAGCACCGCCTCCACGCCCAGGTCCAGTACCGCCGACGTCATGCGCGGGCGCCCGCGTGGCGCATCAGGCCGCGACGCCGCGAAGCGCGGCGACCTCGGCCTGCAGCAGTTCGCCGAGGATGCGCACGCCGGCGTCGATGCGCGCTTCCGGCACGGTCACGAACGACAGGCGCAAGGTGTTGCGCTGCGGCTCGACCGCGAAGAACGGCGCGCCCGGGACGAAGGCGACGTTGCGCTCGATGGCCTTGGCCAGCAGCGCGCCGCCGTCCATGCCCGCCGGCAGTTCGACCCAGATGAACATGCCGCCGGCGGGACGGTTCCAGCGCACCTGCGAAGGGAAGTACTTCTCCAGCGCTGCGAGCATCTGCTGGCAGCGGCTGGCGTACAGGCTGCGGATGCCGGGAATGTGCGCATCCAGGAAGCCGTCCTGCACCGCCTCGTGGACGATGCGCTGGCTGAACGAGGGCGTGTGCAGGTCCGCCGCCTGCTTGGCCTGCACCAGCTTGGCGTGCACCGCCTCGGGCGCGACCACGAAGCCCAGCCGCAGGCCCGGCGCCAGCACCTTGGAGAACGAGCCCATGTAGATGACGCCGTCCGGATGCATCGACAGCAGGCTCGGCAGCATGTCGCCGCTGTAGCACAGCTCGCCGTAGGGATCGTCCTCGACGATGGGCACGCCGGCGGCGGCCGCACGCTGCACCAGCGCCTGGCGCCGGTGCAGCGGCAGGCGCCGCCCGGTCGGGTTCTGGAAGTTCGGCAGGCAGTACATGAAGCGCGCGCCGGCCAGCTGCGCGTCGTCCAGCGCGTCCACCACCAGCCCGTCGTCGTCCGACCGCATCGCCGCGAACGCGGGCTGGAACAGCGAGAACGCCTGCAGCGCGCCGAGGTAGCTCGGGGTCTCCACCAGCACCTTGCTGCCTTCGTCGATGAACACCTTGCCGAGCAGGTCCAGGCCCTGCTGCGAGCCGGTGGTGATCAGCACCTGGCTGGGGCGGATGCTGGCGCCGTCGCGGCTCAACCGCGCCGCCACCCATTCGCGCAGCGGCAGGTAGCCTTCGGTCGGGCCGTACTGCAGCGCCGCCTGCGGCGCCTCGCGCAGCACCTTGTCGCAGGCGTACTGCATGCGTTCGATGGGGAAGGTGTCCGGCGACGGCAGGCCGCCGGCGAAGGAGATCACCTCGGGGCGTTCGGTGACCTTGAGGATTTCGCGGATCGCCGAACTGGTCAGCGCCTGCGCACGGCGGGAAAACTGGAAGGAGGTCGTCATCGGCATAGGATAAGCGCGGGCGTGCCGGTGCGCATTGGCGACGCACCGGCACGCCCGTGCCGGGCTTGGGCGTCTCGCTGCCGCACGCCGCCGGCATCGCGCGCAGGCCGCTGCAAACGCCCATCCGGCACGCGCGTGGCGCGCCGATGCCGCATGGAATGCCGTGTAACGGCCTGGGTCAGGTCTCGGCCGCGGCGCGGCGCAATTGCTGCAATGCGGCGGGCGCATACACCCGCACGTCCGACACGGCCGGCACCGGCCCGGCGAACAGGGTCTCGTCCAGCTGCAGGATCGGCCCGTAGGCGATCGCCGTCTGCGCGCCGACGCCGCACAGCTGGCGCAGCACGGTCAACCGGTAGCCCTGCCCCAGGTAGTAGCAGGTGCCGCCATCGGCCGGCAGCGGCGCGTCGGCATCGAGCCGCGCGTGCGGCGGCGCCCGCCCCGCGGCGACGGCACGGACGTCCTCGCCGGCCTGGCGCAGGGCGGAGCGCTGCGGTGGCGTGAGCGCTTCCAGGTCGAGACCGACGAAGACGCCGGCCGACGGTGCGTCAGGCGACAGGTCGGCCATTGCGCTCAGCGTCCACGATTCGCGACGGACCGACCGCGACTCACTGCCGCCGCGGCGGCGTCGGACCGCAGCTGTCACAACCGCCGCAGGCTCCGCCGCCGCCCGTGGCCGCCGGCGCGATCCTGCGGCCCACCGCCTGCAGCCACGCCGCGCGGCCCGGCCTGAGCAGGCGCAGGGCGATGGCGCCGCGCAACTTGCGCGCGGTGCCGGGAAACTGCTTCTTCAGCACCACCCAGGCGCTGACCAACACCGCCAGCGCGATCACCAGGTACTGCAGCAGCAACGAAGTGCTCATCTCAGCCCGCTCCCAGCGCCACCGCGACCTGGTAGGTGAACAGCGAGGCCAGGTAGGCCAGCGCGAACAGGTAGAACGCGGCGAAGCTCATCTGCTTCCACGAGTTGGTCTCGCGCTTGATCGTGGCCAGCGTGGAGATGCACATCGGCGCGTAGATGTACCAGACCAGCAGCGACAACGCGGTGGCCAGCGACCACCCATCGTGGATCAGCGGCGACAGCGCCTGCGCGGCGGCATCGTCGTCGACCTCCGACAGCGCGTACACCGTCGCCAGCGACGCCACCGCCACCTCGCGCGCGGCCAGGCCGGGAATCAGCGCGATGCAGATCTGCCAATTGAAGCCCAGCGGCGCGAACACCGTGGTCATCGCATGGCCGATGCGCCCGGCGAAGCTGTAGTCGATCGCCGGCAGCGTGGCGTCGGCCGGCGCGGCCGGGAACGACAGCAGGAACCACAGCAGGATGGTCAGCGCCAGGATGATGCCGCCGACGCGCTTGAGGAAGATCGCCGCGCGCTCCCACAGCCCCAGCGCCAGGTCGCGCAGGTGCGGCACGCGGTACGAGGGCAGTTCCAGCAGCAGCGGATGCTCGCCCTTGTCGCGGCGCCACTTCTTCATCGTCCACGACACCGCCAGCGCGCTGGCGATCGCGGCGAAATACAGCCCGAACAGCACCAGCCCCTGCTGGTTGAACACGCCCCACACCTGCTTCTGCGGGATGAACGCGCCGATCAGCAGCGCGTACACCGGCAGCCGCGCCGAGCAGGTCATCAGCGGCGCGACCAGGATCGTGGCCAGGCGGTCGCGCGGGTCCTGGATGCTGCGCGTGGACATGATCCCGGGCACCGCGCAGGCGAAGCTGGACAGCAGCGGGATGAACGAGCGCCCGGACAGGCCGGCCGCCGCCATCATGCGGTCGAGCAGGAACGCCGCGCGCGGCAGGTAGCCCGATTCCTCCAGCGCCAGGATGAAGGCGAACAGGATCAGGATCTGCGGCAGGAAGATCACCACCCCGCCGAGGCCGGCGATGATGCCGTTGACCAGCAGGCTGTTGAGCGGGCCTTCCGGCAGGGTCGAGCCGACCCAGGCGCCGAGCGCCTTGCTGCCGCCGTCGATCAGGTCCATCAGCGGCGCCGCCCAGGCATACACCGCCTGGAAGATCAGGAACATCACCACCGCCAGGGTCAGCAGCCCGAAGACCGGGTGCAGCAACCAGCGGTCCAGCGCGTCGTCGATGCGCGAGGTGCGGCTGGGCATCGACACCGCCGCGGCGAGGATGCGCCGCACCTGCTGGTGGTAGTCGCCCTGCCCTTCGGCCGGCGCCACCGGCGGCGGCAATGCCGGCGCCAGCGCGTCGAGCCGCTCGACCAGCGCCCTGGCGCCGTTGCGGCGCACCGCCACGGTCTCGATCACCGGCACGCCGAGCGCGTCTTCCAGCGCCTGGCGGTCGATCCGGATGCCGCGTCGCTGCGCGGCGTCGACCATGTTCAGCGCCACCAGCATCGGCTTGCCCAGCTCGCGCAGCTCCAGCGCGAAGCGCAGGTGCAGGCGCAGGTTGGTGGCGTCGACCACGCACACCAGCACGTCCGGCGCCGGTTCGCCCGGGTAGAAGCCGCGGCACAGGTCGCGGGTGATCGCCTCGTCCAGGCTGGCCGGCTGCAGGCTGTAGGCGCCGGGCAGGTCGAGCACCGCGAAGTCGCGCCCGGACGGCGCGCGGAAGCGGCCTTCCTTGCGCTCGACGGTGACGCCGGCGTAGTTGGCCACCTTCTGCTTGCTGCCGGTGAGCTGGTTGAACAGCGCGGTCTTGCCGCAGTTCGGGTTGCCGACCAGGGCCAGGCGCAGCGGTGCGCGTTCGGCGCTCATGGCTGCGCCCCGGCGCTGGCGCTGACCTGTACCCGCGCCGCTTCGCTGCGGCGCAGGGCGAAGCGCGTATAGCCGACCTGCACCAGCAACGGCTCGCCGCCGACCGGGCCGCTCGCCAGCACCTGCACCTGCTCGCCGGCGACGAAGCCCAGCTCGCGCAGGCGGCGCGCGATGGCGTCGTTGGGCTGGCGGTCGTGCACGGTCTCGACGAGGGCGGTGCTGCGCAACGGCATATCGGACAACGTCACGGAACGTTCCGTCAATAAGAATGGTTATCAATTGTAGCATCGCCGCATCGCGACATGGCGCCGCCGGCGCGGCCCGTTATCATCGTCGTATGGCTGCCGTTATCCCTCCCGCACGAGAACCGCCGATGAGCGATGCACTGCTGCTGGAACGCTCGGGCAAGGTCCTGACGTTGCGGCTGAACCGACCCGAGGTGCGCAACGCGTTCGACGCGGCGCTGATCGCGCAACTGACCGCGACGCTGCAGCAGGTCGGTGCCGACCCGAAGGTCAAGGTGGTGGTGCTGGCCGGCGCCGGCGCCGCGTTCTCGGCCGGGGCCGACCTGCAATGGATGCGCTCGATGGCCGACGCCAGCGAGGCCGAGAACCTGGCCGACGCGCTGGCGCTGGCGCAGCTGATGCGCACCCTGGACGAGCTGCCCAAGCCGACCGTGGCGCGGGTGCACGGCGCCACCTTCGGCGGCGCGGTCGGGCTGGTGGCCTGCTGCGACATCGCCATCGCCTCCACCGACGCCCGCTTCGGGCTCAGCGAGAGCCGCCTGGGCCTGCTGCCGGCGGTGATCTCGCCGTACGTGATCGCCGCGATCGGCGCGCGCCAGGCGCGGCGCTGGTTCGCCAGCGCCGAGGCGTTCGACGCGGCCACCGCCACCCAGATCGGCCTGGTGCACCAGGCGGTGGCGCCGGGCGCGCTGGACGCGGCGGTGCAGCGCCAGGTGGAGCTGCTCGGCCAGGCCGGCCCGCTCGCCGCCGCCGGCGCCAAGGCGCTGGTGCGCCGCGTCGCCGCCGGCGGCGACAGCGCCACGCTGGATCGCGACAATGCCGCGCTGATCGCGCGGCTGCGGGTCTCGGCCGAAGGCCAGGAAGGGCTGGGCGCATTCCTGGACAAGCGCGACCCGGACTGGATCGGCTTCTGGTGAGCGCGCTCGACCACATCGGCCTGCGCTGCGCCGACCTGGAGCGCAGTCTGGCCTTCTATCGCGCCGCACTGGCCGCGCTCGGGCTGGACATCGTGATGGAAGTGAGCGCGGCGCAGAGCGGCGACCGCCACCACGTCGGCTTCGGCCGCGACGGCAAGCCCAGCTTCTGGCTGACCGACGGCGCGCCCGGCCCCGGCGGCGCGCTGCACCTGGCCTTCGTCGCCGCCAGCCGCGCGCAGGTGGACGCGTTCCATCGCGCCGGGCTGGCCGCCGGCGGCCGCGACCATGGCGCGCCCGGCCTGCGCGCGTATTACCACCCCGACTACTACGCGGCCTTCGTGCTGGATCCGGACGGCCACAACATCGAGGCCGTCTGCCACCGGCCGGCAGGCGCCTGAGCCGCGCCGCCCGATGCGCCGCACCACACCTGGGCGCGCCGCGCCGGCACGGCGCGCAGCCATCCACTCCAAGGAATGCATGTGACCGCCCATCCATCGCCATCGCCCTGCCCCGCGCACCCCGCCCCGGTGGCGCCGGCTTGCGCGCCGCCGCACAGGGGCCGCCGATGAGCGACTTCGTCCGCCTGGTGGAAGTCGGACCGCGCGACGGCCTGCAGAACGAGAAGGCCTGGGTCGCCACCGCCGACAAGATCGAACTGATCGCGCAGCTGTCGCGCACCGGCCTGCGCAGCATCGAGGCGACCAGCTTCGTCAGCCCGAAATGGGTGCCGCAGCTGGCCGACGCGGCCGAGGTCTATGCCGGCATCGTGCCGGCGCCGGGCGTGGACTACCCGGTGCTGGTGCCGAACCTGCAGGGCTACGAGCGCGCGGCCGCGGTCGGCGTGCGCGAGATCGCGGTGTTCACCGCCGCCTCGGAGGCCTTCAACCGCACCAACACCAATGCCGGCATCGACGAATCGCTGGCGCGCTTCGAACCGGTGCTGGCGCGCGCCGCCGCCGACGGGGTCAAGGTGCGCGGCTACGTCTCCACCGTGCTCGGCTGCCCCTACCAGGGCGCGGTGCCGCTGGCCGACGTGGTACGGGTGGCGCGGCAGCTGCACGCGATGGGCTGCTACGAGATCTCGCTGGGCGACACCATCGGCGTCGGCACCCCGGGCAAGGCGCGGGCGATGCTGCGCGCGGTCGCCGCCGAGCTGCCGATGGCGGCGCTGGCGGTGCATTTCCACGACACCTACGGCCAGGCCCTGGCCAACATCGCCGCGTGCCTGGAGGAAGGCGTGCGCGTGGTCGATGCCGCGGTGTCCGGCGCCGGCGGCTGTCCGTACGCCAAGGGCGCCAGCGGCAACGTGGCCAGCGAGGACGTGGTCTACCTGCTGCACGGCAACGGCGTGGACACCGGCATCGACCTGGACGCGCTGGCCGCGACCGGACGCTGGCTGGCGCACAAGCTCGGCCGGCCCACCGGCAGCAAGGTCGGCCAGGCGCTGGCAGCGGCATAACCGGGCGCGAGCGGCGCGCCATCGCCACACGGCAGCGCCCGGCTTTCGCGCGCGCTCCCTGCCCACCGCCGCCTGCGGCGCGCATCACCGAGCGGCGCAGGATCGGTCGCGGTCGCTGACGCGGACACCCAGCGGCGACGCATGCGTTGCTCGGCTACGCCTACCGAGCTGTCGAGAGATAACCAGGCCTTTCCAAGAAGCGTTCTTCGTCCCCGCTCCCTGTCCCCGCCTTCAGGCCGCGTGGAGTCGGCTAAAATGCGCGCTTTCCTGGGAGGGAACACCCAATGCAGCTTGCCGATATCCGCGCGGTGGTCACCGGCGGCGTTTCCGGTCTCGGCCTGGCGGTCGCGCAGCGCATCGTCGCCGACGGCGGCAAGGTCGCGCTGTTCGACCTCAACGACGACAAGGGCGCGGCCGCGGTCGCCGCGCTCGGCGCGGCGCAGGCGCGCTACTTCCGTACCGACGTCGCCGACGAGGCGCAGGTGGCGTCGCAGCTCGGCGCCGCGCGCGACTTCCTCGGCGGGCTCAATGCCGCGATCAACTGCGCCGGCATCCTCGGCGCCGGCCGCGTGCTCGGCAAGGAGGCGCCGATGGCACTGGCCACGTTCCAGGGCACGGTGATGGTCAACCTGGTCGGCAGCTTCAACGTCGCCAAGGCCGCCGCCGACCTGATGCAGCACAACCCGCCGGGCGAGGACGGCGAGCGCGGCGCGATCGTCAACACCGCCAGCGTCGCCGCCTACGAAGGCCAGATCGGCCAGGCCGCCTATGCCGCCTCCAAGGGCGGCGTGGTGGCGATGACCCTGCCGATGGCGCGCGAACTGGCGCGCTTCGGCATCCGCGTCAACACCATCGCCCCGGGCATCTTCTGGACCCCGATGGTGGACGGCATGCCCGAGGCGGTGCAGCAGTCGCTGTCCGCCTCGATCCCGTTCCCGCCGCGGCTCGGCCGCCCGGAGGAATTCGCCGACACGGTGATGTTCCTGCTGCGCAACCGCTACCTCAACGGCGAGGTCATCCGCCTTGACGGGGCGGTACGCTTGGCGCCCAAGTAGCCGGGATTCGTGATTGGGGATTGGGGATTCGTAAAAGCGCCCCGCCCCCTTCGCTCGCCGCCCTGCTCTTTACCAATCCCGAATCTCCAATCCCCAATCCCGGCTCCCACCCATGAAAGCCAACGAAATCAAGAAAGGCAACGTCGTCGAGTACAACAACGGCGTGTACCAGATCCGCGACATCGAGCGCAGCTCGCCGCAGGGCCGCGGCGGCAACGTGCGCTTCCGCTTCGTGATGTACAGCGTGCCGGGCGGCAACAAGCTCGACGCCAGCTTCGACGGCGACGACGACCTGCGCGAGGTGGAGCTGATGCGCCGCCAGGCCACCTTCTCGTACAAGGACGGCGAGGCGTTCGTGTTCCTGGACGACGAGGACTACACCCCGTACACGCTCGACGCCGACGTGATCGGCGACGACGCCGGCTACATCACCGAGGGCCTGACCGGCATCTACGTGCAGGTCATCGACGACCTGCCGGTGGCGGTGCAGCTGCCGCAGAGCGTGACCCTGGAAGTAGTCGAGACTCCGCCGGAGCTCAAGGGCGGCACCGCGACCAAGCGGCCCAAGCCGGCCAAGCTCAACACCGGGATCGAGATCATGGTGCCGGAGTACATCGGCAACGGCGAGCGCGTGCTGGTCAACACCACCACCGGCGAGTTCGCCGGACGCGCGGACTGAGCGCATGCGCGCGCGCCGCGGCGTTGTCCTGGCTGCGCTGCTGACCCTGCCGGGCCTGGCGGCCGCCGCGCCCGCGGCCGAACCGGCGCGCGCGACGGCGGCCTGCACGATTCCCGAGGACGTGGACCCCGAGCACCACGCCGGCTTCTGCGCGATGCCGCCGGCGGTCCGCGCCTTCGTCGCACGCCAGGACGTGTGCAACCATTTCGCCGGCGAGGAGCCCTACGACGCCGCGCGGCGCCGCGAGCTGGACAAGGCGATGGCGAAATACTGCGACGGCAACGAAGCGACCTGGGCCAAGCTGCGCGCGCAGTACCGCCAAGACCCTGTCCGCGACGCCTGGCTGCGCCGCTACGGCGAGGACGCCGGCCTCGACCTGCCGTAGCGGCGACCGTACGGCATCGCCGGTTGCGCGACACCATGCGGGCGACGATATCTGCCTTGCCATCGATCGCAGCGAGCGACGCGATGCCTGCCGCTCCGGAAAGCATCGGGGCTGAAGCCCCTCCTACAGTGCACCCAGCCAGCCCACCGCAAGCCCCTGTAGGAGCGACTTCAGTCGCGACGGACGGAGCCATCGAACTACCCGGCTCCGGCAGCAGTCGGGGCTGAAGCCCCTCCTACAGTGCACCCAGCCAGCCCACCGCAAGCCCCTGTAGGAGCGACTCCAGTCGCGACGGACGGAGCCATCGAACTACCCGGCTCCGGCAGCAGTCGGGGCTGAAGCCCCTCCTACAGTGCACCAGCCGGCCCACCGCAAGCCCCTGTAGGAGCGACTTCAGTCGCGACAAACGGAGCCATCGAACTACCCGGCTCCGGCAGCAGTCGGGGCTGAAGCCCCTCCTACAGTGCACCAGCCGGCCCACCGCAAGCCCCTGTAGGAGCGACTTCAGTCGCGACGAACGAAGCCATCGAACTACCCAGCTCCGGCAGCAGTCGGGGCTGAAGCCCCTCCTACAGTGCACCAGCCGGCCCACCGCAAGCCCCTGTAGGAGCGACTTCAGTCGCGACGAACGAAGCCATCGAACTACCCAGCTCCGGCAGCAGTCGGGGCTGAAACCCCTCCCACAGTGCACCCAGCTCGGCCCGCCACGAGTTCTTGTAGGAGCGACTTCAGTCGCGACAAACGAAGCCATCGAACTACCCGGCTCCGGCAGCAGTCGGGGCTGAAGCCCCTCCTACAGTGCACCCAGCCGGCCCACCGCAAGCCCCTGTAGGAGCGACTTCAGTCGCGACAAACGAAGCCATCGAACCACCCAGCTCCGGCAGCAGTCGGGGCTGAAGCCCCTCCTACAGTGCACCCAGCCGGCCCACCGCAAGTCCCTGTGGGAGCGACTTCAGTCGCGACGAACGGAGCCTGCCGACGTCTTCGGCTCTGGATCGGCCTGGCGGCCGTCAAAGCCCCTTCCACAGCGCGTCCGGTCAGCGCGCCGCAGAAGCCCTGGATCGCCTTTCAACCGATCATTCCGCTCCCGCAGGGTGCAGCAGCGACGGCGTGGCCAGCTGCAGTCCGCCGCCGTCGCGATTGAGTTCGCGCAGGCGCGACCCCAGCGCCGTCAGGTTCGCGTCGATCTGCTGCAGTTCCGCGCGCAGCGGGGGCGGCAGCAAGCCGTGCAGCCGTGCCTGCAAGGTGGCGCCGTCGCTGCGCAGCGCGTCGATCCGTGCCTGGCCCTGGCGTTGCAGCCATGCGCGCTCCTGCGCCTGCGGCAGCCCGTAGCCGGGCTGGCCACGCAGCAGCGTCGAGGGCTGGCTCAGCAGGCCTTGCTGCGCCAGCACCGCACGGACGGCGGCGGCCGCATCCTCGGTCTCGGCAGCGGCAACGGCTGCGTGGGTAACCGGGATGACGGTGCCGGCATCGGCATCGGCGTCGGCGTTGACGCCGGCACCGGCACTCCCGGCACCAGAACCGGAACCATCGCCCTCCCTCCCGGGCAGATGCGCCGCGGCCAGGTAGCGGCGCTTCAATGCGTCACGGCCGCGTTGCTCCTGGCGCCGGCGCGCGGCGTTCTCCAGCAGCAGCAGTGCGGCGCTGGCGCGCAGGTCGCCGCGTTGCAGCCAGGGCGCGCGCTGCGCCGCCGGCAGGTCCAGCCAGCGTTCCACGCTGCGCGCGGGCAACGCCAGCTGCGCGCGCGCCACCGCGAACATCGCCGCGTAGTGCGCGCTCGCCGGCGCGAAGTAATAGCCCTGGCGCGCGGCGGCGTCGGCATCGTCCAGCACCGCGCTGTCGGCGATGCCGGCGCGGGCCAGGCGCCGCAGCAGGCCGGTCGGGCTGATCCCGGACAGGCGCGCGCCGGCCAGCCGCGGCACGCCGTCGTGCAGCAGCTTGTAGGTCTCCACCGCACAGTTGTTGCTGAGGAAGTAATAGCGGCCGTCGTAGCTCCAGTGCAGTTGCGCGGCGCGTTCCAGCAACGCCGCGATCTCCTCCGGCGCCAGCCGCAGCGGGATCGACTGCAGCCCGCGCAGTTGCACCTGGGTGTATTCGTCGACCACCTGCCGCAACGGCAGCACGAACAGCCGCGACGGATACGAACCGACCAGGCCGCGCACGCTGGAGATCTGCACGTCGTCGACGAAGGCGCGGAACGACAGCACCTTGTGATACGCCAGGTCCAGGCGGCAATCGGGACCGGGCGTGCGCCCCGGCGCGCAGATCACCAGCCGCAGCATGCTGTGGCCCCAGTGGCTCATCGGCTGCGCATTGCCCTCGGCCAGCAGGTAGTCCACCGCGTAGACCCGCGCCGGGTCCAGCTGCAGCAGCGCCGCCTCGTCGGCCAGCGGATCCTGCAGGTAGACCAGGCCGGGTGCGCAGGCCGGCGCCGGCGGCGACCAGGCCAGGCGCTGCGCGAAATAGCGCGCCAGCGCCGGGCGCCGGCACGCGTAGTCCGGATCGAGCAGGAAGTGTTCCAGGTTGACCGCGACGAATTCCGTCGGCGACGCCAGTTCGTACCGGTCCGGACTGCGTTCGCTGAAGCCGTTGCGGCCCACGCGCAGGCCCAGCCGCATCGGGCTGACCTGCCAGCCGGCCAGATCCAGCAGGCGCGGATCGGCCGACAGCCGGCCCGCCGCGGAGCGGTCGTAGAAATGCGCCAGTTCGTGCAGCAGCGCCGCGATCGCCGGCCGCCTCGCCGTCAGCTGGATCTCGGCGTCGGTCAGGTCAGCGCCTGCTCGCGCGCCGACGCGGTCTTTCTGTTCTGGGCGACGGCCGCCGGTACCGAGGTCGGGATCGACATCGGCTGCGCCGGCAGGCTGCGCCATCCACGCGCGCAGCAATGCCTTGTTCAACAGCAGTTGCCGCGCCTGCGCCCTGCCGTGCACCTGCGGCGGCAGGTCGTCGCGCCATTGCAGCGTCAGCGGCAGATCGATCGCCGCGCTCCAGGCCGTCGGCAACATCGGCAGCGTCGCATCGAGCAACGCCTGGCTGGCGGCGCGCTCGGGCGCGCTCAGTCCGTTCGCATCGACCTGCAACCGCAAGGCCTGCACCGGCGATGCGCAGGCCAGCCAGGCCAAGGCCAGCCACGCCAGCCGGCGCAGCGGCCGGCGCGGTCTCACAGCGCCAGGATGGCCTGCGCCAGTTGCAGGTCGCTGGCCTGCTGCGCCTGCGGATTGCGCTCGCGCAGCACGCGCAGCGCCGCTTCCAGCTGCGCGCCGCGGATGCGGCCGGCGCTGGCGACGAAGCCGGCCGCGTCGTCGCGCGCCTGCAGCACCAGCTTGTCGTCGCCGGAGCTGCTGTCCGAGGACGCCGAACTGCCGGCCGAACCGGCCGAGGCCGAGCCGGCGGAGGTGCCGGCGAAGCTGGAGGCCTGCGCGAACGCCGGGACGGTCAGGATCAACAACAGGGCGCAGCGCAGGGTCACTCGGTTCATCGCATCGGTTCCAGCGGGATCGGGAAAGGGACGCGGCCGGGCCGCGTCGGCATAGCCTAGCCGGCCGCTGCCGCGAGCGCCAACCGCAGCGCCGCTGCCTGCGCGGCGCGCGGTTCAGGGATCGAACAGCTTGCCTGGGTTGAGCAGCCCGGCCGGATCGAACACGCGCTTGACCGCGCGCATCAGCGCGATCTCCTCGGCGCTGCGGGTGCTGTCCAGATACGGCTTCTTGACCAGGCCGATGCCGTGTTCGGCGGAGATGCTGCCGCCGTGCTGCGCCAGCACCTGCGCCAGCAGCTTGGTGACCTGCTCGCAGGCGGCGATGAACTCGGCGTCGGCGGTGGCGTCGGGCTTGAGCACGTTGATGTGCAGGTTGCCGTCGCCGATGTGACCGAACCAGACCACGTCGAACTGCGGATAGGCCTGGCCGAGCAGCGCCTGGGTCTGCGCCAGGAACGCCGGCATCGCCGAGATCCGCACCGACACGTCGTTCTTGTACGGCTTGTAGCGCGCCACCGCCTCGGTGATGCCTTCGCGCAGGCGCCACAGCTGCGCCGCCTGCGCATCGCTCTGGCTGATCACCCCGTCCAGCACCCAGCCCTGCTCCATGCACGCCTCGAACGCGGCCAGCGCCGCGGCCTCCTGCGCCTCGTCGCCGCTGGCGTACTCGGTGACCACGTAGTACGGGTAGACCGTGTCGAACGGCGCCTGCGCGCCATGCGCCAGCACGTGCTGCAGCGCGCGGTCGGTGAAGAATTCGAACGCCTCCAGCTGCAGCCGGCCGCGGAACGCGGCGAACACCTGCATCAGCACCTCGAACGAAGGCAGCGCCAGCAGCATCACGTTGCTCGGCGGCGGCGGATCGGTCAGCCGCAGCGTGGCCTCCACCACGACGCCCAGCGTGCCCTCCGAGCCGATCAGCAGCTGGCGGAAATCGTAGCCGCTGGAATTCTTGATCAGCCCGCGGTTGAGCTCGAGCAATTCGCCGCTGCCGGTGACCACCTTCAGTCCGGCGATCCACTCGCGGGTGTTGCCGTAGCGGATCACGCGGATGCCACCGGCATTGGTGGCGATGTTGCCGCCGATCGAGCACGAGCCGCGCGCGGCGAAATCCACCGGATACACCAGCCCGTGCTCGCGCGCCGCGTTGTGCACCGCTTCCAGCGGCATGCCGGCCTGCACGGTGAGGGTGCGGTCGACCGCATCGAACGCCAGCGCCTTGTTCATCCGCTCCAGGCTCAGCACCAGCTCGCCGTGCGCGGCCACCGCGCCGCCGGACAGCCCGGTGCGGCCGCCGGAGGGCACCACCGCCACCGCGTGGTCGTTGGCCCAGCGCAGCACCGCCTGCACCTCGTCCACCGTCGCCGGCAGCGCGATCGCCAGCGGCGCCGGCGTCCAGCGCCGGGTCCAGTCGCGGCCGTAGTGCTCCAGGTCGGCGGGGTCGGTCTTCAGGCGCAGTCCGGGAACGGCGTGCGTCAGGGCGTCCAGGCGCGGGTCGGTCATGGGTTGGGAGCCGGGCGAAAGCAAGCGTTCAAGCGTGCCAGCGTTGCGTGGCGGCGTCCAGTTGGGGCTGCGGATTCGGGATGCGGGATTCGAGGTTCGGGATTCGACGCGAATCTCCACGAGCGGGCAAAGCCTGCACGCTATCCCGAATCCCCCGCCCAAACATCGATGCAGCTGAAACCTTTGTCGGCATTGCGTTCGCGCCGCCCGGCGTCCTACTGCGACGCACCAAAGCGCGCAGGCATCTGGCATAGTGACCGGCCCGCTCGCCTCGCCCCTGTGCCCGCAATGTCGCCCAAGAAGACCTCGTTTCCGAAGCAGGATATCCGTGTGCTGCTGCTCGAAGGCATCAGCCAGACCGCCGTCGACGTGTTCCGCGCCGCCGGCTACTCGCAGATCGAGCTGCACGCCAAGTCGCTGCCGGAAGAGGAACTGAAGGCGCGCATCGCCGAGGCGCACATCGTCGGCATCCGCTCGCGCACCCAGCTCAGCGCCGAGGTGCTGGCGCACGCCAAGCGGCTGATCGCGGTCGGCTGCTTCTGCATCGGCACCAACCAGGTGGACCTGGACGCGGCCGAACTGGCCGGCATCCCGGTGTTCAACGCGCCCTATTCCAATACCCGCAGCGTCGCCGAGCTGGTCATCGCCGAGGCGATCCTGCTGCTGCGCGGCATCCCGCAGAAGAACGCCGAATGCCACCGCGGCGGCTGGTCGAAGTCGGCCGCCGGCAGCCACGAGACCCGCGGCAAGGTGCTGGGCATCGTCGGCTACGGGCACATCGGCACCCAGGTCGGGGTGCTGGCGGAATCGCTGGGCATGCAGGTGATCTTCCACGACATCGAGGCCAAGCTGTCGCTGGGCAACGCGCGCGCGGCGACCGACCTGGACGAGCTGCTGGCGCGTTCGGACGTGGTCACCCTGCACGTGCCGGAAACCGCCGCGACCAAGGACATGATCGGCGCGGCGCAGATCGCGCAGATGAAGCCCGGCGCGCACCTGATCAACGCCTCGCGCGGCACCGTGATCGACATCGCCGCGCTGGACGCGGCGCTGAGCTCCGGCCACATCGGCGGCGCCGCGGTGGACGTGTTCCCGGTCGAGCCCAAGGGCAACGGCGACCTGTTCGAATCGCCGCTGGCCGCGCACGACAACGTGATCCTGACCCCGCACGTGGGCGGCAGCACGCTGGAAGCGCAGGACAACATCGGCGTGGAAGTGGCCGCCAAGCTGGTGCGCTACAGCGACAACGGCAGCACCCTGTCGGCGGTGAACTTCCCCGAGGTCACCCTGCCCGAGCACGCCGAGAGCCTGCGCCTGCTGCACATCCACCGCAACGTGCCGGGCGTGCTGTCGCAGATCAACGAACTGTTCTCGCGCCACAACGTCAACATCGACGGCCAGTTCCTGCGCACCGACCCCAAGGTCGGCTACGTGGTGATCGACGTCGCCGCCAGCGAGGAACTGGCGGGGGTGCTGAAGGACGAACTGGGGCAGATCGCCGGGACCTTGCGCACGCGGATTCTCTACTGACGGGGAGTCGGGATTGGGGATTGGGAAGAGCGGCGGCGCTGGCGAGTCCGTTCACCGACTGCGATCGGGCCTGGATCGATCGTGGCGGCGCAGACGCGCGAGGGAGCGCAAGGCTTGGATCAAGCGCGGAAAATCGGATCAAGCACCCCAGCTCTAGCGAATCCCAAATCTCGAATCCCGGCCCCTCAGGGCTGCAGTTCGGCACGCAGCCCTTCGCTCAACAGATAGTCGTCGGCCTTCAGGTACCAGCGCTCCGGGCCGGTGGTGACCGCTTCCATGTACAGGCCGCCGCCGTCCTCGCGCGGCGGGCGCTGCAGGCTGACGATCGCCACGCCATGCGGCGGCCGGCTCAATGCCAGCAGCGTGCGTTGCACGGTGCGCGCCAGTTCGGCCGACTCCATCCGCTCGTCGAGCGGGCGGAATGCCAGGCGGTAGGTGAACGACGCAGCGGCGCGGGACATGGGCATGGACAGGCAACGGGCGCCCAAGGGTACCCAATCCGGCCAGGCCCGCCCAGCCGGCGCCGCGCGCGCCCCGATTAGCCTATGCGGCAGCGCCCGTTGCCGGGTGCGTCAGCTTCCGCCGCGCGCCAGCCACTTGCCGGCCATCCGCCGCAGCGACGGATCCAGGTCCGGCTCGGCCAGCAGTTCGGCGATCGGGCGCCAGGCCAGGGCCAGCGACTCGGCGCTGACCGCGAACGTTTCGTCGGCGCCGGCGCGCACCACGTAGCGCGCGTCGAAGTGCCAGTGCCCGGGCACCTCCTGGCGCGCGGGGATCCAGTGCCGGTCCAGGTCGAACACGGCGCCGTCCTCCAGCGCCAGCCCGGGCAGCCCGGACTCCTCCTCGGCTTCCTTCAGCGCCACCTGCGCCAGGTCGCGGTCGCCGTCGGCATGCCCGCCCAGCTGCAGCCAGCGCTGCAGCTTGCGGTGGTGGGTCAGCAGGGTGCGTGCGCCGTCGGCGCTGACCAGCCAGGCCGAACCGGTGAAGTGGCCGTCCAGGCGCGCACGCACGAACGGGTCGTGCGCATCGTCCAGCAACGCCAGGAATTGCGCGGCAACCTCGGCCTCCTGCGGCCAACGGACGGCATAGGCCTGCAACTGGCGGCGCAGGGAGAGGTCCGGCATGGGGCATTCTCGCGATCGGGGCCGGCCATTATCGCCGCCGACGGTGCGGCGCGGCTTGTGGCGGCCGTCCGGCTTTGGCATGGTACGACGCTTGCGTGGCCCGCTTGGGCCTAGCGCACCATCTTTACCGGGGCACGACAGCCCCGATCGCCACCAGGGGATGCACCGCATGCTGAAGTCTCTGTTGAGGGTCAAGCCGATCGAACCGGCCGGGCACGTCGATGCCGGCGAACCGTTCGAAGGCAGCCTGGAAGGCGAAGCCACGCTGAAACGGACCCTCACCGCCAGGCACCTGATCCTGCTCGGCATCGGTGCGGTGATCGGCGCGGGCATCTTCGTGCTGACCGGCCAGGCCGCTGCCAACCACGCCGGCCCGGCGGTGATGCTGTCGTTCGTGTTCGCCGGCATCGCCTGCGCCTTCGCCGGCCTGTGCTACGCCGAGTTCGCGGCGATGATGCCGGTCTCCGGCAGCGCCTATTCCTACTCCTACACCACCCTGGGCGAAGGCGTGGCCTGGTTCATCGGCTGGTGCCTGGTGCTGGAATACCTGTTCGCCGGCTCCAGCGTCGCGGTCGGCTGGTCGGCCTACCTGATCAGTTTCCTGACCGGCACCCTGGGGCTGCCGTTCCCGGCGGAACTGGCGAGTTCGCCGCTGGCCTGGAACGGCCACGCCTTCGTCGCCTCCGGCGGCATCGTCAACCTGCCGGCGGTGCTGATCGTCGGCGCGGTCAGCATCCTGTGCTACGTCGGCGTCACCCAGTCGGCGTTCGCCAACGCCATCGTGGTGGCGATCAAGGTCCTGGTGATCTGCCTGTTCGTCGGCTTCGGCGTGTCCCACGTCGATCCGGCCAACTGGCATCCGTTCATCCCCGAAAACACCGGCCCGGGCGAGTTCGGCTGGAGCGGCGTGTTCCGCGCCGCTTCCATCGTGTTCTTCTCCTACATCGGCTTCGACGCGGTCTCCACCTCCGCCGGCGAGACCAAGGACCCGCAGCGCAACATGCCGATCGGCATCCTGGTGTCGCTGGCGGTGTGCACGGTCATCTACATCATCGTCTGCGCGGTGCTGACCGGGCTGCTGCCCTACACCCAGCTCGGCACCGCCAAGCCGGTCGCCACCGCGCTGGAGCACTATCCCAGCCTGGCCTGGCTGAAGACCTTCGTGGAGATCGGCGCCATCGCCGGCCTGTCCTCGGTGGTGCTGGTGATGCTGATGGCGCAGCCGCGCATCTTCTACACGATGGCGCGCGACGGCCTGCTGCCCAAGCTGTTCGGCAAGGTCCACCGCAAGTTCCACACGCCCTACGTGGGCACGATCGTCGTCGGCGTGGTCGCCGCGCTGCTGGCCGGGCTGATCCCGCTGGACGTGCTCGGCGAACTGGTGTCGATGGGCACCCTGCTCGCCTTCGCCACCGTGTGCGTCGGCGTGCTGGTCCTGCGCTTCACCAAGCCGGACCTGCCGCGGCCGTTCCGGGTGCCGTTCGCGCCGGTGGTCTGCACGCTCGGCGCGCTGTTCTGCGTCGGCCTGTTCCTGCAGGCGTTCCAGGAACACTGGAAGGTGTTCGTCGGCTGGACCCTGATCGGCCTGGTCATCTATTTCGGCTACGGCATCCGCCACAGCCGCCTGGCCGGCAAGGCTTAATTGCGAGTCCCTCGCAAGAGCCCGCACATCCATGTGCGGGGATTCAACTCTCGAGTCCTCCCTCGCAAGAGCCCGCACATCCATGTGCGGGATTCAACAGGAACCGCTCCATGCTCAAACAACTCTGGGCCACCAAACATCCCCATGCCAGCCACGAGGACGCCGGCGGCCTGGGCCTGCAGCGTGCGCTCGGCCCCTGGGGCCTGACCGCGCTGGGCATCGGCGCGGTGATCGGCGGCGGCATCTTCGTCATCACCGGGCAGGCCGCGGCCAACCATGCCGGCCCGGCGATCATGCTGTCGTTCGTGCTGGCCGCGCTGTGCTGCGCGTTCTGCGCGCTGGCCTACGCCGAATTCGCGGCGATGGTGCCGGTGTCCGGCAGCGCCTACACCTACACCTACGCCACCTTCGGCGAACTGGCGGCCTGGTTCATCGGCTGGATGCTGGTGCTGGAGTACGGCGTGTCGGCCTCGGCGGTGGCGGTGAGCTGGACCGGCTACTTCCTGAGCCTGCTCGACCATTTCGGCATCCACCTGCCCGCGGCGCTGGTCAACGCGCCGCTGGACGGCAAGCTGCAGCGCACCGGCGCGATCGCCAACCTGCCCGCGGCCGCCATCGTGCTGCTGCTGACATGGCTGTGCTACGTCGGCATCCGCAAGTCCTCGGCGATGAACATGGCGATGGTGGTGCTCAAGACCGGGCTGATCCTGCTGGTGATCGCGGTGGGCTGGAAGTACGTGGACACCGCCAACTGGCACCCGTTCATCCCGGCCAACGAAGGCCCGGGCAAGTACGGCATGGAAGGCGTGCTGCGCGGCGCGGCGATGGTGTTCTTCGCCTACATCGGCTTCGAGGCCGTCTCCGTGGCGGCGCAGGAATCGCACCGGCCGCAGCGCGACCTGCCGATCGGCATGATCCTGTCGCTGGTGATCTGCACCGTGCTGTACATCGCGATGGCCGCGGTGATGACCGGGCTGGTGCCCTACACCCTGCTGGGCACCGACGAGCCGGTGGTGACCGCGGTGGGCGCGCATCCGCAACTGGCGTGGCTGCGGGTGGTGGTCGAGGTCGGCGCGCTGATCGGCCTGTCCTCGGTGGTGCTGGTGATGATCATCGGCCAGCCGCGGATCTTCATGATCATCGCCCGCGACGGGCTGCTGCCGCCGGTGTTCACCAAGATCCATCCCAAGTACCGCACCCCGCACGTCAACACGGTGATCACCGGCATCGGCATCGCGCTGCTGGCGGCGCTGTTCCCGCTGGACGTGCTCGGCGAGCTGACCTCGATGGGTACCCTGATCGCCTTCGCCGCCGTCTGCGCCGGGGTGCTGATCCTGCGCCGCACCCAGCCCGACCTGCCGCGCCCGTTCCGCATCCCGTTCGCCTGGCTGATCTGCATCGCCGGCGTGCTCAGCTGCCTGGCGCTGCTGTCGGCGATGACCGCGCACAACTGGCTGCTGATGGGCGGCTGGACCGTGCTCGGCCTGCTGATCTATTTCGGCTACGGTTTCCGCCACAGCCGCCTGCGTGCCACACAGCCTCGCTAGAATAGGGGCATGAACGCACAGCCCTACGATACCGAACGCCTGCGCACGCTGGCCCAGCTGCTGATCGGCAACATCCGCGAACTGTCGGCGGCCGGCTGGACTCCGGCCACCAGCAGCAACTTCTCGCACCGGCTCGACGCCGCGCATGCCGCGATCACCGTGTCCGGCCGCGACAAGGGCCGGCTGGTCGAGGCCGACATCATGGTGGTGGACTTCGACGGCAAGGCGGTCGGCAGCGATCACCGGCCGTCGGCCGAGACCCTGCTGCACACCCAGCTGTACCGCCGCTTCCCGGAGATCGGCTGCGTGCTGCACACGCATTCGCCGGTGCAGACCGTCGCCTCGCGGCTGTACGCGCCCGCCGGCCACGTGCGCCTGGAAGGCTACGAGCTACTGAAGGCCCTGCATGGCAACCAGACCCACGAGACCGCGGTGGACCTGCCGGTGTTCGCCAACACCCAGGACATGACCGTGCTGGCCGCGCAGGTGGACGCGCTGCTGGACCGCACCGCGCTGTGGGGCTACCTGATCGACGGCCACGGCCTGTACGCCTGGGGCCGCGACATGGCCGAGGCGCGCCGCCACCTGGAAGCCATCGAGTTCCTGCTGCACTGCGAACTGGAACTGCGCAAGCTGCGCGCGGCGGGCTGAGCGCCCCCCGCGCGGCCCGCGCAACAGCGTTCCAGCGCCGCAACGGCGGCCCCTCCGCCAGCTGCTACTCTTTTCCTCCCCTCGACGCCCTCGCCCGCCGCCATGAGCCGACTCCGCATCTTCGCCGAAACCACTCCCGACGCGCCGCTGTTCGACAGCCGCGATGGCGACGCGATCGCCGCCGAGCTGCGCAAGATCGGCGTCACCTTCGAACGCTGGCAGGCCGACCAGCCGATCGAGGCCGGCGCCACGCCGGAGGCGGTGATGGCCGCCTACAGGACCGACATCGACCGGCTGGTGGCCGAACACGGCTTCAAGACCGTGGACGTGGTCAGCATCGCCCCGGACCACCCGCAGCGCGAGGAGATGCGCAGGAAGTTCCTCGAGGAGCATTTCCACAAGGAGGACGAAGTGCGCTTCTTCGTCGCCGGCTCGGGCCTGTTCACTCTGCACGTGGACGGCAAGGTCTACGAGATCGAATGCGTGCAGAACGACCTGATCGCGGTGCCGGACGGCACCCACCACTGGTTCGACATGGGCCCGGAGCCGCGCTTCGTGGCGATCCGCTTCTTCACCGAGCCGGACGGCTGGGTCGGCCACTTCACCGGCACCGACATCGCCCAGCGCTTCCCGCGCTACGAAGCGGCGCTGCGCGGCGAGGCGGACTGAGCATGAGCGCGCCACGCGTGATCCTGACCGACATCGAAGGCACCACCAGCAGCATCTCCTTCGTCAAGGACGTGCTGTTCCCCTACGCGCGCCGCGCCCTGCCCGAGTTCGTGCGCGAGCACGGCCAGCAGCCGCAGGTGCGGCAGTGGCTGGACGCGGTCGCCACCGAGTGCGGCGGCATCTGCACCGATGCGGTGATCGTGGAGACGCTGCAGGGCTGGATCGACCAGGACCGCAAGCACACCGCGCTGAAGGCGCTGCAGGGCATGATCTGGGAAGCCGGCTACCGCGACGGCGACTACCGGGCGCACTTCTACCCGGACGCGGCGCAGGCGCTGCAGGGCTGGCATGCGGCCGGCCTGCCGCTGTACGTGTATTCCTCCGGCTCGGTGCCGGCGCAGAAGCAGTTCTTCGGCTACAGCGACGCCGGCGACCTGACCGGCCTGGTCTCGGGCTGGTTCGACACCGAGATCGGCGGCAAGCGCGAGGCCGGCAGCTACCGCAACATCGTCGCCGCGATCGGGGTGCCGGCCGCGCAGATCGTGTTCCTGTCCGACGTGGTCGAGGAACTGGATGCCGCGCGCGAGGCCGGGCTGCAGACCCGCCTGCTCGACCGCCGCGAGGATTACCCGCAGCCGCGCACCGGCGCGGCCACGCACGGCCACGATCGCGCGGAGAACTTCCAGCAGATCGTGCTCTGAGCCGGTCGCCGCGCGAGCGGCGGATCCGGGCAGGCCAGCGGCCGCGGGCTCGCGACCGGCCACCAGGTTCTCCGGACGCGCCGCGCGCGGCGGGCCGACCAGCGGCCGGCCGCGCCGCCGGCGGTTGCGCCTACCAGGTCCGCCGCAGCGGATGCGCCTCGGTGTTGAACACCACGCGGTCGAACTCCAGCGCGCTGGCCGGCGCGAACAGCAGGTAGTAGTACTTGAAGGTCTCGGCGAACAGGAAGCTCTCCATGGAGTCCTTCTTCTGCTTGCTGCGCACGTCCTTCAATGCGGCGAACCCGTGTTCGGTGCGCGTGTGGCGCACGAAATCCTCGAAGAACACCTTGCCCATGCCGCGGTAGCGCGCATCGCCGGTGTAGCGGTACAGGTAGTACGCCGATTCGACGATCTCCGGACGCAGCGCGTAGCCCGGCGAGCCGACCTTCATCGTGGCGTAGTCCAGCGATTCGGGCTCGATGCCGTGCAGCCGCCACATCTTCAGCCCCGACTCCTGCAACCGCTTGGCGCGCGGCAGGTCGCCGCCGAGCGCGAGCATGCCCGGCATGAAGGCATCCAGCGCGCCGTAGACGGTGCGCGTGCGCTTGCCGGTGTGCATGTCGGCGTGGCCGTACCACAGCTCGCCTTCGCGCACCTCGTCGGCCAGGTGCGCGTTGACCGGGCCGATGCTCTGCTCCCACATGCGCTTGCAGTCCGGATCGTCGAACAGCTTCCAGCACTTGAGCAGGTACTCGTAGTACGAATCGATGCCGCCGGCGATGGAGCTGTCCGGGTCGGTCCACTTGCCGGTCTCCACGTCTATGTTCAGGCCGACCAGCCCCACCTCGGAGCGCCGGTTGAAGGTTTCCACCAGCGCGCGCTTGGCCTTGTCGTAGTACACCGGGTTGCCGGTGAGCTTGCTCAGCGTGCCGAACTCCAGCAGCAGCGTGCCGGTCTCGGCCGGGTTGCTGACGGTGCCGCTGACCTTGCCGGTGCGCAGGTTGACGTGGGTGTACGGCAGGCCGGTGGGGCTGTCGAACACCGGCAACAGGCGCTTGCCCAGGTCCTCGGCCAGCGCCAGCAGGCGCGCATCGCCGGTCATCTGGTGGGCCGAGAGCAGCCCGCCGAGCAGGCGGATGGTGATCTCGAAGTTCTGCACGTCCATGTCGCGGTCGAACGACAGCTGGGTGACGATCAACTCGCGCGCCTCGGCCGCTTCCTTGTCCAGGCCGAGCAGCAGCAGCGTGTCCAGCGCATCCACCGGCGACATCAGCAGCGGCTCCCGGTACCAGTCGTGCGGCTTGCCGCTGATCGGCTTGAGATCGTCGTGGCCCTTGGCGTAGCGCATGTAGCCCTGCCACGCGTGGCGGGTCTGTTCGCGCACCTGCTCGGCCAGGCGCGCGGCCTCCTTGGCGTCCACCGCGGGCACCGGCGCGAGCGCGGCGGCGGACGCGGCCGGCGCCGCGGCGCGCGGCGGCGCCACCGCGTCGCTGGCGCAGGCGGACGATGCCAGCAGCAGGGCGCTGGCCAGGGAGGCAAAGGGAACGGCTCGCATCGTCATCGTCGGGTCCTCGGGTGGGAAACGGTGTGGGCAGCGCAACGCCGGTCCAGGCTGCGGCGCAGCGCGGACGGACCGGCGGAGACGGACGCGCAGCGGCGCGGATGCGGTCCGCGGCCTCTGCCGAAAAAGGAAGCGCGGGAACTGCGGCGCGGCGCACGCATCGTGCGCGCCGCCGCAACCAACCTCAGGCGGCAGGGGCGCCGCTGCTCTCGCGCACGCACAGCCGCACCGGCGCGACGGTGCGCTGCGGCGCGGCGTCCGGATGCGCCACGCGCTGCAGCAGCAGTTCCGCCGCCTGCCGCCCGCGCGCGCGCGGGTCGACGGTGAGCGTGGTCAGGGCCGGCGAGGCCACGGCGGCCTCGGAGATGTCGTCGAAGCCGGTGACCGCGAATTCGCGGCCCGGCTGCACCCCGCGCCGGGCCAGGCCGAGCATCAGGCCCAGCGCGACGCTGTCGTTGTAGCAGACCGCCGCGGTCGGCACGGCGGGGTGTGCGAACAGCTCGCCGGTCCGCGCCGCGGCATCCACCCGGCTGGGCGCCGATTCGACCATCCACTCCGGCCGCAGCGCCACCCCGGCCTCGCCCAGCGCCTGCGCATAGCCGCGGCGGCGCTGGTCGCAGGAACTGGAGGCGGCATGGCCGCCGAAGAACGCGATGCGCCGGTGCCCGCGTTCGAGCAGATGGCGGGTGGCCAGGTAGGCGCCCTGCTGGTTGTCCAGGGTGAGGAAGTCCCAGTCCGCGCCGGCCAGCTCGCGGTTGAACAGCAGCACATGCGCCTGGCCCAGCACCTGGCGCAGTTGTGCCGCGTCGCTGCCTTCGGCCGGCGACAGGATCAGCCCGGCCGGGGTGTGTTCCATCAAGGTGGCCAGCACCGCCTGCTGGCGCTGCGGCGATTCGCCGGTACTGCCGAGCAGCGTCACATAGCCCTTGCCGCCCAGCGCCTCGTCCACGCCGGCGGCGAATTCGGCGAAGAACGGATTGGACAGGTCGTTGATCACCAGCGCCACGCTGGAGGAGGTGCGCCGGCGCAGGTTGGCGGCGCCGCGGTTGTAGACGTAGCGCTGGCGCCGCAGCTCGGCTTCGACCCGCGCGCGGGTGTCCACGTTCACCAGCGGGCTGCCGCGCAGGACCAGCGAGACCGTCGCGCGCGACACGCCGATCGCCTTGGCGATGTCGGTCACGGTGACTGCGCGTGCGCCCTTTCCGGCAGGAGTGGTGTTGTCGTTCATCGTCTCGCCAGGGCGCTTCGGCATGGCGCAAGCCTAAACGATCGGGGGGGTTCGGGATTGGCGGCCGGCATGGCGCGCTGGCGCCACGCGACGGCGCGGGCGCGACGCAGGGGCGGCCGGCATGCGCGTCGCTCATTCCAGCGCCGCGCCGGGCGTGGCGCAGAACGAGGCCGGCAGCGCGTCGGCCTGCGTGCCCCAGCCGGCCTGCGGCGCCTGCGCGCCCAGCGCGAAGGCGACGGTGCCGCCCTGGCGCAGGCGCGCCCAGTCCAGCCACACCGGCGCATGCGCGCGGCCATCGACCCGCACCTGCTGGATGTACTGCAGCTGGCGGCCGTCGGCGCCGGGCGCGCGCAGGGTCAGTGTTCTGCCCGTTCCAAGATCGACCTCGGCCTGCGCGAAGCGCGGCGTATGCAGCAGGAACTGGCCGCTGCCCGGCACCGCCGGGTACAGGCCGAGCGCGCTGAACAGGTACCAGGCCGACATCGTGCCCAGGTCGTCGTTGCCGGTGACGCCGTTGGGCGCGTTGGTGAACAACTGCTGCGCCGCGCGCACCACGGTCGCCGTCTTCCACGGCTGGCCGATCAGCGTGTACATCCACGGCGCATGCAGGTCCGGCTCGTTGTTCGGGTTGTAGCGGAACTGGTTGTAGTAGCTGTACGGCCCGACCACCCACTCCTTGCGCGCGGCGGTCAGCGGCGCCTGGCGCAGCGCGTCGTAGGCGAAGAAGGCGTCCAGCCGGCGCGCGGCCTGGTCGCGGCCGTGCATCGCCTGGACCAGGCCGGGCACGTCCTGCTGCGCCAGCCACTGGTACTGCCAGCCGGTGCCCTCGTGGAAGCCATGCTGCGAACGCGGGCTGTAGTGCCCGTCGGCCGGCGTATACCAGCTGCCGTCCTGCATGCGCGGCCGCGGGAACCCGTCGAACCCGCTCTGCGCGTCGCGCACCTGCGGATCCCACACCTTGCGCCAGTTGCGCCCGCGTTCGCGCAGCGCGCCGGCATCGTCGGCATGGCCCAGGCCGGCGGCCATCTGCGCCAGCGCGCAGTCGGCCAGCGCGTATTCGAGCGTGGCCGACCCGCCGTGGTGCGGGTCCACGTCCATGCCCTTGGACGGAAACGCGCGGTCGTACTGCACGAAGCCGCTGGCCAGGTAGTTCGGATTGCCCGAGCGGCCGGCGTGGCGCGAATTCAGCGGCGGGATGCCGAAGGCGTTGCGGCGCAGCGCGGCGTAGGCCTCCTCTTCGCGCCCGGCCAGCGCGCCGGCGCGCCACAGGTCGACCAGGAACGGCGTCACCGGATCGCCGGTCATCACGTTGGTTTCGAAATTGGCATAGCCCCAGCGCGGCAACCAGCCGCCCTGTTCGTCGATCGCCAGCACGCTGCGGGCGATGTCGCGCGCGACCTGCGGCCTGGTCAACGCCAGCCACTGGTTCTGCGCGCGGTAGGTGTCCCACAGCGAGAAATACTCGTAGTAGGTCCAGCCATCGGCGCGATGGATGCCGTCGTCGTAGCCGCGGTAGCGGCCGTCGGCGTCGCTGCCGGTCAGTGGCTGCAGCAACGCGTGGTACAGCGCGGTGTAGAACACGGTGCGGTCGTCGCCGCTGCCGCCGCGCAGGCGCACCGAAGCCAGTTCCTGCCGCCACTGCCGCTGCGCCAGCTGCCGCATCCGCTCGAAGCCCAGCAGCCTGCCGTCCTGCATGCCGTCGCTGCGCAGGTTGGTGCGCGCGCCTTCGGCGTCCACGTGCGAGATCGCGCTGACCGCGGTCACCGCGCGGCCTCCGGCCAGGTCGAAGCTGAGCCAGGCGCCGCTCGGCTTGAGCTCGCCTTCCATGCCGTGGCGGGCGCCGGGCACCCCGCCGGCCTCGCCCCAGGTGCCGAACGCCGTGAACGGGCGGTCGAACTCGATGCGGAACCAGGTGGTGTACTGATGGCCGCCGCAGAAGCTGTCGGTGACCAGCTTGCCTTCCACCACCCGGTCGCCGACCACCTCGATCGCGCTGCCGATCACCCGGTGGCGGTCGTTGGCCTGGCCGAGGTTGACCAGCAGGTGGCCGCTGCCCGCCGCGGCCGGGAAGGTGTAGCGCTCGGCCGCGGCGCGGGTGCGCGCGGTGGCCTCGACGTCGATGCCGCCGTAGTCGGTCAGGCGCACCTTGTAGTACCCGGCCTGCCCCACTTCGCCGGCGTGGGTGTACGCCGCCGCATAGCGCGTGTGGTCGAAGCTCTTGGCGTCGCCGGTATCGAAATCGCCGCCTGGGCCGATGCGGCCGGTCACCGGCAGCACCGACACCTGGCCGCCCTGCTCCCAGCACCCGGCGCCGGACAGGAACGAGTGGCCGAAGCCGCGGATCTTGGGGTCGTCGTAGCGCCACCCGGCGTAGTGCTCGCCGATCGGGCTGACCTGGATCAGGCCGAACGGCGCCGACGCGCCGGGGAACGTGTTGCCGTCGTCCTTGCTGCCGATGAAGGTGTTGACCTCGCGTTCCAGCGCCTGCGGCGCGGCCTGCAGCGACGGCGCGAACGACAGCGCCAGCAGGCAGGCCAGCCCGGCCAGCCGGTGCCGGGACCCGGCGGCAGGGGCAGCGGGTGTTGGTGCAGCGACCGCTGCCACAGGCCCATGGCAGTGCGGCCGCGAACCGCCCGCCGAGTGGCGCGCGGCCTTGGATCGCGCCGCAAACCCCAAGCCGACCAACGAAGCAGCAACCATGCGGACTCGTCTCCCCGGGAATTTAGATCGATTCAAGTAAACAGGAGAATGGTGGCTGGCGCATTCTGCGGCGCACCATCGGATCCCTTGCTCCGGTTCGGTCCGCATATTGCGGGGCAGCATGCGCCCCCCGATGTGCCGTGTTACACATCTGCCGCCGTTTAGATCGATTCAAGCTCAACGATCGGTCTCGCCCGTGGTGGCAAGGGGCCAGTGCGGCCAAGCCAACAGGTACATCGTCACGGAGATGCCGGCACCAGATTTGGATCGATAAAAACCAAGACCGTGCAAGCCACCGTTCAATCCAGGAGAGGGAGAGAGGGGAATGAAACAGACTTCACGCAAGCAGGGCCGCGACGCATTGGCCGCCGCCATCGGCTTCGCCCTGGCCGCCGCGCTGGCGCCGGCCGGCGCGTTCGCGCAACAGGCCGCACCGGCCACCGCCCCGCCGGCCGCCGCGGCGTCGCCCGACGCGACCACGCTCGACAGCGTCAACGTCACCGGCTACCGCTACGCCATCGAAAAGAGCCTGCAGCAGAAGCGCGACGCCAACGCCGTGGTCGAGGTGATCACCGCCGAGGACGTGGGCAAGTTCCCCGACAAGAACGTGGCCGACGCGCTGCAGCGCGTGCCGGGCGTGGTCATCACCCGCGACGGCGGCGAAGGCAAGAGCGTGAGCGTGCGCGGCCTGGCGCCGGACCTAACCCTGACCCAGTTGAACGGCAACTACGTCGCCACCTCGGAAACCAACGACGAGGCCACGCGTTCGTTCAACTACACCCTGCTGCCGTCGAACATGCTGTCCAGCGCGGAACTGTTCAAGTCGCCGGAAGCGCGCATCGACGAAGGCGGCATCGGCGGCACGGTGATCCTGCATACCCGCCGCCCGCTCGACATGGAATCCAACTCCGGCTACGTCAACGTCGAGGGCACCTCGTCCGACACCAGCCACGACGTCGATCCGCAGCTGTCGGCGCTGTACTCCTGGCACAGCAAGGACGAACGCTTCGGCGTGCTGGTCGGCGTGACCCAGCAGAAGCGCACCAACCGCAGCATGGAGGCCAGCACCGAGGACTACCAGTGGTACGGCAACGGCACCGATGCGCTCGACGCCCACGGCAACCCGCTGACCCAGGACGGCATCCACTACTGGTGGGGCCAGTCCGGCTTCAACGACCAGAACGGGCGCAACTACAGCGAGTTCTTCCTGCCTACCTCGGTCAACTTCGCCGTGCGCGACGAACAGCGCGAGCGCAAGGGCGGGCAGCTGACCTTCCAGTTCAAGCCGCTCGACAACCTGACCCTGACCGCCAACTACTTCCGCTTCGAACTGCAGGGCAACTACACCGAGAACATGCTGAAGATTCCGGAGTGGAACCTGGCGCGCTTCAACGGCGACGGCAACTGGGCCGGCGGCCGCCTGCTCGACGGGCTCAGCTTCGATCCCAGCGGCAGCGTGGTCACCGGCGCGCAGTACGAGAAACTGGCCGGCAAGACCTACTACTGCAGCGAGGAACAGGCGGCCGCGGCCGGCCTGGCGCCGGGCGGCTGGGGGCCGGACGACTGCACCATCCCCACCCCGCAGCTCACCGGCACCTACAGCCGCGAGAAGGCGCTGTCGCAGACCGCCGACCTGTCGATCGACTGGGAGATCAGCCCATTGTGGAAGGCCTCGTTCACCGGCGGCCGCACCTGGTCCGAAGGCGGCCCGTCGATGAGCTTCCGCATGTCGGCCAAGCCGCGCCGGCAGGTCGACGGCGTGTGGCAATCCGGCAACGGCTACAGTGCCTGGGACCTGACCGGCACGCCCAGCGCGACGTTCTCGCCGAACCTGCAGGACCAACTGATGGCCGGCATCGCCGAGATCGATACCGGCTCGACCGACTCGTCGTGGATGCAGACCAGCATCAAGCAGAACTACTTCCAGGCCGACATCAGCAAGCTGTTCGAGAACGGCTGGCTAGATTCGATCCAGTTCGGCGCCAAGTACCGCGACGGGCAGGTGCACCGCAACACCGGCAACACCTACTGGGTGTGCCAGGGCACCGATCCGGCCGACTACGACAACAACCGCTACCAGTCCGGTTGCGACCCCGCCGCCGGCGTGGCCCAGCCCGGCTTCTTCCTGTCCAGCCCGATCGACAACATCCGCGGCGGCTTCAACGCCAACGTGTTTCCCGGCATCGACTACCCGGCCTACATCGACTACCTCAACGAGCGCTACGGCGGCTCGCACAACCGCCGCGAGGACGACTTCGTCTACAACGTCGACGAGAAGATCTTCTCCGGCTACTTCCAGGCCAACTTCCGCACCGAGCGCGTGCGCGGCAACCTCGGCGTGCGCGTGGTGCGCACCAAGCAGTTCGCCGAATCCAGCGATTCGGTGGAGCGGTTCAACGACTACTTCCAGGACAACGCGGCCGGCGACCCGATGGGCTGCAACGACCCGGCCGCCGCCGCCCTGATCGGCTCCGGCAGCGGCTACGTGTGCCAGAGCGGCTTCGTCCGCGTGCCCGATGCGCTGGCGCGCGCGAAGACCTATGCGCTGAGCTCGATGGAGAAGACCTATACCGACGTGCTGCCCAGCTTCAACATCGCCTGGGACATCACCGACACCCTGGTGCTGCGTGGCGCGGCGTCCAAGGTGATCGCGCGGCCGAGCTACACCAGCATCGCCTACCCGGGCAGCCTGCGCTTCGTCAGCGACGAGTACAGCAACGACCGCCGCGTCGCCGGCGGCACCGACACGCCCGGCTGGCACGGTTCGGGCAGCAACAAGGGCCTGCAGCCGTTCGAGGCGACCCAGTACGACCTCGGCCTGGAGTGGTACTTCACCCCGGGCGCGGTCGCCGGCGTGGCGCTGTTCCGCAAGAACGTGGACAACTTCACCGTGCCGGTGGTGCGCGACCAGCAGATGAACGTCGGCGGCCAGACGGTCACGGTGCAGCGCTACGAAACCGAGGCCAATGGCCAGGACGGCGTGTCGCAGGGCGTGGAACTGTACGGCCAGTACACGCTCGATTTCGGTCTCGGCTTCCAGGCCAACTACACCTACAACGACACCAACCTGGCCGCGATCGTGCTGGACGGCCAGGCGATCGGTTCCTCGCCGCTGGTCGGCAGCGCCAAGAACCAGGCCAATTTCACCGTGTTCTACGAAAACGAGAAGTTCCTGGCGCGCGCCTCGTACAACCGGCGCGGCGAAGTCGTCGGCGGCCTCAACAACGGGCTGACCGAGTATTCCGAGCCCTACGATCAGCTGGACCTCAACGTGGCCTACAACGTCACCGAGGCCCTGACCGTGACCGCGTCGGTGCTCAACGCGACCGAGTCCGAGCAGCGCATCCACCTGGGCAACGACACCAAGGCCCGCCTGCTGTCCAACACCTACACCGGCCGCCAGCTGTATCTGGGCATGAACTGGAAGTTCTGAGCACTCGCCTTGCGCTTGGACGGGTCGGCCTGTCCACGGCAGCCGCGCTGGCGCAGGCGGCTGCCGTTCCCGCCGACGTGCGGGTCACCTGGATGCGCCCCGCTGCGGTGATCGAAGCGTTCGCCCTGCCTGGTACGGCAAGGCGCGGACATTGATGTGGCCGAACCGCGCCCGCAGCATGGGATCGGCGACTGGGCCGCGCGCACGATCGCCGCGGTCGAGAACCGTGTGCGGCACGGCGCATCGACGAGGCGGCCACGTCCCTGCTTCCACATCCGCGCGCGGCGATTGCCGGGCCTCCCGTTGCGCGCGATCATCCGCGCATGGCCGCCCCTTCCCGCCCGCGTTTCCGCCCATACCGGTATCTGCTGGCCGCGGGCCTGATGCTGTGCTGCGCCTGGCCGCACGCGGCCGTGCCGCCGCCGGTGCCGGGCACGCTGGCCGCACCTGCCACGGCCGATCCCGGACGGGATCCGCTGCTGCAGGCGCAGCTGCGCGCCTTGCAACCGCAGCGGCCGGGGGTGACCGACCTGTACGTGGTCGGCTTCGCCGGCGACGCCAGCGAGGACGTGTTCCGCAACGAGACGCTGTACCTGCGCCAGCTGTTCGCGCAGCGTTTCGACGCCGGCGGGCGCATCGTCACCCTGATCAACCACGCCGACAATCTCGGCAACCGCGCCTACGCGCCGCAGGCCTCGTACGACAACCTGGCCGATACGCTGCAGCGGATCGGCCAGCTGATGGACCGGCGCGAGGACGCGCTGCTGCTGTTCCTGACCAGCCACGGCACCGAGCAGCACGAACTGTATGTGCAGTTCGGTCCCGGCGAGGATGCTGACTACGATTACATCGCGCCGGCGGAACTGCGCGAACTGCTCGACGACGCCGGCATCGGCAACCGGGTGATCGTGCTGTCGGCCTGCTACTCCGGCGGGTTCGTGCCGGCCTTGAAGAGCCCCGACACGCTGGTCATCACCGCCGCGCGCCGCGACCGGCCCTCGTTCGGCTGCGGCAACACCGCCAGCGCCACCTACTTCGGCCGCGCCTGGCTGATCGACGCGCTGGCGCGCACCAGCGACTTCGTCGAGAGCTACCGCCTGGCCAGCGCCGAGATCACCGCGCGCGAACGCGCCGAAGGCGAAGCGCCGTCGTATCCGCAGCTGTACGTCGGCGCGCGGATCGCGCCGTTGCTGCAGCGCTGGCGTGCGCAGTTGCGGCCGGTCGCTGCGCCGGCGTATCCCTATCCGGAGCCCGAGGCGGAGACGGAAACCGGGACGCCAGCGAACGCGGAGAAGGCAACGGCAGCAGTGCCCGGACCGGTTGCCGACGGCAGGGCCGGTGCGAACGGCACGGTCGGCGCGAAGCCGGAAACGGCGTCGGTTCCGAATGCCGATGGCACGACCAGGGCAGCGGCCGCAGGGTCGGCGCACGCGCCGGCCTCGCCAGCGCCGTCCGCGACCGCGCCCCGCCATTGAGGTCTGCGGCGCTGCTGCACAGACATCGCACCCACGAGCGCCTGTTGCGGCGTCGGCGGCAGGTCCTTCTTGCGCCTCCCCGCCACAAGATGCGAGTGATTCGCGTTTGATCGCGGTTCGATGCGGCTCGCTAGACTTGGGTCCGCAGCAAGCCCGCCCGCCTCACGCCAGCCAGCTGCTCCCGATCCTTCCGCCCGCTCGCCTTCGCTCGCCAGCCAGGATCACCCCGCTTTCGCCGGCCTCCCTAGTGGAGGCGTTTTTGTTTTCGGGCCGGCGCAACTCGACTGCATGCGCCGCGGCCGATGTGTCGCGACATGCTGGGCCGCGCTCAGAAAGAGGCTTCAACCGCGCGCGGCGACCGAAGTACAGAGCGATGCATTGCAGGAGGGTGTCGGCCCCGACTGTATCCGAGGCCTGATGAGTTCCCACTTCGCTCGTCGCGACTGAAGTCGCTCCTACAGGGGCATCCGGCAGCCAGGCCGGGTGCACTGTGGGAGGGGCTTGAGCCCCGACTGCATCCAAGCCGGGGCGCTTGCCGCTTCGCTCGTCGCGACGGAAGTCGCTCCTACAGGGAGGTCGATGGCTTGTGCCGTGCCTGCGCACAGGCCTGGCGAATGCCGGCGCCGCGCCCGTCAGGGCGTCGCGTCCTGCAGGCGGTATTGCGTGCTCGCGCGCTGTTCGCCACGCCATGGGTCGAAGGCGCGCACCTCGATGCGGTGGTCTCCGGCGCGCAGGTCGGTCGGCAAGGCGCCGCGCCACAGGTGCTGCGACGGGGTGGCTTCCGGCGAGCGGTCGTAGCCGCGCAGCGTCTCGGCGGCGTCGTCGCGTGCGTTCTCGGCGAGCAGGTCCGGATCCGGCTGCTCCACGCGCAGCATCGGCTTCCATGCGCCGTCGTCGATGCGGTATTCCACGCGGCTGTCGTCCTGGCCCATGAACACGTTCGCGTACACCGCCCAGGCCGGATAGGCGCCGCGGCGCAACACCTTGGGCGCATGCAGGGCCATCGGCGCATCGTCGGCGGCGCGTGCGGCGTGATAGGCCAGCGCATAGCGGCCGTCGCGCCGCACGGTCAGCACCGCGTAGCCGTTGGGGGTGCCGTCGGCCATCGTCGCGGCGGGGATGCCGTCGGCATCCTTGGCCCCGGACCAGAACGCGCCGCAGGCCGCGCCCACGTTGTATTCGTGCAGTGGCTGCGCGCCATGCCAGCCGTCGCCGGCGCCGTGGTGGTAGTGCCGCTGGGTGTGGCTGTGGCCGCTGAGCACCAGCACGTGCGGAAACCCCTGCAGCAGCGCGAACAGGCGCGTGCGGTCGGCATGGCGGAACGTCTCCTTCCCCGGCGCGGCGTCGAACAGCGGGATGTGCAGGCCCAGCACCAGCAGCCGCTGCTTCGGCAACGCCGCCAGGTAGGCCTGCAGGAACGCGAACTGGTCCTCGCGCAGGCCGCCGACGTACCTGGGCTGCTGCTGCGGCTGGTAGACCACGTCGTCCAGGAACACGAAGCTGGCGCCGCCCTCCTCCACCGCGTAGGTGTCCGGGCCGTAGGTCGCGCGCCAAGTGGACAGCGAGCCGGCGTCGTCGGCCGCGTCGAAGTTCAGGTCGTGGTTGCCGGGCACATGGAACCACGGCACGCCAAGCCTGGCGGTTTCGGCATTCAGCGCCGGATACAGCGACAGGTCGTCGTTGACCACGTCGCCGAGCGTGGTGCCCAGGCGCGCGCGGGTCTTGCCGACCAGCGGGGCGACGATGTCGCGCGCGTAGTAGCCGACGTCGGTGGCCGAGGCGGTCTGGGTGTCGGCGAACACCAGCACCTCGGTGCTGGCCGCGGCCGGTTGCGCGCGCAGCGCGAAATCCCAGCCGTCGGGGGCGCCGCCGGTCGGCGCGATGCCGGGGTACTTGAGCGCCGGCGATCCGGCCGGCGCGTAGTGCCGCCAGTACGCCGGCAAGCCGTTGCCGGCGCTGGCGAAGGCGTAGCCGTCGGGCTTGATCACGAACACGGTGCGCCCCGGCTCCACCTGCAGGCGGTAGCGGCCCTGCGCGTCGGTGCGCACGATGTGCACGCCGTCGGAGACCTGCACGCCGGCGATGCCGCGTTCTCCCTTGCCGCGGCCCGCCTGGCCGTCGCGCTCCTGATAGACGCTGCCGCTGATCGTCGCCGGCTGCGCCAGCGCGGGCGCGGCGGCGGTCAACAGGCAGAGAAGCACTACGGCGCGCAGCGGCATGCGTGAAGTCCGGCAATCGGGGAACCGCGATTGTAGCCATCCACCGCGGCACGGCGATGACCGCCATCGCGCGCCTACTTGTGCCGCGCTTCCAGCACCGCGACCGCGTCGGCCAGGCCCAGGCCGCGCGCGCGCAGCAGCACGGTCAGGTGGTACAGCAGGTCGGCCGATTCGCCGAGCAGTTCGGCGTCGCCTTCGGCCACGCCCGCCAATGCGGTTTCCACGCCCTCCTCGCCGACCTTCTGCGCGATGCGCCGGATGCCCTTCTCGAACAGCTGCGTGGTGTAGCTGCCGGGCGGCCGCTCGCGTTCGCGCTGTGCGACCAGCCGGTCGAGCGCGCCCAGGAACTGGCCCGGCGCCTGCGGAAAGCAGCTGCTGCGGCCCAGATGGCAGGTCGGGCCGTGCGGGTGCGCGGTCACCAGCAACGTATCGCGGTCGCAGTCGGTCTGGATCGAGACCAGGTCCAGGGTATGGCCCGAGCTTTCGCCCTTGGTCCACAGGCGCTGCTTGCTGCGGCTGTAGAAGGTGACCTTGCCGCTGGCGCGGGTCGTGGCCAGCGCCTCGGCGTTCATGTAGCCGAGCATCAGCACGCGCAGCGTGGCCGCGTCCTGCACCACCACCGGCAGCAGGCCGTCGCCCTTGCTCCAGTCCAGTTCCGCGTCCGCGGTCGCGGCGGCGGGTTCGTGCTCAGGCGCCATCGCGCACCTCGATCTGTCGTTGGCGCAGGAAGCGCTTGAGGTCGGGAATCGGGATCGCGCCGCTGTGGAACACGCTGGCGGCCAGCGCACCGTCCACGTCGGCCTGCTCGAACACGTCGGCGAAGTGCTGCATCTCGCCGGCGCCGCCGGAGGCGACCAGCGGCACCTTGCACAGCGAGCGCACCTCGAACAGCTGGGCGATGTCGTAGCCGCGGCGCACGCCGTCGTTGTCCATGCAGTTGAGCACGATCTCGCCGGCGCCCAGCTGCTGCGCCTCCACCACCCAGTCGACGGTGCGCACGCGCAGCGCCTGGGTCTTGCTCGGGTCGCCGGTGAAGCGGCGCACGCGCCACTGGCCGTCGTCCTCGCGGATCGAATCGATGCCGACCACCACGCACTGCACGCCGAAGGCCTCGGCCAGTTCGGCGATCAGCGCCGGCCGTTCCAGCGCCGGCGAGTTGATCGAGATCTTGTCGGCGCCGGCGTGCAGCACCGCACGCGCGGTGGCCACGTCGCGGATGCCGCCGGCCACGCAGAACGGGATGTCGATCAGCCGCGCCACGCGCTCGACCCAGGCGTAGTCCACCGAACGCCCTTCCGGGCTGGCGCCGATGTCGTAGAACACCAGTTCGTCGGCGCCCTGGTCGCGGTAGCGCAGCGCCAGTTCGACGATGTCGCCCATGTCGACGTGGTCGCGGAACTTCACGCCCTTGACCACGCGGCCGTCGCGCACGTCCAGGCACGGGATGATGCGCCGGCTCAGCATGCCAGCGCCTCGTCCAGCGTCAGCCGCCCTTCCAGCAGCGCCTTGCCGAGCACCGCGCCGGCGCAGCCGGCCTCGCGCGCGGCGCGCACGTCGGCGGCGTCGCGGATGCCGCCGGAGGCCTGCACGTCCACGCCCGGCGCGATCTGCCGCAGGTAGGCGTACAGCGCCAGGTTCGGCCCGGACAGCATGCCGTCGCGGGCGATGTCGGTGCACAGCAGGTGCTTGAGCCCGGCGGCGGCGTACTCGGCCGCCAGCGCTTCCAGGGTCAGCGCGGAGGTCTCGGTCCAGCCCAGCACCGGCAGCCGCCACACGCCCTGCGCGTCCTGGCGCGTGTCCAGCGCCACGGTGATGCGCTCGGCGCCGAACTCGGCCAGCCACTCCAGCACCGATTCGCGGTCGCGCACCGCCAGCGAGCCGATCACCACCCGCGCCGCGCCGGCGTCGAGCATGCGCTGCACGTCGGCGCGCGAGCGCACGCCGCCGCCGGTCTGCACCTGCAATCCGGTCTGCGCCCGGATCTGGCTCAGCAGCGGCGCCAGGGTGTAGCCGCCGGCGCGCGCCGCGTCCAGGTCGACCAGATGCATCCAGCCGGCGCCGGCGTCGGCGAAGGCCTGCGCGCGCGGCAGCGGATCGTCGCCGTAGTGGGTTTCGCGGGCGTAGTCGCCCTGCGCCAGCCGCACCACGCGGCCGTCGCGGATGTCCAGCGCGGGATAGACGATGAAGCTCATGGGAAATCGGTCTCGAGGAAGTTGCGCAGGATGCGCGCGCCGGTGCTCGCCGAACGCTCGGGATGGAACTGCGCGCCGCAGCGGCGGCCGCGCTGCACCACCGCGGTGAACAGGCCGCCGTGGTCGCAGGCGGCCACGGTGTCGGCGGTGACCGGCGCGGCGTAGCCGTGCACGAAATAGGCATCGGCGCGCTCGGCCAGGCCGTCCAGCAGCGGCGAGGCGCGCATCGGCAGCAGCCGGTTCCAGCCCATGTGCGGGATGCGGATGCCCAGCGCCGGCGGCATGTGCCGGACCACGCCGGTCAGCAGGCCCAGGCAGTCGACGTCGCCTTCCTCCGAGCGCTCGAACAGCAGCTGCATGCCCAGGCAGATGCCGATCAGCGGCACCTGCAGCGCACGCAGCGGTTCGACCAGCCCTTGCTCGCGCAGCCGCGCCATCGCATGCGGCGCGGCGCCGACGCCTGGCAGGATCACCCGCTCGGCGCCCTGCAGCCCGGCCGCGTCGCGCACCAGCCGCGCTTCCACGCCCAGGCGCTCCAATGCGTAGCGCACCGAGCCGAGGTTGGCGCCGCCGGCATCGATCAAGGCGACGTCGGTCATGGTGCGCTCCCCGCAGGACCGGCGCGCATCACAGCACGCCCTTGGTCGAGGGCAGCGCGGCGCCGTCGCGGCGCAGCGCCTGGCGCAGGGCGCGCGCCAGCGCCTTGAAGCAGGCCTCGACCTTGTGGTGGTCGTTGTCGCCATGCACGCGCAGGTGCAGGTTCAGGCCCGCCGCATCGCACAGCGAACGGAAGAAATGCGGCACCAGCTCGGTCGGCAGGTCGCCGACGCGCTCGCGCCTGAAGTCGCCTTCGAACACGAAATATGGGCGGCCGCTGAAATCCAGCGCGGCGCTGGCCAGGGTCTCGTCCATCGGCAGGGTGAAGCCGGCGCGGCCTGCGTCGCCGGCCGCCTGCCACGGACTGTCCGGCGGATCGAAGCCGTAGCGGCCGATGCCCCGCTTGTCGCCCAGCGCCTGGCGCAAGGCCTGGCCCAGCGCCAGGCCGGTGTCCTCGATGGTGTGGTGTTCGTCGATGTGCAGGTCGCCGGCGGCGCGCACGTCCAGGGCGAAGCCGCCGTGCTTGCCGATCTGCTCGAGCATGTGGTCGAAGAACGGCAGGCCGGTGGCGCAGTGCGGGTCGCGCGCCAGGTCCAGGTCCACTTCGACGCGGATCCGGGTTTCCTTGGTGTCGCGCTGCACCGTGGCGCGGCGCGGCGCATCGGCCAGTTCGTGGGCGATGCCGGCCCAGTCCCAGTCGCCGCCGAACTGCTCGGTCTTCAGCTGGAAACCGCGGATGCGCAGATTCTCGGCGAACTGGATGTCGGTGAGGCGGTCGCCGACCATCGCCGAGCGCGCCCAGTCGATGCTGCGGTCCTGCAGGTACGGCAGCATCAGGCCGATGCCGGGCTTGCGCGTGGGGGCGTTGTCGGCCGGCCAGCTGCGGTCGATCAGCACCTCGCGGAAGGCGATGCCCTGGCTGGCGAAGATCTGCAGCATCAGGTCGTTGGGGCCGTCGAACGCGGCCTGCGGATAGGCCGCGCTGCCCAGTCCGTCCTGGTTGGTGACGATGACGAACTGGTAGCCGGCGTCGCGCAATTTCAGCATCGCCGGGATCACGCCCTGCACGAAGCGCAGCTTCTCGTAGGCGTCGATCTGGAAATCGGCCGGCTCCTCGATCAGGGTGCCGTCGCGGTCGACGAACAGGATCGGGGTCATGCCGCCGCCCTCCCCGCCTGCAGCGCGCCGAGCACGCGCTGGTTCTGCTCCGGGGTGCCGAGGGTGATGCGCAGCGCATCGCCCAGGGTCGGCGCGGCACGCTGGTCGCGCACCACCACGCCGGCGCCGAGCAAGGCGCGGAACGCGGCCTCGGCATCGTCGAAGCGCAGCAGCAGGAAGTTGCCCTGCGAGGGATACACACGGCGCACGCCGGGCAGCGCCGCCAGCGCGGCGGACATGCGTTCGCGTTCGCGGCGGATCTCGGCCACGCGCGCGGCGGTCTGGCGCAGCGGCTCGGGCTGCAGCGCGGCCAGCGCCAGCTGCGTGCACGGCGCCGGGATCGGGTACGGCGCCTGGCAGCGGCGCAGCACCGCGACCAGCGCCGGATCGGCGATCACGCAGCCGATCCGCGCCGCGGCCAGCGCATGCGCCTTGGACAGCGTGCGCAGCACCGCCAGGTTGGGGTGGCGCGCCAGCAGCGTGGTCGCCGACGGCATGTCGGAGAATTCGCCATAGGCCTCGTCGACCACCAGCAGGGCGCGCCCGTGCAGCCGTTCGGCGGCACGTTCGATGTCGGCCAGCGGGATCGCCGCGCCGCTGGGATTGCCCGGCGAGCACAGGAACACCAGCTTGGCCATCTGGCTCAGTGCCGCCTCCACCACCGCGTCGACATCGGTGAGCAGGCCGGCGGCGTCTTCGCGCAAGGGCACCTCGACGATGCGCGCATTCTGCAGCCGCGCGCAGACCGCATACATGCCGAACACCGGCGGACTGATCACGATCGCGTCGCGGCCTGGCTCGCACAAGGCGCGCAGCAGCAGGTCGATGGCCTCGTCGCTGCCGCGGCCGAGCAGCAGTTGCTCCGGCGCGCAGGCGTACAGCGCCGCCAGCGCCGCACGCAGCGCCGGCGGCTGCGGATCCGGATAGCGGCGGTTGCCGGCGTCGCGGTCGGCGGGGTTGGCCCAGGCCGACTCGTTGGCGTTGAGCCAGACCTCGCCCTGCAGCGCGCTGCTGCGCGCCGACGAATATCCGGCGAAGTCGCGCAGGTCGGGACGCACCAGCGCCAGCATCGAGCCAGGCGTCACCGCAGTGGTTGCCGCGCTCATGCCGCCTTCTCCATCCGCAGCGCCACCGCGTTGGCATGCGCGTCCAGGCCCTCGGCGCGGGCCATGGTCACCGCGCAGGCGCCGATCGCGGCGATGCCGGCGCGGCTGGCCGCCTGCACGCTGACGAAGTTCTGGAAGCTGGCGACGCTGACCCCGCTGTAGGCGCGCGCCGCGCCGTTGGTCGGCAGCACGTGGTTGGTGCCGCTGCAGTAGTCGCCCAGCGCCTCGGGGGTGAAATCGCCGAGGAACACCGAGCCGGCCGCCTCGACCCGCTCCAGCCAGGCGCGCGGTTCGCGCAGCGCCAGGATCAGGTGTTCGGGCGCGTAGCGGTTGCTGATCGCGAAGGCGTCCTCGAGCGCGCCGACCTGGATCAGTCGCGACGCGGCCAGGGCCTGGCGCGCGATCGCCGCGCGCGGCAGCGTCGCCAGCTGGCGCTCGATCTCGTCCTCGACCGCGTCGATCAGCTCGGCGCTGTCGGACAGCAGCAGCACTTGCGAATCCGGGCCGTGCTCGGCCTGCGACAGCAGGTCGGCGGCGACGAATGCGGCGTCGGCGCCGACGTCGGCGATCACCAGCACCTCGGACGGGCCGGCCGGCATGTCGATCGCCGCCGCGCCGGCCTGCGCGATCTGCTGCTTGGCCTCGGTCACGTAGCCGTTGCCCGGCCCGAACAGCTTGTCGCACGAGGGCACCGACTCGGTGCCGAAGCCCATCGCCGCGATCGCCTGCGCGCCGCCGAGCTTGAACACCCGATCCACGCCGGTCAGTTTCGCGGCGACCAGCACCGCCGGGTCGGCCGAGCCGTCGGCGCGCGGCGGCGTGCACAGCACCACCTCGCGGCAGCCGGCCAGCGCCGCCGGCACGCACAGCATCAGCGCGGTGGACGGCAGCGGCGCGCTGCCGGCCGGTACGTACAGGCCGACCCGGCCGATCGGCCGCACCACCCGCTCGCAGACCACGCCCGGCGCGGTTTCCACCGCATACGGTTGCGCCATGCCGGCGCGGTGAAAGGTCTCGATCCGTGCCGCCGCCTGCGCCATCGCTTCGCGCAGCACCGCCGGCACTGCGGCCTCGGCGGCGGCGAACTCGTCGGCGCCGACTTCGAACCCCTGCAGCACCACCCCGTCGAAACGCGCGGTGATCTCGCGCAACGCGGCATCGCCGCGGCCGCGCACGTCCTCGAGCAGCTGCGCCACCGCCGCGCGGGTCTGCGCGGCGACGGTCTGCGCCGGGCGGGTCAGGGCCTGCGTGCGCGCCTGCGCGTCGAGCGAATTCCACTCCAATCGGTTCATGCCAGCGAACGCTCCACCGTCAATACCATTAGCCCCTGCGCGCCAGCGCGCTCCAGTTCCTCCATGCGCTGCCAGGTGATCGCGCCATGGCACATGGTCTGCAACTGCAGCGGGCCGTCGCCGTCGCCGGGCAGTTGCACCAGCGGGTCGGCGTCGGGCAGCAGCCGGGTCAGCTCGGCGACGTGGTCGCGCGAGGCGCGGAACATCAGCAGCTTGCTGTCGCGCAGCTTGAGCACGCCGTCGAGCCGGCGCAGCAGCATCGCCGCCAGCCCGGCGCGGGCGTCGCCCGGCTCGCGCACCGGCCCGGCCAGCACCGCCTCGCTTTCCAGCAGCGTCTCCACCGGCTTGAGCTGGTTGGCGGCCAGGGTCGCGCCGCTGGAGACCAGGTCGCAGATCAGGTCGGCGGTGCCCAGCCGCGGCGCGATCTCCACCGAGCCGGACAGCTCCACCACCTGCGCATCGAGGCCGCGCGCTTCCAGCCAGTCGGCCAGCACCGCCGGATAGCTGGTGGCGATGCGCTTGCCCTGCAGTTGTTCCGAACCTGTCCATTCCCAGCTGTCGGGCACGGCCAGCATCAGCCGGCACTGGCCGAAGTTCAGCCCGCGCAACGCGCGGTACGCCTCCGGCAGGCCATTGCGGCGGCGCTCGCCGGCCTGCTCTTCCAGCTCGTTGCGGCCGACGATGCCGAAATCGCAGACGCCGTCGGCGATCAGCCCGGGGATGTCGTCGTCGCGCACCAGCAGCAGGTCCACCGGCAGCGACTCGCCGTAGCAGAACAGCTTGTCGCGGCTCTCGCGCCAGCTCAGCCCGCAGGCGGCCAGCACCGCGCGCGCCGGCTCGGCCAGGCGGCCGCTCTTCTGGATCGCGATACGCAGCCGGTCACGCGCCGGCGCTGCCAGGGAAGCACTCATCAGGACATCTCAATGGGAATCGGAGGGACGCGCCGCTTGCCGGCGCAGCGCCGCGGCATAGCCGCCGGCGCCGTATTCCAGGGTCCGCGCGACGCGGCCGATGGTGGTGACGCTGACCTGGGTCAGTTCGTGGATCTCGCGGTACGGCACGCCCTTGAGCAGCAGCGGCACCACCCGCCAGCGGTCGGACATCGCCTCCAGCTCGGCCGGCGTGCACAGGTCCTGCAGGAATGCGGCGACCTCCTGCGGCTTGCTCAGGTGCGCCAGGGCGCGCGACAGCGCCTTGAACGAGGTGTCGTTGTCGCGATCGGCAGTGGGGGCTGGGCGTTGTTTCATTGCGATAATGTAATAGCGTGTTAGTACATTAGCGCGATTGGACAGACCGGGTCAAGCCGCAGCGCGCGGGCGTTCTGTGGATGTGGTCGATCGCTGCTGGGCGGCGAGGTCGCCATGCCGTTCTGTCGCGGCTGAAGCCGCTCCTACAAAAGCGCATGCGCGTCGCTCCCTGTAGGAGCGGCTTCAGCCGCGACAGGCACTCGCATCCCATGCCGGCCCAGGGCGCAGGCACCGCTCCGGTCGCCTTCCATAGGGACGCATGGATGCAGGCGGCGAGCACGCATTGCGCTCGCCGTTGCGTGGGCGGCTTCAGCGGCGGCAGGCTCCGGTCATCCGCGTCGCGACTGACGTCGCTGCCACAAGGGGTACGCGGCGCGACCGTCCAGCTTGCGCCAAGACCGGCCCCGCCGGTCGGCTCAGGGCATGACCTTGGCCTGCTCCAGCTCGACCAGCAGGGTGCTGGCCAGTTCGTCGCGGGCGACGTCGAACTGCTGCTCGCGCACCAGGTCCTTGACCGCGACCACGCCGCGCGCCAGTTCGTCGTCGCCGGCCAGCACCACGAAGCGGATCCCGGCGCGCGCGGCGTACTGGAACTGCTTGCCGACCTTCTTCGGCTCCATCTGCACTTCGGTGTTGATCCCGCCGGCGCGCAGGCGGCGGGCGATGTCCAGCGCGTCGTCCAGCTTGGCCTCGTCCATCAGCGCCACCATCGCCTGCACGCTGCTGGAGGCGATGCCCTCGATCAGCCCGGCCTCGCGCAACTGCCAGAACAGGCGGGTCAGGCCGATCGAGATACCCACGCCCGGCAGCCTGGACTTGCTGTAGTGGCTGGCCAGGTCCTCGTAGCGGCCGCCCGAGCAGATCGAGCCGATCTGCGGGTAATCGGTCAGCACGGTCTCGTAGACGGTGCCGGTGTAGTAGTCCAGGCCGCGGGCGATGGAGAAGTTCAGGCAGTACGCGGTCTCCGGCACCCCCAGCGCCTTGACCAGGGCCAGCACCTCGCGCAGTTCGGCCACGCCTTCGCGCAGCGTCGCGCTGGCCGCGGCGCCCGCGGCCAGCGCGTCCAGCCGCGCCAGCGCGTCGGCGTGACCGCTGGAGCGCACCGCGACGAAGGCGAGGATCTGCTCGACCTGCTCGGCGGCAATGCCGAAACCCTCGCCGGCCAGCGTCTCGCGCACGTAGTCGGCGCCGCGCTTGTCCAGCTTGTCGACCTCGCGCAGCACCGCCAGCTGGCGCTCGCCCTCGGCCACGCCCAGGCTCTCGAAGAAGCCGCGCATCAGCTTGCGGTTGTTCAACTGCACCGCGAACGCGCCGATGCCCAGTTCGGCGAACACCGCGTGGATCACCGCCAGCACCTCGGCGTCGTAGCGGATGCTCAGCGCGTCCTTGCCGATCACGTCGATGTCGCACTGGTAGAACTCGCGGAAACGGCCGCGTTGGGCGCGCTCGCCGCGGTACACGCGCTGCATCTGGTAGCGGCGGAACGGGAAGCTCAGCTCGTGCTCGTGTTCGGCCACGTAGCGCGCCAGCGGCACGGTCAGGTCGAAGCGCAACGCCAGCTCGGGCAGCCCGCCCTCGGCGCCGGCGTCGGCCGCGGCATTGGCCAGCGCGCCGGTGGACTGCACGAAATACACCTGCCGCTCGGTCTCCCCTCCGGACTTGGTCAGCAGCACGTCCGACAGCTCGAACACCGGCGTCTCCACCGGCAGAAACCCGAACCGCTCGTAGTTGCGGCGGATGACGTCCAGCATGCGCTGGAACGCGATCTGCTCGCGCGGCAGCAATTCCATGATGCCGGGCGGCGTACGGGGCTTGATCACGTGCAAAACTCCTGCGTCTTGGGGGCGAACAGACGCCAATTCTAGCCGTACTGGGTGCCACCATCGTATCGGCGTATCATCCTGGCGTGACCATTCCGCCCGCCGAGCGCATGCACCGGACCGCCTCCCGCTTCGCCCTGCCCTACGCCGAGCCCGCCGCCGCCCGCGATCCGAACGCGCGCGAGTGCATGCATTGCGCGGTGCGGCACCTGGCGATCTGTTCGGCGCTGGCCTGCGACGAGGTGCAGGCGCTGGAACGGGTGACCACCTCGCTGTCCTACGCCGCCGGCGCCACCCTGGTCCGCACCGGCGAGGCGCGGCAGGCGGTCTATACCGTCACCTCCGGCGCGCTGCGCCTGGTCCGCAACCTGGCCGACGGCCGCCGCCAGGTGGTGGGCTTCGTGCTGCCGGGCGACTACGTGGGGCTGAGCGAATCGGCGAAATACCGCAACGACATCGAAGCGATCGCCGACACCCGCGTGTGCCGGGTCTCGGTGGCGGACATGCGCCAGCTGCGCGCGCAGTACCCGCAACTGGAGCGCAAGCTGCTGCAGCGCGCCTGCCTGGAACTGGACGCGGCGCAGGACGCGGCGCTGGCGCTGGCGCGGCTGCAGCCGATGGAAAAGCTCGCCGACTTCCTGCTGAAGCTGGCCGCGCGCACCGCCAGCCGCGGCGATCCGGGCAACACGGTGACCTTGATGATGGGCCGCGGCGACATCGCCGACCATCTCGGCCTGACCATGGAAACGGTCAGCCGCACCTTCACCAAGCTGCGCCAGCAAGGGTTGATCGCCCTGCCCCAATTGCACGTGGTCGAGATCCGCGACTTCGCCGCGCTGCACCGGCTGGCCTCCGACGAAGGCTGAGCCTGCCGCCGCGCGGCGGTTTTTTCGCCAGGCCGTGCCGGCGCCTTGCGCGACCGCGCCCACGCCGACTTATCCACAAGTTTCCAGGACAATGCTCCACATGCGTTGTGGACAACCGGCGCCAGGCGGCGGGCGCCTACGGCAACGACTCGGCATTTCGCCCGAGCCAGCCTCGGGCGAAAAATGCCGAGGGACGGGCACCGGGGGTTGCCATCGCCAACCCGCGGGCCGCGCGCAGGCAGGCGCTGGCGTAGAGCGGCCGACCGGGTGAGCGGCACGGTCCGCTTGGCGCGCGATGCACGCGGGCCGCCGCCCATGAATGCTTCAGACACCGCCATGCGCCTGTCGTGTGCCGGGCATAGACTTGCGCCGGCAACACACCTGCGGCGCCGCCGCGGTGCCGGTGGGGGGGAACCATTCGGAGGGCCGCCATGGCCGTCGCCGTCGATATGCACGACGCACCACGCGCCTGCGTGATGCTGGATCGCGAAAGAGAGCTGGATTTCTGGAAGGCGCATTTCGCGCAGGCCCCGTTCCATCGGCCCGGGCACGTGTTCGCCGACTACGAGCCGGCGCTGAAGCTGGCCTACGACGCCTACCTCAAGTACCACGGCCAGCGCTTCGACGATGTGGTGCCGCAGCTGCGCGACGTGTTCCTGCGCGACCACCCGCGCTCGCGCCTGGATTGGCTGCAGGCACGCAACGTGGTGCAGGCCGCCTGGCAGCGGCTGCAGCCCGAAGACGCGGCTTGAACCTGCGCACCTGAGTTTCCGCGCCGCGCGCAGCCTGGACGGCAGCGCGGCCCAGGGCGGCATTGCCGCCCCCTGGGCCATGGCGGCCGCAGGCGTCAGCCGGCCAGCAGGCGCGCGCGCAGCGCCGCGTAGTCCGGCGCGATCGGCTCGGCGCGCGCCGGGCGCTGCAGCAATGCCGCCAGCGCCGGCGGCACCGGCACCGGCTGGCCGATCAACGGCTCGACCACCGCCTCGAACTTGGCCGGATGCGCGGTCGCGGCCACCGCCCAGTCGCCGGCATCGGCCTCGGCGCCCTCGGCACGGATCTGCTGCAGCACGTGCAACGCGGTGGCGGTATGCGGGCAATGCACCTCGCCGTAGCGGCGGAAGCGCTCGTCGATCACCTGGCGGATCTGCGCATCGTCCACCGAGTAGGACTGGAACTGCGCGCGCAGTGCGGCGTCGTCGCCGCGGTACAGCCAGCGCAGGCGCTCGAAGTTGCTCGGCGCGCCGACGTCCATCGCATTGGCGACGGTGGCCACGCTGGGCTGCGGCGCGTAGTCGGCACCGGCGAAATAGTCCGGCAGCACGTGGTTGGCGTTGGTCGCCAGCACGATGCGGCCCAGCGGCACGCCCAACCCGCGCGCCAGGATCGCGGCCAGCGCATTGCCGAGGTTGCCGGTCGGCACCACCAGGTTCAGCGGCTGCGCACGCCCGGCGTAATGCAGCAGCGCGCCGTGCGCGTAGTAGCTCATCTGCGGCAGCAGCCGGCCCAGGCTGATGCTGTTGGCCGAACTCAGCGGCGCCTGCGCCTGCAGCTCGACATCGTTCAAGGCCTGCTTCACCAGTGCCTGGCAGTCGTCGAAGCTGCCGGCCACGCGCAACGCCTGGATGTTGTCGCCGAAGCAGCCAAGCTGGTGCGCCTGGCGCGGCGACACGCGCCCGTCCGGATACAGCACCACCACGCGCAGGCCGGGCTGGCGATGGAAGGCGGCGGCGACGGCGGCGCCGGTATCGCCGGAGGTGGCGACGAGGATGGTCAGCGGCGTGGCGGCATCGCGGCGCAGCCGCGCCAGGCATGCGGCGAGGAAGCGCGCGCCGAAGTCCTTGAACGCGGCGGTGGGCCCATGGAACAGCTCAAGCGCGTGGTCGCCGGGCGTGGCCAGCGGCTGCAGCGGCGCCTCGAAATCGAAGGCCTCGGCGCAGATCGCCGGCAGTTCGGCGGCGAGCGCGTCGCCGTCGAAGAACGGCGCCAGCACGGTGGCGGCGGTCGCGGCCAGGCTGGCGCCGGCCTGCAGTTCGCGCGACGCCGGCATGCGCTCGGGCACGTACAGCCCGCCATCGGGCGCCAGGCCGGCGGCGATGGCCTGGCTGAGCGTGGCGGCGGGTGCGGCATTGCGGGTGGAAATGAAGTTCATGGTGGTTCCATCAACAGGGGGAGTTCGATCGCGCTGTCATCCGTGACTGTGGCACTGCTTGGTTGCTGCTCTTGTTGCTGCTCTTGATTGTTGCTCTGCCCTTGCTTCGGCTGTGGCTTTTTTTGTTTTTCGATCTCCCGTGAGGCGCGGCAAGCAGGATGGGTACAACCCCCGCAGGGGGCGACGCGCAGGATGCGCGTCGTTTTCGGCAGGCACATGGATGTGCCTTCCGAAAATTCCCATCCTGCTTGCGGACCCGCGCGTAGCGCGGGCGCGCCGCCCGGGTGTGCTTTCTTTTGGTTACTTTTCTTTGCACAAGCAAAGAAAAGTGACCCGCGTCAGCGGAAGCTTTGCTCTTGCTCCTGCTCTTGCTTTGAATCTTCAGACCAAAACAGAAGCAGAGGCAAAGGCTTTCGCCTTGCGGCGAGTCACTTTTCTTTGCTCGCGCAAAGAAAAGTAACCAAAAGAAGCGCTCTACCACAGCCGAAGGCTGGTCAAGCGCGCCCTGTCTCGCGCCCTCCGCGCTGCGCGCTCCGGGTCCGCGTCCATGACGGGGATTCGCGGAAGGGGCATCCTGCCCCTGCCGCGAACGGCGCACATCCATGTGCGCCGCCCCTGCGGGGTTTTTCCCCGCCATGGCCGCCGCTACGGAAGGGAACCCGGTACGGCAACAGCAAAAGCAACAGCAAGAGCAAGAGCAAGAGCAAAAACAACCTCGAAAGCAACAGCAACAGCAACAGCGAGGCTACGCGGCGCTACAGCAATCGGGCGCCCGGACACTGCAGCGGCGATACCCAATGCTGGCTGTCGAAGCCGGCCGCTGCGAATGCCGCCTGCACCGCCGGCGCAGCCGCCTCCGCCGCCGCGCGCGTCGCGAACCAGGCGAACACGCTGGGGCCGGCGCCGGAAATGCTCGCGCCCATCGCGCCCGCGGCCAATGCCGCCGCCTTGGCCGCCGCGAAACCGCCGATCAGCGGCGCCCGCCGCGGCTCGATCAGCACGTCGCGCAGGCCCGCGCGCACCAGCGCTTCGTCGCTGGCGTGGCAACCCGCCAGCACCAGCGCCAGATTGGAACTCTGCGCGACGAACTCGCCGAGCCGGTAGTCGCCGGCCAGCGCCTCGCGCGCGCGGCGCGTCTCCAGCACCGCGTCCGGGTGCACCAGCAGGCTGTGCCAGGCCGCCGGCACCGGCACCGGCACCATCCGCTGCAGCGTGGACAGCACCAGCCCGCCCAGGAACATCGGGCCGAGGTTGTCGCCGTGGCGGCTGCCGCTGGCCACCGCTTCGCCTTCCAGCGAATACAGGTACAGCTGCTCGCGCGACAACGGCGCGTCCAGCAGCGCGTTGGCCGCCACCAGCGCGGCCACGCACGAGGCCGCCGAACCGCCCATCCCGGAACTGAGCGGGATGCCCTTGTCGATCTCCAGCTCGAAGCCGAACGGCAGCGCCAAGGCCTCGCGCAGCGCGATCAGCGCCGCGCCGGCGGTGTTGCGCGCGGCCTCCAGCGGCAGCGCCACGGTGGTGCCGCGGATCGCCGCGATGCGCACCTGCGGCGTGTCGATGCGGCGCACCGTCACCGTGTCGCCGACCCCCTGCACCGCGTAGCCGAGCAGGTCGAAGCCCACCGCCACGTTGGCCACCGAGGCCGGCGCGAACGCGCGCGCCTCGCGCGGCACCGCGCGCGCGCCAGGCTGCGGCGCCGGCGACAGCTGCGCCTGGCTCACAGCCGTGCGCCCTCGCCCGCCGCCACGCGCAGCAGGTCGGCGAACACGCCGGCGGCCGTGACCTCCGGTCCGGCGCCCGGTCCCTGCACCACCAGCGGGTTGTCGCAGTAGCGGCGGGTGGTGAACTGCACCACGTTGTCGGTCAGGCGCAGGTTGGCGAAGGCGTGCGCGGCCGGCAGTTCCACCAGGCCGACGCTGGGCGCGCGGTCCGGCGCCAGCTGCGCCACGTAGCGCAGCACGCAGCCGCGTTCCCTGGCCGCCTGCAGGCGCTGCGCGAACGCCGCATCCACTTCGTGCAGGCGCGCCATGAAGTCCTCCACGCTGGCCTGGCGCAGCGCTTCCGGCACCAGGCTCTCCACCGCCACGTCCTCCAGGCTCAGCTCGCGCCCGGCCTCGCGCGCCAGGATCACCAGCTTGCGCGCCACGTCGATGCCGGACAGGTCGTCGCGCGGGTCCGGCTCGGTATAGCCCATGCCGCGCGCGTCGGTGACCAGCTGCGAGAACGGCACGCTGCCGTCGTACTTGTTGAACAGCCAGGCCAGGGTGCCGGAGAAGATGCCCTCGATCGCGGTGACCGCGTCGCCGGTGTCGACCAGGTCGCGCAGCGTGGTGATCACCGGCAGCCCGGCGCCGACCGTGGCCTCGTAGCGGAAGCGCGCGCCGCTGCTCTCGGCGGCGGCGCGGATCGCGTGGAACCGCGCCAGCGGGCCGGCGCCGGCCTGCTTGTTGGGGGTGACCACGTGGATGCCGGCGGCCAGCCAGGCGGCGTAGCGGTCGGCGACGTCGGCGCTGCCGCTGCAGTCGATGATGACCGCGTGCGGCAGGTGCGCCGACAGTAGGTGCGCAGTAAACGCATCCAGGTCGGTGGGCTGCTGGCCGCTGGCGAAGGCCTGCCGCCAGTCGCCGGTGATCGCGCGGGTTTCCAGGCGCATCGCGCTGCGCGAGGCGATCGCGCGCAGGCGCAGGTCGAGGTTGGCCTTGGCCAGCAGTTGCGGCAGCGCCACGCGCAGCTGGTCCAGCAGCGCCGCGCCGACGTTGCCCGGGCCGATCACCCCGACCGAGAAGGTCTGCGGCGACAGCCAGAACCCGGCGTGCGCGGCGCGCAGCGCCTTGGTCGCGTGCGCGCTGTCGATCGCCACCGAGATGTTGCGCTCGGAGGAGCCCTGCGCGATGGCCAGGATGTTGACCTGGGCGCGGCCCAGCGACTCGAACAGGCGCGCGGCCACGCCCGGTTGCCCGGCCATGCCGTCGCCGACCGCGGCCAGCACGCTGATGCCGGTGGTCAGCTGCACCCGCTGCACCTGGCCGACCACCAGTTCGTGCGCGAACGCCGACAGCAGCGCGTCGCGCGCGCGCTCGGATTCGTTCTGCCGCACCACGCAGCAGATCGAATGTTCCGAGGAGCCCTGCGAGATCATCACCACCGACACCCGCGCGTTGCGCAGCGCGGCGAACACGCGTTCGGCGGTGCCGGGCACGCCGATCAGGCCGGTGCCCTCCAGGTTCAGCACGGCCAGGTCCGGGCTCAGGGTCAGGCCCTTGATCGGCCCGCTGGAGGCGCTGCTGGCGGTGATGCGGGTGCCCGGATGCTCGGGCTGGAAGGTGTTGCGGATGATGATCGGCAGGCCGCGCTCGATCGCCGGCGACATGGTCTGCGGATGCACCACCTTGGCGCCGAAATAGGCCAGCTCGCAGGCCTCGTCGTAGCTCAGCGTCTCCAGCTGCACCGCCTCGGGCACCACCCGCGGATCGGCCGACAGCACGCCGTCCACGTCGGTCCAGATATGCAGTTCGTCGGCATCGAACAGGGCCGCGAAGATCGCGCCGGAGTAATCGCTGCCGTTGCGGCCGAGCGTGGTGATGCGCCCGGCGCGGTCGCGGGCGACGAAGCCGGTGACCACGATGCGCCGTTGCGGGTGTTGCGCGCGCCAGTCGGCCAGGCGCCGCGCGCTGGCCTCCCAGTCCACGTCCACGCCCAGTTCGCCGCGATCCACCACCAGCACCTCGCGCGCGTCCAGCACCGCGCAGTCCTCGCCCAGCGCGCGCAGGTGCTCGCCGAGCAGTTGCGCCGAATACACCTCGCCCAGGCCCTGCACCCGGTCCAGCACCTCGCGCGGCAGTTCGCCGATCACCGCCAGCGCGCCGAGGATCTCGGCCAGGTGCTCGAAACGCGCGTCCAGCCATTCCACCGTGGTCCCGGAATGCTCGCCGAGCAGCGACACCGCCGCGGCGCGATGCCGCGCGCGCGCCTCGTGCCAGCGTTCGCGCCAGTCGCCATCCTCGCTGGCGGCCAGTTCGGCCAGTTCGATCAGCGCGTCGGTGACGCCCTTCATCGCCGAGACCACGGTGACCTGCAGGGTCTCCGGACGCGCCAGCAGCAGCTGCGCGACATGGCGATAGCGTTCGGCATCGGCCACCGAGGTGCCGCCGAACTTGTGGACGACGGTGCGCGGGGGTTCTGCAGCGGGAGCGGAAGCGACAGCGGGGGACGGCATGGGAGACCTCGGAGTGGAGGCCCCGCTCGCATCAGGCCGGCGGGTTCCCCCGCATCCTGATCCGGGTGCGGGGCCGTGGGTTTCGACAGTTACGCGAAAACGACGGGCCGCACCGGGCGAATGGTGTGGGTGGTAATACCGGTGGTAATGCCCGCGCAGCACGCGGCCGGACGCCGCAGCGCGGGCGGCACGAAGCTGGCGACGAGGGCGGAAACGTTGGGCATGGACGCAAGAGGACATCATGCGCCGGGGTGCTGTCAAGCGCCGCATGCGCCCTTGCCGCACCTGCGCTGCGTGCGGCGCGATAGGTTGCAGAAGTTACTATCGGCGCAGGGGAAGACCGAATGGCGGTGGCCCGATCGCTGCAATGCGGGTTGCCGTGGTCGACGACGCAAAAAGGCCCATGGCGAGTCGCCTCGCGCATGGGCCACGACCTCACGCGGACGGACGTCCGCCGGTCGGGTCAGTGCTGCTGGTTGTCGGCCGGCGGCTGTTGCTGCGGGTCGCTGGTGGGCTGCTGCGTGTCGGTCGCCGGCGGCGGCGTGGTGCCGGTGGCATCGGTCCCGGTCGCCGAGCCCTGCGCGCCGGTGTCGCCGGTGGCCGAGCCGGTGGTCGCATCGCCGCTGGTGGTGCCTGCAGCCGGTGCGGTGGCGCCCGTCGCGCTGCTGTCGGGGGCCGTGGCCGGCGCTGCCGTGCTCTGGTCCTGGGCGGCCTTGTCTTCGTCGCGATGGCAAGCGACCAAGGCGGCCAGGATCGAACCGATCAACGCGACTTTCAATGTTCTGCTCATGAGTGACTCCTGCTTCGCATGCGTCTTACATGGTGGGTGGAGCGGCCGCCCATGGACGGCCGGATGACATGAAGCCCGCAATCGAAACGCCGGCACCGCCAGTGCGTGCACCAGACCAGCGGTTGCGCGTCTCGGCACGCCGGAGCGACAACGCGACCTTATCGTCGCGATCCGGCCGCTCCTGCATTGACGGACAGGCGCAGGCTACGCAGGGCGATGCTCAGAAAACGTCGGCATGGGGTGTAGACGGCGTTATGGATCGTCGTCGGCCGATGCCTCCATCGCCCGGTACGGAACGCGGGCAGCCCGACGTCTTTGCGCGCGATGGCCTACGCGATCACGCTTGCGCCCGCAAATTCCACGGGTCGCAACCCGCAGCGCGGACGCCCGATGCGCATCACCGCCGCGCGCGGCAGATGCGCGGATCCTGGCGATGGTGACCCCGGCGCGATTCGAACGCACGACCTGTCCCTTAGGAGGGGACCGCTCTATCCAGCTGAGCTACGGGGCCTTTGCCGGCGCATTGTCGCACGATCGCCGCGCTTGCCAAGCCCGGGCCGGCGCGCGGCGGCTGCGGCCCCACGCGCCCGGTCTGCTAAAATTGCCGGCTAATCGCGCCCCGCGTCCCCCGCCTGCGGTCGCTTCCCTGTCGCAACGAACCCAGGAGATTCCATGTCCGCTGATCTGCTCAAGGCGCTCGGCCTGACCGCGTCCAATTCCGGCACCTACCTCGGCAACGGCGAGTGGTCCACGGCCACCGGCGCCGGCGTGCTGCAGCCGCTGAACCCGTCCAGCAACGCGGTCATCGCCGAGGTCCAGGCGACCACCAGGGACGACTACGAGACCGTCGTCGCCCGCGCCCAGGCCGCGTTCAAGGTCTGGCGCACCACCCCAGCGCCCCGGCGCGGCGAGGCGGTGCGGCTGTGCGGCGATGCGCTGCGCCGGAACAAGGACGCGCTGGGTTCGCTGGTCGCGCTGGAGATGGGCAAGAGCAAGCCCGAGGGCGACGGCGAAGTGCAGGAGATGATCGACATCGCCGATTTCGCGGTCGGCCAGAGCCGCATGCTGTACGGCTACACGCTGCACTCCGAGCGTCCCGGCCACCGCATGTACGAGCAGTACCAGCCGCTGGGCCTGGTCGGCATCATCAGCGCGTTCAACTTCCCGGTCGCGGTGTGGGCGTGGAATGCGTTCCTGGCGGCGATCTGCGGCGACATCTGCCTGTGGAAGCCGTCCAACAAGACCCCGCTGACCGCGATCGCGTCGATGAAGATCTGCAACGACGCGCTGCGCGACGCCGGCTTCCCGGACATCTTCTTCCTGGTCAACGATGCCGGTACCGAACTGGCCGAAACCCTGGTCGAGGACAAGCGCATCGCGCTGATCAGCTTCACCGGCTCGACCCAGGTCGGCCGCAACGTCGCCGAGAAGTGCGCGCGGCGCCTGGGCCGCTGCCTGCTGGAACTGGGCGGCAACAACGCGATCATCCTCGACGAGAGCGCCGACCTGAAGCTGGCGATCCCGGGCATCGTGTTCGGCGCGGTCGGCACCGCCGGCCAGCGCTGCACCACCACGCGCCGGCTGATCGTGCACGAATCCATCTACGACACCGTGCTGGCCACGCTGCTCAAGGCGTACAAGCAGGTCGAGGGCAAGATCGGCGACCCCACCGACCCGGCCAACCTGATGGGACCGCTGAACAGCCGCGGCGCGGTCGAGCAGTTCCTGGCCTCGATCGCCAAGGCCAAGGCCGCCGGCGGCACCGTGGAGACCGGCGGCACCGCGCTGGACCGCCCCGGCAACTTCGTGCTGCCGGCGATCGTCACCGGCCTGCGCAACAGCGACGAGGTCGTGCAGCACGAGACCTTCGCGCCGATCCTGTACGTGATGAAGTACAGCACCCTGGACGAGGCCATCGACATGCAGAACGGCGTGCCGCAGGGCCTGTCCTCGTCGATCTTCACCCAGAACCTGAAGGCGGCGGAGAAGTTCCTGTCGGCGGCCGGCAGCGACTGCGGCATCGCCAACGTCAACATCGGCACCTCCGGCGCCGAGATCGGCGGCGCCTTCGGCGGCGAGAAGGACACCGGCGGCGGCCGCGAATCCGGCTCGGACGCGTGGAAGGTGTACATGCGCCGGCAGACCAACACGATCAACTACTCCGACTCGCTGCCGCTGGCGCAGGGCATCAAGTTCGATCTTTGACACAATGGCCGCGGCGTCCCGCCGCACGTAGACCGTTCGTCTCCAGGAGTCCTGCCGATGAGTAGCGTCCGTGAAACCAATTCGCTCGCCGTGGTCAGCCTGGTCGCCGGCATCCTCGGCTGGACCCTGCTGCCGGTGCTCGGCAGCCTCGGCGCGATCGTCACCGGGCACCTGGCGCGCGCGGAGATCCGCCGCCAGCCGCAGCGTTTCCAGGGCGACGGACTGGCGGTGGGCGGGCTGGTGCTGGGCTGGGGCGCGGTGATCGTGGCGATCCTGTCGGTGCTGGTACTGGTGCTGTTCTTCGGCGGGCTGGCGTGGTTCGCCAGCAGCCAGGGCTGAGCCGATGGACGCCTCCGCCCCGCGCGAACGCTTCAGCGACCGCGTCGCCGACTACGTCCGCTACCGCCCCGACTACCCGCCGGCCTTGCTGGACTGGGTACACGGCAAGCTCGGCGTGGCGCGCGACGCGCAGGTCGCCGACATCGGCGCCGGCACCGGCATCTCCACGCGCATGTTCCTGGAGGCCGGGCATCCGGTGCTGGCGGTGGAACCGAACACGGCGATGCGCGCGGCCGCGGAGACCTTGCTGCACGAATTTCCCGGCTTCGCCGCGATCGACGGCAGCGCCGAGGCCACCACCCTGCCCGCGGCCAGCGTCGACCTGATCAGCGCCGCGCAGGCCTTCCACTGGTTCGACCTGGAGGCGGTGCGGCGCGAATGGGCGCGGGTGCTGCGCCCCGGCGGGCTGGCGCTGGTGTACTGGAATTCGCGGCTGCTGGAGGGCACGCCGTTCCTGCACGACTACGAGCGGCTGCTGCTCGACTACGGCACCGACTACAGCGCGGTGGCCGAGCGTTACCACGACGATGCGACGATGCAGCGCTGGTTCGGCGCCGGGCTGCGCGGCAGCGCCCAGTTCCCGAACGTGCAGCGGCTGGACTACGACGGCCTGCGCGGGAGGCTGCTGTCCTCCTCCTACGCGCCGCTGGCCGGACATCCGCGCCACGAGGCGATGCTGGCCGCGCTGCGTGCGCTGTTCGATCGCCACCAGGTCGATGGCCTGGTCGATGTCCACTACCGTACCCGTGCCTTCGCCGGCACGTTGAACTGAGCTGCGCCGCATGTATTCCCTCGCCCGCCCGTTCCTGTTCGCCTTCGATGCCGAGCGCGCCCACGCGCTGGGCCTGCGCGCGATCGAACTGGCCTACCGCACCGGCACCAATCCGCTGCTGGCCAGGGCGATCGCGCCGATGCCTACGCGCGCGTTCGGCCTGGAGTTCCCCAACCCGGTCGGGCTGGCCGCCGGCCTGGACAAGAACGGCGAGCACATCGATGCGCTGCTGGCGCTGGGCTTCGGTTTCGTCGAGATCGGCACCGTCACCCCGCGGCCGCAGCAGGGCAATCCGAAGCCGCGCATGTTCCGGCTGCCGCGCGAGCAGGCGGTGATCAACCGCATGGGCTTCAACAACCTCGGCGTGGACGCGCTGGTGCGCAACGTCGAACGCGCGCGCCGCCGCCACGGCCTGCTCGGCATCAACATCGGCAAGAACAAGGACACCCCGAACGAGGACGCCGCGTCGGACTACCTGCATTGCCTAGAGAAGGTCTACGCGCTGGCCGACTACGTCACCGTCAACATCTCCTCGCCCAACACCGCCGGGCTGCGCGAGCTGCAGGAGGAGCAGGCGCTGCGGCAGCTGGTGTCGCAGCTGCGCGAAGCGCAGGAAGCGCTGGCCGCGCGCCACGGCAAGCGCGTGCCGATGCTGGTCAAGGTCGCGCCGGACCTGAGCGACAGCGACATCGACGCGGCGGCGCGGGTACTGTCGGACCTGCAGGTGGACGGAGTCATCGCCACCAACACCACCATCGCCCGCCCCGGCCTGGAACAGAACCGGCTCGGCGCCGAAGCGGGCGGCCTGTCCGGCGCGCCGCTGCTGGGCCAGTCCACGCTGGTGCTGCGCCGGCTGCGCGCGCGCCTGCCCGAGGCGATCCCGCTGGTCGGGGTCGGCGGCATCCTCTCCGGCGCCGATGCGGTGGCCAAGATGGCCGCCGGCGCGGCGCTGGTGCAGTGCTACAGCGGGCTGGTGTTCCGCGGCCCGGAGCTGATCGGCGAATGCGTCGAGGCGATGCGCCGGCGCCGCGAGGCGCCCAGCCGCGGCGCGGTCGCCGCGCTATGAGCAACGCCTGGTCGCTGACCGCCAATGCGCCGCTGCAGGCGCTGAATACCTTCCACGTCGCCGCGCAGGCGCCGTGGCTGCTGCAGATCTTCGCCCCCGAGGCGCTGCCCGAGGCGCTGCTGGCGCCGGAGCTGGCCGGCGCGGCGCTGCTGCCGCTGGGCAGCGGCAGCAACGTGCTGTTCGCCGGCGACGCGCCCGGGGTGGTGCTGGCCTTCGCCAACCGCAGCATCGACACGCTCGAACACCGCGCCGACTACGCCATCGTCCGCGCCGGCGCCGGCGTGGGCTGGCACGAACTGGTGATGTGGTCGCTGGCGCAGGGCCTGTCGGGGCTGGAGAACCTGGCGCTGATCCCGGGCACGGTCGGCGCCGCGCCGATCCAGAACATCGGCGCGTACGGCGCGCAGGTCGGCGAGTTCGTGCACGTGGTCGAGGCCTACGACCGCGCCGACGCGCGCTTCGTGCGGCTGGACGCGGCGGCCTGCGAATTCGGCTACCGCGACAGCCTGTTCAAGCGCCAGCCCGACCGCTACCTGATCGCGGCGGTGGAATTCAACCTGCCGCGGCTGCATGCGCTGCGCCTGGACTACGCCGGCATCGGCGAGGAACTGGACGCGCTCGGCATCGCCACGCCCGGCGCGCCGGACGTGGCGCAGGCGGTGATCAACATCCGCCGCCGCAAGCTGCCCGACCCGGACGTGCTCGGCAACGCCGGCAGCTTCTTCAAGAACCCGCTGCTGCCGGCCGAGCAGGCGCAGGCGCTGCAGCACGCCTACCCGGCGCTGCCGGTGTTCCCCGGCGACGCCGCGGACCAACGCAAGCTCTCGGCGGCATGGCTGATCGAGGCCTGCGGCTGGAAAGGCCATCGCGACGGCGACGCCGGCGTGTCCGCCGCGCACGCGCTGGTGCTGGTCAACCACGGCCAGGCCAGCGGCGCCGAGCTGCTGGCGCTGGCACGGCGCATCTCCGCCTCGGTGCTGGAACGCTTCGGCGTGCTCCTGGAGCCGGAACCGCGCATCGTCGGCGCGCAGTGGTGAGCGACGCGCCGTCGCTGCGCGCGGCCGCGCTGATGCTGGCCAGCACGCTGGCGTTCGGGCTGATGGTGATTGCGATCCGGCTGGCGTCGGCGCACCTGTCCACGGTGGAGATCGCGTTCTTCCGCAACCTGTTCGGCCTGCTGTTCCTGCTGCCGATGCTGCTGCGCCCGGGCCAGCCGCTGCCGCGCACCGCGCAGCTGCCGCGCTACCTGCTGCGCACCGCGATCGGCCTGGTGTCGATGCTGGCCGGCTTCTGGGCGATCGGCCACCTGCCGCTGTCGCAGGCGATCGCGCTGTCCTACTCCACGCCGCTGTTCGTGACCCTGGCCGCGGCGCTGTGGCTGGGCGAGAACGTGCGCCTGCGGCGCTGGATGGCGGTGCTGTGCGGTTTCCTCGGCGTGCTGGCCATCGTCCGCCCCGGCGCGGCGACGTTCAGCGCCGCCACCCTGGTCGCGCTGCTGGCGGCGGTGATGAGCGCGCTGGTGGCGATCCAGATCAAGCAGCTGGCGCGGGTGGACTCGGCCAACACCGTGGTGTTCTACACCTATGCGTTCTGGGTGCCGATGTCGCTGCTGCCGGCGCTGTTCGCCTGGACCTGGCCGCACGGCATCGACTGGCTGTGGCTGCTCGCCACCGGCCTGTTCGGCACGCTGGGACAACTGCTGTGGACGCGCGCGCTGCGCATCGGCGAGGTCTCGGCGCTGACCCCGATCAGCTTCGTCCAGCTGCCGTTCGTGGCGATATTCGGCTGGTGGCTGTTCGACGAAGCGCCCGACCGCTGGACCGTACTCGGCTCGCTGATCATCCTTGGCGCCAACGCCTACATCGCCCACCGCGAAGCGATGCTGGCACGGCGCGCGGCCAGCGCCGCACCCACCGCCGCGGCCAAGCCGGGCGAATGAGCGCGCCTGCCCGACCATGCCGGCGCGACGCTCGCAGGCCGTGCACGAACCAGCGACATTGCGCGATCATCGCCGTCCGCACCCGGCGAGCGAGCGACGCGTGGAGGACGGTATGAAGACCATCGGCCTGATCGGCGGCATGAGCTGGGAATCCACCCTGCCCTACTACCGGCACATCAACGAAACGGTCCGCGCGCAGTTGGGCGGGCTGCATTCGGCCAGGCTGTTGCTGTACAGCGTGGACTTCCACGAGATCGAGCAGTTGCAGCAGGCCGGCGACTGGGACGCGGCCGGCGCGGCGATGGCTGCCGCGGCGCGCTCGCTGCAGGCCGGCGGCGCCGATTTCCTGGTGCTGTGCACGAATACCATGCACCGCGTCGCCGACGCGATCGCCGCCGCGGTGCCGTTGCCGCTGCTGCATATCGCCGATGCCACCGCCGACGCGCTGCAGGCCGCCGGCATGACCCGGGTCGGGCTGCTCGGCACCCGCTTCACCATGGAGCAGGACTTCTACCGCGCGCGGCTGCAGCGGCGCGACCTGCAGGTGCTGGTACCGGACCTGCCAGGGCGCGAGGACGTCCACCGCATCATCTACGACGAACTGTGCCAGGGCGTGATCCGCGACGCCTCGCGGGCGCGCTACCGCCAAGTGATCGCGGCGCTGCAGGCGCAGGGCGCCGAGGCGGTGATCCTGGGCTGCACCGAGATCTCGCTGCTGATCGGCGCAGGCGACGCCACGCTGCCGCTGTTCGATACCACCGCGCTGCATGCGCGCGCGGCGGCGCTGCACAGCCTGGCCTAGCGCGCGGCAGCGCAGAAGCGTTGCCCGGCCCGGCATGGAGCGGCAAGCGCCTGCCTGCATGCGGCGACACGTCCGGCAAACTCCATAATGGGCGCACGTCCGATTGCAAAGACCACCATGCGCGCCCTCCGCCTGCTCGCCCTCGCCGCACTCGCCCTGCTGCTGTGCCCGGCATTGCCCGTCCGCGCCGTCGAGATTCCGGAGTACACGCCCAACGTGGTCGATCCCGCCGGGATCCTGAGCGCGTCGGACCGGCAGCGGGTGAACGCATCCCTGCAACAGGTGCGCGATACGCAACGGATCTGGGGCGCGGTCTACATCGTGCCCGCGCTCGACGGCGACACCATCGAGGAGCTTGCCGAGCGCGCGTTCAAGACCTGGCGATTGGGGCAGAAAGACGCCGACAACGGCCTGCTGCTGGTGCTGTCCATGCACGAGCGCCATTCGCGCTTCGAGGTCGGCTACGGGCTGGAGGGCCGCCTGCCCGACGTGGTCGCCAGGCATGCGCTGGACGATTACCTGGCGCCGAAGATGCGCCAGGGCGACACCGCCGGCGCGATCATCGATGCCTTCGGCTTCATGGCGCGCGTGGCCGCGCAAGACCCGGCCAGCCTCGAGGAACTGTCGGCACAGACCGCCACGTCCGACGAAAACGAGCATCGCCACTGGGCTCGCGGCGGCATCGCCTGGGCCGGCCTGGTGGTGCTGGTCTGGCTGCTGCCGCCGCTGCGCCGGTGGTGGATGCGGTACCTGCGCGTGCGTCTGCTGCGGAACCATCCGGACTTGGCCGGCAAGCCCGAAGACATCGCCAAATCCAAGCGCGGGTCGGGGTTCTTCGGGGTGTTCATCAAGCTGTTCCTGAGCGTCAACCCGGGCGTGTTCGTGCTGATCCTGTCGGCGCTGTTCCCGCTGGCGTTCGTGCTCTCCCTCGGCATCGAGCTGCTGGTGCTGGGATTGGCCCTGGCGCTGGCCCGCCGCCGCTATTCCTCCCCGGAGGAATACCGCGACTTCCTGCAGCAGCGGGCACGCGCGCGCAAGGCACTGATCCGCAAAGGCCATGTGGTCGAAACCGCACCCGGCGCCTACGCCTATACCTCGGCCTACTACGCCAGCCAGGCCGCGTCGTCGTCTTCCTCGTCTTCCTCGTCTTCCTCGTCCAGCAGCTCCGGCAGCGACTCGTCTTCCGGCGGCGGCAGCTCCGGCGGCGGCGGCGCCAGTTCCAGCTGGTAGCCGCCGCTCAGGCGGACACAGGGCGGCGGCGCCAGCGCGGGCGCCGTTCGCCGCGGAACATCAGCAGGTACAGCCCGACCACCCACACCAGCGCCGCGCACCAGCCGCCGAGGATGTCGGAGGGGTAATGCACGCCCAGGTAGATCCGCGATACGCCGACCAGCAGCGCGAACGTGCCCGCCAGCAGCAGCACCGGCCAGCGCCAGCGGGTGCGCCAGGCCAGCGCGACCAGCACCGCGGCCAGGGTCATCGAGCCCATCGCGTGGCCGCTGGGGAAGCTGAAGGTGTGCTCGGGCGCGATCGACTCCCACAGGCTGGGCCGGTCGCGCTGGAAGAACTGCTTGGCGCCCATGTTCAGCAGGGCCGAGCCGACGAACGAGAACGCGGCGAACATGGCCTCGCGCCAGCGGCGCAGGCCCAGCAGCGCCAGCACGATCAGCGCATCCAGCGGGATCACCCCGTACTGGTAGCCGGCCTCGGTGACCACGGTGAAGAACCGGTCCCAGCCCGGCGAGGCCAGCCCGCGCATGCCCCACAGCATCGGTTCGTCGAAATAGAAGTTCTCCAGCTCGTGGACTTCGTCGGCCAGCTCGACGAACACGCCCATCGGCAGCAGCACCCCGGCGAACAGCAGGCCGATGCGCCAGGCGTTGCGGCGCAGCCAGTGGCGTACGCCGACAGCCGGCTCGGCCGGGGTCTCACCCGGCGCGGCGGGCATATTTGGTGTCGACGTAGTCGTCGATCAGGGCCACGAACTCGTGGGCGATGTTCTCGCCGCGCAGGGTGACGGTCTTCTCGCCATCGACGAACACCGGCGCCGATGGCGCCTCGCCGGTGCCGGGCAGCGAGATGCCGATGTTGGCGTGGCGCGATTCGCCCGGCCCGTTGACCACGCAGCCCATCACCGCCAGGGTCATGCTCTCGGCGCCGGGATGGGTCACCTTCCACTCCGGCATCTTCGCGCGGACGTGGTTCTGCACCACCTTGGCCAGCTCCTGGAAGAACTCGGAGGTGGTGCGGCCGCAGCCCGGGCAGGCGGTGACCAGCGGGGTGAAGGCGCGCTGGCCGGTGGTCTGCAGCAGCTCCTGGGCGACGATCACCTCCTGCGTGCGCGACTGGCCCGGTTCGGGGGTCAGCGAGATGCGGATGGTGTCGCCGATGCCTTCCTGCATCAGCACCGCCAGCGCCGCGCTGGAGGCGACGATGCCCTTGCTGCCGATGCCGGCCTCGGTCAGGCCCAGGTGCAGCGCGAAATCCGAGCGCTGCGCCAGGTCGCGGTACACCGCGATGAGTTCCTGCACGCCGCTGACCTTGCAGCTGAGCACGATGCGGTCGCGGCCCAGGCCCAGTTCCACCGCGCGCTCGGCCGAATCCAGCGCCGAGCGGATCAGCGCCTCGCGCAGCACCCGGCCGGCGTCCCACGGCGTGTCGCGGCGCGAATTCTCGTCCATCAGCTGCGCCGCCAGCGCCTGGTCCAGCGAGCCCCAGTTGGCGCCGATGCGCACCGGCTTGTCGTACTTCAGCGCGAACTCGATCAGCTGCGCGAACTGGGTGTCCTTCTTCTTGCCGAAGCCGACGTTGCCGGGGTTGATCCGGTACTTGGCCAGCATCTCGGCGCAGGCCGGTTCGGCGGCCAGCAGCTGGTGCCCGTTGTAGTGGAAGTCGCCGATCAGCGGCACCTCGATGCCCATCATCCGCAGCTTGTCGACGATGCGCGGGATCGCCGCGGCCGACTCGGCATTGTTGACGGTCAGCCGCACCAGTTCCGAGCCGGCGCGCCACAACTCGGCCACCTGCTTGACCGAGGAGGCCACGTCGGCGGTGTCGGTGTTGGTCATCGACTGCACCACGATCGGCTTGCCGCCGCCCACGACGACGCCTCCGACGCGGACCGGCTGGGTGGAACGGCGCGCCCAGGGCGCGGCGTCGGAAGGGGGGGTGGGTCGGCTGACGGCGTCGTACATGCGTCCATTTTAGCGTGAGCGGCGCCCCGGCCCCACTCCCCTGCGCCCTCGGTTCAGCCATGCGGCCGGCGCTGCGACGGTTTGTCGCAGACAGCCGCCGGCGCCAGCGCATACGATGCGCGCCATGACTTCCACCGATGCCTCGTTCCTGCGCACCCTGTGCAGCCTGCGCTGGCTGGCCACCGCCGGCCAGGCGGCCACGATCCTGGTGGCGACCTGGGCGATGCGGCTGCCGCTGCCGCAGGCGCCGCTGTGGTCCGGCGTGGCCGCCCTGGCGCTGTTCAACCTGTACGCGCAGCTGCGCCTGCGCCATGCCGACACCGCCTCGCCGGCCACCGCCTTCGGCCACATCCTGGTCGACGTGACCGTGCTGACCTGGATGGTCGGCTGGAGCGGCGGCATCGGCAACGCCTTCGGCTCGCTGTTCCTGGTGCTGATCGCGCTGGCGGTGCTGGCCCTGCCGCTGCGCTGGGCGCTGGCGGTGGCGGTGGCCTGCGTGGCCGGCTACGCGGTCAGCGCGCTGTTCGGCCTGCCGCTGCCGCGCGGCCCGCACCAGGCGCTGGACCTGCAGCGCTGGGGCATGGCCGCCAACTTCCTGCTGTCCACCATCGTGGTGCTGGTGTTCTCCACCCGCCTGGCGCTGGCGCTGCGCGAACGCGAGCGCGAGCTGGCGCTGCTGCGCGAGCGCTTCACCCGCAACGAGGGCATCGTCGCCCTGGCCACCCACGCCGCCTCGGTCGCACACGAACTGAACACGCCGCTGGCGACGATGACCCTGCTCACCGACGACATCGTCGAACAGATCGAGCAGCCGGAACTGCGCGAGGACCTGGAAACCCTGCGCGAGCTGCTGGTGCAGTGCCGCGAGCGGGTGCTGGCGCTGGCCGCGCCGGCGCAGCGCGCCGGCGGCGGCACGGTGTCGCTGGCGCACGTGCTGCACCAGTGGCAGCTGGTGCGCCCGACCGTGCAGCTGCGCCGCAACGACGACGCGCCGCTGCAGCTGCGCCTGGAAAGCGCGATCGGGCACCTGCTGCAGGTGCTGCTCAACAACGCCGCCGATGCCGGCGAACGCGCCGGCCACCCGCAGGTGGACCTGAGCGTGCGGGTCACCGGCAGCGAACTGGTCGGTGAGGTGCGCGACTACGGCGGCGGCTTCGACGCCAACCAGGTCGCGCTGCCGGCCACCCTGTTCCGCAGCGGCAAGCCCGACAGCATGGGCGTGGGCCTGGCGCTGTCGCATGCGACCATCGAACGCCTGGGCGGCGAACTGTGGACCCAGCCCGCGCCCGGCCACGGCGCGCGGGTCGGTTTCCGCCTGCCGCTGCTCGCCCTGGAGACGCCCGCATGAGCATCGACGCCCCGCTGGGCCTGCTGGTCGACGACGACCCGCTGTACCTGCGCACCCTGCAACGCACCCTCGCCCGCCGCGGGCTGGAGACGCTGACCGCCGACAGCGGCGCGGCGGCACTGGCGCTGGCCGCGGCGACGCCGCCGGACTACGCGCTGATCGACCTCAAGCTCGGCGACGAATCCGGTCTGGCGCTGATCCAGCCGCTGCGCGCGATCCGCGCCGACATGCGCATCCTGCTGGTCACCGGCTACGCCAGCATCGCCACCGCGGTGGAGGCGATCAAGCTCGGCGCCGACGACTACCTGCCCAAGCCGGCCACGGTGCCGATGATCCTGCGCGCGCTGAGCCTGGAGGCGGACAGCGCCGAGGACGAGGACGGCGTCGAGCTGCCCGACGCGATGACCCCGCTCAGCCGCCTGCAGTGGGAGCACATCCAGCAGGCCATGCACGAGACCGGCGGCAACGTCTCGGCGGCGGCGCGCCTGCTCGGCATGCACCGCCGCTCGCTGCAGCGCAAGCTGGCCAAGCGCCCCAGCCCGCAGCGCGACCCGCCGCGCTGAGCGGGGGCACCACGCCGCCGCGCCGCGCTCACGCCACCCTCACCTTCCCGACTGATCGCTGTTCGGTCCCGGCGCGCCGGCCCTACCAGCGGTTCAAGTGGCGCCGCGGCGCGCCGCTAACCTGGCATGGATTCCTCTCCTCCGCCGCTACCCGACGAGTCGAAGAGGCTGGCCACCCTGCGCCAGCTATGCCTGCTCGATACCCCGGCCGATCACGTCTTCGACCTGATCACGCAGCTGGCCGCACGCACCCTGCACGCGCCGATCGCGCTGGTGTCGCTGATCGACGAGCAACGCCAATGGTTCAAGTCCAGGACCGGCCTGGACGTCTCGCAGACGCCGCGCAGCCAGGCCTTCTGCGCGCATGCGATCCACAGCCCGGAGCTGATGGTGGTGGCGGACGCGCGCGAGGATCCGCGCTTTCGCGACAACCCGCTGGTCACCGGGCCGCCGTTCATCCGCTTCTATGCCGGCGCGCCGTTGCTGCTGGCCGACGGCACCGGCCTGGGCACGCTGTGCGTGATCGACACCGAGCCGCGCGGCGCGTTCGACGCGCAAGCGCGCCGCACCCTGCAGGAGTTGCGCGACCTGCTGATGGTACGGATCGAGACCCTGCGCAACACCGGCTTCGTCGACGCGTTGACCGGCCTGCCCAACCGCAGCCGCTTCAACGAGGACCTGACCATGTGGCTGTCGGTGCAAAGCGCGGACCAGCACGACACCGGCGTGGCGATCGACGTCTGCGGCGCCGAATACTTCCGCGACATGGTCAAGGCGCTGGGCTGGGAATACGCCGAGGGCTACCTGCTGGCCGCGCGCGACCGCCTGCTGGCGGCGCTGGGCGGACGGCCGCTCTACCGCATCGACACCACCAGTTTCGCCTTCGTCGTGGAGGGCAACGACCCCGCGCGGCTGGCGCAGCGCTGCACCCACGTGTGCGGCGCCTTCGCCGAGGCGATCGAGCACCAGGGCATTCCGCACGCCGCGACCCCGTCGATCGGCGCGGTGCGCCTGGACGGTGCGCTGAGCGCCAACCACACCTTGCGCTCGCTGACCACCGCGGTGGACATGGCGCGCCAGCGCGGCCTGCCGTGGAGCCTGTACGAACGCGGCCACGACGCCAGCCAGCGCAACGCCTTCCGCATCCTGGCCGCGCTTCCCGAGGCGCTGGACGCGCGCGAGCAGCTGAGCCTGCATTACCAGCCGCGGGTCAGCCTGCGCAGCGGCGACTGCGTCGGCGTGGAAGCGCTGCTGCGCTGGCGGCATCCGCTGCTGGGCATGGTCGCGCCGAACGAATTCATCCCGCTGGCGGAGAAGACCGCGCTGATGTGCCGGATCACCGCCTGGGTGCTGCAGGCCGGCATCGCCCAGGCCGCACTGTGGCAGCGGCAGGGACATCGCTTCAGCGTCGCGCTGAACGTCTCGGCGGTGGACCTGGAACAGGACGACTTCATCGCCACGCTGCGCGCGCAACTGGCGCGCCATGCGTTGGAACCGGGCCGCATCGAGATCGAATTCACCGAGAGCGCGATGATCCGGCATCCGCAACGCGTGGCCGAACAGCTGCAGGAGATCAGCGCGCTGGGGGTGAAGATCGCCATCGACGACTTCGGCAGCGGCTACAGCAACCTCGGCTATCTCAAGCGCGTGCCGGCCAACGCGCTGAAGATCGACCAGTCGTTCATCCGCTCGCTGCCGGGCAGCCCCAAGGACTGCATGATCGTGCCGTCGATGATCCGGCTCGGCCACGACTTCGGCCAGCAGGTGGTGGCCGAAGGCATCGAGACCGAGGAGATCCACGACATGCTGCGCGAATGGGGCTGCGACGAGGGCCAGGGCTACTGGATCGCGCGGCCGATGCCGGCGGCGGCGCTGGAAACCTGGCTGGCCACGCCCTGGCGCCGCGGCTGACGCGCGCGCCAGCGGCAACGGCCGCGACCGCCGCGACCGCGCCCTACCAGAACACCGTGTACAGCGCGATCAGGATCGCGACCACGCCGACCGCGCCGATCTTGAAGCCGAGCGTGGTGGCATAGCCGACGTCGTCGGTGCGGATCAGGTCGTGCGCCTGCCGGGCCGGTGTCGCCAGCGACACCACCACCGCCAGCACCAGCGCCGCCACGAACACCACGCCGATGCGGTCCATGAACGGCAGTTCCGGCCAGGCGAACTTGAGCGCGAACGACAGCACCACCGACCCGATCGCCGCGGTCAGCGCGCCGGCCTCGTTGGCGCGCTTCCAGAACAGGCCGAGCATGAAGATCACCACCACGCCCGGGGTGAAGAAGCCGGTGAATTCCTGGATGAACTGGAAACCCTGGTCGAAGTTGCCCAGCAGCGGCCGCGCGGTGAGGATGCCGACCAGCACCGACGCCACCGCGGCGACGCGGCCCACCCGCACCAGTTGCTTCTGCCCGGTCTGCGGGCGGAACTTGGCGTAGAAGTCCAGGGTGAAGATCGTCGCCACCGAATTGATCTTCGACGCCAGCGAGGCCACGATCGCGGCCACCAGCGCGGCGAACACCAGGCCGAGCACGCCAGTGGGCAGCAGCTGCATCATGGTCGGATAGGCCTGGTCGGGCTTGGCCAGGTCCGGCGCCAGCACCACCGCGGCGATGCCCGGCACCACGATCACCACCGGCATCAGCAGCTTCAGGAACGCGGCGAACACCATGCCCTTCTGCGCCTCGCCCAGGTCCTTGGCGGCCAGCGCGCGCTGGATGATGTACTGGTTGAAGCCCCAGTAGCTGATGTTCATGACCCACAGCCCGCCCAGCAGCACGCTCAGGCCCGGCAGGTCCTTGTAGAACGGGTTGTCCTTGGACAGGATCATGTGGAAGTGCTCCGGATGCGCATTCCACAGCTGCTTGAAGCCGGCCAGCATGCCGGCGCCGTCGCCGATGCGCGACAGCGTCAGCCCAGCCACCAGCAGCCCGCCCAGCACCAGCAGGGTGACCTGCACGATGTCGGTCAGCGCCACCGCCTTGAGCCCGCCGTACAGCTGGTAGACCAGGGCGAACACGCCGATCAGGGCCAGCGCCAGGGTCTGGTCCATGCCGGTGACCTGGCTGACCGCGATCGAGCCCAGCCACAGGATCGAGGTCAGGTTGACGAACACGTACAGCAGCAGCCAGAACACCGCCATCAGCGTGCGGATCCACTTGCCGTAGCGCTGCTCCAGGAACTGCGGCATGGTGTAGATGCCGTTGCGCAGGAAGATCGGCAGGAAGAACTTGCCGACGATCAGCAGGGTCAGCGCCGCCATCCATTCGTAGGACGCGATCGCCAGGCCGATCGCATAGCCGGAACCGGCCATGCCGATGATCTGCTCGGCGGAGATGTTCGCGGCGATCAGCGACGCGCCGATCGCCCACCACGGCAGGGTCTTGCCGGCCAGGAAGTAGTCCTCGGCGCTCTTGCTGTGCCCGGCCTTCTCCCGCGAGACCCACTGCGCCAGCACGAAGATGCCGGCCAGGTAGACCAATACGATCGCCACATCCAACGTCGCCAGACCCACTGCACTTCTCCCACGGGCCGCAGCCCTTTCGCCTGTGTATCGATGAACCCGTCCCGGCGGGACAGAGCGCCTGCTTGAACCTGCTGCGCACTGACCGTCGGCGATCGGGCGCTGGAGACACACCTGCTTCGGAGGCAGGTTGTTGCGGGTGGAGCTTCAGCCCGGATGGCGTTGCCGGCCTGCTGGCAAGGCTGAAACTCCTCCCACTCGGAATTGCTGACGGTGCTTGCCGATCGGATGCCCGATGTCCGAACACGGCCGCGGCGGCCGCGCCGCAGGCGAATCGTGCGGCACACCGCCTGCAGCGCTGGCGTTGCTTCCTTGCGAGCCTGCATCCGTTTCGGCAGGCGACGGCGCCGTTGATGGGCACGGCGCCGTCTCGTGCTCGGCGCGCGGCTCAGCGCACCGGGCAGTCCACCACGCTCTGCGCGTCGTTGCTGGCGCCCAGCGCGATCCGCGACAGCGCCAGGTCTAGCGTGCCGTCGCTCTCGATCACCGGCAGCCGCTCCAGCTTGGCCACGTCCGCGCCGGCCACGCTGAAGCACTTCAACGGCACGCCCAGCGTGCGCCACTCGCCCTTGGGCAGCGCCGCCAGCGCCTTGCCCAGGTCGACCTGCGCCGCACAGCCGGTGCCGCAGCCCACGCCGATGCGGGTGCTGCCGCTCGGCGCCGCAGCCACCTTCAGGGTCAGGATCAGCTGCACGTCGCCGTTGCTCTCGCGCGACACGTCCACCGGCCGGGGCAGCACCAGCGCCATCCCCGCCTTGCCCTTGCCCGACCATTCGAAGCGGCGCGCATCCTCCTGCGCCTTGTGGTCGATCGCGGTGACCTTGAGCGAGCCGTCGGCCAGCGCCGCCGGCGTGGTCGCCGCCGGCAGATTGGCCTGGCTGGCGCCCTGCAGGATCAGGTTGATGCCCGCTGCCGGCTTGCCGCGCTCGAAGTACACCCCGCCCACCGCCTGCGCGCCGGACACGCCGGAAACCTCCGACAGCCGCGGCAGTTCGCCCTTGTCGGCATAGGTCAGGCCGTAGCCGAACGCGAACTGCGGGTTGTAGTTCTTCTGCCCGACGTTGTTGGCGTACTGGGTCGCGCTGCGCGGCCAGGAGAAGCTGAGCTTGCCGTGGAAGTCGTACTGGATGCCGCCATCGGGCTTGCGCAGCAGCACGTCGGCGATGCCGCCGCCTTCCGAGCCCGGCAGCCACGCGGCGACGAAGGCATCGGCGGCGTTGATCTCGCGGTTCACCCACAGCGGGCGCCCGCTCAGGAACACCGCCACCACCGGGATGCCCTCGGCCTTGAGCTTCTTGATCAGCTGCAGGTCGCTGTCGTCGCCGGGCTTGTACAGCAGCGTGGCGATGTCGCCCTGGAACTCGGCATACGGGTTCTCGCCGAACACCACCACCGCCACGTCGGGCTTGGCCTGGTACTTGCCGTCGATCGCCAGCTCGGCGCTGCCGCCGGCGGCCTTGACCTGCTCCTGCAGGCCTTCCCAGATCGTGTTGCCGTTCGGGTAGTCGGCGCGCTTGGTGCCGGTGCCCTGCCAGTTCAGGGTCCAGCCGCCGGACTGCTTGCCCATGTCGTTGGCGCCGTCGCCGGCGACCAGCAATTTGGTCTGCGGCTTCAGCGGCAGCAGCTGCTTCTGGTTCTTCAGCAGCACCAGCGACTCGCGCACCGCCTGCCGCGCCACCGCGCGGTGCTCGGGCGCGCCGAGCAGCTCGAACTTGCCGCCGAGCGGACGCTGCGACGGCTTGCCGGCCTCGAACAGGCCCAGCCGCAGCTTCACCCGCAGGATGCGCCGCACCGCCTCGTCCAGCCGCGCCATCGGGATCTGGCCCGACTGCACCGCCTTCAGCGCGCTTTCGTAGTAGCCCTTCCAGCTGTCCGGCGCCATCAGCATGTCCACGCCGGCATTGAACGCGGCCGGGCAGTCGTCGTTGCGGCAACCGGGTACCTGGCCATGGCCGTTCCAGTCGCCGACCACGAAGCCGCCGAAATGCATCTGCCCCTTCAGCACGTCGGTCAGCATCGGCTTGTTGCCGTGCATCTTGACGCCATTGAAGCTGTTGAACGAGGCCATCACCGTCTGCGCGCCGGCGGCGATCGCCGGCGGATAGCCGGCGCCGTGGATGTCGCGCAGCTGCTGTTCGCCGACCCGGGTGTCGCCCTGGTCCTTGCCGTCGGTGGTGCCGCCGTCGCCGAGGAAATGCTTGACCGAGGCGATCACGTGCGAACCGTCGAGGAAACCGGGCTGCCCGGGCACGCCCTGCAGGCCTTCGACCACCTTGCCGGCGAAACTGGCGACCACCTCGGGCGATTCGGAATAGCCCTCGTAGGTGCGGCCCCAGCGATCGTCCTGCGGTACCGCCACGGTCGGCGCGAAGGTCCACTCCATGCCGGTGGTGCGGGTCTCGGCCGCGGTGACCGCGCCGATCCTGCGCATCAGCTCCGGGTTGCGGGTGGCGCCCAGGCCGATGTTGTGCGGGAACAGCGTGGCGCCGACGATGTTGCTCTGCCCGTGCACCGCGTCGATGCCGAAGATGATCGGGATCGCCGGGCCCTTGCCTTTCTCCATCGACGCGTCGTAGTAGGCGTCGGCCAGCTTCAGCCATTCGGCGGGGCTGGCGTCGTACTTGCCGCCGGGATCGGAATTGCCGCCGGCCAGCACCGAGCCGATGTGGTACTTGCGCGCATCCTCCGGGGTCATGCTGGCGATGTCGCCCTGCACGATCTGCCCGACCTTCTGTTCCACCGACATCTGCGCCATCAGCTTGGAAATGCGCGCCTCCAGCGCCGCATCCTCGGCCAGCGGCCAGGCCGGCGACGGCCACAGCTGCGGATGGATCGCCGGCGGCGCGGCGGACGCGGCCGCGGCCGGAGCCGACTGGCCGGGACCGGCCGCGGCCAATGCCAGCAGGCCCAGCGCGGCGGCGGTCGCCAGCGCATTGCGAATCGGCGCGGACACGCCAGCGGACTGTTTTTGCAAGGTCTTCCCTCCCAGGAACGGCGAATGCGCGGCACACGGCGGTCCACGCGCCCTCCCGGGACGCGCGGCCGATGCCTACGCTTCATTAATCGCCCCGATGCTGTCAACAACGCCACGAGGTATGCCTGGTCCGGCGACGGATATTGGATTGCGCTATAACGATGGAATACCGGCAAGGCCGGCCGGCCGCACGATCGCAGCGTCCGCCGGCCGCCGCCACGGCCGCGCCGGCGAACGTGCTTGTTGCGGCGCAACACTGCCGTATCGAAGGAGTGCGCAAACTTTGCCTTGGCGGTGACCGCCCTGCTGGACGGCCCAAGGCGCAGGCGAACGCGGCTTCGGCGCCGATCCGATCGGACGAGTGCAGTTTCCCATCTCCGCTCGTCGCGACCGAAGTCGCTCCCACAGGCTTCCCTCGCCGTCGCGCGTTGCGTCAACCGGTAGCAACGTGCGGGAGCCGCTCTGTTGTGGAGCCGCTTCGTTGTCTTGGGCGATCGGTCCAAGCAATGCCGGGCAGGACCAGCCGTTCGCGGACAGCGACCACATGGCGCGCGTCAAAAACGAACGGGGCCCGAAGGCCCCGTTGCACGACACCCGACAGCGCGCCTCAGCCGCGCAGCCGCGCCAGCACCGCGCGCGTCACCGGGTCGGCGACCTCGGTGGTTTCGCCCTGCAGCGCCGGCAGCAGCTGGCTGGCCAGTTGCTTGCCCAGTTCCACGCCGAACTGGTCGAAGGCGTTGATGCCCCAGATCACCGACTGCACGTAGACGCTGTGCTCGTACATCGCGATCAGCGCGCCCAGCGCCTGCGGGGTCAGCGCGTCGAGCAGGATCAGCGTGCTCGGGCGGCCGCCCGGGTAGTCGCGGTGCGGGTCGTCGCTGCCCTGCCCGTTCGCCAGCGCCTCGGTCTGCGCCAGCAGGTTGGCCAGCAGCGCCTGGTGATTGACGGTGTACGGGTCGTCGTTGCGGATGCAGCCGATGAAGTCGGCCGGCACGATGCTGGTGCCCTGGTGCAGCGCCTGGAAGAAGCTGTGCTGCACGTCGGTGCCGGCGCCGCCCCACCACACCGGCACGGTATCGGCCTGCACCGGGGTGCCGTCCAGCTGCACGCGCTTGCCCAGGCTCTCCATCACCAGCTGCTGCAGGTAGGCCGGCAGCAGCGCCAGGCGCTGGTCGTAGGTCATCACCGCCTGGGTGGCGTAGCCGAGCACGTTGCGGTTCCACAGCATGGTCAGCGCGTGCAGCACCGCCACGTTGCGCTCCAGCGGCGCGTTCAGCGCATGGGCGTCGAACTGCGCGGCGCCGGCCAGCAACTGCTCGAAACCGTCGGCGCCGATCGCCAGCGCGATCGGGAAGCCCACCGCCGACCACAGCGAGTAGCGCCCGCCGACCCAGTCCCACATCGGCAGCACGCGCCCGGCGGCGATGTCGAAGGCCTTGGCGGCGCGTTCGGGATTGGCGCTGACCGCATACAGGCGCTCGCTGCCGCCAAGCCAGTCGCGCAGGATCTGGCCGTTGAGCAGGGTTTCCTGGGTGCCGAAGGTCTTGGAGATCAGCACGCCGGCGGTGCGCGCCGGATCCAGCGTGGCCAGCGTGCGCTGCATCGCCGCGCCGTCGACGTTGGAGACGAAATGCACGCGGAAGCGCGCGCCCTCGACCGGGCGCAGCGCATCGGCGACCAGGCGCGGGCCCAGGTCGGAACCGCCGATGCCGACGCTGACGATGTCGGTGACCTCGGTCTGCGCCAGCGCGTCGATCAGCGCGCGCATGCGCTGCTGCACCTCGCGTGCGCTGGCGTTCGCGTCGGCGGCCACCGGCGCGCCGCTGAGGTCGCCGCGTAGGGCGGTATGCAGCGCGGCGCGGCCCTCGGTGACGTTGACCGTCTCGCCCCGGAACAGGCGCTGGAACGCACCGGCCACGTCGTGTTCGGCGGCCAGCGCCAGCAGCGCGTCGAGCGCGGCGCGGTCGTATTTCTGCCGCGCGAAGTTGAAGTACAACGGTCCGACCTGCACCGCCAGGTCTTCGACCCGGCCGGGCTCGGCGGCCAGCAGTTCGGGAAGGCGCGCCCCGCGCAAGCGCTGGGCGTGGGAGTGCAGTGTGTCGAAACCGTTGGACTGTGTCATGCGGCCTGCTTCGGGATGCTGTGGTTGGTGTGGGTGATCTTGTTGGCGCCGTCCACGTAGACCAGGGTCGGCTGGAAGCGCGCGGCCTCCTCTTCGCTCATGCCGGCGAAGGCGGCGATGATGATCAGGTCGCCGACCTGCACGTGGCGCGCGGCGCCGCCATTGAGCGAGACGATGCCGCTGCCTTCGTCGGCGCGGATCGCGTAGGTGCTGAAGCGTGCGCCGTTGGTGACGTCCCAGATGTGCACCTGCTCGAACTCGCGGATGCCGGTGGCGTCCAGCAGCAGCCCATCGATGGCGATCGAGCCTTCGTAGTTGAGCTCCGAATGGGTGACGGTGGCGCGGTGGATCTTGGTCTTCAACAGGCTCAGTTGCATGCTTGCGATGCTGCGGTGGGGAAAGAGGCGCAGTTTAGCACCGCGGGGTTAAGCGGCAGTGGCAGCAAGGGCTTGCCGCGGCGCGTGTGGCGTTGTCCGCTGCGCGTCCCGGCATGCCGGCCGCAGGCCATGATGTGACGGCGCGATGCGGCAAGACGCGATGCGAGCGACACCGGCCGCAGCCGGCCGGGCGGCGAATCCTGCAGTTGCCGGTGGCATCGCGAAGCGGCGGGCCTGACGGCTTCGGACAGCGTCGGGGCTGAAGCCCCTCCTACCGTGCACCCAGCCAGCTCGCCGCAAGCCTCCTTTAGGAGCGGCTTCAGCCGCGACGAACGAAGCGGCAGGCTCGACGGCTCGGATACAGTCGGGCTGAAGCCCCTCCCCCAGTGCACCCAGCTGGCTCGTCGCAAGCCCCTGTAGGAGCGGCTTCAGCCGCGACGAACGAAGCGGCAGGCTCGACGGCTTCGGATACGGTCGGGGCTGAAGCCCCTCCCACAGTGCACCCAGCCAGCTCGCCGCAAGTGCCTGTAGGAGCGGCTTCAGCCGCGACGAACGAAGCGGCGGGCTCGACGGCTCCGGATACGGTCGGGGCTGAAGCCCCTCCTACAGTGCACCCAGCTGGCTTGTCGCAAGCCCCTGTAGGAGCGGCTTCAGCCGCGACGAACGAAGCGGCAGGCTCGACGGCTTCGGATACGGTCGGGGCTGAAGCCCCTCCCACAATGCACCCAGCTGGCTCGTCGCAAGCCCCTGTGGGAGCGGCTTCCGTCGCGACCCGCCAAGCCAACCGGCGATCCGCCACTCGACTGCATTCGGCGCGGTGCCGACGCCGACGCCGCGGCAGCCGCGACACGCCGCCGCGCTCAGAATTCCAGGTTGTCGATCAACCGGGTCCGTCCCAGCCGCGCGGCGATCAGCGCCACGCGCGGGCCGGCGTGGTCCTGCGGTTCGCTCAGGTCGGGCAGGCGCAGCACGGTGTAGTCGACGTCGAAACCGGCGGCCTGCAGCTGCGCCGTCGCCGCCGCCTCGATCTCGGCGCGCCGGCGCCCGGCCATGTGGCCGTCGCGCATCGCCAGCAGGGTCTGGCGGATCTGCGCCGCGCGCGGCCGCTCCTCGGCCGACAGGTACTGGTTGCGCGAACTCATCGCCAGGCCGTCGGCCTCGCGCACGATGCTGCCGCCCAGGATCTCGATCGGGAACGCCAGGTCGGCGACCATCTGCCGGATCACCGCCAGCTGCTGGTAGTCCTTCTTGCCGAACGCGGCCAGGTCCGGCTGCACCTGGTTGAACAGGCGCGCGACCACGGTGCACACGCCGTCGAAATGGCCCGGGCGGCAGGCGCCCTCCAGCACTTCGCTGACCCCGGGCGTGTGCATGCGCAGCGCCAGTTCCACGCCCAGCGGGTACATGCTCTCCACGGTCGGCAGCCACAGCACGTCGCAACCGGCGTCCTCCAGGCCGCTGGTGTCGGCCTCGGGGGTGCGCGGGTAGCGGGTGAAGTCCTCGTTCGGGCCGAACTGGGTCGGATTGACGAACACGCTGGACACCACTCGGTCGGCGTACTGCCGGGCCAGCATCACCAGCGAGAAGTGCCCGGCGTGCAGGTTGCCCATGGTCGGCACGAAGGCCACGCGCAGGCCCTGCCGCTTCCAGCCGGAAACGACGGCGCGCAGCCGGGCCAGGTCGGTGATGGTCTCGATCATTTGGCGTAGGCGTGTTCGGCGTCGGGGAAGGTGCCGGCGCGCACCGCGTCGGCGTAGGCGCGCACCGCGCCGGCGATGGAGCCGCCCTCGGCCAGGAAGTCCTTGACGAAGCGCGGCCGGCGGTGGCCGCTGTCCAGGCCCAGGAAGTCGTGCAGCACCAGCACCTGGCCGTCGCAGTCGGGACCGGCGCCGATGCCGATGGTGGGGATCTCCACCTCGGCGGTGATCCGCGCCGCCAGCGGCGACGGCACGCATTCGAGCACCAGCAGCGCGGCGCCGGCGGCGGCCACCGCCTTGGCGTCGGCCAGCAGCTTGGCCGCAGCGGCCTCCTCGCGGCCCTGGATCTTGTAGCCGCCGAAGGTCAGCACCGATTGCGGGGTCAGGCCCAGGTGCGAACAGACCGGGATGTCGCGCTCGCTGAGGAAGCGGATCACCTCCAGCTTGTGCCCGGCGCCCTCCAGCTTGACCATCTCCGCGCCGGCCTGCAGCAGCCGGGTCGAGGCGTCCAGCGCGCGCTCGGGGGTGGCGTCGGACTGGAACGGCAGGTCGGCCACCAGCAGCGCGCGCTGCAGCACCCGCGCCACCGCGGCGGTGTGGTAGGCGATGTCGTCCACGGTCACCGGCAGGGTCGAGTCGTGGCCCTGCACCACCATGCCCAGCGAATCGCCGATCAGGATCAGGTCCACCCCGTTGGCGTCGAAAACGCGCGCGAAGCCGGCGTCGTAGGCGGTCAGCATCACCAGCTTCTGCTGGCGGCGCTTGGCCTCGGCCAGGGCGGGAACGGTCCAGGGCTTGCTGTCGGCGTGACTGCTCATTAGCTCATGCGATGCGGTGATAAGCCGGGCATTATCTACCGATTGGCGCGATTCCGTCGGATTCGATGCGGTCGCGTATGTCACGCACCGTTCCATGGCCGGGGATCGTCGCCTCGGCGGCGATCTCGGCCAGCGGCAGCAGCGCGAAACCGCGCTGGTGCAGGTACGGGTGCGGCACCTGCAGCCCGGGCAGGTCGATCACCGCGTCGGCGTACAGCAGCAGGTCCAGGTCCAGGGTGCGCGGCCCCCAGCGCTCGCCGGGGTCGCGGCGGCGGCCGTGGCGGGCTTCCAGCGCCAGCAGCGCCTGCAGCAGCGCGGGCGCCGGCATGCGGGTGCTCAGCACCGCGGCGGCGTTGATGAAGTCCGGCTGCGCCTGGTGGCCCCAGGCCGGGCTGCGGTACAGCTGCGAGGCGCGCAGCAGGCGGGTGTGCGGCAGCGTGTCCAGTTCGGCGATGGCCGCGCGCAGGGTCGCCACCGCATCGCCGAGGTTGCCGCCCAGGCCGATGCAGGCCTGCACCGGCGCGGCGGAGAGCGGCTCGCTCACTCGGCCGGGGCGGCGGCATCCGGACGCCGGCGCCGGCGCCGGCGGCGCTTGGGGGTTTCTTCGCTGTCGGCCGGGGCCATCGCCACCTCGTCGCCGACGTAGTCGATCTCCGGGTCGAAGCCGCGCGGCGGCGGCGCATAGCCCGGCTGCTGCTGCAGTTCGCGCCAGTAGGCGATGTCGGCCTCGTGCTCGGCCGAGGCCGACTGGCGCAGGATCAGGAAATCGAACGCGGCACGGAAGCGCGGATGCGACAGCGTGCGCACCACCCGCTTCTTCTGGCGCGAGGTGAAGCGCGACTGCAGCAGCCAGATCTCCTGCATCGGCAGCGAGAAGCGCCGCGGCAGCGCCACCGTGCTCAGCTGGTGCAGGGTGACCCGGTCGGCGGCGCGGCGCTGCGCTTCTTCCAGCTGCATGCCCTGCTTCTGCAGCGCCATCAGCGCGCGGCAGTAGGCCGGCCACAGCAGCAGCGCGAACAGGAACGCCGGCGATACCGGCTCGTCGTTGGCCACGCGCGCATCGGTGTTGCGCAGGCCTTCGACCAGCATCCGCCGCAGCGCGCCGCTGCGGTTGGAGTTCAGCGCCGCCGCGCTTTCCGGGAACAGCGCGGCGAGCAGGCCGTAGCGCTCCAGGCCCTCGAAGCTGGCCACGCCGTTGCCGGACAGGAACAGCTTCAGCACTTCCTCGAACAACCGCGCCGGCGCCGCCTCGGCCAGCAGCCCGGCCAGGCGCGGGATCGGCTCGGCGGTGGCCGCCTCGATCTGGAAATCCAGCTTGGCCGCCAGGCGCACCGCGCGCAGCATGCGCACCGGGTCTTCGCGGTAGCGCTGCTCCGGGTCGCCGATCAGGCGCATCAGCCGCGCCTGCACGTCGGCGAAGCCGCCGGTGTAGTCGCGCACCGAGAAATCCTCGATCGCGTAGTACAGCGCGTTGCAGGTGAAATCGCGGCGCACCGCGTCGTCCTCGATGCTGCCGTAGACGTTGTCGCGGACCAGGCGGCCGTTGTCCAGTTCGCGGTCGCCGCTGCCGTCGTCGACGTTGGCGCGGAACGTGGCCACCTCGATGATCTCGCGGCCGTAGACCACGTGCGCCAGGCGGAAGCGGCGGCCGATCAGGCGGCAGTTGCGGAACAGCTGCTTGACCTGCTCGGGGGTGGCGTCGGTGGCCACGTCGAAGTCCTTGGGCTGCAGCTCGACCAGCAGGTCGCGGACCGCGCCGCCGACCAGGTAGGCGCCGAAGCCGGCTTCGCGCAGCCGGTACAGCACGCGCAGCGCATTGGGACTGATGTCCTTGCGCGAGACGTTGTGCTGATCGCGCGGGATCAGCTGCAGAGTGAACGGCGATGGAACTGGCGGATTGATGATGGCGCTTCCGTATCGAGTTGCGGGATTGCCGGCGGGCGGCTAGCCCCATATACTAGCGCCCTGCAATCGACGCGACCAACCTGCTCCCTTCGTCTAATGGTTAGGACGTGGCCCTCTCAAGGCTAAAACAGGGGTTCGAGCCCCCTAGGGAGCACCATCGCCGCTTCGCCTGCAGTGAAAACCACAAAAGCCCCGCAGCTGCGGGGCTTTTGCGTTGTGGGCCCGGCATTCGTCACGACGCCGTGCGCTGGTCGCGCGGGCGGCGCTCGCCGTGAACCCGGCCGTGCGGCGGCCAGGCCTGCCGCCCGCCGCCACGGTGCGCCGGCGCGGCCGGGGCCGCGCCGGCGACGGTTCAGCCCTGCATCTGCTCCAGTTCGCGGCCCTTGGTCTCGTACACGTACTTGAGCACGAAGAACACCGAAACGAACGCGGCCACGGTGTAGATGCCGTAGGCGCCGGCCAGGCCGATGCTGCCGAGCAGGACCGGGAACGAGACGGTGATGAGGAAGTTCGAGGTCCACTGCGCCGCGCCCGCCACCGCCAGGCCGGAGCCGCGGATCTGGTTGGGGAACATCTCGCCCAGCATCACCCACATCACCGGGCCCCAGGACATGTTGAAGAAGATCACGTAGACGTTGGCCGCGATCAGCGCCAGCCGGCCCATGCCCGGCGACATCGCCAGCTTGCCGGCCTCGTCCAGCGAGGCGCTGGCGAAGGCCAGCGTGACCAGGGCCAGCGACACCGCCATGCCGGCCGAGCCGACCCACAGCAGCGGCTTGCGCCCGATCCTGTCGATCAGCATCACCGTGATCAGGCAGGCGCCGATGCTCAGCGCGCCGGACAGCACGTTGATCAGCAGCGAGTCGCTTTCGGAGAAGCCCACCGCCTGCCACAGCACCGCGCCGTAGTAGAACACCACGTTGATGCCGACCAGCTGCTGGAAGGTGGCCAGGCCGATGCCGATCCACACGATCGGGCGCACCTTGCCGGTGACCTTGCTGACCAGGTCCGACAGCTTGGGCTTGTGCTGGTCGGCCGCCAGCGAGGCGGAGATCTCGGTCAGCTTGGCCTGCGCCTCGCGCGGCCCGTAGAGCTTGGTCAGCACCGCCAGCGCGGCCTCGCGGCGGCCCTTGACCACCAGGTAGCGCGGGCTCTCCGGGATCGCCAGCAACAGCAGCAGGAACAGCAGCGACGGGAACGCCTGCATCCAGAACATCCAGCGCCACGCGGCCTGGCCCAGCCACAGCGGCTCGGTCGAGGCGCTGGCCAGCTTGACCAGCACGTAGTTGCTCAGGAACGCGGTGAACAGCCCGCTGATGATGGCGATCTGCTGCACCGTGGCCAGCCGCCCGCGGTAGCGCGCCGGGGCGACCTCGGCGATGTACGCCGGCGACATCACGCTGGCCGCGCCGACCGCGAAGCCGCCCATGACCCGGGCGAAGATGAAGAAGCCGGAGCTGTGCGCGGCGCCGGCGCCGAGCGCGGACAGCAGGAACAGCACCGCGGAGATGATCAGCACCGCGCGGCGGCCCCAGCGGTCGGCCAGGCGGCCGGCGAAGAACGCGCCGATCGCGCAGCCCAGCAGCATCGAGGCGACCTCGAAGCCGGTGCCGGCGGCGCTGGAGTGGAAAGTCTCCTTCAGGCCGTCGACGGTGCCGTTGATCACGCCGCTGTCGAAGCCGAACAGGAAGCCGCCGATGGTGGCGACGCAACTGATGAGGATGATGAGGCGCGTGTTCTCGCCTGCGCCATCGGCGTGGCGGTCTAGGGATACGCTGGACATTGAGTCACCTGGTGTCGTGCAGAAGGAAGAACGGCCATCGCGGGGGAGAGACGGCACGGCCGGCGGCGGCGCGGCCGCCGGCCGTCGCGCATCAGCGGATCAGGTACTGGTTGATCAGGTTCTCGTAGGCTTCCTGGCGGCCGCTGGCCTGCTTCGGTTCGCCGGCCTTGGCCGCGTGCGCCGCCAGGTCCGCCAGCGAGCTGCCGCCGGAGGCGAACGCCGCGCCGGCGCCGCTGTCGAAGCTGGCGTAGCGCTCGGCGCGCCACTGCTCCAGCGGCGAGGACGTCAGCAGCGCATGGGCCACCTCCAGGCCGCGCGCGAACGCGTCCATGCCGCCGATGTGGGCCAGGAACAGGTCCTGCGGATCGGACGACTCGCGCCGCACCTTGGCGTCGAAGTTCAGACCGCCCGGCGCCAGCCCGCCCTGCCGCAGCACCACCAGCATCGCCCCCACCGTGTCGTACAGGTCGGTCGGGAACTGGTCGGTGTCCCAGCCGTTCTGCGGGTTGCCGCGGTTGGCGTCGATGCTGCCCAGCAGGCCCGCATCGGACGCCACCTGCAGGTCGTGCTCGAAGCTGTGGCCCGACAGCGTGGCGTGGTTGGCCTCGATGTTGAGCTTGAAGTCCTTGTCCAGCCCATGCTCGCGCAGGAAGCCGATCACCGTGGCGCTGTCGAAGTCGTACTGGTGCTTCATCGGTTCCATCGGCTTGGGCTCGATCAGGAAATTGCCCTTGAAGCCGATGCTGCGGCCGTAGTCGCGCGCCAGGGTCAGAAATCGCGCCATGTGCTCCTGCTCGCGCTTCATCTGCGTGTTGTGCAGGCTGGCATAGCCTTCGCGGCCACCCCAGAACACGTAGTTCTCCCCGCCCAGCTCCACCGTCGCGTCCAGCGCGGCCTTGACCTGCACCGCCGCACGCGCGACCACGTTGAAGTCCGGGTTGGTCGAGGCGCCGTTCATGTAGCGCGGGTGCGAGAACAGGTTGGCGGTGCCCCACAGCAGCTTGATGCCGGTGTCGGCCTGGCGCTGCTTGGCGATGCCGACCATGTGCCTGAGGTTCTTCTCGTACTGGCCCACGTCCTCGGCGTCCGGCGCCAGGTCCACGTCGTGGAAGCAGTAGTACGGCACGCCGAGCTTGGTGAAGAACTCGAACGCCGCATCGGCCTTGGCCTCGGCCCGGCCCAGCGCATCGCTGCCGGCGTCCCACGGATAGGCGCGCGTGCCCGGCCCGAACGGATCGGCGCCGTTGCCGCAGAAGCTGTGCCAGTACGCCACCGCGAAGCGCAGGTGCTCGGCCATGGTCTTGTCGCCGATCTTCCTGTCGGCCTCGTAGACCTTGAACGCCAGCGGATTGTCCGAGGCCTTGCCTTCGAACGCGATGCGGCCGATGCCCGGGAAATATTCCTTGGCGCCGATGTAGACGGAATTGCTCATAACGAAGTCCTGGTGTGCGTTGCGGGGGAAAAAGCGGGTCAGCCGGCGTAGAGCGGGCCAATGGCATGCAAGTGTTTCAGGAAGGTCTGGTAGTGCGCCTGGTACTGCGCGCCGCGTTGCGGATCCGGCTGCGCCGCCAGCGCGGCGTCATCCTGCTGGTGCTGCAGCACCACCTCGGCCAGGCTGGCGCGGTCGCCCTGCGCGTGGCCGTCGGCCCACAGCGCCTGCAGCGCGGCGCCGAACGCGGCGCCCTCGGCCTGCGCCGGCACGTGCACCGGCAGGCCGAACAGGTCGGCGATCAGCTGCCGCCAGCCGGCGCTCTTGCTGCCGCCGCCGGTGACGTAGATCGAGTCGAACGCCAGCCCGGCGTCGACGAAGGCGTCGTAGCCGTTGCGCAGGCTGTAGGTCGCCCCTTCCATCGCCGCGCGATAGAAATGCGCTGGGGTGGTGTTATGCAGGTCCATGCCGGTCATGCAGCCGCGCGCGGCCGGCAGGTTCGGGGTGCGCTCGCCGTTGAAGAACGGCAGCAGCACCAGCCCGCCGGCGCCCGGCGCGGTGGCTTCGAGCAAGGCTTCGCCCTGCCCGGTCTTGATCCCGAACAGGCGCGCGATGGTCTCGGTGGCCACGGTGCAGTTCATCGTGCAGATCAGCGGCAGCCAACCGCCGCTGGACGAGCAGAACGCGGCCCAGCGCGCGGCGTCGTCCACCACCGGGCGGTCGGCGTACGCGAACAGCGTGCCGGAGGTGCCCAGGCTCATGGTCAGCCGCCCGGACACCACGTTGCCGGTGCCGATCGCGGCCATCATGTTGTCGCCGCCGCCACTGGCCACGCGCACCTCGCGCGGCAGCCCCAGGGTCTGCGCCGCCGCCGCGGACAGGGCGAAGGTGGTCTCGGTCGGCACCAGCGGCGGCAGCGCCGCGGCCAGGTCGCGCTGCGGATCGATCGCCTGCAGCAGCGGCGCCGACCACTGCCGCGTGCGCACGTCCAGCCAGCCGCTGCCGGAGGCGTCGCCGAACTCGGTGTAACGCTCGCCGGTCAGCCAGAAATTGACGTAGTCGTGCGGCAGCAGCACCGAGGTCATGCTGGCGTACGCTTCGCTGCGGTGCTTGCGCGTCCACGGCAGCTTGGAGGCGGTGTAGCCGGCCAGGATCGGGTTGCCGGCCAGTTCCACGCAGCGCTGTTCGCCGCCGGCGGCCTGCATGATCTCCTCGCACTCGCGCTGGGTGCTGGTGTCGCACCACAGCTTCACCGGCGCGGTCACCTGCCCCTGCGCGTCCACCGGCACGAAGCCGTGCTGCTGGCCGGACACCGAGATCGCCCGCACCTGCGCGCGCTGCTCCGGCGTCAGCGCGGCGAAGCAGGCGACGATGCCGTCGATCCACCACTGCGCCTGCTGCTCGCGGGTGCCGTCGTCGCGGCTGATCAGTTCCAGCGCATGGCCATGCGTGGCGACCACGCGGCGGCTGTCCGCATCGTAGGCCAGCAGCTTGACGCTCTGCGTGCCGACATCCAGGCCGATGTACAGACTCATTGCCGCACCAGCCGATCGTCGCGTAAACCCAGTTCCATCGTCGCTCCAGGAGAAAGGTCGGCGGTCAGGGCCTGCCCGCCGTAAACCAAAGTGTAGTGCCCGCCACGTTCGCTGCTCAGCCGCGCATGCTGCAGGCGTCCGTCGCGCCAGGCCAGATCGACGCCGGCCGCGCCGCGCACGCGCAGGCCGCGCACCTGCCCGTGCGGCCAGGCCTGCGGCAATGCCGGCAGCAACCAGATGCTGTCGCCCCAACTCTGCAGCAGCATTTCGGTGATGCCGGCGGTGCCGCCGAAGTTGCCATCGATCTGGAACGGCGGATGCGCGTCGAACAGGTTCGGATAGGTGCGTTCGGGCGACAGCAGCATCGTCAGAATACGCTGCGCGTGCTCGCCGTCGTGCAACCGCGCCCACAGGTTCAGGCGCCAGCCGAGGCCCCAGCCGGTAGCGCTATCACCGCGGACCTGCAGCGAGCGCCGGGCCGCGGCGGCCAGCGCCGGGGTGTCGCGCAGGTTGATCTGGCTGGACGGATGCAGCGCATACAGATGCGAGACGTGGCGATGATGGATTTCCGGGGCCTGCATGTCCCAGTCCTGCTGCCACTCCTGCAGCTGCCCGGCGCCGCCGATGCGGTCCGGCGGCAGCTGCGCGCGCAGTGCCGCCAGGCGCTCGCCGAAGGCCTTGTCCACGCCCAGCAACTCGCCCATTTTGATGCACTGCGCAAAAAGATCGCGCAACAATTGCGCGTCCATCGCCGGCCCGGCGCACAGCGCGGCGCCGAACGGATGCCGGTTCTCCGGCGACATCGATGGGTTGGTCACCATCGCGCCGGTCTGCGGATCGCGTACCAGGGTGGCGACGAAGAACTCGGCCGCGCCCTTGAACAACGGATAGATGCGCCGCAGGTAGGCGCGATCGCGGCCGTAGTCCCAGCGGTCCCACAGCTGTTGCAGCAGCCAGACGCCGCCCATCGGCCACAGGCTCCACTTCGCGCCGTCGATCGGCCCGGCCTGGCGCCACAGGTCGGTGTTGTTGTGCACCACCCAGCCCGGCGCGTCGTACATCGCTCGCGCGGTGCGGGCGCCGGTCTCCGCGAGATCGAACAGCATGGCTTCGAGCGGTTCCACGCACTCGTGCAAGGCATTGGCCTCACTGGGCCAGTAGTTCATCTCGGTGTTGATGTTGATCGTGTACTTGCTCTCCCACGGCGGCTGCATCAGGTCATTCCAGATGCCTTGCAGGTTGGACGGCTGGCAGCCCGGCCGCGAGCTGCTGATCAGCAGGTAGCGGCCGTACTGGTGGTACAGCGCAGCCAGTGCCGGATCGCCGCCGTCGGCGTAGCGCTGCACGCGTTCGTCGGTGGGCAGCTGCGCGGCGGCGCTGCTGCCCAGGTCGATCGCCACCCTGCGGAACAGGCGCCGGTGTTCGGCCAGATGCCGCTCCAGCAATTTCGCGTAGGACAAGGCGGCCGCCTTGCGCAGCTGCGCGGCGCTGAGCGCAAGCGGATCGCCGCCGACGTCGTCGTAGCGCCGATAGCTGGTGGCCGCGGTCAGCAGCAGCACCACCTCGTCGGCGCCTTCGATGCGGATCCGCCCGCGCTCGATGCGGGTCTGCCCGCCAGTGGCCAGCGGCAGCACGCGCAACGCGAAGCGCAGCCCGCCCTCGATGCCGGCAAACCCGGCGTTGCGCCCGGCGAACAGCAGCGCGCCCTGCTCTTCCGTGACCTCGCCGGCCTGCGGGCTGTCGATGCCGATGCGCAGCGCGATGCGGCCGGGCTTGTCGCAGGACAGGCGCACCACGATGCACTGCTCGGTCGGCGAGACGAACACCTCGCGGACATGCGTGGCGCCGCCCGAGGCAAAGCGGGTGCTGGCCACCGCGGTGTCCAGATCGAGTTCGCGCCGATAGCCGTCGATGCCGTCGGCGCGGTCGTAGTCCAGCAGCAGGTCGGCCAGCGGCTGGTACGGCATCTGCTTGGGCGGGCGCGACAGCAGCTTCGCGTCGGCCAATGCTTCGGCCTCTGCGTAGCGGCCGGCGAAGATCAGCGCACGTACCTGCGGCAGCGCCGCCAACGCCTCCGGCGATGTCGCATCGTAGGGCTGGCCCGCATACAGCGTGTCTTCGTTCAACTGCAGGCGTTCGTGGGCGATGCCGCCCCAGACCATCGCACCCAGCCGGCCGTTGCCGACCGGCAGCGCCTCCACCCACTGCGTGGCCGGACGCGGGTACCACAAGGTCAGCGCGGCCGGATCGGCCGGCGCTGCCGCAGTGGCGGCCGCCGACGCAGTGCGCCCGGCGGCCGCGGCTGCGGCCGGCGCGACCGGCACGGCCAGCCCGGTCACCAGGCCGGCGCCGATCGCCTTGCACAGTTCGCGGCGGGTCAGCGCGATGCTCACCCTGCGTCCCCGCGCGGACTGCCGTACGACGCGGGCATCACTTCGCCTTGCTCTTGCGCTTGGCGCCCTTCGCCGCCTTGCGCGCCACGCTCAGGCTCTTGCCGCTGTACTGCACGCTGGCATCGGCCTTGGGCTCCAGCGCGCCGGTCTCCTCGCGCACGCCGTCGACGAAGCGCACGTTGATGGTGCGCTTGGCCTGCATGCCCGGCCAGCTGCCCTGGCGCGCGCCGATGGTCAGCACGCCCTTGGCCTGGTTCCAGCTCAGCGGAATGCGGCTGAACTCGCCCTTTTCGTAGCCGTAGCCCTTGCCGTCGTCCTCGTACAGCGAGAACTGGCCGTCGGCGCCGGTGTAGACGACCACGGTCAGCGGCGCATTCGGCACCTCGTCCACGTACTGCTGCACGGTGGTGGTGGGCACGATGGAACCGGCGCGCACGAACAGCGGCATGCGCTGCAGCGGCGCGGCGGCGTCGATGCTCTGGCCGCCTTCGTAGCGCTTGCCGCTGTTGAAGTCGATCCACGAGGTGCCGGCCGGCAGGTAGACCTGGCGCGAGGTGGCGCCGAAGCGGGTCACCGGCGCGACCAGGAACGCCGGGCCGAACAGGTACTGGTCATTGATGTCGGCGACCTTGGGATCGTTGGGGAAATCCATCGGCAGGCCGCGCATCATGCTGCCGTCGCGATGGTAGGTGTCGCCTGCCAGCGTGTAGATGTACGGCAGCAACGCATAGCGCAGGCGGCTGTAGTACGCCATGCTCGAATAGTACGGGGTGCCTTCCGGGGCGATGTTCCAGATCTCGCGGAACGGGAACTGCCCGTGCGAGCGGAACAGCGGCACGAACGCGCCGAACTGGAACCAGCGCGTGTTGAGCTCGCGCCATTCGGCCTGGTGCGCCGGGTCCTGGTCCTCGTAGCGCTTCTCCACCGCGAACCCGCCGATGTCGAAGGTCCAGTTCGGCAGGCCGGACATGGAGACGTTGACGCCGGCGGAGATCTGGTCGCGCATGTCGTCCCAGCGCGAGACGATGTCGCCGCTCCACACCGCCACCGCGTTGCGCTGGGTGCCGGCATAGCCCTTGCGCGAGAGGATGAACACGCGCTTGCCGTCGGCGGCGCGGTCGCCTTCGTACACGCCATGGGTGTGCGGCAACGGATAGGAATTGAAGAACTCGGTGGACGGGCCCAGCGCGGTCGGCGTGGTGCGCGCCTTGCGCTCGCCGATGTCCAGGTTGGAGTGCACGTCCGGCTCGTCGGCGTCCATCCACCAGGCATCGAAGCCCTTGCGGTTGAGCTTTTCGTTGATCTGCCGCCAGTAGATCGCCTGCGCGCCGGCCGAGTACGGATCGTAGAACGAGTTCTTGTAGCCCTTGCCGATCCAGTCCAGTTCGCCGACCTCGACGTTGCGCTTGTACATGTACCCGGCCGCGTCGAGTTCCTTGTAGTTGGCGGTGGTCGGATAGAACTTGGGCCAGATCGAGATCATGATCTGCGCGTGCATGTCGTGCACCGACTTGACCATGCCGTCCGGGTCCGGGAAATGGGTCGTGTCGAAGTCGTGCGAACCCCACGCGTTCTCCGGCCAGTACGACCAGTCGAGCACGATGTTGTCGATCGGCAGCTTGCGCTTGCGGTACTCGGCCAGCGCGCCGACCAGTTCGTCCTGGCTCTTGTAGCGCTCGCGGCTCTGCCAGAAACCGTAGGCCCACTTCGGCAGCAGCACCGCCTTGCCGGTCAGTTCGCGGTAGCCGGAGATGACCTGGTCGGCGTCGGCGCCGGCGACGAAATAGTAGTCGATCATCTGCCCGGCCTCGGACCACAGCGACAGGTCCTTGGCCTCGGCCGCCGGCAGCGGGTCGCGGTGCAGCAGCGCGATGTAGCTGGGATCGATCAGATCCCATTCGACCTTGACCTTGTGGCGCTGGCCCGGCTGCAACGCGAGGGTGAACTCGTTGTGCCACGGGTTCCAGTTCTGGCGCCAGCGGTCGACCACCAGCTTGCCGTCCACGTACAGCTTGGCGTACTCGCTCGCGTACAGCGAGAAGCTGTGCTCGCCGCCGCTCCTGGCCTCGATCTCGCCTTCCCAGGTGACCTGCATGCGGCTCTTGTCGCTGGGCTTGGCCTTCTTCGGAAACTTGCCCAGGTCCTTCAGGTACTGGTAGTTGAGCTCCTTCTCGCGGCGCTCCAGCACCTGCTTGCCGTTGACCGAATAGCGCGCGGTCAGCGCGCCCGGCTTGCCCTTGGCGTCGTACAGCTTCAGCGACGCCGGCAGCGGCTGCAGGCCGCGCGGATCGCCCATGCGGGTGATCGAGTTGTTGTCCCACAGGATGCCGTAGTTGCGACTGGACACCAGGTACGGCACCGCCAGGTCGATATTGCTCTGCAGCAGCTCGACGTTGCGGCCCTTCTGGTTCATCCAGCCCTGCTGGTGCTGACCGAAGCCGTAGAAGGCCTCGTCGTCGGGCGAGGCGAAGCGCTGGCGCGTGCTCAAGTAGGACTTGCCCTCCACCTTCAGCGGCGCAAAGCTGCGCCCGCCGGCCACTTCCGCCAGCAGCGGCTTGCCGTTGGCGTCGACGAAGCTGACGTGGCCGTCGACCGTGGACACCTGTGCGGTGACCTTGGCGGTCCTGATCCGCACGGTGTCGCCCTGCTCGTCGAACTGGTAGGCGGTGTCGCCCTGCACCGGCACCCGCATCAGGCTCGGGGTGCGCTTGAAATCGCCGTCCGGATCGGCGCTGACGCGGATGATGCCGCTGTCCACCACCTGCAGGCGCACCGGCGCGGCGCCCTTGGCGCTGGGGCGCACGGTGACGCCGTCGGCGTCCTTCTTCACTTCCTGCGCATGGGCGCCGGCGGCGAGCACGGCCAGCGACAGGGCCAGCAGGCGCGGCAGCGGCTTCAGCGCCAGGCGGACGGGGCGGTTCGGGTTGTGCATGTTCACTCCCTCTGTAGCGGGTGACGGCGCCGCACGCTGGCGGCGCCGAGATGTCAGTAGGTGGCCAGCTTGATCTTCAGCAATTGCGGCATGTCGGAGAAATTGACCCCGTAGTCGGTCTGGTCGCCGTTCCAGTTGCGCTGGAAGCGCCACTGCCCGCCATCGTAGAAGCCTTCCTCGACCCGGTCGTAGACCATGTTGGCGGTGGCCTCGCTGGCCGGATGCAGGGTCACCCGCACGTGGTAGCCGGTGACCAGGAACTCGTCCGGACCCAGCTCGGCGATCAGCGCCGCGCCGCTCGGCTCGGGGTTGCCCGGCGGCGTGCCCTTGAACCAGAACTGCGGCACGCCGTAGGTGATGGTCGCGCTCCAGCGTTCGTTGAGGCGCAGTTCCTGCACCGCCTGGCCCGGCTCCTCGGCGGTGCCGTGCAGCTTGCCTTCCGAGGCGGCCTTGGCGAACGCGCGCATGCCCAGGCCCACCGCCTTGAAGCCGAGCGCGAACGGCGCCATGGTCGGCTCGTCCACCTTCTTGGCGCCCAGCGGCCAGTTGGAATACCCGCTGTAGTCGATGCCGAAGGTCGACCAGCCGATGCCGTCGTGGCCCAGCGCGGGGTACAGGTAGCGCGCGTATTCCGGGCGGTTGCCGGTTTCGGCCACGAACAGCGGGTTGTCCGGCCGCGCGTAGCGGTCGAGCACGGTGGTGTACGGGGTGTAATCGGGCAGGTAGATGTCCGGCGCCAGCAGGTCGATGTGCGGCGCGGCCGCCTTCCACACGTCGAGCACGTTGTCGGTGGGGCCGCCGCTGGCGTACTGGCCGGGCTGGCCGGGATTGAACGGGCCGCGCAGCGCGGCGTTGACGTACATCGGCAGCGGGTACTCGGCCTTGCCGGCCGCGGCCACCTGGTCGATGAAGTGGCCGATATGCCAGGCGTGGAAGAACTCGTCGGCGTCGGCGCCGAACACCTGCGCCCAGCTGCCCGGCTGCTTGCCCAGCTTCTGCAGCAGCGCCTCGGGCACCGGGCCGTCGAAGGCCTGCTGCGCCAATGGCGAGAAATCGCGCACGCTGCCGTAGGTGCCCGGCTCGTTCTCCGGCTGCACCATGATCACGGTGCGCTGCGGGTCGGCCTGCCTGAGGTGCTTCATGAAGGCGACGAAGGCCTTGCGGTCCGCTTCCAGCGTGGCCGGCGCCAGCGGCGACAGCGAGCCGAGGGTCTTGCCGTCGCGGGTGACCACCCGCGGGAAACGCGCGTTGTCGGTCTTGACCCAGTGCGGCGTATAGGCCGGGCCGTTGTTCTTCCAGGTGGCGAACCACAGCAGCACCAGCCGCACCTTGTGCTCGCGCGCTTGCGCCAGCAGCGTGTCGACGAAGGAGAAGTCGAACTTGCCCTCTTCCGGTTCCACCTGTTCCCAGGCGATCGGCACCTGCACGGTGTTGGGGCCGAGGAACTGCATCGCCGGCCACACCTTCTCCAGCGCCGCCGGGTAGTTGCTGGAATTGTTGACCTGCGCGCCGAGGATCAGGAACGGTGCGCCGTCGACCAGCAGCGTGTGCTTGCCGTCCTTGCTGATCAGCTGCGGGATCGGCGCCTGCGTGGCCGACGCGTCCGGCGCCGGCGCGGGGGCGGTGCCCGCCGGCTGCCTGGCACCCGTGGCGGCGCCGCTGGCGGCGGGCGGTTCCGGTTGCTCGGACTGGCAGGCGGCCAGGCCCAGCAGCAGCGCGGAGATCAACAGCGGACGCCAGCGCGCGGGCGCGGCGCGATTGCGCGGAACGGAAAATGTCATGCGGCTAGCACTCCGTGTCACCAGGTGTCGGTTCGGAAGGGGGAAACGGGCAGTTGTTCGCGATTGACCAGGTTGGCCTCGGCCGGGTTCTCGCTCCAGGCATAGCGCACCGCCTGCGGCTGCGCCACCTCGGCGCTCTCCACCAGCACGCTGTCGCCCTCGATGCGCGCCTGCGCCGGATGGAAGCGGCGGTCGGCGCCGGCAATGCTGAAGCCGCGCAGCGGGCCGCCGCCGCGCACCGCCAGCGCGCTGCCCATCGGATCGAAGCGCAGCCGCGCGGCGCCTGCAGCGAACTCGGCGCGCTGCAGCGTCGGCGCGCTGTACACCAGCGATTCGCCATAGGCGACGTGGCGCGCGGCCAGCGCCAGGCGATGGCCGACGTCCTGCTTGTTGGTCGGGTGGATGTCGCCGGGCGCGCCGATGTCGATGGTCACCGCCTGCGCGGTCGCCGGCAGCGCCAGGGTCTTGGATTGCGATTCGCGCAGCAGCGCCCACGGGCTCAGATCGCCCTTGTCCGATCCGGCGCGGAAATTGGCCAGCTGCACCCACAGGAACGGCAGCTGCGGCTGCGCGCGCTCCTGGCGCCAGCTGCCGATCATCGCCGCGAACTGCTCGCGGTAGCGCAGCGCGCCGCGCGCGGTCGCATTGCTCTCGCCCTGGTACCAGATCACGCCCTTGACCGGGAACGGCTGCAGCGGATGGATCATGCGGTTGTACAGCAGCGTCGGCTGCTGGTTCCTGCCGTCGTCCAGCGCCACCACCACCTTGGCCGGGCGGAACGTCCAGCCCTGCAGCGGGCGCTTGGCGCCCTGCCCGACCTGCACGAAGCGCTCCTCGTCCTCGCCATGCAGGCCGCCGCCGCCGCTGAGGTCGGTGACCTGCACCGCGATGCGGTTGACCCCGGCCTTCAGCACCGCCGCCGGCACCCGGTACACGCGCGGCAGGTTCCATTGCTTTTCGGTGCGCCCGACCGGCTGGCCGTTGACGTAGGTGACGTCGGAATCGTCGATCTGGCCCACGCCCAGGGTGATGCCGGCCTTGGCCTCGGCGGCACTGAGGGTGAAGGACGTGCGGTACCAGGCGATGCCGTCCATGCCGTCGTAGCCGCTGGCCTCCCAGTTGCGGTCGACCGGGATGCTGTCCCAGTCATGGTCGTCCAGGTCGGCGGCGCGCCATTGTTCGGCACCGTCCTGCACCGCAGGCCAGCGCGCGATGCGCTGTCGCACCGCGGCCAGGGTGCGCGCGTCCTGCGCCTGCAGCTCGGCGACGCTGCGCGCGGCCTGCGCCGCATCCATGCCCAGCGCGGCCGCGTCCATCCATGCCTCGATCGCGCTGCCGCCCCAGGTGCTGTCGACGATGCCGATCGGCACGCCGGTGTGCGCGCGCAGCTCGCGCGCGAAGAAGTAGCCGACCGCGGAGAACGCGCCGGCGTTGTCCGGCGTGGCGGCTTTCCATGCGCCGCCGGCCAGGCGCTGTTGCGGCTGCGGCGACCACGACTTGGGCACCTTGAAGTGGCGCAGCTGCGGATCGTTCGCCGCGGCCACTTCGCGCGCGCCGTCGCGCGCCTGCGCCAGCGGCCATTCCATGTTGGACTGGCCGCTGGCCAGCCACACGTCGCCGACCAGCACGTCGACGATGCGGCGGCGCGCGCCGTCGCCCTCCACCTCCAGCACGTACGGGCCGCCGGCCGCATGCGCCGGCAGCTGCGCCTGCCAGCGGCCGTCGCGGGCGGCGACGGTACTCGCCGTGGCGCCGTCCAGGCGCACCTGGATGCGCGCGCCGGGCGCGGCCCAGCCCCACACCGGCATCGGCACGTCGCGTTGCAGCACCGCGCCGTCGGCGAACAGCAGCGGCAGTTCCAGTTTTGCCCAGGCCGAGGCCGGCAGCGCCGCCAGCGCCAGCGCGGCCAGCCATGTCGCGGTGCGGTGCAGCGTTGCGGTCATTGCGTCGGTCCTGTGCTGTTGGATGTGGTGGAGTGCGATGCGCCAGCGGCCGCGTTCGCAGGCCGGCCGCAAGCGCCGAGCGCGTGCCGGACCGGCACGCGGTTGCCCGGCGGGCTAGCGCGCATCGCCATAGAAGATGCCCCGGCCGCCGGTGGCGAAGTAGACCCGGCCGATCACCCGCGGATCGCCGGTGACGGCGTAGGGGCGGCCGAAGCGGTGCGCATCGTCGTCGATGCGCTGCCAGCGCCGGCCCTCGTCCTCGGAGCGGAACAGCCCGCTGACGCCATCGACGCTGCCGGCGAGGAACAGCATCGGCGGCGCGCCGTCGCGCGGCGCGCGGCCCAGGCCCAGCGAACGCGCCTGCTGCACCTTCGCCAGCACGGCGAGCCTGCCGTCCTGCCAGCGCATCACCCCGTGGCTGGGACTGGCCAGGTACACCACGCCGGCGCGCCGCGGGTCCGGGCGCAACTGCGGGCGGCTGCGCTCGGCGTCCGCCGGTACGCCGACGTCGACGCCGCTGTCGCGGAAATGGCGGCCGCCGTCCTCGCTCAGATGGAAGCGGCCGCTGGCCGCATCCACCGCGTACCAGCGCTGCGCATCAACCCGGTCGGCCTCGATCAGCCAGCTGCCCGAGGCGCCCTCCACGCGCTTCCAATGCCGGCCCCAGTCGTCGCTGGCCCAGGCGCCGCCGCCGTTGCGCGGCGACCAGATCACGCGGCTGCCGTCGGCGTTGATCGCGATGTGCCCGGCGCCCTCGCCCGCCGGCGGCTCGCTGGCGAACGCGCTCCAGCTGGTGCCGCCATCGCGCGACCAGGCGGCGCGGACCTCGTCGTGGTGGCGCTCGCGCAGCGTGCCGCTGCGTACCACCAGCTGCGGCGCCTGCCCGGCCGCATCGATGCTCTCGCCGTTGGTCAGCCGCGGCCCGGCGTACTGCGACTGCGCGCGGTCCAGGCTGTCGTGGCGGAAGCCGTCGATATCGCCGAGCGCGCTGAGCAACGGCGCGCCCTGCGCCGGGCTGAGCAGGTCCAGCGGCACCGTTTCCTCCAGGCCGGCGTCGGCGAACCGCCACTGCACCACGCCGCCCTGCGCATCGAACGCACGCAGGTTGCGCGAGGCCCACACGCCGTAGCCGGTGACGAACCAGGCGCGGTCGCTGTCGAACGGATCGATCGCCAGCGACGCCATCCAGTGCGGGCGGGCCTGCGCGGTCCACGGGGCGTTGTCGTGGGCGAAGCGCGAGCGCGGGAACAACGGCGCCCAGCTGCGCCCGCCATCGGTGCTGCGGTAGATGTCGTCGCCCGGCGTGTAGCGGCGGAAGGTGCTGGCGATCAGCGTCTGCGGCCGGCGCGGGTCCACCGCCACCGCGCCCCAACCGAAGCCCGGCCCGCTGCGCGGTTGCGGCACCGGGGTGATGTCGGTCCAGCGCCGCGCGGCCGGCGCGTATTCCCACAGTGCGCCGTTGGCCATCAGGTCCGGCCCCGGCTGGTCGCCGTAGCTGAGGTAGTAGACGCCGGCGCCGGAACGCACCATGTGGCTGGGGCGCAGCCCGGTGGGCTGCCCCGGCAGCGGCTGCCAGCTGCGCCCGCCGTCCTCGGACACGAACACACTGCGTTCCTGGGTGGACACGCCGACGTAGATCCGCTGCGAGCCGCCGCCGGCGGCGGCGCTGTCGGGATCGAACAGCACGAAGGCGATGCCCACCTGCTGGCGGCGCCCGGCATGGTTCACCGCGCTGGCCGCCGCGCTGGTGGCCACGGCCGGGAACGACGCCACTTGCTGCCAGTGCGCGCCGCGATCGGCGCTGCGCCACAGCCCGGCATCGCGCGAGCCGAGCAGCAGCACGCGGCCGTCGTTGGGATCGACCGCGAGCCGTTCGCCGTTGCCGCGGCCCAGTTCGTTGCCGCCCAGCTTGAACGGCAGATCGGTGCGCGCGAAGCTGCGCCCCTGGTCGTGCGAACGCAGCAGCGCGGCATTGCCGGCGCGCGCGTGCAGGTAGGTGCCCGCGGCCAGGTACAGCGCCTGCGGATCGTGCGGATCGATCGCGAACGCGTCGATGCCCATCAGGTTCTGGTCGTCCGCGCCGAGCCAATCGGTCAAGGCGATCCAGCGTTCGCCCGCCGCGTCCCAGCGGTAGGCGCCGCCGACGTCGGTGCGCGCGTACAGCAGGCCCTGCTGCGCCGGATGGAACAGCAGGCCGGAGACGAAACCGCCGCCGCCGATGGCGACGCTGCGGAACTGGTACGGCGCCGGCGCCGCCGCCCACGCCGGCAGCACGCTCCACAGCAGCGCCAGCAGCAGCGCCGGCCAGACCGAACGCGGCCGCACGGCACGCCGGAACGTGCCGGGCATTGCCTCAGGTCTCAGCAAGCGATGTAACCGCATCGTGCGTTCCGCTCCGGTTGCAGCCGACGGCCAGGCCGTCGGCAGGACGTCACCCCGCTCCGGCCACGCCATGCGCGCCGGAGCGAAGGCCCGCGCGCCGTGCTCAGAAGCTGGCGCGCAGGGTCAGGCCGTAGCGACGGTCGTTGATGACGAAGTCGCGGTAGCGCGATTCCACGCCCAGGTAGCTCTCGTTGCGGGTATCGAGCAGGTTGACCCCGTCCACCGACACCGACCACACGTCGTCGATGTTGTAGCGCACCGACGCGTCCAGCTGGCCGAAGCCCTTGTTGTACACCGGCAGGTTGCCGGTGCCGTTGCCGGCCGTGGTCACCAGCCAGTCGCTGCGCCAGTTGTAGGCCACGCGCGCCTGGAAGCGCGACATCTCGTAGCTGAGGATCAGGTTGTAGCTGTTCTTGGACAGCCCCTGCAGCGGCACCGTCAGCGCCTGGCCGTTGGTGTCGGTGGCGGTCGGGCTCGGCGCCTCGCTGTCCACGTAGGTGTAGTTGGCCTGCAGGCCGAAGCCGCTCAGCCAGCCCGGCAGGAAATCGAAGAACTGCGTATAGCCCAGTTCCGCGCCCTTGATCCGGCCGTCCTTGCCGTTGACCGGGCGGGTGATCTCCCAGGTCTGGCCGCCATAGACTTCCTCGAACACGGCATCGGCGATGAAGCCGTCGACCTTCTTGTAGAACACCGTGCCGTACATCATCGAGCCCTTGCCGAAGTACCACTCCAGCGCGGTGTCGAACTGGTCGGCCTTCATCGGGGTCAGGTCGGGATTGCCGGCCGACCCGGTGCGGCGGGTGGTGCCGTCGCTGCCGGTGGCGGTGCCCAGGCTCAGGTTGGGGTTGAGCCTGTTGAGGTCCGGGCGCGAGATGCCGCGCGAGGCGGCGAAGCGCCACTGCAGCCTGTCGGTGAGCATCCACCGCAGGTTCAGGCTCGGCAGCACGTCGGTGTAGGTCTGGCGCACGTCCACCGGCAGCAGCCCGCCGCCCTCGGCATCGGTGCCGGTGCGCACGCCGGTCGAATCGACCTTGGTGCGCACGATGCGGATGCCGATGTTGCCGTCGAACGGCACCGCGCCGTCGTCCACGCCGAAGCGCAGCACGCCGTAGGCGGCGTAGGTCTTCTCGCCCTGGTCGTTGATGTTGTTCGGCGCGAAGGCCAGCGGCGAGGCGCCGAACAGCGCCAGGGTCTGCTCGTAGTCGCCGACCAGCGCGTCGGACGGAGTGAGCCTGGGACCGAAGGTGTGCGAGTCGCCGCGGAAGAAATCGGTGATCGGATTCTGCATCAGCTGCGCATCGGGGTACTGCGAGAACGGCGCGCCCAGGTACATGTAGCGCCACACGTTGCCCTTGTTCTGCGCATCGCGGTCGGTATAGCGCACGCCGGCCTTGAAGCTGCGCGCGAAGCTGTCGTCGAACGCCAGGTCCATGTCGCTGCGCCATGCGAACTCGGTGGCCTCGTTGTCGTCCTTGTTGTCCAGGTGGAACTTCCAGCCGCTGTAGTTGGCCTGGTCGGCCAGGTAGCCCGGATTGCCGGCCGCGTCGCTCACCGACAGGCGCGGCAGGTCGCCGCGGAAGTCGATGGTGTAGCGCGGCGTGGTGTCCATGCCGGTGCCGAGGATGTAGCGCGTGCCCTTGGTGGTGGCATCGATGTACTGGAAATCGGTGCTCAGGGTCAGGTTCGGCGACACCGTCCACTTGGCGCCCAGCGAGTAGTCGGTGGTGACCGAATGGCGCTTGGTCAGGCTGGTGTTGGAATCGGCCGGGGTGTTCTGGAACGTGCCGCTGACGAACTCGTTGCGGTCGTTGACCACGATGTCGTCGTAGCCCTGCATCGGGTTCTGCCCGCTGTAGGCGAAGAACGAATAGTCGTGCCAGCTGAAGTCGTAGTCCGAGCGCAGCACCTGCGCGGTGACCTCGACGTCGTCGTTGGGCCGCCACTGCAGCGCGAACGCGCCGGTCTTGCGCTTGCGCTCGCCGACCGTGGTGTTGGTGCCGGCGCCGTGCGGCACCGAGATCTCCTGCCCTTCGTAGCCCGGCAGGTCGGTCTGCGTGTACCACGGCTCGATGGAGATGGTGTCCTGGCGGAACGGGCTGGTCTGCTGCGAATAGTTCACCAGCAGGCCGATCTCGCCGATCCCGGTCTGCCAGCGGTCGCTGTACATGCCCGAGAACGCCGGCTTGCTGTCGTCGGCCAGGTCGTAGTGGTTGTACTGCACGCTGCCGGCGATCTTGCGCCCGTCGTAGTCGAACGGCAGGCGCGTGCGCAGGTCGACGGTGCCGCCCAGGCCGCCTTCGATCATGTCGGCGGACGGATTCTTGTAGACGTTGACGCCGGCCAGCAGTTCGGCCGAGACGTCCTCGAAGCTCAGCCCGCGGCCGTCGTTGGCGGTGAAGATGTCGCGGCCGTTGAGTTCGGTGCGGACCTGGGTCAGGCCGCGGATGGCGATGCTGCTGCCCTCGCCGTAGTTGCGCGCGATCTGCACGCCGGAGATGCGCTGCAGCGCCTCGGCGACGTTGTTGTCGGGCAGCTTGCCGATGTCCTCGGCCACGATCGAATCGACCAGCTGCTCGGCGTTCTGCTTGACCATCTGCGCCTTGGTCACGCTGCTGCGGGTGCCGCTGACCTGCACCGTGTCCAGCTGGGTGGTGGCATCGTCGGCCTGCGCAGGCTGGGCCTGCCCGGCTTGCTGGGCTTGCGCGGCGGACGCGGCGACCAGCGCGGCGACGGCCAGGGCGATCGCGGAACGGCGCACGCCGCGGTCGGAAACAACACGGGTAGAACGGAGCGCCACGGTCCGCGCATGCGGACAATGGCTGTGAGACGCTGACATGGTGCTTCCCTCCCAGGACACATGTACAAACGGGTTCGGCGATCGCGCCAAGGCGACGTCGCCGTATCTGATTGTGCGGACGCACCTGCTGACGGGCGCTGGCCGCAAGTCCGGCGCGACGGGGTGCCGCAGCGCGCATGCGATCGAGAAGATCGCGACTCGGGCCTGAGAATAGGTGGCCGCAGACATGCCATCCAATGAAATATTCACAGTTAGCTATACGTTTTCCATATACGAAACGCCGGTCCGTCTATGAAGCACCGCATCCACTGCCGCGCAGGCGCCTCCGCCGCCTGCGGCCCGGCACCGCACCCGATGCCATAAAAAAAGCCCGCATGTCTGGCGCATGCGGGCCGAGGAGAACGTCTTGGCGGGCGCCGCTTACCAGTTGGCGCGCAGCACCAGCGAATAGCGGCGGTCGTTGACGAACCAGCTGCGCGTGTACAGGTGGTTGTCGACCTCGCCGCCGGTATACGAGGTCGGCCCCATCAGCACTTTGGTCACCGTGTTGGTCAGGTTGTTGGCCTGGATACCGAGCTGCAGGTGCGGGGTGAAGCGATAGAACGCCGAGGCGTCGAGCTGGCCGTAGTCGTCCGACCAGGTCGGCAGCTTGGTCGCCACGTCGCTGGCGGTCAGCAGGTAGCGCGAACGCCAGTTGTAGGCCAGGCGCACCGACAGCGGCCCCTTCTCGTAGATGCCGGCGAAGTTGTAGCTGCGCCGCGACAGGCCCTCCAGCGGCAGGCTCACCCCTGTGACCGTGGTCTGGGTATATGGATCGGTCGCCGAATTCACCCCGCCGCTGCTGTCCACGAAGGTGAAGTTGGCATTGACGCCGAAGCCGCTCAGCCAGCCTGGCCACGAGTCGAAGAACTGCGTGTAGCCGTATTCGAAACCGCGGATGCGGCCCTTGGCCATGTTGTACGGCCGCGTCACCAGCCAGTCCTGGCCGCCGTAGGTCTCGGTGACGGTCTGGTTGGAGAAATAGTCCTTGACGCTCTTGTAGAACAGGGTCAGGTACATCATGTCGCTGGTATCGAAATACCATTCCAGCGCGGTGTCGTACTGGTTGGCCTTCATCGGCTTGAGGTTGGGATTGCCCGCGGTGCCGGTCCACCTGGACACGCTGCCGTCGTCCTCGGTGGTCGCCGCCAGCAGCAGGTACGGTTGCAGCTGGGTGTAGTCCGGCCGCGCCATCGCCTTGGACGCGGCGATACGCCACTGCAGCGCATCGGAGAACTTGAAGCGCATGTTGAAGCTCGGCAGCACGTTGGTGTAGCTGCCCTGCGCATTGTTGGGGAAGAACTGCCCGGTGTACTGCTCCCTGAGCGCTTCGGATCCCGCACTCCCCGACAGGTCGGGGAACTGGCCATAGCCGGCGGCTTCGGTCTTGGTCTGCACGATGCGCACGCCGATGTTGCCGTCCACCGGCACGCCCAGCGCCTCCTCGTTGCCGAAGTACAGCACCGCGTAGGCGGCCTGGGTGCGTTCGAACTGGCGGTTGGTGTCCTGCAGCTGGTATTGGTCCGGCGCCCAGCCCGAGCCGCGCAACGCCACGACCTGCTGGATCAGCTTCGAGGTGCCGGCATAGTCCTTGACCGCGGCGTTGCTGGGAAAGTACAGGCTGTTGGGCACGTCGATCTTGCCGCGGAATAGGTTGGAAAACGACGCCAGCTGCGAGGACCCGGTCATGTAGCTGGCCAGGTCGGCCAGCCCGGTGCCGGTACCGGGAATCGTCGCCCAGTTGTCGCTGATCACGCCCCAGTTGTAGCCGGAGTTCTTGTTGGTCTGGGTACGGTCGGTGGCGCGGATGCCGGCGCGGAAGGTTCGCAGCCACGGATTGTCGTCGTAGGTGTACTCCAGGTCGAAGCGCGTGGCCAGCTCGCGGCCGCGGTTCTTCGCCAGGTGGTCCATCGCCGCGCTCCAGAAATAATTGGAGGGGTTGGAGGTATAGCTGGTGTCGGCGATCGACACCGACGGGTACTTGCCGCTCAGGTCGAAGCTCAGGCCCGGCAGGTAGATCGAGCTGAACAGGGTGAAATCCAGCGCGTCGCTTTGCGACCGCACCAGTTGCATGTCGCCGCGCACGGTGAGGTTGCCGGTGAGCTTGTGGCTGAAGCCGCCGGACAGGTCCGAGGTGGTGGTGCTCTGCTGCGCGTAGCGGTTGTCGGTGTAGAAGCGCACGCCATCGTTGCCGGTGATGTTGCCGCGCCAGGACGTGGACACCGGCGAGCCGCTGACGAAACGGCCGTCGGCATCGTAGGTGAAGGTGGTGCCCGGGGCGGGACCGACCGCGTTGGTGTCGTCGTTGAAGAACGCCGCGCGCTCCTGCCAGTTCATGTCGTAGGTGGAGCGCATGTACTGCACGTAGATCTCGGTATCGTCGCTGGGCCGCCACTGGAACGCCCCGGCCACGCCCTTGCGCTTGCGCTCGAAGTCCAGCTGCCGCCAGTTGACGCCGCCGGGCACGTAGACCTGGTCGAAATCGGTGCCGGCCAGCAGCGCCGGATCGGTGCGGCGCACGAACGGCTCCACCTGAATGCCGTCGCTGCGGGTGGCCAGTTCCGAATAGGCCAGGTCCAGCATCAGGCCCATCTCGCCGGCGCCGGTGTCCCAGCGATCGCTGAACAGGAACGAGCCGGACGGCTTGTAGGTCTTGCTGAAGTCGCCGTAGTTCTCGTCGGCGGTGAAGCCGATCGCCCGGCCCGGCTGGTCGAACGGCATGCGCGTGCGCAGGTTGACCGTGCCGCCGAGGCCGCCTTCGATGATCTCGGCCGAGGGATTCTTGTACACGTCCACGCCGGCCATCAGTTCGGCCGGCACGTCCTCGAAGCTGAGTCCGCGGCCGCTGGCGGCGCTGAAGCTGTCGCGGCCGTTGAGTTCGCCGCGCACCTGGGTCATGCCGCGGATCATCACCCCGCTGCCTTCGGCGGAGAAATGGTCCGGGTCGTTGCGCGCCATGAAATGGTCGATGGTCACGCCGCTGACCCGTTGCAGGGTCTCGGTGACGCTGCGGTCGGGCAGCGCGCCGATGTCTTCGGCGCTGACCGAATCGACGATCTGCTCGGCATCGTGCTTGATCGACTGCGACTTGATCAGGCTGGCGCGCACGCCCTTGACCTCGACCGCATCGAGTTGGGTCACCGGATCGGCGCCCTTCTTCCTGGTGGCATCGTCGGCGTCCTGCGCCAGCGCTTGCGCGCTCAGCAGCACGCAGATGCTCAGCGCCATGGCCGAGCGACGCAACACGCGGGTACTGCGAACCGCTGCGGTCGGCGAGGCCGGACCACGGTAATGACGCGATGACATGACGCTTCCCTCCCAGGAGACATGCATACACGGATGACGGCCGCGCAAGCGCGACGTCCTGCTGGTTGTGACGGCGGCGCGGCCATGGCCCGCTGCCGTATCGCTCACGCCGGCGCGCCCCGGTGGATTGGGTGGCGCGACCCGATCCGGTCACGATCGGCCGAGCCTAGGAGTGGCTTCCATGTCAAACAAATGAAATATTTACGCCAAGCTATGCTTTTTCCGACTAGCCGAGAGCACGGATTTGATAGCGCAACGGCCGGCCACATTACGCCGCGGTTGCTGTGTCTGATCCCCGATGCCGGCCATCGTGCCTGCCAATGGACGGCGTTCCTGGCAGCAAGCGGTCCAACGATCGCTGCCTTCGGCCGCGGCGGACGACCCGTCGCGCAACGCCGCTCAACCCGCCGCACGCTCCGGATACAGCCGCTTGGCCGCATTGCGCAGCGCGAGCAGGATGCGTTCGGCGCCGGGCGGCAGCATGTAGTCGCGGCGGCGGATGATGCCGAACGACTCCATCCGCACCCCCAGCGCGATCGGCAGCACGGTCAGCAGCTTGGCCTGCACGTACGGCGCCACCGCGTCGGCCGGCAGCGCCGCCAGGCAGTCGCTGCCGCGCAGCAGGCTGGTCATCACCGGCAGCGACGAGGTCTCGATGACGTTCTGCGGGGTCGGCACGCCGTGTTCCAGGAACATCGCGTCCAGCCGCGCGCGCAGCACGCTGTCCACCGGCGGCAGCACCCAGCCGTAGCGCGCCAGGTCGGCATGGCGCAGGTCGGCGCGCGCCGACAGCGGGTGCCCGGCGCGCGCCACCGCCGAATGCGGCTCGTCGGCCAGCGGCTCGAACTCCAGCTCGTCGCCGCCGTGCGGGCCGAGGATGCGCCCGATCACGATGTCGAGCTGGCCGTCCAGCAGCTTGGCCACCAGCGGCCGGCTGTAGTCCATCTCCACCCGCACCAGGATGCCGGGGAACTCGCGCTTGACCTCGGCGATCGCCTGCGGCACCAGGTTGGTGCCCGGGTTGACCACGGTGCCGATCGAGACCTGACCCATCCGCCCCTCGCGCAGCGCCGCGATCTCCTCCTGCGCGCGGCCGATCTCCGACATCGCCGAGCGCGCGCGGCGGATCAGCACCTGCCCGTACCAGGTCGGCTCCACCCCGCGCGCGTGCCGCTCGAACAGCTTGACCCCGAGCAGGTCCTCCATTTCCGCCAGCAGCTTGGACGCCGCCGGCTGGGTCATGCTCGCCGCCTCGGCGGCGCGCAGCACCGAGCGGTGCTCGTGCAGCTGCAGCAGCAGCAACAGATGCCGGGTCTTCAGGCGTGCGGCGTTGAACCAGGGATTGGCGGAAGCGGTCATAGCGGGGCGGGATCCTGAGGGGGAAGATGCGTATTCACCACCGGAATAGCATATGTCTAAAATTTCATTTGCCGAGCATATCTCACACGCGCAGGCTATCGACCAGTCGCGACTCCGGCCGCGACGCCGTCCCACCGCTACACCCGCCTCGTGAAGGCGCCGGCGCGCCGCGCCAGCGTAGATGAGCAGGACGATCGACCAGCGCAACGGCCGATGGCGCCCGCCAGTTCGTCGCCACCGGGACGGCCGCTCCGCTGCGCGCCATTGCGGCCGCGCGATGGCGACGTCGCGGTGGACGCCTTCCGCTCCACGCCCGCAGCCAGGTAAGCCGATGCCCGCCGTTTCCCCGTTCCAGCTCCCCCTGATCGCGATCCTGCGCGGCATCACCCCCGACGCGGCGCTGGAGCATGTCGGCGCGCTGGCCGCGGCCGGCTACGACGCGATCGAGATCCCGCTCAACTCGCCGCGCTGGCAGGACAGCATCGGCGCGGCCGCGCAGGCGTTCGGCCAGCGCTGCTGGATCGGCGGCGGCACGGTGCTGAACATCGCCGACGTGGACACCCTCGCCGACCTCGGCGCGCGCTTCATCGTCACCCCGAACACGCGCCCGCCGGTGATCCGCCACGCGGTCGCGCGCGGCATGCAGGTGGTGGCCGGCTTCGCCACCGCCACCGAGGCCTTCGACGCGCTCGATGCCGGCGCGCAGATGCTCAAACTGTTCCCCGCCGCCACCTACGGCCCCGGCCACCTGCGCGCGCTGCGCGCGGTGCTGCCGGCGGCGGTGCCGCTGTTCGTGGTCGGCGGCGTCAGCGCCGACACCCTGCGCGACTACCTGGCCGCCGGCGCGATCGGCGCCGGCATCGGCGGCGAACTGTACCGGCCCGGCCAGGCGCTCGCGCAGACCCAGGCGCAGGCCGCCGCCTTCCGCCAAGCCTACTTGGACCACGCATGAAGATCGTTCGCCTCACCACCTACCATGCCGCGCCGCGCTGGCTGTTCCTGAAGATCGAAACCGACGAGGGCATCACCGGCTGGGGCGAGCCGGTCATCGAAGGCCGCGCGCGCAGCGTCGACGCCGCGGTGCACGAACTGGGTGGCTACCTGATCGGCAAGGACCCGGCGCGGATCAACGACATCTGGCAACTGCTGTACCGCAGCGGCTTCTACCGCGGCGGGCCGATCCTGATGAGCGCCATCGCCGGCATCGACCAGGCGCTGTGGGACATCAAGGGCAAGGCGCTGGGCGTGCCGGTGTACGAACTGCTCGGCGGGCTGGTGCGCGATCGCATGAAGACCTACCGCTGGGTCGGCGGCGACCGCCCGTCGGCCACCATCGCGCAGATCCAGGGCTACCGCGAGCTGGGCTTCGACACCTTCAAGTTCAACGGCACCGAGGAGATGAAGCTGATCGACGGGCCGCGCGCGGTCGACGCGGCGGTGGCCAAGGTCGCGCAGATCCGCGAGGCGTTCGGCACCAGCATCGACTTCGGCATCGATTTCCACGGCCGCGTCTCCGCGCCGATGGCGCGCGTGCTGCTGCGCGAACTGGAACCGTTCAAGCCGCTGTTCGTCGAGGAACCGGTGCTGCCGGAACTGGCCGAATACTATCCGCGCCTGGCCGCCGCCACGCCGATCCCGCTGGCCGCCGGCGAACGCATGTTCTCGCGCTTCGACTTCAAGCCGGTGCTGCAGGCCGGCGGCCTGTCGCTGCTGCAGCCGGACCTGTCGCATGCCGGCGGCATCACCGAATGCCTGAAGATCGCCAGCATGGCCGACGCCTACGACGTCGGCCTGGCCCCGCACTGCCCGCTCGGCCCGGTCGCGCTGGCCGCCTGCCTGCAGGTCGATTTCGTCTCGCACAATGCGGTGCTGCAGGAACAGAGCATCGGCATCCACTACAACGAAGGCGCCGACCTGCTCGACTACGTGATCAACAAGGAAGACTTCGCCTGCGACAATGGCGGCAGTATCGCCGCGCTGCCCAAGCCGGGCCTGGGCGTGGAAATCGACGAGGAGCGCCTGCGCCATGCCAACCAGAACCCGCCCGACTGGCACAACCCGGTCTGGCGCCACGCCGACGGCAGCATCGCCGAATGGTGAGCCATGAAGAGGAGCCGATGAGCGCTGCGCAAGCGCCCGCGCACACCGCCACGCTGGCGGTGGACAGCCGCTGCACCCACGGCGAAGGCGTGGTCTGGTGCGAGCGCCGGCAGGTGCTGTTCTGGGTCGACATCGACGGGCGCCAGCTGTGGCGGCACGATCCGGCCAGCGGCGCCACCCGCCACTGGACCCTGCCCGACCGCCCCGGCTGCCTGGGCCTGTACGACGACGGCCGCCTGCTGCTGGCGCTGGCCAAGGGCGTGTACGCCGCCGATCCCGACGCCGGCCCCGCCGACGCGGACGAACTGCCGCTGCACAAGCTCGCCGACCTGGAGCCGGAGCGCGACGACACCCGCAGCAACGACGGCCGCGCCGACCGCCACGGCAACTTCGTGTTCGGCACCATGAGCGAACGCGCCGACCAGGCCCCGGTGGGCAGCTTCTACCAATGGTCCACGCGCCACGGCCTGCGCCGCCTGCCGCTGCCCGGCGTGGCCATCCCCAACGCGATCTGCTTCAGCGCCGACGGCCGCACCATGTACTACTGCGACTCGGTGCGCCCACAGATCCTGTGCTGCGATTACGACGCGGCCAACGCGCAGACCGGCAACAGCCGCGTGTTCGCCGAGCTCGATCACCCCGATGCCGAACCCGACGGCGCCATCATCGATGCCGAAGGCCACCTGTGGAACGCGCAATGGCGCGCCTGGCGCGTGGTGCGCTACCGGCCCGACGGCAGCGTCGAGCGCAGCGTCGCGCTGCCGGTCAGGCATCCCACCTGCCCCGCGCTGGGCGGCGCCGACGGCCGCACGCTGTACCTGAGCACTTCGCGCATGGACCACGCCGACGACGAACTGGCGCGCACCCCGCAGGCAGGCGGCCTGTTCGTGGCCGCGGTCGGCGTCGCCGGCCTGCCCGAAGGGCGCATCGCCAGCGCATGATCGCCGTCGATTGGGGCACCAGCAGCCTGCGCGGCTACCGGCTCGCGGCCGATGGCCGCGTGCTCGAGCAACGCCGCAGCGACCAGGGCATCGGCGCCTGCCAGGGCCGCTTCGCCGCGACCCTGGCGGCGCTGGTCGAGGGCTGGCCCGGCGACGTGGTGCTGTGCGGGATGATCGGCAGCCGCAACGGCTGGCGCGAACTGCCGTACGTGCCCTGCCCGGCCGACGCCGACGCGCTCGCCGCGGCGATGCAGCCGCTGCAGGATCCGGCGCTGCCCGGGCGCACGCTGTGGTTCGTGCCGGGCGTGGCCTGCGACGCCGAGGCGGTGCCGGACGTGATGCGCGGCGAGGAGACCCAATTGATCGGCCTGCTCGACGTGCTGGCGCAGGACCCGGGCCGCCACAGCGTGTGCCTGCCCGGCACCCACAGCAAATGGGTCGCGCTGGAACACGGCCGCATCGCCACCCTGGCGACGACCATGACCGGCGAGCTGTACGCGCTGCTGCGCCGGCACAGCCTGCTGGCGCGCCTGATGGACGCCGACGACGCGCAGTTCGATGCTGCCGGCTTCGATGCCGGACTGCAGCGCAGCGCCGCACCCGGCGGCCTGCTGCACCACCTGTTCGGCGTGCGCAGCCTGGGCCTGTTCGAGCGGCTGAGCGCGGCCGCCGCGCCGTCCTACCTGTCCGGCCTGTTGATCGGCCACGAACTGCGCGCGCACCTGCCGCTGGCGCCGCACGTGCACCTGATCGGCGGCAGCGGCCTGCTGGACCGCTACGCGCATGCGCTGCGCGCCCTGGGCAGCCAGGCCCGCACCCATCCCGAAGACCTGGCCGCGCGCGGCCTGTACCGGCTGGCGCAACGCCACGGCGGCATCGGCGACTGAGCCCGGCGCGGCCGGCGCCGGGCGACACGGCCGCGCAACCGGCGCCCGGATGCACCCACCTGCGGCGGCGCCGATGCGCATTCTCCACGCGCCGGCGCCGACTGCTTTAGAATTGCGCGGTTACTCGCCGGATCGAACCATGCCTTTTGTCGTCACCGAAAACTGCATCAAGTGCAAATACACCGACTGCGTGGAAGTGTGCCCCGTGGATTGCTTCCACGCCGGCCCCAACTTCCTGGTGATCGATCCGGACGAGTGCATCGACTGCACCCTGTGCGAGCCGGAGTGCCCGGCCAACGCGATCTACCCCGAGGACGACGTGCCCGCCGGCCAGGAAGCCTTCGTCGCGCTCAACGCCGAACTGGCCAAGGCCTGGCCGGTGCTGACCACGCGCCAGGAACCGCTGCCCGACGCCGCCGACTGGGACGGCAAGCCGAACAAGCTGCCGCTGCTGCTGAAGTAGGCAGCGGGTGCGTGGCGGCGCCGCGGCGGTGGCGGAAGTAGCCCGGGCGCGCCTCGTTCCTGGGTGAAGCGGAAGGCAGGCTGGCGCTCGCGACGCACGAATCCGTACACGTCGGGCCGCCCGTACGTCGTCCGCTGGCACCTTTCGCCGGTAACGGCCCGCCACGTGGCGCTGCCGCACCGACGCTGCAACGTTTTGCTCGGAAGCCTTGCAACCCACGAACACGTTGTAGGAGCGACTTCAGTCGCGACGGGCTTCACCGATAACGCCCGTCGCGACTGAAGGCGCTCCCACAAGTGGCGACCACCGCCGAACTGCAGTCGGATCGAAGACTCCGACTCCCACAAGCCCCACACCACCCCGCCCAAACGAAAACGGGCGCCCTGCGGCGCCCGTTTTCTCTCGTCGCAACGGCCAGCGCGAACACTGGCGGGCGATATTGGTTCAATGCCCGAGCTTGGCCTTCAGCGCCGCGATCAGCTTGACCGGCGCGTCGCCGTTGGCCGGCATGCCGCGCGGGTCGACCGCCGACACGTACACCCCGGCGTCCACCGCGACCACGCGGACCAGGAAGTTGCTGCCCTCGTAGGCCACGTCGTAGGAGCCCAGCACCTGCGCGCGGCTGGCGATGGTCACGCCCTCGATGCCGCCCAGCGCGTCGCCGACCTGGCCGAACACCTGGTCGCGCGCGCCCGGCACCACGAAGCCGCTGCTCGACGCCGCCGGTGCCTGGCCCGGCGCGGCGCTGGCGGCGGGACGCTGCGCAGCGGAGGCCAGCGCCGGCACCTTCATCGCCGCCGAGGTATCCGGCGCGGTCAGGTCCGGCGGCACTTCCAGCGGACGCATCTCCGGGGCCATCGCATAGTCGCCGCGCGGCTTACCCTTGTGGAACCAGCTGCAACCGCTGGTGGCCGCGACCATGGTGGTCGCCAGCACGGCGGCCGACAGCACGCGGACGTAGGGAACGGAAGCACGCATCGATAAATCTCCTGAGGTCAGGCCGCGAGCGTTTCGCGGCTGGATAGTTCTTCCAACGCGGCTGCGTCGGCGGCGAGACGGTCGGCCGTGGCGTGGTGCGCCGCGGACAGCGGCAGCAACGGCAGCCGCAGGCCCTGGCCGATGCCGGCGCGCTGCAGCAGCGCCTTGACCGGGATCGGGTTGGATTCGATGCCGCAGAAGGCATGGAACGGCTGCAGCCGCGCGTCCCAGGCCTGCGCCGGCTCGGCCTGGCGCGCCCGCGCCAGGTCGCACAGGCGCCGGTAGGCGGCCGGCAAGGCGTTGGAGCCGACCGAGATCAGCCCGTCGTAGCCGCTCAGCATCGCCTGCGCGGCGCTGCCGTCGTCGCCGCTGAGCACGGCGAAGCGCTCGCTGCGCAGCGCCAGCAGCGCAGCGATGCGCTGCGGATCGCTGTTGGCTTCCTTGATGCCGACGATGTTCGGATGCCGCGCCAACTGCGCCACCGTTTCCGGCAGCAGGTCGCAGCCGGTGCGCCCGGGCACGTTGTACAGCACCACCGGCAGGCCGCCGTGCTCGGCCACCTCCAGGTAATGCGCGAGCAGCCCGGCCTGGGTCGGGCGCACGTAGGGCGGCGTCACCACCAGCGCGTACTGGGCGCCGTTGGCGGCGGCGCGGCGGGTCAGCGCGACGGTCTTGGCGGTGCCGGACAGGCCGGTGCCGGCCAGCAGCGGCACGCGGCCGGCCAGCGTCTGCGCCGCTTCGCGCAGGATCAGGTCGTACTCGTCGTCCAGCAGCGTGGCCGCCTCGCCGGTCGATCCCGCCACCACCACGCCCTGCACGCCGCCGTCCAGCTGCCGTTTGAGCAGCCGCTGCCAGGCGTCGAGGTCGAGGTCGCCATTGCCCTGGAAGGGCGTGGCCAGGGCGGTGATGATGCCGGAGAGGGACAAGATGCCGGATGCTCGCTGTGGGAAAGGGCCGCGTGCGGCCTGCACGGACGGGATTCGTCCCGCATGTTACTTGCGGCCCGAAAGCGCGGGCAAGTATGCTGCACACTGCACCGAGCGACCGCCCGGACGCCGTTCAGCCTTACGCAATGCCGGAAGCCCCTTTGACAGACACCACGCCCCGGCCCGCGCCGACCGAAAACCACCTCCTGATCAACGCCTACACGACGCATCCGGAGTCGCCGCTGTTGCCGGTGACGCGGCGCATTGCCGACAGCGGCTGCAATCTGGTCGATGCGCGCCTGGCCACGGTCGGCCGCGACGTGTCGGTGACCGCGCTGGCGACCGGCTCGTGGGACGCGGTGGCCAAGCTGGAAGCCATGCTGACCCGGCTCGACCGCGAGGAAGGCATGAAGCTGGTGTGGTACCGCACCGGCGCCAAGCAGGCGCAATCGAACCTGCTGCCCTACATCGTCGAGGTCATCGCCGCCGACAAACCGGGCATCCTGTTCCAGCTGGCGGACTTCTTCGACCGCCAGGGCATCACCATCGAGAACCTGCAGAGCACGCGCTACCGGGCGATGCAGACCGGCGCGGAGATGTTCTCGGCGCAGGTGACGATCGGGGTGCCGGCGAACATGCACATCGCCGCGCTGCGCGACGACTTCCTCGAATTCTGCGACCACCTGAACCTGGACGCGATCATGGACCCGATGAAGTTCTGAGCCGGGCTGGACATCGACGCACGCGAACGCAGATGATGGCGATGCACGCGGAGGACACCCGATGAAGGACGGCGACACCCTGGACCGCACCACGCTGGCATTGCCGCTGGCGCTGTCCGGCGGCGCCAGCGCCACGCTCGGCGACTACGCCGGCCGCTGGCTGGTGCTGTATTTCTACCCCAAGGACAGCACTCCGGGCTGCACCACCGAGGGCATCGACTTCAACGCGCTGCTGCCGCAGTTCGAGCAGGCCAACGCCGCCGTGCTCGGCGTCTCGCGCGATTCGCTGAAATCGCACGACAATTTCTGCGCCAAGCAGGGCTTCCGCTTCCCGCTGGTCAGCGATGCCGACGAGGCGCTGTGCCGCGCATTCGACGTGATCAAGGAAAAGAACATGTACGGCCGCCAGGTGCTCGGCATCGAACGCAGCACCTTCCTGATCTCGCCCGCGGGCCGGCTGCTGCGCAGCTGGCGCAAGGTCAAGGTTCCCGGCCACGCCCAGGCCGTGTTCGACGCACTGCAGGCCGCCGCCCAGCAGTGATCATTCGCGCTTCCCCAACGCCGCATCCCCCTGCCCTGCGCAGGCGGTGATGGTCTGTCCCTGTCCCTTTCCCAGGAATCCACGATGACCCGAGGCAAGCGCATCTACGTGCTGGATACCAACGTGCTGATGCACGATCCGACCGCGCTGTTCAAGTTCGAGGAACACGACGTGTTCCTGCCGATGCAGGTGATCGAGGAGCTGGACAACGCCAAGAAGGGCATGTCCGAGGTCAGCCGCAACGCGCGCCAGGTCAGCCGCTTCCTCAACGAGCTGATCGAAGGTGCCGGCGCCGAGCAGATCGAGTCGGGCATCCCGCTCAGCCATCCGCAGGGCATCCAGCTCAAGAGCAGCGGCAGCATCGGCCGGCTGTACTTCCAGACCCGCCCGGTCGAGCCCGGGCGCAGCTTCGGCACCGTGGCGCCGGACAACAAGATCCTGGCCGCGGTGCTGGCGCTGCGCGAGGACGGCCCGGAAACGCCGGTGATCCTGGTGTCCAAGGACATCAACCTGCGGATCAAGGCGGCGATCAGCGGCTTGGTCGCCGAGGACTACGAGAACGACCGCGCGCTGGACGATTTCAGCCTGCTGTACACCGGCGCGATCGAGCTGCCGGAGGATTTCTGGCAGAAGCACAACCAGGACCTGCGCAGCTGGAGCGACAAGGGCCGCACCTGCTACGAGATCGCCCTGGCCGAGGACGAGGACTGGTACCCGAACCAGTACCTGTACCTGCCCGGCGACGACGAGGTGGAACTGCGCGTGGTCAAGGTCAGCGGCGAGCGCAAGGCGACGCTGGCGCTGGTCGACGATTTCCGCAGCGGCCAGCACGCGGTGTGGGGCATCGCCGCGCGCAACCGCGAGCAGAACTTCGCGCTCAACGCGCTGATGGACCCGGAGATCGACTTCGTCACCCTGCTCGGCACCGCCGGCACCGGCAAGACCCTGCTGGCGCTGGCCGCGGGCCTGGCGCAGACCATGGACCAGCAGCGCTACCGCGAGATCATCATGACCCGCGCCACGGTCAGCGTCGGCGAGGACATCGGCTTCCTGCCCGGCACCGAGGAAGAGAAGATGACGCCGTGGATGGGCGCGCTGACCGACAACCTGGAAGTGCTCACCCACAACCAGGAAGGCGGCGCCTGGGGCCGCGCGGCGACCAACGACCTGCTCGCCAGCCGGATCAAGATCCGTTCGATGAACTTCATGCGCGGGCGCACCTTCCTGTCGCGCTACCTGATCCTGGACGAAGCGCAGAACCTGACCCCCAAGCAGATGAAGACGCTGATCACCCGCGCCGGCCCCGGCACCAAGATCGTGTGCCTGGGCAACGTCGAGCAGATCGACACGCCGTACCTGACCGAGACCACCTCGGGCCTGACCTACGCGGTGGACCGCTTCAAGGCCTGGCCGCACAGCGCGCACGTGACCCTGCGCCGCGGCGAGCGCTCGCGCCTGGCCGACTACGCCTCGGAGGTGCTGTGAGCGCCGCCGCCACGCGTCTGGGCGGCGCGGCGCTGGCGCTGGCGCTGCTCGGCGCGTGCGCCACCACCGCGCGCGGGCCGGCCAGCGTGCCGACCGCGATCAAGGCCGGGCAGTCGTGGATCGTCACCCGCAACAGCACCGCCGCGCAGGTGCTCGACACCTGTTCGCGCGACAGCCCGGCGCGCCACGACGGCGCGGTGAGCGGCTACTGGGTGCCGACCGTGGAGCAGATCGCGCAACTGGAAGCGCGGCTGGCGCAGCTGCAGCCGAGCATCGCCGAACCGGCCAGCTACGATCGCCAGTACGTCGGCATCCTCTACCGCGGCAAGCAGGCGATCTACGTCAACGCGTTCAAGCCGCACGACGACAGCGAACTGGACCCCAGCGTCGACGCGGTGCGCGTGTGCGGCGGCGGCAGCGGCTTCTGGGGCGCGGTGTTCGACCCGGCCAGCGGCAGCTTTTCCGAGATCGCCGCCAACGGCGCGAAATAGGCCGCCGCGCATGCGCCGGCGGCTTCCGTCCTACCCGTGGCGCGCCGCGCACGGGCGCTGCGCCGGCGCATGAACTTCGAGCTGCCGCGCTGGGCCTGGGCGTTCGCCGGCGCGCTGGCCGGCGTCGCCGGCATGGTCAACGTGGTCGGCTACCTGGGCTTCGAGCACCAGGCGGTGACCCACCTGACCGGCACCACCACCCTGCTCGGCGCGGCACTGGCCGATGGCGACGTGCGCGTGATCGGCAACCTGCTCGGCGTGGTGCTGGCCTTCCTCGGCGGCGCGGTGCTCAGCGGCATCGTGGTGCAGGACAGCCGGCTGCGCCTGGGCCGCCGCTACGGCGTGGCGCTGGCGCTGGAGGCGCTGCTGCTGCTCGCGGCGATGCAGGCGTTCAAGCAGCAACAGCTGGTCGGCGCGCTGTTCGCCGCCACCGCCTGCGGCCTGCAGAACGCGATGACCACCACCTACAGCGGCGCGGTGGTGCGCACCACCCACCTGACCGGCATGTTCACCGACCTGGGCATCGGCCTGGGCCAGGCGCTGCGCGGGCTGCCGCTGCCGCGCCGGCGCATCCGCCTGAGCCTGCTGATCATAGGCGGCTTCCTGCTCGGCGGCGTGCTCGGCGCCTGGGCCTACCGCCGGGTCGGCTTCGATGCGCTGCTGGCGCCGGCGCTGTTGACCGGCCTGGTCGGCACCCTCTATGCGCTGCAGGCCCACTACCGGCGCCGGCAACGCTGACCGCGCGGTCGCCAAGCCGCGGCCGACGCTGCACAATCGGCGCATGAGCGAACCCACCGTCGTCTCCGCCCTCAGCATCGCCGGCACCGACTCGGGCGGCGGCGCCGGCATCCAGGCCGACCTGAAGACCTTCGCCGCGCACCGCGTGCACGGCCTGTCGGCGGTCGCCGCGCTGACCGCGCAGCACACCCGCGGGGTCAGCGCGGTGCACGTGCCGCCGCTGGCGTTCCTGCGCGCGCAGATCGACGCCTGCTTCGCCGATTTCGACATCGCCGCGGTCAAGCTCGGCATGCTCGCCAATGCCGCGGTGATCCACCTGGTCGCCGATGCGCTGGAGGAATACCGCCCGCCGTTCGTGGTGCTGGACCCGGTGATGGTCGCGACCAGCGGCGCCAAGCTGCTCGAGGACGACGCGCTGGATGCGCTGCGCAGCCGCCTGCTGCCGCTGGCGACGCTGGTCACCCCGAACACGCCGGAAGCGCAGTTGCTGCTGGGCCGCCCGATCGAGAACGCCGACGACGCCGAGCACGCCACCGCCGCGCTGCTGGAGGCCGGCGCGCAGGCGGTGCTGCTCAAGGGCGGCCACCTGGCCGAGGGCCCCCGGGTGATCGACCGCTACGACGACGGCGTCAGCCGCAGCGAATTCAGCCATGCGCGGCTGGCGCTGCAGGCGCACGGCACCGGCTGCACCCTCGCCTCGGCGATCGCCGCGCAGCTGTGCCAGGGCCTGGCGCTGCCGGTCGCCTGCGAGGCGGCGATCGACTACGTCGCCCGCGCGCTGCAGGGCGGCTACCGCCCCGGCCGCGGCGAGGTGGTGGTCCTGGACCACTTCGGCGCGGCGCGCAGCGCATGAGCGCGCAACCGGTGGCGGGCGATGCGCTGCCGGCCAGCGCCGGCGACGGCCACCGCTGGAGCGTGCTGGCGCGCATTCCCGCCGCGCCGCGCCAGGCGCTGCTGTGGCTGCCCGCGCTCGGTGTGGCCGCGCGCCACTACCTGCCGCTGGCCGAGGCGCTGGCCGCGCGGGGCGTGGCCGTGTTCCTGCACGAATGGCGCGGCAACGGCAGCAGCACGCTGCGTCCCTCGCGCGAGCGCGACTGGGGCTACCGGCAGCTGCTGTGCGAGGACCTGCCGGCCAGCCACGCGGCGGCTGCGCAGCACGGCGCGCTGCCGCTGACCATCGGCGGCCACAGCCTCGGCGGGCAGCTGGCCTGCTGCTACGCCGCGCTGCATCCGCAGGCCTTCGCGCACCTGTGGCTGGTCGCCAGCGGCACGCCGTACTGGCGCCATTTCGCCGCGCCGCGCCGCTATCTGCTGCCGCTGGCGTACCGCTTCCTGGCATGGCTGGCGCAGCGCCAGGGCGTGCTGCACGGGCGCCGGCTGGGTTTCGGCGGCACCGAGGCGCGCGGCCTGATCGCGGACTGGACGCGCGTGGGCCTGAGCAGTCGCTATGCGGCCGCCGGCATGGCGCAGGACCTGGAAGCGCTGTTGGCGCACGTGACCGCACCGGTGCGCGGCGTGCTGCTGCGCGAGGACTGGATGGCGCCTGAGACCTCGCTGCGCGCCTTCGTGCGCAAGCTGGCGCCGCGCGCGTTCGAGGTGCGGTCGCTGGACGCGGCGCAACTGGGCACCACCGCCGACCATTTCGCCTGGATGAAGCGGCCGGCGGCGGTCGCGCAGGCCCTGCTCGGCCCCACGGAATGAAATTTTTCCGCGCGGGGCATTGACGGGTCCGGGCGACTCGGTAATAATTCCGCTCCTGACGACGCGCCCGTAGCTCAGTTGGATAGAGTACCTGGCTACGAACCAGGCGGTCGGGAGTTCGAATCTCTCCGGGCGCACCAGTCAGATGAAAAACGACAAACTCGGTTTGTCGTTTTTTTTTGCCTGTCCGCCGGCCATTGCCTGCATCCGCTCGATGCGCTGCGCGCAATCCAGCCGCCCTTTCTGAACGTCGGTGTAGACGGATCGGCAGAACTCGGGAATAATCCCGCGCCTGACGACGCGCCCGTAGCTCAGTTGGATAGAGTACCTGGCTACGAACCAGGCGGTCGGGAGTTCGAATCTCTCCGGGCGCACCAGTCAGACATAAAACGACAAACCCGGTTTGTCGTTTTTTTTGCGCGCGTGCCGGACGTTGCGCTTCCTTGCCAGGCCCGCACGGCGACGCAGGCCGATGTACGTCCCGCTCGAGTGTCGTTCCTTGCCGGACTCCTAAAGCCCTACCGGAATGATTGCGCTACCATCGTGCCTGTAGCGATGTGTGCGACACGGTCGACTCGGCAGGACATCGCAGCATCGCTGGTGTTCGCTGCCCACCCGGCCGACAGTGGCGGCAGCTTCATCGCCACAAGTGGGCAACCGTAACCAGCGAGGGCGCGGGTGGCAACTGTGGACGCGATCAAGAGGTTCAAGCCGGCCGGATCTTCGGCAGATCCGCAAGGCGCGATGATTGCAGGCGCGGGCCGTACCACGCGCGCGATCGTCGCCACCCTGATGCTGCTGGCATTCGGTTCGCCGGCGATGGCCTGCGTTGATCCCGTCAGCGTGTGCACGACTGGACGCCCGGGTGGTTTCGCACTGATCGAGCGCGGCGTTCCCGCCACCATCTACATCGACGCCGAAGCCGACCCCGCGGTGCGCCACGCCGCCGAGAGCCTGCGCGGCGACCTGGAGCGCGTCAGTGGACGCGAGCCGTCCAGATTGACGACGCTCTCCGAAGGCCGAGGCCCGACCGTCATCCTCGGCGTGCTGGGCAAGAGCGCAGTCATCGACGGACTCGTCGAAAGCGGCAAACTCGAGCTCGGCGATCTCGCCGGTGAGTGGGAAGGCTTTCGCCAGCTCGTGGTCGACCGGCCCACGCCGGGCATCCGCCGGGCGCTGCTGATCGTCGGTGCCGATCGGCGCGGCGCGGTCTACGGCGCCTACGACCTGTCCGAACGGATCGGCATCTCGCCCTGGGTCTGGTGGGCCGACGTGCCGGTGACGCAGAAGCCGGCGCTCTATCTCACCGCAGGCGCCCGCGGCGACCATCCGCGGGTGAGATACCGCGGTTTCTTCATCAATGACGAGGATCCGGCGTTCAGCGGCTGGGCGAAGGCCAAATTCGGCGGTCCCAATTCCAAGGCTTATGCGCACGTATTCGAGTTGATGCTGCGGCTGAAGGGAAACTACCTCTGGCCGGCCATGTGGGCGCCCAAGGCGTTCAACGACGACGACCCGGACAACAAGGTGCTCGCCGACGAGATGGGGGTGGTGATGGGCAGCTCCCATCACGAGCCGATGACCAGGGCGCAGGACGAATGGCATCGCAATACCGACAAGGGCGTCACCGGCGGCCGGTGGGACTACGCCACGAACGCCGAGAACCTGCGCGCGTTCTGGCGCGGCGGCATCGAACGGATGATGTCCAAGGGCGACGGCGTCGGCTACGAGAGCCTGATCACCGTAGGCATGCGTGGCGATGGCGACGAACCGATGGCCGAGGGCGCCGCGACCCAGTTGCTGGAGAAGGTCGTCGCGGACCAGCGCGCCATCATCGCCGATGTCACCGGAAGGCCGGCGGAGAAGACCCCTCAGGTCTGGGCGCTCTACAAGGAAGTGCTCGACTATTACGACCACGGCATGCGCGTGCCCGACGACGTGACGCTCCTGTTCTCCGACGACAACTGGGGACAGATCCGCCGGCTGCCCGTTCCCGGCAAGGATCGCCTGGATCGCGCCGGCGGGTACGGCGTCTACTACCACTTCGACTACGTCGGCGTTCCGCGCAACTACAAATGGATCAACACGAACCAGGTCGCCAAGGTCTGGCAGCAGATGGACCTGGCCTATCAGCGCGGGGCCAGGAACCTCTGGATCGTCAACGTCGGCGACATCAAGCCGATGGAATACCCGCTGTCGTTCTTCATGCGCATGGCCTGGAACCCCGAGGCGATGACACCCGAAGCGCTCGAAGCGTTCCCGCGCCGGTGGGCGACCGAAACCTTTGGCGCGGAGGTCGGCCCCGACATCGGCCAACTGCTCGGCACCTACGGAACCTATGCCTCGCGCCGCAAACCCGAATTGATCGATCAGGACACATTCGCCCTCGGCGAAGGCGCTGGACCCGTCCTGGACGGCGGTGAATTCGGCGCACTGGTCGATGACTGGCGCGCCCTGGCGAAGCAGACGGAAGCGATCAAGGCGCGCCTGCGGCCGGACCAGCGCGACGCCTACTTCCAGCTCATCGAGTATCCGACGCTCGCGCTCTCCAATCTCTACGAGATGTACTACGCCACCGCATGGAATCGCAGGCTTGCTTCCCGCAACGACGCGCGCGCCAATCACTTCGCCGACATCGTCGAAGCGACCTTCAGGCGCGACGCCGAATTGACAGCGCGTTATCACACGCTTGGCGGCGGCAAATGGGCCGGCATGATGAACCAGGTCCATATGAGCTACGTGATCTGGAACGATCCGACCCAGCAGACCATGCCCAGCATCGTCCGCGTCTCGGCGGACACCCCTGCGCACAAGCTGGCGGAGAAAGTCGTCTTCGGCCATCCCGCAAAGCCGCCGCGGCACGCCAGAATGATTCCGGCAAGCAAGTTCGACAGTGCCGCCCAGGGCGCGGGATTGGCCTGGAAGACGATCCCCGGCCTAGGCCGCGGCGAGGCCGTCATTGCCTGGCCGCAGGGGCGGCCGGCGACATCGGCGGCGGACAAGATGTGGCTCGGCTATGACATTTCGACGTCCAGCGCCGGCCCCGTCCATGTGGCCGTTCGACTGGCGCCGACCTTGGACACGCTGGATGCCGAGGGAGTGCGGCTTGGCGTTTCGCTGGACGATGGCGACGTCCAGATCCTCATTTCGCGCCTCGCTGCGACCGGTGGCGGAGCCACGACCCCGGAGCAGCAAGCCTGGTACGACGCCGTGCAGGACAATGCGCAGACGCTTGAGCACACGTTCGCCAACGTCGCGGCGGGCCCCCACACGTTGAAGATCTGGCGGATCGACGACAATCTGATCTTCGAGCACGTGACCGTCGAACGGGCAGCGCCATAGCGCACCGGAAACCGCGTGGTGCGAGGCCGCCGGTGGGCGGCCACCTCGGATCGGCACCCGTCGCCTGATGCTGGATCGACGATGCCCTCGGCGCGGGCCGGCTTCTGGCTGCGACACCTTGGAATTCGCCTTCACGACGCAACCGACCGACGCGACCGACGCCGACACGAGGCGCCGACGCGCGACCCTGGGCTGCCATTCCGTGCGGAACGCGCACATGCGCCGCCTTACGCGGCGACCTTGCCGCCGATGTCGGGCGCCTGCGCTGCCGCCGCGCCGCCGTCCAGCTCGATCACCGCATAGCCTGCCGCGCGCCACGCATCCAGGCCGCCGCGCAGTGGCACCACGTCCTCGTAGTGATGCTGGCGCAGGCGCGCGGCCAGCACCGCCGCCGAGACTTCATTCGGACAGGCGCAGTAAATGACGATCTTGCGATCGCGCGGCAGTGCCGCGACGATGGCGTCGATGCGGCGATCGTCCACTTCCATCGCACCGGGAATCGCATACGGCTCGAGCGCGCGGTAGCCCGGCGCGCGGATGTCCAGCAGCACCGGCGTGGCCTCGCCCTGCATCAGCGCGTACAACTCGTCCACGTCGATGCGCAGCGTCTCCATCGACTTGAGCAGCGCATGCCGGCGCCACGCGCGATAGCCGACGTACAGCGCCAACAGGCCCGCCAGCAGCAGCACCGCGCGCGTGCCGAGCAGGCTCAACCAGTCCAGCACGTCCTCCACCTGGTCGGCGAACGCCAGACCGAGCAGCAGGCCGCAGCCGGCCCACAGCGCCGCGCCCAGCGCGTCGTAGCGCAGGAACGCGCCCGGGCGCGCCCGCATCGCCCCGGCCATCGGCACCGACACCATCGACAGGCCGGGCACGAACTTGGCCACCGCCAGCACGCGCACGCCCCAGCGGGTGTAGAAGCGCTCGGTCCGCTTCATGCAGGTATCGCGCGACAGCGACAGGCGGCACAGCGACTGCAGCGTGCGGTTGCCGTAGCGGCGGCCGGCGCCGAACCAGACCAGGTCGCCGATCAGGCTGGCTACGATCGACACCGACAATGCGGCCAGCAGGCTGCTCCAGACCGCGCTGCCGTCGAGCAGCGCATAGGTCGCACCGACCAGGATCAGGGTCGGCAAGGCCGGCACCGGCAGGCCCAGCGACAACGCCAGCACATTGACGAAGACCAGGCCCAGGCCGTAACGCGCGATCAGTTCCTGCATGGCCATGCCCGCGCCGGGGAGAAGAAGGGATGCGCCATTATCCTCCCGGCATCGGCGCCCGGCGCGTGCGCCAGCGCATCACCGGCGGAACAGACCCGCCCATCCGGCACGCCGTCACTCCAGGCGCGATTGCAACCGCGCCAGCCACGCCTCGAACACCCCGGGCTGGCGCATGCGCGCGCGCCACCAGACCAGCGCCGCGCCTTCCTCGCCGCTGCGCCACGCCAGCTGGAACACCTCGTCCGGTTTCGGCTCCTCGACCTGCTTGCACACCAGCGCACCGCGCGCCAGCGCCGCCCGCGCGTAGGGCTCGGGCAGGAAGCCGAAGCCGAGTCCGGCCAGCTGCAAGCGGTACTTGCTCGGCATGTCCGGCACGGTCAGCGTGTCCTGGCCGAACAGCAGCCCGACCGTGCGCGGCAGCAGCCGCCGCGCCGAATCGGCGACCGCGACCGCGCGGTGTTCGGCCAGCTGGCTGCGGCCGAGCGGTTCGGCCGCCTGCGCCAGCGGATGGGTGGGCGCGACCACGAACACGAACGGCAAGCTGCCGAACGGCTCGGCGACATAGCCGCCGCCGCTGGGCCCCTCCCCGGCCGCGCCAACCAGCAGGTCCACGCGCCGGTCCAGCAGCGCCTCCCAGGTGCCGGACAGCGACTCCTGCACGATCCGCAGCCGGGTCTGGTCGGCGACCGCGTAGAACGCGGCCACGTCCTCGGCCAGGCAGTCCGGCGCGAACACCGAATCCAGGCCCAGCGCGAACTCGGTCTCCCAGCCGGAGGCGACGCGGCGCACGCGCAGCTCCAGATCGCTGGCCGCGCGCAACAGATGCCGCCCCTCGCGCAGCAGCTCGGCCCCGGCCGCGGTAAGCGCCACCTTCGGCCCCAGCCGCGCGAACAGCTGCACGCCCAGGTCCTCCTCCAGCTTGGCAACCGTGTAGGAGATCGTCGAGGGCACCTTGTACAGCGCCTTGCCGGCCGCCGAGAACGAGCCGCGGCGGTCGATGGCGTCGATGATCTGCAGCGCGTCGAGGCTGATCTTGAGCATTCGAATTTTTCGATGATAGGGACCGAATCTATCCGTTTTTCAAACCCGAGACCAGTGCGGATACTTGTCCTCACCGCAAGGCAGCCACGAAATCAACCGAATCGCGCCGCCGCCCTGCTTATCGATCCACTTGCACATTCCGCCACTACCAGGAGCTTCTCATGCTGCAGATCCGCCCCAGCGCCACCCGCGGCCGCGCCGAGCACGGCTGGCTGTCCTCGCGCCACACCTTCTCCTTCGGCCACTACCACGACCCGCGCTACATGGGCTTCGGCCCGCTGCGGGTGATCAACGAGGACCGCGTGCAGCCGGGCCAGGGCTTCGGCACCCATGCGCACAGCAACATGGAGATCCTGTCCTACGTGCTCGACGGCGCGCTGGAGCACAAGGACAGCATGGGCAACGGCTCGGTGCTGCGCTACGGCGACGTGCAGCGCATGAGCGCCGGCTCCGGGGTCACCCACAGCGAGTTCAACCACTCGGCCAGCGAACCGGTGCACTTCCTGCAGATCTGGCTGCTGCCGGAGCGCGCCGGGATCGAGCCGGGCTACGAGGAAAAGCACTTCGCGCCGGAGACCAAGCGCGGCCAGCTGCGCCTGATCGCCGCGCCGCAGGGCGAGGACGGCGCGGTGCGGATCCACCAGGATGCACGCATCTATGCGGCGATCCTGGACGGCGAGGAGCGCGTCGACTATCCGCTGGCCAGCGGGCGCGGCGCCTACGTGCAGGTCATCCGCGGCGCGCTGACGGTCAATGGCCAGGCATTGCAGGCCGGCGACGCGGCGCAGGCCGTGGACGAGGCGCAGCTGCATTTCGCCGATGCGCAGGACACGGAATTCCTGCTGTTCGACCTGCCGCGCTGAGCCGCGCAACGCACGTCTCCCGCAAGAGGCGCACAACGAAAAACCCGCCCGCGAGGCGGGTTTTTTCGTCTGCGCGGTGCGCAGCGAAGAGCTGCCGGCGTGGCGGAACCAACCCCGGCCTGCGGGCCTGTGATCGTGCGCCGCGCAGCAATGCCATCGCGAATGTTGCAGCGACGGACACAATGCAACGGCCTTGCAACGTGCCGACAACACACTGCGCTGTGTTCTCCCCTCCCCCTGGAACACACCGCACATGATGTCCAAGCGTGTCCGAATCGCGCCCGCCGATTCCCTGTTTTCGCTGCGGCAGCCGCTGGCTGCCGCCATCGGCGTCGCCCTGATGCTGGCCGCCACGCACGCCGCCGCCCAGGACGCCCCGCCGGCCACGCGACCCGCGCCTGCGGCCCAAACCGAGGGCAGCGCGCAAGACGCCACGCAACCGTCCGGCCGCAAGGGCGACGACGGCATCTTCTCGATGGACAAGCTCATCGTCACCGGCACCGGCCAGGCGCAGAGCCAGTTCGAGGCGTCCTACGCCATCACTTCGCTGAGCGCAGAGCAGATCGACAAGCTGGCCCCGCTCAGCCTGGCCAGCCTGGTCGGCACCATGCCCGGCATCTACGCCGAATCCACCGGCGGCGAAGTGCAGAACGTCTACCGCATCCGCGGCATCCCGGACGAAGGCTCGTTCACCGTGATCCAGGAAGACGGCATTTCCCCGTATCCGGACAACAACGGCTACTTCTACAAGACCGAAGGCCTGGTGCGCCCGGACCTGATGACCGAATCGGTGGAGACGGTGCGCGGCGGACCCTCGCCGGTGTTCGCGTCCAACGCCGCGGCGATCATCAACTTCGTCACCCGGCAGGGCAGCGACACGCCCGAGGGCGCGGTGCGCACCACCGTCGGCGATACCGGCCTGTACCGGCTGGACGGCTACTGGGCCGGCCCGGTCGGCAAGGACACCTACCTAGCCGCCGGCGGCTTCGTCCGCCGCAACGACGGCTACCGCGACGTGGATTTCCCGGCCGACGAAGGCGGGCAGTTCCGCATGAACCTCACGCATAAATTCGACGCCGGCAAGGTAACGTTCTCGTTCAAACATCTGGACGACAAGAACGCGTTCTACATGCCGATTCCGCTGTACGACCCGCGCAACACCTCGGTGTCGCTGGATCCGTTGATCGACCGCTTCACCGGCACCTTGAGCACGGCGGAACTGCGCCGCGCCACCATCATCGCCAGCGACGACGCCGGGCAGCCGTTCGCCGAGACCCGCGACCTGTCCGACGGCCGCCACATGAAGTTCAACAATGTCGGCGTGAATCTGGACATGGCCTTCGACAGCGGCTGGAACCTGTCCAACAAGTTCGTCGTCAACCGCCTGGACATGACCTTCGACGCGCTGTATTCCAGCAACGCGCCGCAGGATGCGCAGGCCTACGCCGCCAGCCGCTTCGCCGCGGCGGCGCGCGCCTTTCCCGGCGCCGCCTCGCTCGGCTACGTCCATACCGACGACGGCAGCGCGTTCGATCCGGCCAGCACCCGCGGCCTGGTCATCCAGGGCCAGTACCGCGCGATGAACGTGCGCGCCGACTCGTTCGCCGACGACCTGCGCATGACCCGCACCTTCGACTGGGGCAGCGACAAGCACGACGTCACCCTCGGCCTGTACGGCGCCTACTACGCGCGTTCCTACGATTCGCGCTACCAGAGCTACCTGTTCGAGACGCGGCAGAACCCGCGCCTGATCGACCTGGTCGCCTACGACGCCGCCGGCAACCGCGTCGGCGGCGTCACCAAGGACGGCGTGGTGATCTACGGCGCCGACCGCACCCAGGGCAAGGCCTACACCAGCATGCTGGCGCCGTACATCGCCGACACCTGGCAGGTGACCGACAAGCTGCGCCTGGAAGGCGGCGTGCGCTACGAGCGCTATCGCTTCCGTGCCTGGAGCATGGACCGCGCGACCGGCAACCTGGACATGGCCGACACGCTGGCCGACGCCGCCGCGCGCGTGTTCACCGGCACGCGCACGCCGACCGCGCTGGACGTCGGCGTGACCAACTGGACCGCCGGGCTCAACTACGACCTCACCGACAGCGTCGGCCTGTACGGGCGCGTGTCGCGCGCGCATCGCGCGCCGTCGGAAGGCGCCAACGCCGGCAACATCAACATCCCGATGGCCGAGCAGTACGAACTGGGCGCCAAGCTCGACTTCGACACGCTGGACGTGTTCGCCACCGCGTTCTACACCAAGTACGCGCCGTACAACATCAGCACCAGCGCGGTCGATCCGGTGACCGGCGCGGCGCAGTCCAAGGACTACCGCGGCAGCGTGACCAACCCCGGCATCGAACTGGCGGCGGTGTGGACGCCGGCGTCCTGGCTGCGCCTGGACGCCAACCTGACCTACAACGACACCCAGGTGTCGGACCTGTCGGAGGTGGTGAACAACGGCGCGGTGGCCAAGGTCGACGTCGACGGCAACCGCCCCAACCGCCAGCCCAAGCTCTACGGCAACGCCGGCCCGACGCTGTACTTCCGCACCGGCGCGCTGGACTGGGAGGCCTCGCTGCGCTACGCCTACGTCGGCAAGCGCTACGCGGACCTGGAGAACACCACCGAGCTGGCCGCCTATCACACGCTGGCGGCCAACCTGATGGCGCGCACCGGCCCGTGGGACCTGCAGCTCGCGGTCGACAACCTGACCAACGAATTCGCGCTGACCGAAGGCAACCCGCGCACCGACACCATTTCCGGCCAGGGCACCCGCGAACCGATCTATGGCCGGCCGATCTTCGAGCGCAACACGCGGCTGGTCGTCACCTACCATTTCTGACCGGTCCGCACGCGGCCGCGCCCACCGGCGCGGCCGCAGGACCAGGGAGCTTCGATGAAACCCTCTCGCCTTGCCTGGGCCGTGCTCGCCGCGGCCTGCTCGCTCTCCACCGACGCGCTGGCCTGGGGGCAGCGCGGTCACGCCGCGATCGACCGCGCCGCGCTGCAGGCGCTGCCGGCCGACGGTCCGGTGTTCCTGCAGGCCTACGCCGACGTCATCGCCGACGGCGCCACCCTTCCCGACGGCTGGCGCAGCGAATCCGAACCCTTCCTCAAGATCGAGGAAGACCCGAACCACGGCTGGTTCCGCGAGCAATTCGCCTTCATGCAGCATCCGCCGCGCTCGCGCTATGCGTTCGTGATCGCGCTGTACCAGGAGCAGCAGCGCATCGCCGCGCGCGACCCGGAACGCGCCAAGCGGATGAACGTGCGTTGGACCGGCACCTTGGCGTACGCGGCGGTGGAAGGCTACGAGCGCCTGGTCGCGACCATGCGCCAGATCCGCGCGCTGCGCGAAAAGGGCCAGGACACCCGCGAACTGGAGCGTACCTGCGCGTTCTACGTGAGCTGGTTCGGCCACTACATCGGCGACGGCGCGCAGCCGCAGCACGACAGCATCCATCACGACGGCTGGCAGGGCGACAACCCGCACGGCTACACGCGCGATCCGAAGGTGCATGGCCGCTACGAATCGGAGTTCGTGGACCGCATCGACCTCGGCGCCGGCGACCTGCTGCCGCGCATGCCCGCGTTGGCGAGGCAGCAGGGCGACGTGTTCGACCTGATCCTCGCCTACCTGGACGTCGGCACCAGCCGGGTCGAGACGCTCTATCAACTGGAAAAGGCCGGCGCGTTCACCGGCGCCGGCAACCAGGCAGGGCGCGAGATGGTCTATCTGACCGCCGGCGACGGCGCGGCGATGCTGCGCGATCTGCTCCACCGCGCCTGGCAGGAGAGCGCCCTGCCCAGCCCGAAGAGCGGCGCGCCGCGGACGACGGATCCCGCCCATCCCGACTACGACCGCCAGACCGGCAGCGCCCCGGCCGCCCGCTCGCCGACCTTGCCGCCGCCGCGCTGACGACCGCCCGCGCGACTCCGTACCAGGCGCGTCAGGGGCCATGCCGGGCCTGCCGCGCCACACAACAGAAAAGGGAGGCGCATGCGCCTCCCCACCATGAATTTATATAACACAGGGGGGCTTGCGGCAAGGCCCCGCGCATCGTGCAGCATCGCCGGCCTGTCGATACGGCAGGAACCGGAGCAACGACGATGGATGCACAGACCTACTACCACGGCACCAAGGCCGATCTGAAGCTGGACGAGCTGATCGAGCCCGGTTACGCCTCCAACTATGGCCAGAGGAAGCAGGCCAGCTTCGTTTATCTGACCGCCACATTGGATGCGGCGATCTGGGGCGCGGAACTCGCCATTGGCGCCGGACGCGGCAGGATCTACGTCGTCGAACCCACGGGCCCCATCGAAGACGATCCGAACCTCACCGACCAGCGGTTCCCTGGAAACCCCACGAAGTCATACCGCACCCGGGCGCCGCTGCGCGTGCGGGGCGAAGTGACGCAATGGCAGGGCCACTCTGCCGAACGGCTGAAGGAGATGCGGGATTATCTCGAGCACCTCAAGCGACAGGGCATCGAGGCGATCGAATAGCGGCGCGGCGCCGGCTGGGCCCATGCCGCCAGCGACGCCGACTCAACCTCATGCACGATGGCCTCGACGAAACGCCGCGCAGATGGCAGCAACGCAGTGACGCAGCGCTGTTGCACGACGTGCGGCGCCTTCGGCCGTCGGCAGCTGGCGGAGGTCCGGTCGAACGCTGTCGCACTGTCGCTGCAAGGCGTGCGAGCGCGTGCCGAACACACCTCGCGCCATCGCACACCGCCTCCTGATCCGGTGACGTGGCGCAGAACGCTTGGCCCTTGATAGCGCGCTTCCGGATCGCGCATCGCGCGCCGATCGATGGCCATGGATGGCGTACCGAGATCGCCGCATGCAGCTGAAAGTCGGTGCCTGCTGGCACCGACAGATCCTCCTGCCACGTCGCCTAGGCGCCGTCCGCGCGCTCGGCGCCATCGTCCAGGCACTGCATGCACTCGTCCAGCAACTGGTGGAGCGCGTTCACGCGCTCAATGCCCAGCCGGGCATTGAGCGCCTCCTGCGCCGCCTTCCAGCCGCGGCGCCCCTCGGTTTCCAGCGCCCGCCCCGCCTCGGTGGCTTCGATGAGACGACTGCGCGCATTTTCGCCGACTCCCACTTTCACCCAGCCCTTGGCGACCATGGGTTGCAGGTTGCGCGTCAGGGTCGAGGCGTCCATCTGCATGCGCTTGGCCAGGTCGCCCGGCCGGATGGGCCCCAACTGGACCACGTGCCGGAGCAACGCGTACTGCGTGTTCTTCAATCCGAGGCTTGCGACATGCGTATCGTAACGGCGCGCCACCATGCGGCTGAGCTGGCGCAGTCTCAGGTTGGTGCAGCCCTGGGGCTTGCTTGCGTTCTTCATGCGATTTATTGTAATTACAATAATTGTAATTACAACCATAGAAGAAGACAGCCACATGGACGCATCTCAGACCATCGCCCGTTGGGAAGCGGATGAACGCGACATTCGCGCCCGCCTGAGCGACGCCGATGCCGGATCGCACGGCGGAATCGCCGGCCGGTCGGGCATGGCGGTGCTCGAGGCGATCTTTGCCGGCGAGCTGCCGCCCGCCCCCATCGGCATCACCCTCGACTTCGTTCCGATTCACATCGAGCCGGGCATCGCGGTGTTCCAGGGGCGGCCGCTGAAGCGCCATTACAACCCCTTGGGAACGGTGCACGGCGGCTGGTATGCAACTCTTCTCGATTCGGCGGTGGGCTGCGCCGTGCATTCGACGCTCCCCGCCGGGAAGGGCTACACCACGCTGGAGCTCAAGGTGAACATGGTGCGGCCCCTGACCGACCGGGTGCCGCTGGTTCGCGCCACGGGCAAAATCGTGCACGCGGGACGCCAGGTCGCGACGGCAGAAGGCCAGATTGTCGGTCCGGACGGCAAGCTCTATGCGCACGCGACCACGACGTGCCTGATCTTCGATCATCCTGCCGCGATGTGAACGCGCTTGCGCCGAAGGCCGTCTGCGCTCGAGTCGGCGCTCCGGTGTTACGGAACATCGCCTGCACGGGCAGGCCCGCGGCCAAAGGCACCAGATCGAAGCCCATGGCCATATGCCGGGCCAACGCGGACCCGTCGCGCTACCGACAAGGGCAGTTCGCCAATCGCCTGGCTGATCCGAGCCAGTTCTGTCCATGGTGCAAGACGATCAATGAGACCCGCGCGGTCGATTGTTGTGCCATGCGTGCTGCCTGGCCATTCCTGGACTAGGTCGCAGTCGTCAAGACGACCGAAGGAAGCAACTCTTCCGCTCGCAAGCCGGCGCCAGCAGGCGGCACGACGGCATCGGTCGGAAGCAAGTCAAGTTGACGCGAGGCCTGCTGTGGGATCGCTTTAAAAATTCTCTGGATGAAAGCCATGCAGGTGCGTTGACCTTGCCAGGCGCCGGTGCCGCGCACACCCTCGAGTGAACTCACGGTTGAGAGCTCGCCAAAGCGGCAACGGAAGCAGGCCATCGCACGTGCAGCGGTCGAACGCCATGGAAAGCAACCCCAACGGCTGAAGCGCGTAGGCAGCACGCAACCGATCCGCGCGTCCACCCGGTCCCCCCGAGGACCGGGCCAACTCGTCGATCACTTCAGTGGAGCCACAGCTTGCGCGTAAGTGCCGACCGTTTCGCCCGTTGCCAGGACGTGGCCCGAAGCCGCGGCAAGCACCTCGTCTCGGGTCGCACCAGGCTTGACGTCCAGCATCGTGTCGAGTGCAAGGATCTGGAAGTGATAGTGGTGCGGAGGGTCGCCCACCGGCGGATGCGGCCCGTAGTAGCCGACCGAACCGCGGCTCGTCGCGCCCTGGAGCATGCCGTCGGGCTCGGTCAGGCGCATTTGCTCCTGCAGGCCTTCGGGCAGTTGGGTGACCTTGGCGGGAATGTTCCACGCAACCCAATGGACGAACGGCGTGATGGGTTTGGCGTCGGGATCTTCCACGATCACGACGTAGGACTTGGCGTTGGCGACCGCCTTCCAGGACAACGCCGGCGAGACGCCGTCGGCGTAGTCGCTGAAGCGCTTGTCCATCGCAGCGCCACTGGCAAATGCAGGCGCAGTCACGGCGAGGGTTCCCTTGCCGTTGGTCTCGGAGCGAGCCAGCGCAAGCGGCACGCCATTGCCCTGGTTGACCTGCTTCTCAAGCGACGCTGCCGGCGCTTCGTTGGGCTGCTTTGCTTCGGCAGACCGCGTCGAGGCGCCCTTGGCCGAGATGCGATAGATGACGCCATTGGCATCGTCCGAGACCAAGAGCGCACCGCTGGCCGTTTCCGCCAGACCCACGGGACGCGCGAAGTGCTTCGTGCCGCCCTCGGTCAGGAAGCCAGTGACGAACGGTTCGAAAGCGACGGGCTTGCCGTTCTCGAACTTCAGCCGGACCACCTCGTAGCCGGACGCCGGCTTGCGGTTCCACGACCCGCGGAAGGTGATGAACGCATCGCCCCTGTAATCGGCCGGGAAGGACGCGCCACGATAGAAGTGGAACTGCATGGCGGCGGCATGAGCCGTGTAGCCCAGGACCATCGGCTCGCTGATGGCCGCCCACTGCTGCTTCGTCATCCCGCCCGGCGGCGTGCTCTGTGGATTGATCCCGTCCTTGCCCCAGATATGAGGCCAGCCGTATTGCTTGCCCTTGACGATGTGGTTGAGTTCCTCGGGCTGGACCTCGTCGCCCAGGAAATCGATGCCCTGGTCCACGCCCCACAACTCACCAGTGCTCGGATCCCAGTCGAAGCCGATGGTGTTGCGCAGGCCGCTGGCGAAGATGGTGCGGGACTTGCCATCCGGGGACACGCGCAGCAGCGTCGCGTGCTCAGGATTGGTTTCGTTGCACGCGTTGCAGGTCGAGCCGATGCTCAGATAGAGCATGCCATCGGGACCGAACGCCATCGTCCGGTTCGGATGCTGCCCGCCATCGGGCAGGTCGCCGACCAGCAACTTGAGCGGCCCAAGGGTTCCGTCGTTCAGGATCGGGGCGACGAACAGTTCCTTGACCGTGACCAGGTAAAGCTGGCCGTCACGGATCGCCAATCCATGCGCACCGGATCGATTGGCCACGACCTTGGGTGGCGCGTCGAGCTTGCCGTCGTCGTTGGCATCCTTCAGCAGCAGGACGTCGCCCTGATCGCGCCGGGAGACGTAGATGTTGCCGCCCGGCGCCACCGCGATGATGCGGGCGTTCTTCAGCCCGGTAGCGAAAGCCTTTACTTGAAAGCCTGCCGGAACCTTCAGCCCCGCGATTTGCCTGGGCGTGGCATCCACCTTGTCGGGCTTGAACGTGTGCACCTGCGCCGGCACGTCGGTGCCGTCCCCCTGCTGCGCGTGCGCGTGACCTACCAACAACCCGAGCAGTGCTACGGACAAGATGCGGCGCATGTGGCTCTCCCGATGCGTGAATACGGCTCTCAAGGCCAGGCCTGTTGGATCGGCGGGCAAGTAGGAGCCTTTTTGCACGAGGCTGCGTGATGGGAACAGCAAGAACGAAGCTGTGCGCTTCGCCCATCCCCTACTTGTCTACTCATCCTCTACCTGTCCACTTGCGTGAATGGGAGCCGGGAACTTGCGCTGCAGCCAAGGCTGCCCACCGTTCCAGCAGCCAAGCGAGGGAATCCAGCGAGCCACAGAACGACTGGCCCAGCTGCATGCGAAGGAGTTTTTAGCCAGTCAGCGCCAAGCGGCGAGAGCGAAGGAACAACAGCGCCGCGAAGAAACCAAGCGACGCATACGAGTCGCAGAGCTTGTGTTCCTGGCTGGCGCAGAAGCGCTAGAAGACGCTGAGTTGGTCGGCACGCTGTTGAGGCATGTGGAAAGCCGCGACGATCACGACATCCGCAACCAAGCACGTTCGCGCGGCGCCTCGCGGCTGACAATGGCAGACGGAGAAGACAGCCAAGTCAGGCACTGAACTGGCGCTTCAGTGTTCGCACTTGCTCGCTGCCGGCCATCAGGCGCGAGACCGTTCCGAAGGCGCCGTTTCGGAAATCGGCGTAGGCCTGTTTGATCTCGGCGTCGGTATTCATGACGAAGGGGCCTCGCGCGACGACAGGCTCTCCAATGACGTCGCCATGAGCGAAAAGCACCAGGGCATCCTCATCGACGGTCACCTCGATGGTCTCTCCGTCATCCTCGAACCGGACCAAATCGCCTTCGCCCACACTCGCCTCAGCCAAGGTCAGAAGTCCCCTGATTACATAGAACAAGACCCGTCGCCCGGCGGGCGCTGTAAGCGCTACACGCCCGCTGGCAGCAAGGAAGACGGTCGAGACGAACACGCCCGTGAGCGAGTCCACGGGGCCGGTCCGCCCGCCGAATCTTCCTGAAATCAGATTCAGCTTGCCAGCGTCGTTCGGCAGAGGAACCGGGACGATATCGGTCGGCTGGATGTTTTCGAGGCGCGGCGGCGTCATCTTGAGCCGCGAAGGCAGGTTGACCCAAAGCTGTAGAACCTCGAGATCGCCGCCCCGCGACCAGAAGTCGTCCGGCGACTTCTCGCTATGCACCACACCGGATCCCGCCGTCATCCATTGCACACCACCGGCGTGGGTCATGACCTCACGACCGTCTGAGTCTTGATGGATGGAATCGCCGGCCAGCAGGAAGGTGACCGTTTCAAAGCCACGATGCGGATGCGGACCGAACTCGGGCATCGTGCTGCCTGGCGGGAAGGTTTGCGGCCCATGATGGGCGAGCAACAGGAACGGGTCGAGTGCATCGGTCACCGAGAAGACGTGTCTCGTGTACAAGTTGCCAAGGTCCTGACGGCTGGCGGGTCGAACGGATTGAAGTCGACGTTGATTGGTCATCTCTGTGATCCTTGCTTATCGTGAAGGCGCCGCGGTTCGACCGAGGCCTAAGTGGCCAACGCCGCGACCGCCTGATCAGCGTTCGCGATCGCGGCGGCCCGGACATCGGGTCCGATGAGCATGCCTTCGGCGATCACGAACTCCGGCGTGGCGCCGACGAAACCGAAGGCGGTCCGGAGATAGGTTTCGAGGTGTTCCGCCGCTGCTGAAGGCGAACCTGCGCTATAGAGGTCACCGCGCGCGACTGCGATGATGATCCTCTTGCTGGCCACGAGACCGACTGGGCCTGTTTCGGAATACCGGAAGGTCTTCCCGGCCACGAGGATCCGGTCGATCCAAGCCTTGAGCTGGGTCGGCAGGGTGAAGTTGTACATGGGGGCGCCGACCACGACCACGTCGGCCGCCAGGAATTGTTCGAGCACGGGCGTGCTCTGGCCGGGCGGAGGCATGTCCGCCAAGGTGAGATGGTCGAGCGGCTCGGCGACGAGGTCTCGGTACGCCACCTCAATAGCGGGATGGGCTTGGCGAAAACGGGAGACGACGTCGGCCGTCAGTTTGCGGCTGACCGACCCCTCACCGGTGATAGCGCTGTCGATACGCAGTAGTTTCAATTTGTGCCTCACTTCCAATTTGTGCCTGCGAGGACGATAATCCAGCGAAGTTTTGGCCGCAAGACGGCACATTGTCGTAACCGAAGGCACATCCAAGTGACTGACAGCTCAGAGATTCATTCGGCCGACGACTGCATGCAGGTCAGCGAGGTGCTGGCGCGCGTCGGTGACAAATGGAGCATCCTGGTGATCGCCGCGCTCGGTGAGAGACCGCACCGCTTCAATGAACTGAAGCGTGTCATCGGCGGCGTTTCTCAAAAGATGCTGACCCTGACCGTTCGGGGTCTCGAGCGCGACGGCTTCATTACCCGGACGGTGACGCCAACCATCCCGCCGCGTGTCGACTACGCCCTGACAGACCTCGGCCGGTCGATCCTCCTGCCTGCCCGCGCGCTGGGTGAATGGGCCATGCAGAACCGGGCCGCCGTCTATGCGGCGAGGCAGGCGTTCGACGCGGGGCTGGTCGGACAGAAAAAGACCTAAGCAGCCGCGGGCGATTTTCGAGTTTCTAGGTGCTGCCCATACCACCGATGACAGGTGGTCGAGACTCGAATGTCCAGCAGACCCAAGGCTTTCTTCAGGCGCTCGGTGACCTGGCGGTCGGCTTCACTGGGGCTCCGGATTCCCGCTCGGATGGTTGTGGAAGAGGATGACGGCGACCGCATTGAGTTCCAGGGCGCGCTTGGCGACCACCCGATTGTGGACTTCGCAGCTGTTGGTGGTGCCGGTGAACAAGTGCTCGGTGGCCATGTGGTGCTTGGTGTCGAGGAAGACGACGCCGAAGACTTCGTGCAGCAGGTGGGCGCAGCGGGCGACCAGGTAGCTGCCTGCCTGCTCGGGGCTGTGATGTGGCCCAGCCGCCGCAGGCGTTGCTCAGGATGTTGGCTGCTGCGAGCAAGATGCCCTCCTCGTCCATCTGGAGCTGGTATTGGGCCTTCCGGGCTTGGGTCGCTTCATCGATTCTCTCCACCGGCGCGAAAGGCACCTCGTCGGAACCGGCAGGCGAAGCGTCAGGCTCGACCGCACCCGGAGTGAGCACCGCGCAAGCGGCGCACAACGTAGGGCCGCAACAAAGCGTCAGCGTCGAGGAGGAGGCCTGTCCTTGCGGTCGGACAGCGAAGCCAAGGTCCTTTTGAGAGGCCCAGTGCTGGTGAGAGCAAGCACGCTGCGCCCGCCCTGATGGGGGACCTTGGACCATGCAGTGGGATGGGTGTGCCCTGACAGGAAGTGCTGCTGTGCGGATGCGGGCGTCGGCACTCAAACCGCCCCGTGCCTAAACGGCATTGCCAAGCCAGCCCAATCTTCACCCGAGCCATACCGGCCTGCGCGCAGCGTGACGGTGCCCACTCACGGGCACTCACTTACTGGTGGAGTTGAACATGGACAAGAATCGCACCGAAGGCGCCAAGAACCAGGTCAAGGGCACCATCAAAGAAGTCGCCGGCAAGGTCACCGGAAGCAAGACGCAGGAAGTCGAAGGCAAGCTTCAGAAGGGCGTTGGCAAGGTGCAAAGCGAAGTCGGCAAGGCGCGGGACAATGCCCGCGACTGAGGTAGGTATCGGCTCTCCCGACCAAGGTCGGGGGGCCTTAAGTGATGGGCCGGAGCGAACCACTCCGCACCATCCAGGGGCCAGAACCGTTTCCGCTTGATTCACTATGCCTCAATGTCGTCCGGCGTTCGACGCCATAGAGATTGCGCGCCTGTTCGGGATCCGACCATGCCGATAACCCGACCATCCCACACCTCTCCACCCTCGACGACAAGCAAAGCGACTGGCGCTTGCCAGAGCACCATGGTGAACTGATGCCGCATCACATTGAGGCAATCGATACATGAGCACAGCTTGCCGAGCCCATCAGTTCTATCCCCACAACACGCGAGCATGACCACCGCCGTGGAACGTATCCATCCCGTCCGAACCCTGGTGCTTGCCTCGCTTGTGGCCATCTCGCTTGCAGGATGCGCGGCAGGTGGTCCAGTCGCGAGCCGTCCCATCGAAGGTCCTGTGCGTCTGGGAGAAATTGCCGCGGTCGATGGGCCCAGGGTGCGCCCCGAACGCGTCATCGAAGACAGCCGTTGCCCGGTCGACGTTCAATGCATTCACGCGGGACGGCTGATCGTCAGGGCGACAGTGCTCGGTGGCGGCTGGTCCAAACAGATCGACCTCACGCTGGGTATTCCGGTCCCTGTTGCCGATGGCATGTTGACGCTGGTCGACGCAACACCCGTCCCCCTCGGTGGGGAGACCGCCGCGTCCGCCGCTCGCTTCACCTTCAAGTTTCAGGGCGGCCGTTAGATTTCATGTCGGATGCGCTGAAGGATCAAGCCCAGGAGAAGCCGGCTCCTCATTGCTCGGTTGGGTCTTCGTAGGCGCCCCGGCCCCAAGAGCGATAGCCAGGGCACCATCCTCTAAAAATGCGATGCGGGGACTTGGGAGGATGTCGGCGAGTTCACCCTGACTCGGAACGCAATGAGCAGGCTAGCGAGGAGCATCACCGCCGCGGCAACAATGAGGACTGCAATGATGCCCCCCAGTCCGAACACCAGGCCGCCCAAGGCGGCCCCCGCCGCGATAGAGGACTGCACCGCGGCGACGACCATCCCGCCGGCACTCTCGGCTTGGTCGGGCACGGCACGTGCGACCCAGCTCGACCAGGCAACGGGCACGCCACCGAAGGCCAGGCCCCAGAGCGCGACAAGGAACGATAGCCCGCCAACGCCCACCGGCAACAGGACCATGCCGAGCGCGGCTACGCCTACCAAGGCAGGCATGATCACCAAAGTGACTTTCAAACTGCGCTCCATGAGCCAGCCGGCCAGTAGTGTGCCGACAAAGTTCGCCACACCGAATCCGAGCAGAATCAGCGCCAGGCCATCGGCGCTCATCTGCCCCAGGCTCTCCAGCGTTGGGCGGATATAGGTAAAGAGCGAGTATTGACCGGTGTGCGCCAGAACGCAGCCCAGCATTCCGACCGCAACGCCTGGCCGGCGCAAGAGCCCCACCACCGACTCTGGGAGTGCCGCCTTGCGCGGGGCCATTCGGGGCAGCGTGAACCACTGGAATGCAAAAGTGAGTCCACCTACCGCCGTCGCAGCCCAGAAGGCGCTGCGCCAGCCCAGCAGCCCTCCCAGGTAGCTCCCCAACGGAACGGATACCACCGTGCCGACCGCAATCCCGCTGAAGATGATCGAAAGCGCGCGAGGCACGCGCTGTGGTGGCACCAACCGCATGGCCACGGCCGCTGCCATGCTCCAGAAACCGCCCAGCGCGACGCCCAGAAGGACTCGCATCGCCAGGAGGACTCCCATGCTGGAAGACAGCGCCACCAAGGCGTTGGAGAGGATCATCAGACCCGTGAAACTCAACAGCACCAGGCGCCTGTCCATCGAACGGGTCAGCCGAGGCACAAGCAGACCAGCGAACAGGGCCACCACAGCAGTGACCGTCACTGCTTGACCGGCCAGCGCCTCCGACACACCCAGATCCGCCGCCATCGGCGTCAACAGGCTGGCAGGCAGATATTCGGCCGTGAGCAGCCCAAAGACACCCATGGCCAGCGAAAACACGGCCACCCACGCCGATGAGGACGGCTCCCCGCTGCCCCATGCCACAGAATCAGGCGCGCCTGCGGCATCAACTACGTCATTACTCATCAAAGATCCCAGTGCAATCGTGCAGCCGAGAGTCTATGGAGCCAAGTCAGGATGATCTATGATTGTCCGACCTGTATTTTTGATCGAAACCCCTGGCGGCCTCGATGAGCCACGCTCCACCCCAGCCCACCGACCTAATCAGCCAGCTGCTGACCGGCATGCGGTTACATGGCGTCCAATACCGACGCATTCAGACCGGGCCGACCTTTGGGCTTGGATTTCCCCCGAAGCCAGGGCATGCCTACTTCCACTACTTGGCGGTGGGCAATGCGATTCTTCGTGGCGCGGACGGCAGCCAACACCTTCTATCCGCCGGGGACGTCGTGCTTGTTCCCCGCGGAGAAGGACACGCGTTGTCGTCTGGCGAGGACCATCCAGTCCAGTGCTTAGAAACGATAGACGCAGCCCCACTAGGTGACGCGGTGAGCGGGATAGACACATGCCCGAGCACACATCCCGTGCCAAGCGCTGTGCTCTTCCACGGATGCATGGTGTTCGATCTGGGTGGCATGCATGGGTTGAGCAAGTTGATGCCGGCCGTGATGTTGGCCGATGGCAACGCCGCTCAGTTTCCTGGGCTGTTGCCGATGGTCGACGCGATGAAGCGCGAGGTGTGTTCAGGACGTATTGGATTTGCCGGAATACTCGCCCGGCTGGCGGATGCAGTCGCCGCCATGATCGTCCGTGACTGGGTCGAGCGCGGTTGCGAAGGAGCGTCAGGCTTGGTCATGGCCATGCGCGACCCTCGTCTATCGCTGTCGTTGCTTGCCCTGCACAGAGACCCCGGGCGCGATTGGACCGTCGAAGCGCTGGCTGCAGAATCAAACGTCTCAAGATCCGTGTTCGCCGATCGGTTCCAGAGCGTCATTGGAACCGCGCCCCTGCGTTACGTGACTGAGCTGCGAATGCAGTTGGCAAGCCAATGGTTGACCCACCAGAGCCTATCCATAGAGGCAGTGGCAGAGCGTCTCGGCTACGCGTCGCAGGCAGCTTTCAGTCGCGCCTACAAGCGCGTCATGGGGCACTCTCCTGGCGCGGCTCGGCGGAACCGCCTCTTGGCCTCGCCATAGGAGGCCTCCAGCCCTGCCTTCGAAGCATCGCCTCCCCTTCGCGGCTCATCGCCACTGCGCCGTCGCTGCCTGGCTGGCCTTGAGCTTGGGGCACGCCGCAGACCGAGGTCCGCCGCTGTTCGGTAAACACACGACCGTGGCAAGTTTTAGCACCTGAATGCCAATGACCTCCCGACACCGCGACCGGCCAGCTTCACGTCCTTGAGGATCAGCTCGAGCGACGACGTGCCCTCCAGGCTCCCCAGAGCTCATCCAGCTCTGATCCCATGCTGCCGTTCCTGATGGCTGCGAAGGCTCGAGCATAGCGCTGCTGCATCAGCAACGCGTAGCCAAGCACGGCGCGATCGCAGGTCGTGCCGGTGCTCCGCTTGACGACTTTACGGCCGAAGCGCGCCTGCAGATCCGCAGGAATGCGCAAACGAACGTAGCAGCGGCCGGTCTCGCCGCGGGTGAGGTAGTGCGCTACCCGCATGGAAGTGTCCAAGCGAGTGTCCAAGGTGGCCGAAAAGAAAAACGCCCGCAAATCGTTGATTTGCGGGCGTTTCCTTGACACTGGCGGAGTGAGAGGGATTCGAACCCTCGATAGAGCTTTTGACCCTATACTCCCTTAGCAGGGGAGCCCCTTCAGCCGCTCGGGCATCACTCCGGATTCATGCGTTGCGGATATTCCGCGACCGGGCGCGAAGGATACCGGTTTGTTGGGTCTCAGGTAAACCCTTTCGGCCCATCAATCGGCAGATTGATCGCCATGGCCGCCGCCGTGCGAGGTCGGCTCGTCACCGCGCTGGATGCGCTGATAGATCTCTTCGCGATGCACCGCCACATCCTTCGGCGCGGTGATGCCGATGCGCACTTGATTGCCCTTGACCCCAAGCACCGTCACGGTGACCGAATCGCCGATCATCAAGGTTTCGCCTACCCGGCGAGTCAGGATCAACATGTTTTAAATTCTCCAGGGAACCGGTGATTCCCACCGGTACGGCGTCCCGACGGGGCGCCCCATAACGAAAGGGAAAAGAAGATCGATGTTAAGGGAAGCCGCGCCCTGCCAGCAAGGCGGCGCAGCTTCATGTTCAGGGGAGATGTTGCTTGACCCAGGCGGGCACGCCCTCGAGCGCAAGGGCAAGGGCGGGCCCGTCCTCGCCACCACCCTGGGCGAGATCCGGGCGGCCGCCGCCCTTGCCCGAGATCTGACTGGCGATATGGCCCAACAGTTCCCCGGCCTTGACCCGTCCCATTGGGCTACCGTTCACCCCGGCCACCAGGGCCGCCTTGCCCTCGCTGGCCCCGGCCAACACGATCACGCTGTCGCCCAACTGCTGCTTCAGGCGGTCCATGGCCTCGCGCAGGGCCTTGGCATCGAAGCCTTCCAGGCGTACGGCGAGCACCTTGACTCCGCCCACGTCGACCGCCGCGGTGGCCAGATCGGCGGTGGCACCGGAGGCCAGCTTGGCCTTGAGCGCTTCCAGTTCGCGCTCCAGGCGCTTGTGCTTGTCGCCCAGCTGGCGAATCTTGTCGACCACGTCGCCGGCGCTGCCGCCGACCAGCTCGGCCGCCTCGCGCAGCTTGGCTTCCTCCGCCGCCACATGGTCCAGGGCGCCCTGCCCGGTCACCGCCTCGATGCGGCGCACGCCGGCGGACACGCCGCCCTCGCTGGTGATCTTGAACAGGCCGATGTCGCCGGTGCGCGCGACATGGGTGCCGCCGCACAGCTCGGTGGAATAGTCGCCCATGCGCAGCACGCGCACGCGTTCGCCGTACTTCTCGCCGAACAGCGCCATCGCGCCGAAGTCCAGCGCCTCCTGCATGCCCATGTGGTGCACTTCGACCGCATGGTTGGCGCGCACCTGCGCGTTGACCTTGCGCTCGATCACCGCCAGTTCCTCGGCGCTCATCGGCTGGAAGTGCGAGAAGTCGAAGCGCAACCGGTCCGGCGCGACCAGCGAGCCTTTCTGCTGCACGTGGGTGCCGAGCACCTCGCGCAGCGCGGCGTGCAGCAGATGGGTGGCGGAATGGTTGAGGATGGTGGCGCCGCGGCGCGCGCTGTCGACCTGCGCCGACAGCGTGGCGCCGATCTGCAGGCGGCCGCTGCGCAACTGCCCGACGTGGCCATGGAATTGGCCGGCGAACTTCTGCGTCTCCTCGACCTCGAACAGCACGCCGTCCGCGCTCAGCTGGCCCAGGTCGCCGACCTGACCGCCGGATTCGGCGTAGAACGGGGTGCGATCGAGCAGCACGATCGCCGCATCGCCGGCCGCGATCGACTCGACCGGGCGTCCGTCCTTCAACAGCGCGACCACCTTCAGTCCATCGGCCTGCAAGGCGTCGTAGCCGAGGAAGCCGGTGGGCGCGAGCTGCGCCACCAGATCGGCCGGCAGCGTGGTGCCGCCGCCGAACTTGCCCGCCGCGCGCGCGGTCTCGCGCTGGCGCTCCATCGCGGTCTCGAAACCGGCCATGTCCACGTCCATGCCGCGTTCGCGGGCGATGTCGGCGGTGAGGTCGACCGGGAAGCCGTACGTGTCGTACAGGCGGAACGCATCGGCACCGGGGATGCTGCCGTTGGCCCGGGCGGCGATCTCGTCGAAGATCTTCATGCCGGCGTCGAGGGTCTCGGCGAAACGCTCCTCCTCGGCCTGCAGCGCCCGCTGCACGGTGGGCAGCGCCGCCGGCAGTTCCGGATAGGCCTCGCCCATCAGCTCGGACAGGGTGGCCGCCATCTTGTGGAAGAACGGCTGGCGCACGCCGAGCATCCAGCCGTGGCGCAGGGCGCGGCGGATGATCCGGCGCAGCACATAGCCGCGGCCCTCGTTGGACGGCAGCACGCCGTCGACGATCAGGAACGAGCAGGCGCGGATATGGTCGGCGATCACGCGCAGCGACTTGTTCTCCAGGTCGGCCATGCCGGTCAGCTCGGAGGCGTGGCGGATCAGCGCCTGGAACAGGTCGATCTCGTAGTTGCTGTGCACGTGCTGCAGGATCGCGGCCAGGCGCTCCAGGCCCATGCCCGTGTCCACGCACGGCGCCGGCAACGGCACCAGGGTGCCGTCGGGCTGGCGGTCGAACTGCATGAACACCAGGTTCCAGATCTCGATGAAGCGGTCGCCGTCCTCGTCCGGCGAGCCCGGGGGGCCGCCGGCGATGTGCGCGCCATGGTCGTAGAAGATCTCGGTGCACGGGCCGCAGGGGCCGGTATCGGCCATCTGCCAGAAATTATCCGAGGCGTACGGCGCGCCCTTGTTGTCGCCGATGCGCACGATCCGTTCCGGCGGCACCCCGATCATGTCGCGCCACAGTTCGTAGGCCTGTTCGTCGGTGTGGTAGACGGTGACCAGCAGGCGCTCGGCGGGCAGCTTCCAGACCTGGGTCAACAGTTCCCAGGCCCAGGCGATCGCCTCCTTCTTGAAGTAGTCGCCGAACGACCAGTTGCCCAGCATTTCGAAGAAAGTGTGGTGGCGCGCGGTGTAGCCGACCGAATCCAGGTCGTTGTGCTTGCCACCGGCGCGCAGGCAGCGCTGCACGTCGGCCGCGCGCACGTAGCTGCGCTTCTCGGCGCCCAGGAACACGTCCTTGAACTGCACCATGCCGGAATTGGTGAACAGCAGCGTCGGATCGTTGCCCGGCACCAGCGGCGCGGACGGAACGATGGTATGGCCCTTGGAGTTGAAGAACTCGAGGAAGTCGCTGCGGATCTGGGAGGTGGAGAATTTGGCGGGTGCGTTCATGGGCTGGCTATAGACGAGCGGACGGGTTTCCGGGCGTACCCCCTCAAGATGAGGGCGTGCGGAAACCGGACAAGGCGATCCGCCAAGGTTAGCAGGCCCGGCCCGCTCAGTCCTCCGGCTCGTAGCGCGTGGCCGCGCGGATGCTGTCGCCATCGAAACCGCGCCGCGCCAGCAGGTCGGCGGCCTTGCGCCGCTGTTGCAGGTCCACCGGCCCGGCCGCGCCGAAGCGCCGCTGCACCAGATCGCGGGCGTTTTCGGTCCAGTCGCCGTCGAATGCGGCCATCGCGGTGGCGATGGCCTCGCTGTCCAGGCCATGGGTGCCCAGTTCGGCACGGATGTGCAAGGGCCCGTAGCCGGTATTGGCGCGGCTGCGCACCAGCAGTTCGGCGAAGCGGCCATCGTCCTGCCAGCCCTCGCCGGCCAGGCGCTCCACCGCGGCGGCGGCGACGTCCGGCTCCACGCCGCGTACCCGCAACTTGCGGGTCAGTTCCTTGCGCGAATGTTCGCGGCGCACCAGCAGGCCCAGGGCCTTCTGCAGCGGCGTCTGTTCCGGCTGCCGGCGGCGCCGGCGCGGTTGCTGTGCTTGTTCGTCGTCACCCATGGAGGTTCGCCATCACGATCAATGTGCCGTCCCTGGCACCCGCCCTCCTGGCTTGCTCAAGACTGCCGAGGGAGACAAGCGGCACTGACTCCACCGCTCCCCCGGCAGAACACCATCACGCCTCGACGTCAGCGTCGGCGTCTTCAGCCTCGGCCGCGCTCGGCGCGATTTCCGTCGGCTGGAACTTCTCGCGCAGCTCGCTTTCCAGCTTCGCCGCCACCTGCGGGTTGTCGCGCAGGTACTGGCGCGAGTTGTCCTTGCCCTGGCCGATGCGCTCGCTGCCGTAGCTGTACCAGGCACCGGCTTTTTCGACCAACTTGGCTTCCACGCCCATGTCGATCAGTTCGCCTTCGCGGCTGATGCCCTCGCCGTACAGGATCTCGGTGATGACCTGCTTGAACGGCGGCGCCAGCTTGTTCTTGACCACCTTGATCTTGGTCTGGTTGCCGATGATCTCGTCGCCCTTCTTGATCGCGCCGATGCGGCGGATGTCCAGGCGCACCGAGGCGTAGAACTTCAGCGCGTTGCCGCCGGTGGTCACTTCCGGGCTCTGGCCGGGCATCATCACGCCGATCTTCATGCGCAGCTGGTTGATGAACACCACCAGCGTGTTGGAGCGCTTGATGTTGCCGGTCAGCTTGCGCAGCGCCTGGCTCATCAGGCGGGCCTGCAGACCCGGCAGCTGGTCGCCCATCTCGCCTTCGATTTCGGCCTTCGGGGTCAGCGCGGCAACCGAGTCGACCACCACGATGTCGACCGAACCCGAGCGCACCAGCATGTCGGCGATCTCAAGGGCCTGCTCGCCGGTATCGGGCTGCGACAGCAGCAGCTCGTCGACGTTGACGCCGAGCTTGGCCGCGTAGATCGGGTCCAGCGCGTGCTCGGCGTCGATGAAGGCGGCGGTGCCGCCCTTCTTCTGGCATTCGGCGATGGCCTGCAGGGTCAGGGTGGTCTTGCCCGAGGATTCCGGACCGTAGATCTCGACGACGCGGCCCTTCGGCAGGCCGCCGATGCCCAGCGCGATGTCCAGCATCAGCGAGCCGGTCGGAATCACTTCCACGGCTTCGATGACGCGATCGCCCATCCGCATCACCGATCCCTTGCCGAACTGCTTCTCGATCTGGCTCAGGGCGGCGGCGAGCGCGCGCTTCTTGTTCTCGTCCATTTTGGTGTCCTTCGGAGGTGAGGGTGATTTGCGGGGTAGGTTCAATTTAGCGGCCAGGTATCGCACAGGCTGAGACAGTGCGGGGCAAAGAAAAAATAATTCGTCCGGGCAGGTCTACAGCAGCGGCGAACAGCGAGGTGGCGGGTCGGGAAACTCCGGCCTGCCGTGTAGCGGATTCCTTGCTCACGCAAGGACGTTCAGCGGTTGGGGCGCAACAGGCCGCAGTACAGGCCTTCGATGGCGAAATCCTGGTCGGGCAGGACCTCGATCGGCGCGTAGTCCGGGTTGCGCGGCAGCAGGCGGATGCGGTCCTTGCCGATCTTCAGCAGCTTGACCGTGATCTCCTCGTCGATCCGCGCCACCACGATCTGCCCGGAGCGGGCGTCGCGGGTGCGGTGCACGCCGATCAGGTCGCCGTCGAAGATGCCTTCGTCGCGCATCGAGTCGCCCTGCACCTTCAGCAGGTAATCCGGCGCGGGCGAGAAGAACACCCGGTCCAGCACCACGAAATCGTCCGAGCCGATGTCCGCGCCGATCGGCAGGCCGGCGGCGACCCGCCCCAGCACCGGCAGGCGCAGGATGTCGGCGCTGTCGACCTGCGGTGCCGGCGCCGGTGCGGCCGCGCCGGTCACCAGCCGGATGCCGCGCGCCTGGCCGGGCACGCGGCGGATCGCGCCGGCCTGCTCCAGGGCTTCCAGGTGGTATTGGGCGGCGCGCACGCCCTTGAAGCCGAAGGCGCGGGCGATCTCGGTCTGCGACGGCGGCGCGCCGTCGTGCTCGATGCGCTCGGCGATCAGGTCGAGGATCGCTTGCTGGGTTTCGGTCAGTTCCATGGTTAGTAGTAATACTACTAAAAACGGAAATGGGCAACTGTTGCGTGGCCTGTGGCGGGAACGTCGCCGCTACGGCAGCGGCCGCGAGGCGCTGACCCCGGGCCCAGCCTGGACATCAGCGCCCAGGCCAGGGGTCGCCATGCCGTGGCCGGACATCCAAGGGCACCGTGCGATTGCGGCCACCCACGGCACACAAGCGTCGGCCACGTACGGCGCAGACACGGCCCTTCGCGCACGCGCACGGCAGTTGCATTCTTCGACAGTGCCGCCCGCTCCGCTCAGCGGCCGCTGCGCCAGATCGAGATCAGGATCCACACGCCCGACAGCGCCGCGCCGATGAAGCCGCCCACGCCGATCGCCAGCAGCCAGCGGCTGGAGACGCCGCCGACGCTGTTCATCACGATCGAGGACCCGATGATCAGCGCCGCGGTGACGATGCCCATGGTCAGCCGGTTGGCGGCCCGGTTGACCTGGTCGCCGAACCCCTTCAGCGAGGTGGTCTCGACGTTGAGCTGTAGCCGCCCGCGCCGCGCCGCCTGCAGCAGCCGGCGGGTGTCGCGCGGCAGGTCGCCGAGCAGTTCCAGCGCGCCGAGCACGGTGCGGCGGCCGCGCTTGGCCATCGCGCGCGGGGCGAAGCGCTGCAGCATCACCCGCTCCAGGTACGGCGCCGCGGCGCTGGCCATGTCGAAGTCCGGATCGAGCTGGCGCCCCACCCCTTCCAGGGTCAGGAAGGTCTTGATCATCAGCGCCAGGTCGGCCGGCAGCGCCAGCGCGTGCTGGCGCAGGATCGCGGTGACGTCGCCGAGCATCGCGCCGATCCGCAGTTCCTTCAGCGGCACGCCGCGGTACTGGTCGACGAACCCGGCGATCTCCAGCTGCAGCCGCGCCTCGTCGATCTCGACGTCGCCGTCGGTCCACTCCAGCAGCACGTCGGCGACCGCTTCGGCTTCCTGGGTGACCAGTCCGTGCAGCAGCTGCACCACCTGGTAGCGGCGCTGCTCGGAGATGCGCCCGACCATGCCGAAATCGATCACCGCGATGCGTTCGCCCGGCAGGTAGAAGATGTTGCCGGGATGCGGGTCGGCGTGGAAGCAGCCGTCCTCGAGCACCATCTTCAGCACGATGTCGGCGCCGACGCGGGCGAGCCGGCGCCGGTCCAGGCCGGCGGCGTCGACCCCGGCCAGATCGCGCCCGCCGATGCCGGCGACGAAATCCTGCACGTTGAGCGCCTCGCAGGTCCATTGCCAGTGCACGCGCGGGATCACGATCTCGTCGTGGCCTTGGAAATTGGCGGCGATGCGCTCGGCGTTGCGGCATTCGCCGGCGAAGTCCAGTTCGCGCCGCAGCGACAGGGTGAACTGGTGCACCACCTCCGCCGGGTGGTAGCGCTTGAGGTCGGCCGCGCGCGCCTCGACGATCTCCGCCAGCCGCGCCAGCAACCGCAGGTCGGCCTCGATCACGTCGCGGATGCCGGGGCGGCGCACCTTCATCACCACCGGCGTGCCGTCGTGCAGCCAGGCGCGGTGGGTCTGCGCCAGCGAGGCGGCGGCCAGCGGGACCTCCTCGACCTGGGCGAAGATCGCCGACGGCGCCTCGCCCAGCGACTCGATCAGGTGCGGCAGGATCTGTTCGTAGGGCAGCGCCGGCGCCGCGTTCTGCAGCTCGCCGAGTTCGTCGATCCAGTCCGGCGGCAGCAGGTCCACGCGCGTGGCCAGCACCTGGCCGAGCTTGACGAAGGTCGGGCCGAGATCCTGCAGCGCGCGCCGCACCCGCTGCGGCGCCGACATGCGCAGCATTTCCTCGGCGTTGTGCCAGTGCAGCAGGCGTCCGGCGCGCTCCAGCACGTCGGCCATGCCGATGCGGCGGACCACGTCGCCGAAGCCGTAGCGGATCAGCACCGAGGCGATTTCCTGCAATCGCCCCAGGTCGCGAACGGTGCTCAGCGCCTCCCACATGGCGGCGCCTAGCGCCTGTCGGTCAAGTGCGCGGCACCGCTCACAGCAGCGCGCCCAGGCCGCGCAGCGCCGCGGCGACGGTCTGCCGGCGCACCGCGTCGCGGTCGCCGTCGAAGTGGAACAGTTGCGCGCTGGCGTAGCCGCCGCGCCGCTTCCAGCCCACCCACACGGTGCCGACCGGCTTGTCGGCCGAACCGCCGCCGGGGCCGGCGATGCCGGTCACCGCCACCGCGATGCTGGCGCCGGAATTGACCAGCGCGCCGGACACCATCTCGATCACCGTCTCGCGGCTGACCGCGCCGTGGTGCTCCAGCGTCTGCGGGCGCACCCCGAGCAAGGCCTGCTTGGCCTCGTAGCTGTAGGCGACCATGCCGCAGTCGAACCAGTCCGAGGAGCCGGCGATGTCGGTCATCGCCTTGGCGATCCAGCCGCCGCTGCAGCTCTCGGCGGTGACCAGGCGCTCGCGCGTGGTGCGCAACTGGTCGCTGAGCGCAGTGGCGAGCTGCAGGAGTTCCGGATCGGTGGGGACGTTCATGGCGCTGCTCGGGAAACCAATGCGCTTTGTAGCCCAATTCGCCAGCGCTGTCGCGCCTGCGCGGTGCGACAGCATGCGTGGCTTCAGCGATGGTGATGCAGGTGCGGGGCCGGATGTACCGGGCGCAGGCGCGCTGCGTGCCCCGGCCATCATCCGGCAATGAAAGCGCTTGCCGATCGAGACGGCGATACTGTGGGAGCGACTTCAGTCGCGACGGGCGTTACCGGTAACGTCCGTCCCGACTGAAGTCGCTCCTACAGAAATGCACGCAAGCGATAACGCCCGAGTTTGAAACGCGGCTCGGCATCGAACGCAACGGCATCATCCGCCCGCGTCGGTCAACGCTGTTGCCACTCTTCTTCCTCGCGCGGCGGCAGCAGCGCGCGGATCGGCGCACCGTCGGCGCTGGCGGCCAGGCGTTCGGCCTCGGTGATCGGGATGTCCACCTGCAGCAGCCAGCCGTCCTCGTCGGCCTGCTCGCTGCGGATCACCTGCAGCTGGTGCAGCTGCGAACGCAGGCGGCCGGCGCTGGACGGCAGGCGCAGGCTGCCCTGCACGTGCTGCAGGCCCAGGCGCTGGCCGAGCACGCTCTGCAGCAGGTCCAGGCCGCGCCCGTCGCGCGCCGAGATCCAGACCCGCTCGCGGCGCGCGGTGTCGGGCACGCCATCCTGCGCGTCGTGGCGCACGTCGGCGCCCTCGATGCGGTCGATCTTGTTGAACACCAGCAGCTGCGGCAGATCGCCGGCACCGACTGCGTGCAGCACCTCGTCGACCTGGGCGATGCGCTCCTCGCGCAGCGGGTCGGCGGCATCGACCACGTGCAGCAGGAAATCGGCCTCGCGCGCCTCGGACAGGGTCGAGCGGAACGCGGCGACCAGTTCGTGCGGCAGGTTGCGCACGAAGCCGACGGTGTCGGCCAGCATCGCATTGCCGCCCGGCAGCGCGATGCGGCGCACGGTCGGGTCCAGCGTTGCGAACAGTTGGTCGGCGGCGTAGGCCTCGGCGCCGGTCAGCGCATTGAACAGGGTCGACTTGCCGGCGTTGGTGTAGCCGACCACCGCGATCCGCGGCAGTTCGCTGCGCACCCGCGCGCGGCGCATCTGGGTGTGCTGCACCTCGACCTTCTCCAGCCGCTTCTGCAGCTGTTCGACCCGCTTCTGCAGCAGGCGGCGGTCGGTTTCCAGCTGGGTTTCGCCAGGGCCGCGCAGGCCGATCGAACCGCCGCGCTGGCGCTCCAGGTGGGTCCAGCCGCGGACCAACCGCGTGGCCATGTGGCGCAGCTGCGCCAGCTCCACCTGCAGCTTGCCCTCGTGGCTGCGCGCGCGCTGCGCGAAGATGTCCAGGATCAGCCCGGTGCGGTCGATGACCCGCCGCTCCAGGTACTTCTCCAGGTTGCGCTCCTGGCCGGGGCTCAGCGCGTGGTTGACCAGGATCAGGTCGGCGCCGGTGGCGTCGGCCGCGGCCTTGACCTCTTCCAGCTTGCCGCTGCCGATCAGCGTCGACGGGCTCGGCTTGTCGATGCGCGCGGTCAGCGTGGCGGCGATGCTGGCGCCGGCGGAGCGCGCCAGGTCGGCGAACTCCTCCAGCACGTCGTCCTCCAGCGGCCCTCCCGCATAGGGCTGGATCAGCAAGGCATGCTCGCCGCGGCGGGAACGGTCAAACACCCGCGGCCCCGTTCTTCAACTGCGTCCTACTCGGCTTCGTCATCGCCCGCACTGCCACCCTCGCTCTGCTGCACATAGCCGCCGCCTGGCCCGACGCGCACGTTGCGCGCGGGCACCACGGTGGAAATGGCATGTTTGTAGACCATCTGGCTCACGGTGTTGCGCAACAGCACCACGAATTGGTCGAAGGACTCGATGGTACCCTGCAGCTTGATGCCATTGACCAGGTACACCGACACCGGCACCCGTTCGCGACGCAGCGCGTTCAGGAAAGGATCCTGCAAGGATTGCCCCTTGGACATGCTTCACTCCCGTTTATAGTTTTTATGTGCCCGGGTCGGCACTGCAGCTCCCCTGCCGTGGCCCGGACCGTCGATGTTACACAACCGCGGGCGCAAGCACAGCGCGGCAGGTAGCCAAATCAGCCAAGAAAGTCCGCCACCGCGCCCTCCAGCCGCGCGCCGTCGCGGCCGGGGTCGAACCAGCGCGCGTCCAGCTCGCCGCGCAGCCAGGTCAGCTGGCGCTTGGCCAGCTGGCGGGTGGCGAAGATCGCGCGCTCGCGGAACGTCGCCGCGTCGCTGGCGCCGTCCAGATGCTCCCAGGCCTGGCGGTAGCCGACCGCGCGCACCGCCGGCAGCTCCAGCGGCTGCGCCACCTGGCGCATCGCCGGCAGCGCGCGCAGCGCACGCACCTCGTCGAGGAAACCCTGCGCCAGCATCGCGTTCAGGCGCAGTTCGATGCGCCGGTGCAGCAGCGCGCGCTCGGCCGGCGCCAGCACCAGCTTCAGCACCCGCAGCGGCAGCCGCGGCGGTCCGGGCTGCGCCTGCCACTCGCTGATCGGGCGGCCGGTGAGCTGGAACACCTCCAAGGCGCGCTGGATGCGCTGCGCATCGCCGGGCCGGATCCGGCGCGCGGCCAGCGGATCGACCTGCTGCAGCTGCGCGTGCAGCGCCGCCCAGCCTTCGTCCTGCGCGCGCGCGGCCAGCGCCGCGCGCAGTTGCGGATCGGCCGGCGGCATCGGCGCCAGCCCTTCCAGCAGCGCCTGGAAATACAGCCCGGTGCCGCCTGCCAGGATCGGCAGGCGGCCGCCGGCGACGATCGCGTCCAGCGCGGCCCGCGCGTCGACCGCGAAGTCGGCGGCCGAATAGGTCTGCCACGGGTCGCGCAGGTCCAGCAGATGGTGCGGCACCCGCGCCAGCTGCTGCGCATCGGGCTTGGCCGCGCCGATGTCCAAGCCGCGGTACACCAGCGCCGAATCGACGCTGACGATCTCGCCGCCGTAGCGTTCGGCCAGGGCGATCGCCGCGGCGGTCTTGCCGGACGCGGTCGGCCCCATCAGCGCGATCGCGCGCGGGCGCCGGTCGGCCGCCATCAATCCTCGTCCGGCCAGCGGACCGCGGCCGGCGTGGCGCCGCTGCGCGGCAGCGGCACCCCCGCCAGCGCCTGCCAGACCTTCAGCGCGTCCACCGTGGCGGCGACGTCGTGCACGCGCAGCAGCAGCGCGCCGCGTTGCGCCGCCAGCAGGTGCGCGGCGACCGAGCCGGCCACGCGCTGCTCCGGCGCGCTGCGCCCGGTCAGCTCGCCGATGCTGCGCTTGCGCGACAGCCCGGCCATGACCGGCACGCCGAGTTCGACCAGGCGCTGCAGTTGCGCCAGCAATTGCAGGTTGTCGGCGGTGCCCTTGCCGAAGCCGAAGCCCGGATCGACCAGCAGGCGGCGTTTGTCGATGCCGGCCATCTCCGCGGCGAAGATGCGTTCGGCCAGGAACCGGTGCACCTCGCCGACCACGTCGTCGTAGTGCGGCGCGCTGCCGGCGGCGTAGGCATCCTCGGGCATGTGCATCAGCACCACCGGCACGCGCAGTTCCGCGGCCGCGTCCAGCGCGCCGGGCCGGCGCAGGGCCTGGATGTCGTTGATCATGCCGGCGCCGGCGGCGACCGCCGCCCGCATCACCTCCGGCTTGAACGTGTCCACGCTCAGCGGCAGCGCGGTCTGCGCGGCAAGCCGTTCGATCACCGGGATGACCCGTCGCAGCTCTTCCTCCACCGGCACCGGCGTGGCGCCGGGGCGGGTCGATTCGCCGCCGATGTCGAGCAGGTCCGCGCCCTCCTCCGCCAGGCGCAGGCCATGCGCCACCGCCGCCTCCAGCGTCGCGTGCGCGCCGCCGTCGGAAAACGAATCGGGGGTGACGTTGACGATGCCCATCACCCGCGGACGGTCCAGCAGCAGGCGGCGTCCGCCGCAGTCCAGGCTCGGCGAGGTGTCGAACATCAGTGGATCTCCTGGTCGTTGCCGCGGCGCGCGGGCGCGTTGCGGATGCGGGTCGGTGCGACTGCCAAGACGGTACGAGGCGTCGTCGCGATGGCGGCGTTCGCCACCGACGGCGGACGGAGGGACGATGGCATGGGCGGCCGCTGATGGTGATTGGAGCGCTATTGTCGCGCAGTCGGAGCGCAAGCGACGACGGGCGCATGCGTCCGCCGCAGGCGCAGCGCCGGCCCGGACGATGCAGCCGGAACAGCAGCGCAGCGCCAGGGCGGATGGCGCGAAGCGGGCGGCAGAACGCGCGCTGCGTCGGCACGGATACGAACGGTGCGCATCAGCGCGCAGCAGCGACCTGATCCGCCCGGCATTCGCCACGACCGTCAGACCGACGCGCGCGTCGCCTGCCGGCAGCGCAGACGAACCGGGGCTGGCCAGGCTTCACCGCCAGCAGGCATTCGCATGCCCCGGCATTTGTGCCCATGCCATGTCTCCGCTCATGGAAAGCCGACGTGCGGCCGCCCCGCGGCACCAGGTACCTGACGCGATCGCCGATGCCGCCGGATGCAGCCGCGCAGGCAACAAAAAAGCCAGGGATCGCTCCCTGGCTTTTCCGACAGACCCGGCTGCGCGCTTACAACTGCTCGGCCGGCCCGGCGATCGGCGGCAGCGGCCGCGAATTGCCCTTGTCGTTGCCGCCGTCCTTGCCGGACTTGCCCCAGCCCATCGGCGGCGGCGGATCGCGGCCTTCCATGATCGCGTCGATCTGCGGCACGTCGATGGTCTCGTATTCCAGCAGCAGGTTGGCCATGACGTGCAGCTTGTCCAGGTTCTCGGTCAGGATCTGCGTGGTCTTCGCATAGGCCTTGTCGAGGATCGAACGCACCACTTCGTCGATGCGCCGCGCGGTGTCGTCGGACACGCTCTTGTGCTGGGTGACCGAACGGCCCAGGAACACCTCGTCGTCCTCCTCGCCGTAGGCGATCGGCCCCAGCTCGTCGGACAGGCCCCACTTGGTGACCATGTTGCGCGCCATCTTGGTCGCGCGCTCGATGTCGTTGGAGGCGCCGGTGGTGACCTTGTCGGTGCCGAAGATCAGCTCTTCGGCGACGCGGCCGCCGTACAGCGAGCACAGCTGCGACTCGATCGCGACGCGGTTCATCGAGTACTTGTCCCCTTCGGGCAGGTACATGGTCACGCCCAGCGCACGCCCGCGCGGGATGATCGTGACCTTGTAGACCGGATCGTGCTCCGGCACCACGCGGCCGACGATCGCATGCCCGGCCTCGTGGTAGGCGGTCAGCGTCTTCTCTTCCTCGCTCATCGCCATCGAGCGGCGCTCGGCGCCCATCAGGATCTTGTCGCGGGCGCGGTCGAAGTGGTCCATGCGGACCTCCTTGACCGTTTCGCGCGCCGCGAACAGCGCCGCCTCGTTGCACAGGTTGGCCAGGTCGGCGCCGGAGAAGCCCGGGGTGCCGCGCGCGATCACCATCGGCTCGACGTCGTCGGCCAGCGGCAGCTTGCGCATGTGCACCTTCAGGATCTGCTCGCGGCCGCGCACGTCCGGCAGGCCGACCACCACCTGGCGGTCGAAACGGCCCGGGCGCAGCAGCGCCGGGTCGAGCACGTCCGGACGGTTGGTCGCGGCGATCACGATCACGCCCTCGCCGCCCTCGAACCCGTCCATCTCCACCAGCAACTGGTTCAGGGTCTGCTCGCGCTCGTCGTGGCCGCCGCCCAGGCCGGCACCGCGGTGGCGGCCGACCGCATCGATCTCGTCGATGAAGATGATGCACGGCGCGTGCTTCTTGGCCTGCTCGAACATGTCGCGCACGCGGCTGGCGCCGACGCCGACGAACATCTCGACGAAGTCCGAACCGGAAATGCTGAAGAACGGCACCTTGGCCTCGCCGGCGATGGCCTTGGCCAGCAGCGTCTTGCCGGTGCCGGGCGGGCCGACCATCAGCACGCCGCGCGGGATCTTGCCGCCGAGCTTGGTGAACTTGGTCGGGTCGCGCAGGAAGTCGACCAGCTCGCCCACTTCCTCCTTGGCCTCGTCGCAACCGGCGACGTCGGCGAAGGTGATCTTGATCTGGTCCTCGCCCTGCAGCTTGGCGCGCGACTTGCCGAACGACATCGCGCCCTTGGCGCCGCCGCCGCCGCCCTGCATCTGGCGCATGATGAACAGCCAGAAGCCGATGATCAGGATGACCGGCAGGAAATTCAGCACCAGCGACCAGAAGCTCGGGCCATTGGCCGGCTTCTGCCGGGTCATCTCCACGTTCTTGCTGTACAGCACGTCGACCAGCTTGTCGTCGCGCGGCCCGTAGACCGTGCTCTCGCTGCTGTCGGTGCGCTTGAAGCGGATCGCGGTCACCGACAGCCCGGTGTCGTCGGTGAAGTCGACCGACTTCACCCGCCCGGCGTCCACTTCCTTCAGGAACTGGGTGTAGGTGACGGTGTCGCTGCCGGCGCCGCCGGCCAGGCGTGGCGAGAAGCTCTGGAACACCACCATCAGCACGACGGCGACGACTACCCACAGCAACAGATTCTTGGTCAAGTCGTTCATCCTCATTGGCTCCGGTGTCCCTTCAACTCTTTCTCGATGCGTGATGCGACGGGTTCAGCTTACTTGATCTGGGCGCGCTTGCCCTGCCCGAGGGCATAGACCTCCGGCGAACGCTTGCGCGATGCGGCCGGTTTGCGGATGGACACCTTTTCATAGCGGCGGCGCATCTCGCGAATGTAGTCGTCGGACCCGACGCCCTGGAACAGCTTGATCAGGAACGCCCCGCCCGGCTTGAGGTGGGTATCGGCGAACGCCATCGCCAATTCGGCCAGATGCATCATCCGCGGCTGGTCCACCGCATCCATGCCGCTTTTATTGGGGGCCATATCCGACAGCACAAGGTCTACCGGGCTGCCGCCCAGCATCGCCTCGAACTGCGATAGCACCTCCTCCTCCCTGAAGTCGCCGTGAAGGAACTCCACGCCGGCCAGCGGCGGCATCTCCAGGATGTCCAGCGCCAGCACCCGCCCGCGCTCGCCCAGCGACTTGCGCACCTGCTGCGACCAGCCGCCCGGCGCGGCGCCCAGATCGACCACCACCATGTCCGGCTTGAGCAGCTTGTCGCGCTGCAGCAACTCTTCCAGCTTGTAGGCGGCACGCGAACGCATGCCTTCGGCCTGGGCCTTCTTGACGAAGGGATCGGCGAAATGTTCGCGGAGCCAGCGTTGGCTGCTTTTGCTGCGGGTTGCCATGGGATCGCGGTCGTGGTGGACGGCCATGATACCCTGATCGCCCTTGGCAACCCCGTTCCCGCCTGCATGTCGATCAGCCTGACCCCGTCCCAGAACCGCTTCCTGCGCGGCCTGGCGCACGACCTCAAACCCCTGTTGCAGATCGGCGGCAAGGGCGTCACGCCGGCCTTTTTGGCCGAACTGGACGAGGTGCTGGAGCGCCACGAACTGGTCAAGGTGAAGGTCGGCGGCGACGACCGCGAGGCCCGCGACGCGGCCATCGCCAGCCTGGTCGCGCAATCGCACAGCGTGCTGGTGCAAAGGATCGGCCATACCGCGATCCTGTACCGCCCGGCCAAGGAAGACCGCCAGATCGTGCTGCCGCGCGGCTAATCGCGCCCCGGTGACCCCATGCAGCTGACCCAGGACCTGCCCGACTACGCCTACACCCTGCGCATGGCCGACGGCCGCCAGGCGAAGGTGAACGACCGCCTGCTCACCCGCAGCTTCATCCTCGCCCCGGACACCCTCATCGAGCAGTGGGACGCGCCGGCCGCGGCCGAACTGCAGCCGCAGCAACTGCAGCCGCTGCTGGAACTGAACCCGGCGCTGGTGATCCTGGGCACCGGCGAGCGCCAGGTGTTCCCGCCCGCCGCGGCGCTGGCGCTGTTCCTGACCCGCGGCATCGGCATCGAAGTGATGAACAACGCCGCCGCCGCGCGCACCTACAACGTGCTGGCCGCCGAAGGCCGGCGCGTGGCGGTCGGGTTCCTGCTCGAAGGCTGAGCTTGACGCCGCACGGCGCGGCGCCTGATCCACGAGTTCACCGGCCACGCTTCCTTGTAGGAGCGGCTTCAGCCGCGACCGGCCATCACAGGGAATGCGCGGTCGCGGCTGAAGCCGCTCCTACAACAGCAAAAGCCGGCAACGGCTACGCGCTTCGCCGCGGATCCGGCCGCGCAATGAACACCGGCTTGTTTCGGCGGCAGGTACGGCGCGGATCGACCGGTTTGCCGTTGTAGCGGGCGAAGCGGCGCCGCCTGCGGTCCACCGGACCGCGCGCCGCTGAGCGCCCGGCGCGCTGCGCCGGGCCGGGGATCCGCCCGAGCGATGACGTGCCGGTTACTTGCTGGGCAGGTACAGCAGCGGATCGACCGGTTTGCCGTTGTAGCGGGCGAAGCGGCGCCGCTTGCGGTCCATCGGACCGCGCGCCGCTGAGCGCCCGGCGCGCTGGGCCGGGCCGGGGATCCGCCCGAGCGATGACGCGCCGGTTACTTGCTGGGCAGGTACAGCAGCGGATCGACCGGTTTGCCGTTATAGCGGATCTCGAAGTGCAGCATGTCGCGCGCGGCGCCGCTGCGGCCCATCTCGGCGATCTGTTCGCCGGCCTTCACGTTCTGGCCCTCGTTGACCAGGCGCTTGCGGTTGTGGCCGTAGGCCGACAGCCACTGTTCGTTGTGCTTGATGATGATCAGTTCGCCGTAGCCGACCAGGCCGGCGCCGGAGTACACCACCACGCCGTCGGCGGCCGCGCGCACCGCCTGGCCGCTGCTGCCGGCGATGTCCACGCCCTGCTTGGTGGTCTCGCCGGCGACGAAGCGGCTGACCACCGCGCCCTCGGCCGGCCAGCGCCAGCTGAAGCCGCTGCTGACCGGGGTCGGCGCCGCGGCGGCCGGCGGTCGCGCCGCCGCGCCGGCGGACGGGGCCGGCGACACCGGTGCCGCGCTCGAACCAGGCCGCGTCGCCACCGCGCCGCCGCCGGGCGGATACAGCTTCAACGACTGCCCAGGGTAGATCGTGTACGGCGGCGGCAGGCGGTTCCAGGCCGCCAGGTCCTGCGGGCTGATGTTGTTGACGCGGGCGATCGCGTACAGCGTGTCGCCGCGGCGCACGCTGACGCTGACCCCGGGCTTGGGCACCGACGGGCGCGGCGCCGCGGCGGCACCGGACTTGCCGGGCGCGCCGGACGTACGCACCACGGTGGCGCTGCTGCATGCGCCCAGTCCCGCCGCCACCAGCAACCACACGCTGCAACGCAGGCCGTTACGCACCACCCGATCGACGCTCATCCGTACTTCGCTCTCCATAGGACCCACACCACCAGCAGCGCCAGGATCGCCATCGCGACCCAACCGAGCGGTTCGATCCAGCGGCGCAACGCGGCTTCCGCGCGCGGACCGCCCAGGCGGATCGCGCCGGCCACCAGATACACGCGCTTGCCGCGGCCGACCAGCATGCTCGCCAGGAACGGTAGCAGCGGGATTCCCACGATGCCTGAGGCCCAGGTAAATATCTTCAGCGGGATCGGGGTGAAACCGGCCAGCACCAGCAGCCAGAACGCGCGCCACGGCGACTGCGCGACCACCTCGCGCAGATGGGTCACCTGCGCGTCGATCTTCTGCGTCCAGCCCAGCCATTCGATCAGCGGCTGCACCGCGGCGAAGGCGAAGTGGCCGAGCATGTAGCCGACCAGCGCGCCGGCCAGCGAGCCCATCAGGCTCAGCGTGGCGAACCATAGCGCCCGCCGCGGCTGCGCCAGCGACATCGGCGCCAGCATCACTTCCGGCGGCACCGGGAACACGATCGCCTCGGCGAAGCTGAGCCCGGTCAGGAAGGTCGGTGCGCGGCGGTGGCGCGACCAGGCGATGGCGCGTTCGTACAACGGCCCGAATATCTTCATCCAGCGCAGCTCCGGTGATTCAATGCAAGGTGATTCAATCCAGCATGCCCGACAGCAGCGGGACGAAGGTCACCGGCGCCAGGATGTCCTGTTCGATCCGGCCGTCGGCGTCGCGGCGCAGGCGCACCAGCGATTGCGACGAAGGGCCGCCGACCGGCGCGACCAGGCAGCCGCCCGGCGCCAGCTGCGCGACCAGCGCATCGACCAGCGCCGGCGCCGCGGCGGTGACCACGATCGCATCGTAGGGGCCGTGCTCGGCCCAGCCGATGCGGCCGTCGTCGTGCTTGCTGCGCACGTTCATGCCGAGCTGGCGCAAGCGCTTGCGCGCCTGCCGCAGCAGGTCGCCGATGCGCTCCACGGTATAGACCTCCAGCCCCAGCGCGGCCAGGATCGCGGCCTGGTAACCGGACCCGGTGCCCACTTCCAGCACCTTCTTCGGCGCCGCCTCGAGCACGGTCTCGGTCATCCGCGCCACCACCCACGGCTGCGAAATGGTCTGGCCGTGGCCGATCGGCAGCGCGGTGTCCTCGTAGGCGCGCGAGGCCAGCGCCTCGTCGATGAACAGGTGCCGCGGCACGGTGCGCACCGCGTTGAGCACGGTCTCGTCGCCGATGCCCGATTCGCGCAGGCGCTCGACCAGGCGGTCGCGCACGCGCTGCGAGGTCATGCCGATGCCGATCGCTTCCGGTTGCAGGCGCAGCCGCGGGGTCATGCCGGGGCGTCCAGCGCGGCGGTGAGGCCGCCGACCCAGCTGGCGACCGTCTCCAACGCCTGGTAGCGGGTCAGGTCGACCTGGATCGGGGTGATCGAGATGAAGCCGGTGCGCACCGCGTGGAAATCGGTGCCGGGGCCGGCGTCCTGCTCGCGGCCGGCCGGGCCGATCCAGTACACGGTGCCGCCGCGCGGGTCCGGCTGCGGCAGGCACGGCTCGGAGCGGTGGCGGTTGCCGAGCCGGGTGACCTCGAAGCCCTTGATCTCGCCCCACGGCAGGTCCGGCACGTTGACGTTGAGGATGGTGTCCGCCGGCAGCGGATCGGCCTTCAGCCGCGCCACGATCTCCACCGCGGCGCGCGCGGCGGTCTGGAAGTGCTTGGGCTCGTGGTTGTGGCTGACCAGCGACATCGCCACCGCCGGCAGGCCGAGGAAGCGGCCTTCCATCGCCGCCGACACGGTGCCCGAATAGATCACGTCGTCGCCCAGGTTGGCCGCGTTGTTGATCCCGGAGACCACGATGTCCGGCTCCGCTTCGAGCATGCCGGTCAGCGCCAGGTGCACGCAGTCGGTCGGCGTGCCGGCGACGCTGAAGGTGTGCGGGTCCAGGCGCTTGAGCCGGATCGGCAGGTCCAGGGTCAGCGAATTGCTGGCGCCGGAACGGTCGCGATCGGGCGCGACCACGGTCACTTCGTGGCCGGCGCCGCGCAATTGCTCGGCCAGCATGCGGATGCCGGGGGCGTCGACGCCGTCGTCGTTAGAAACCAGTACGCGCATGGTGCTCCTCGGAAACCCCGGCATGATACCGGATGCATCCTTCCAGGTCGCTGACAGCGCGCTTGCGTGACGGCGTCGGCAGGTTAGGCTGTGCGCATGTCGCAGCCCGAAGACGAAGATCCCGCCGCCCTGTTTCGCGCGGCGATCGGCGCGGTCACGCCGATCAACGCGACGCCGCCGGCCAACGCCAAGCCGCGGCCGAAGCCGCGCGCGCGCATGGCCGAGCGCGACGATGCCGAGGCGCAGAGCGAGTTCCAGCGCCTGTTGCGCGACGCCTCGCCGCTGGAGGCCGGCGACGTGGCCAGCTACCGCCGCGAGACCGTGCCGGCGCGCGTGTTCCAGCGCCTGCGCCGCGGCCAGTTCTCCGCGCAGGACGAACTGGACCTGCACGGCGCCAACGCGACGCAGGCCGAGGCGCTGCTGCGCCAGTTCATCGCCGAGGCGCACGCGCACGAGTTCGGCTGCGTGCGCATCGTGCACGGCAAGGGCCTGCAGTCCGGCGGCATCCCGATGCTGAAGAACCTGGTCGACCGCCTGCTGCGCCAGCGCAACGACGTGCTGGCGTTCCATTCGGCGCCGCCCACGCAGGGCGGCACCGGGGCGATGCTGGTGCTGCTGGCGCGGCGCTGAGGCGGCGCCGCGCGCGCTATTCCTGCGCCGCCGGCTCGGCCTGCGCGCCCTGCCCCGCGTCGGCGACCTCGCCCAGTTCGTGCAGCAACGCGGTGGCGTAGCTGCCCGGCGGCAGCGCGAAACGCAGTTCCAGCGCATCGCCTTGCCCGTCCAGCCAGCGCCATTGCAGCGCTCCTGCGCGCAGGCGGGTGGCGCGCCGCTCCTGCTTCAGGCCTTCGCGCTCCAGGCCTTCGCGCAGGCGCGCCGAGGTCGCATCGTCCAGCGCCGCCAGTTCCAGCGCGCGCGCCGCCGCGGCGCTGCGCAGCTCGCCGGCGCCCCACAACGGCGCCGAGGGATGGATGTCGAAGCGCTGCAAGCGCTCGGCCAGCGCCGCGGACCACGGCTCGGGGCCGAACACGCTGCGGCTGCCGTCGAGCAGCCACACCTCGCCGTCCAGCGCGGCGTCCCAGTTGCCCGCGGCCACGCGCGCGGCCAGGACCCGGTTGAACAGTTCCGAACGCGCCGCCGACAGCAGCAGCGAGCGCTGCTCGCGCCGGACCCGGCGCCCGTCGAACATCGCCAGCGCGGCGCCGACGTTGCCGCCGTCGCGGCCGAAGCGCTGCTCGCCGAACCAGTTGGGGATGCCGCGCGCGGCGATCTGCGCCAGCCGCGCCTCGATCGCGGCGCGCTCGCCGCGCACCTCGCGCAACACCAGCACGAAGCCGTTGCCGGCCAGCGCGCCACGCGGCAGCTTGCGGTTGTGCCACTGCGCCTGGATCACCTGCAGGTCGTCGCTGTGCAAGGCTTCCAGCGCCGGCGCCACGCGCTTGGGCAGGTGCACCGAGAAGCGCTGGGTGGTGACCGCGTGCCGGTCCTTCATGCCGGCGTAGCCGATCGCCATCTCCGCCACGCCGGCCCATTGCGCCAGGCGGCGCGCGGCGAAGGCGGTGTTCATGCCGCGCTTGCGCACGGTCAGCAGCAGGTGCTCGCCTTCGCCGCTGGGCTCGAACGCGGGCAGTTCGTCGACCTGGAAGTCTTCGGCCACGCTGCGCATGCGCGCCTGCAACGGCGCGGCGCCGAACGCGCGCGGCAGGTCGCTCACAGTGCCACCAGCAGCACCGCCGCCTGCGCCGCGATGCCTTCGCCACGGCCGGTGAAGCCCAGCTTCTCGCTGGTGGTGGCCTTGACGCTGACCCGGTCGATGTCGATCTGCAGCAACGCGGCCAGGCGTTCGCGCATCGCCGGCGCGTGCGGGCCGACCTTGGGCCGCTCGCAGATCACGGTGACGTCGGCGTTGCCGAGCTGCCAGCCGCGCTCGCGCAGCAGCTGCGCGCAATGGAGCAGGAACTGCGCGCTGTCGGCGCCCTTCCAGCGCGGGTCCGACGGCGGGAAATGCTGGCCGATGTCGCCCAGCGCCAGCGCGCCGAGCAGCGCGTCGCACAGCGCATGGATCACCACGTCGCCGTCGCTGTGCGCCAGCACGCCGCGCTCGTGCGGCACGCGCACGCCGCCGAGCATCACGTGGTCGCCGTCGCCGAAGGCGTGCACGTCGTAGCCCTGGCCGATGCGGAAGGGGGGGAAGTCAGGCATGGGCATCGAAGGATCGCAAAGGAAAAAAGGAAAGGCATCCGCGCTGCGACGCCGCAGCGCCGGCAGCGCGCGGCGGCCGGTTCACGGCTGCCGCGCGCGCAGGTACAGCTCGAACTCGAAGCGCATCAGGTCGGCCGGGGTGGTGACCTTGAAGTTGTCCTCGGCGCCTTCCACCAGCAGCGGCCGCAGGCCCAGCAGCTCCATCGCCATCGCATCGTCGGTGACCTCGACGCCGGCGGCCGCGGCCTGTTCCAGGGCGCGGGTCAGCTGCAGGCGCCGGAACAGCTGCGGGGTCAGCGCGCGCCACAGCCGCTCGCGCGGCTCGGTGGCGTCGATGCCGCCGTCGTCGCCGGCGCGCTTGAGCGTGTCGCGCACCGGCGCGGCCAGGATCGCGCCGACCGGATCGCCGCGGCCGGTCTCCAGCAACCGGTCCAGGTCGGCCAGCGCCAGGTTCGGCCGCGCCGCGTCGTGCACCAGCACGAAGTCGTCGCCCTTGACCGACTCGGGCAGGGCGTCCAGCGCCGCCAGCACCGAGCCGGCGCGGCTGGCGCCGCCGATGCAGGTCAGCACCGGCTTGCCGGCCACTTCGTTCCAGCCCGGCCACTGCGCATCGTCGGCGCCGAGCGCGACCATCGCCCCGGCCACCGCCGGATGCGCCAGCAAGGCCTCCAGCGCGTGCGCGATCAATGGCCGCCCGCCCGCCTGCAGGTACTGCTTGGGCACCGCGCTGCCGAAGCGGGCGCCGCGGCCGGCGGCCGGGACCACGGCCCAGACCGTGGCCATCAGGGTTGCTCGCTCGGCGCAGCCGGCGCCTGCGCCGGCGCTACGGCGCCATCGGCGGCCGGTGCGCTTGGCACCGGCGCATCCTCGACGACACGGTAGAACTTCTCGCCCGGTTTGATCATGCCCAACTCGCTGCGCGCGCGCTCCTCGATCGCCGCCTCGCCATCCTTGAGATCCTTGACCTCGGCGGCGAGTGCGGCATTGCGTTGGCGCAGGCCTTCGTTATCGCGTTTCTGGTGCTCGACCTGGCTCTCGAGCACCAGGACCTCGCCGGAATTGCCCGGACCGAGCCAGAAACGGTACTGCAGCCACGCCAGCAGCCCCGCCAGCACCAGCAGCAGCCAGCGCCAGTTGCGCACGGCCTACCGCTTGAGCGAGACGAATGCGTCGCGCCCCGCGTAGCGCGCGCCGCTGCCCAGCGCTTCCTCGATCCGCAGCAGCTGGTTGTACTTGGCCACGCGGTCGCTGCGGCACAGCGAGCCGGTCTTGATCTGGGTGGCGGTGGTGGCCACGGCGATGTCGGCGATGGTGGTGTCCTCGGTCTCGCCGGAACGGTGCGAGACGATCGCCGCGTAGCCGGCGGCGTCGGCCATCGCGATCGCTTCCAGGGTCTCGGTCAGGGTGCCGATCTGGTTGACCTTGATCAGGATCGCGTTGGCGGTGCCGGACTCGATGCCCTGCCTGAAGATCTTCGGGTTGGTCACGAACAGGTCGTCGCCGACCAGCTGCACCTTGCTGCCGAGGCGCTCGGTCAGCAGCTTCCAGCCGGCCCAGTCGTCCTCGGCCAGGCCGTCCTCGATGCTGACGATCGGGTACTGCGCGGACCAGTCGGCGAGGAAGTCGACGAACTGCTCGCTGGTCAGGCGCTTGCCCTCGCCCACCAGGTGGTACTTGCCGTTGTCGTAGAACTCGCTGGAGGCCACGTCCAGGCCCAGCAGCACGTCTTCGCCGGCGGTGTAGCCGGCCTTGCCGATCGCCTCGAGGATGGTGTCCAGCGCTTCCACGTTGCTGCGGAAGTCCGGCGCGAAGCCGCCTTCGTCGCCGACCGCGGTGGACAGGCCATGGCCCTTCAGCACCGCCTTGAGCGCGTGGAAGATCTCGGTGCCGGCGCGCAGCGCCTCGGAGAACGAGGCGGCGCCGACCGGCAGCACCATGAATTCCTGGAAGTCGACGTTGTTGTCGGCATGCGCGCCGCCGTTGATGATGTTCATCATCGGCACCGGCAGCGCCACGTTGGCGGTGTTGCCACCAGCCAGGTACTGCCACAGCGCCTGCTTGCGCGAAGCGGCGACCGCGTGCGCGTTGGCCAGCGACACGCCGAGCAGCGCGTTGGCGCCCAGGCGGCCCTTGTTCTCGGTGCCGTCCAGGTCGATCAGGCGGCGGTCCAGGCCCTGCTGGTCGGCCCCATCGAAGCCCTGCAGCGCGGTGGCGATGGTGGTGTTGACGTTCTCCACCGCCTTGCGCACGCCCTTGCCCAGGTAACGGGTCTTGTCGCCATCGCGCAGTTCGACCGCCTCCTTGGTACCGGTGGACGCACCCGACGGCACCGCGGCGCGGCCCAGCGAGCCGTCGGCCAGCGTGACTTCCGCTTCGAGCGTGGGATTGCCGCGGGAATCGAGGATCTCGCGGGCGTGGATCTTGGCGATAGTGGTCATAGGTCCGATCGGTTACCAGTAAGGGGGAAAGTACACCGGAAACAAGCTGCCGGATTATCGCCGCACGCCGGCCCATTGCCAAATCGCACGGGGCTGAGACGCGCGCCGGGCCGGCCAGTGCGCTACTAGGCCCTCAAGCCCAGCAGCGACACGCCAAACAGAAGCGCCAACACCAGCAGCAGCGTGAGCGCGATGGCCGCTGCGACAGGTTGGCGACCCAGCCAGAACGCCGCCGGGCTGGCGATGAGGCACCCCGCCGTCAGCAGCGCGGCCACCACCAGCGTGACCAGCATCGGGATCCGCGTGGCCTGCATCGCCTGGCTGCCGTCGCCCGGCATGCCGATGCTGGCGGCGACCAGGAAGGCCATGACGGCCAGGCAGGCCCAGGCACCGATCGACAGGGCCAACGCCATCCAGCCCCAGGGCCAATGGCGCCAGTGCCGGCGCTGCCGGCGCGACGCCGCCAACGCCCATGGGTCGGAACTCATGCGAAGCGCGCGAACCCGTGCTTCTTGGTCACTGCGTCCAGTTCCATCAGCGTTTCGAGCAGCTCTTCCATGCGGTCCAGCGGCCAGGCGTTGGGACCGTCGGACAACGCCTTGGACGGATCCGGATGGGTCTCGGCGAACAGGCCGGAGATGCCCACCGCCACCGCGGCGCGCGCCAGCACCGGTACGAATTCGCGCTGGCCGCCGGAGGTGCTGCCCTGCCCGCCCGGCAGCTGCACCGAATGAGTGGCGTCGAACACCACCGGGCAGCCGGTGTCGCGCATGACGCTGAGCGAGCGCATGTCGCTGACCAGGTTGTTGTAGCCGAAGCTGGCGCCGCGCTCGCAGACCATGATCTGCTCGTTGCCGGTCGACTTGGCCTTGTCCACCACCGGCTTCATGTCCCACGGCGCGAGGAACTGGCCCTTCTTGATGTTGACCGGCTTGCCGGCGGCGCAGACGTTCCTGATGAAGTCGGTCTGGCGCACCAGGAACGCCGGCGTCTGCAGCACGTCGACCACCGCAGCGACTTCATTCATCGGCGTGTATTCGTGCACGTCGGTCAGCACCGGCACGCCGACCTGCTTCTTCACCGCTTCCAGCACCTTCAGCCCTTCTTCCAGGCCGGGGCCGCGGAAGCTGGTGCCGGAGGTGCGGTTGGCCTTGTCGAAGCTCGACTTGAAGATGAAGTTGATCCCCAGCCTGCCGGTGATCTCCTTGAGCTTGCCGGCGACATCCAACTGGAGTTGCATCGACTCGATCACGCACGGGCCGGCGATCAGGAACAACGGCTGGTCCAGGCCGACTTCGAAGCCACACAGTTTCATCGCATCACCTATTGGTTAAGCCCTTCTCCCGCCTGGGGAAGGGTTGGTGTGAGGGTACGGGCGAAGCTTAAGCCCCTCTCCCACCGGCGACCAAAGGAAGTCCCGTGGGAGAGAGGGGTTGGGGTGAGGGTTCGGGCGCAGCTTCATGCAAATCGGCTGCGCGAGGCCGCGCCCGTACCCGCATCCGCCCCTGCGGGGCACCTTCCCCCGAAAAGGGGGCCATGGTCCCGACGGGGGAAGGAACTAGGCGCGCGCCTCTTTCAACAGCTTGCCGCCGGCCTTGCGCTCGCGCGCGGCGCGCACGAAGCCGACGAACAGCGGGTGGCCGTCGCGCGGGGTGGACAGGAACTCCGGGTGCGCCTGGCAGGCCAGGAACCACGGATGGGTCTCGCGCGGCAGCTCGACCATCTCCACCAGCGTGTCGTCCATCGACTTGGCCGAGACCACCAGGCCGGCGTCCTCCAGCTGGGTGCGGTAGCGGTTGTTGAACTCGTAGCGGTGGCGGTGGCGCTCGGCCACCACGTCCTTGGCGTACAGCTCGCGCGCCAGCGTGCCCGGCTTGAGCCGCTGCTCCTGCAGGCCCAGGCGCATGGTGCCGCCGAGGTCGGACTTCTCGTCGCGCTTCTCCACGTCGCCGGTGGCGGTGCGCCACTCGGTGATCAGGCCGATCACCGGATGCGGCGATTGGCGGTCGTTCTCGGTGCTGTTGGCGCCGTCCAGGCCGGCGACGTGGCGCGCATAGTCGACCACCGCCGCCTGCATGCCGTAGCAGATGCCGAAATACGGCACGCCGTGCTCGCGCGCATAGCGCGAGGTCAGCACCTTGCCTTCGAAGCCGCGGTCGCCGAAGCCGCCGGGCACCAGGATGCCGTCGACGTCGGCCAGCGCCGACAGGTCGCTGCCTTCCAGTTCCTGCGCCTCCAGCCACTTCAGGGTGACCTTGGTGCGCTGGCGCAGGCCGCCGTGCTTGAGCGCCTCGCCGACCGACTTGTACGCGTCCTGGTGGTCCACGTACTTGCCGACCACGGCGATGGTGACCTCGTCGAGCGGATGCTTGGTGGCGTCGACCACCGCTTCCCACTCGGACAGGTTGGCCGGGCCGACCTTGTCGCGCAGCTTGAACTGGTCGATCACGATCTCGTCCAGGCCCTGGCGGTGCAGTTCCAGCGGCATGCCGTAGAGCACGTCGATGTCGGCGGCGCTGATCACCGCGCGCTCGGAGACGTTGGTGAACAGCGCGATCTTGCGCCGCTCCGAATCCGGGATCGCCTTCTCCGAGCGGCACAGCAGCACGTCCGGCTGGATGCCGATCGAGCGCAGTTCCTTGACCGAGTGCTGGGTCGGCTTGGTCTTCAGTTCGCCGGCGGCGGCGATGTACGGCACCAGGGTCAGGTGCATGAACATCGCCCGCTCCGCGCCGCGCTCGGTGCGCACCTGGCGGATCGCCTCCAGGAACGGCAGCGACTCGATGTCGCCGACGGTGCCGCCGATCTCCACCAGGGCCACGTCGAAGCCGGCGGTGGCCTCGTCGACGCAGCGGCGGATCTCGTCGGTGATGTGCGGGATCACCTGCACGGTGGCGCCAAGGTAATCGCCGCGGCGCTCCTTGCGGATCACGTTCTCGTAGATGCGGCCGGTGGTGACCGAATTCTTGCGCGACAGGCGGGTGCGCACGAAGCGCTCGTAGTGGCCCAGGTCCAGGTCGGTCTCGGCGCCGTCGTCGGTGACGTACACCTCGCCGTGCTGGAACGGGCTCATCGTGCCCGGGTCGACGTTGATGTAGGGGTCCAGCTTCATCATCGTGACCGACAGGCCACGTGCTTCGAGGATGGACGCAAGCGAAGCGGCCGCGATGCCCTTGCCAAGCGAGGACACTACGCCGCCGGTAACGAAGATCAGGGGGGTCATGGCTCTAAGGCCTCCCGGAAAGCCATAGTTTAACGGGTGAAGCCGATTTGCCCAAGCGCTTTCGGGCCGATCGACCGCACAAAAGAAAGACGCCCCGGCGGCAACCGGGGCGTCGCAAGGCGAAACAGGGTGCGCGATCAGGGCTTGCGCGCTTCCTCTTCTTCCTCTTTCTTCGGCGCAGCCGCGTCCTTGCCGGCCTTGTGCTCGGCGGCCGCGGCGGCGCGGCGCTTGGCCTTGGCGTCGGCCTCGGCCTTTTCCTTGGCGACCTGCGCCTCGTAGGCGGCGGCGCCGGAGGTGGCCGGATCGGCGCTCTGCGCCTGGGCCATCGCCACCGGGACGGCCACGGCGGCGGCGACCAGCGCGGCCAGGGTCAACAGCTTGCGAACGTTCATGGCGTACTCCTGTGTGTGGCTGCAACGACAATGGGGATGCCGTCGCGGTTTTTCCAGAGCCAGGCTAGCGCAGCGCCACGGCACCGGCCCTGAACACCGGCGACGTGCAAAAAACCGCCGCAGACCGCACACTTCCGGATCTGCTTCGCGCCACCTGTTGAGACGCATGAATACCCGCTACAACGCCGCCGACATCGAAGTTCTCTCTGGCCTGGACCCGGTCAAGCGCCGGCCGGGCATGTACACCGACACCGCACGGCCCAATCACCTGGCGCAGGAAGTGATCGACAACGCCGTGGACGAGGCGCTGGCCGGCCACGCCCGGCACATCGAGGTGACCCTGTTCAAGGACGGCAGCTGCGAGGTCTCCGACGACGGCCGCGGCATGCCGGTGGACATCCATCCGGAAGAAAAGATCTCCGGCGTCGAACTGATCCTGACCCGGCTGCACGCCGGCGGCAAGTTCAACGACCGCAACTACACCTTCAGCGGCGGCCTACACGGCGTCGGCGTCAGCGTGGTCAACGCGCTGTCGAAGAAGGTCGAGTTGTTCATCAAGCGCGACGGCAACGAATACCGGATGGAGTTCGCCGACGGCCACGCCACCTCCAAGCTGGAGATCGTCGGCAGCGTCGGCAAGAAGAACACCGGCACGCGCCTGCGCTTCTGGGCCGACCCCAAGTATTTCGACACGCCCAAGTTCGCGGTGCGCGCGTTGCGCCACCTGCTGCGCGCCAAGGCGGTGCTGTGCCCCGGGCTGACCGTGAAGCTGCACGACGAGGCCACCGGCGAGCAGGACACCTGGTACTTCGAGGACGGCCTGCGCGACTACCTCAAGGGCGAACTGGCCGATCGCGAACTGCTGCCGGCCGAGCTGTTCGTCGGTAACCTGAAGAAGGACCGCGAGATCGTCGACTGGGCGGTGGCCTGGGTGGCCGACGGCGAGCTGGTGCAGGAAAGCTACGTCAACCTGATCCCGACCGCGCAGCACGGCACCCACGTCAACGGCCTGCGCAGCGGCTTCACCGACGCGCTGCGCGAGTTCTGCGACTTCCGCAACCTGCTGCCGCGGGGGGTCAAGCTGGCCCCGGAAGACGTGTGGGACCGCGTCACCTTCGTGCTGTCGCTGAAGATGACCGACCCGCAGTTCAGCGGCCAGACCAAGGAGCGCCTGTCCTCGCGCCAGGCCGCCGGCTTCATCGAGGGCGCCGCGCACGACGCCTTCAGCCTGTGGCTGAACCAGAACGTGGAAACCGGCACGCGCATCGCGCAGATCGCCATCGACCGCGCCAGCGCGCGGCTGAAGACCGAAAAGCAGATCACCCGCAAGAAGGTCACCTCCGGCCCCGCCCTGCCCGGCAAGCTGGCCGACTGCATCAGCCAGGACCTGTCGCGCACCGAGCTGTTCCTGGTGGAAGGCGACTCCGCCGGCGGCAGCGCCAAGCAGGCGCGCGACAAGGACTTCCAGGCGATCCTGCCGCTGCGCGGCAAGATCCTCAACACCTGGGAAGTGGCCTCCGGCAGCGTGCTGGCCTCCGAGGAAGTGCACAACCTGGCGATCGCCATCGGCTGCGATCCGGGCAAGGACGACATCACCGGGCTGCGCTACGGCAAGGTGGTGATCCTGGCCGACGCCGACTCCGACGGCCTGCACATCGCCACCCTGCTGACCGCGCTGTTCCTGCGCCACTTCCCGGCGCTGGTCAAGGCCGGCCACGTGTTCGTGGCGATGCCGCCGCTGTTCCGCGTGGACGTGGGCAAGCAGGTGTTCTACGCGCTGGACGAGGAAGAGAAGCGCTCGCTGCTGGAGAAGATCGCGCGCGAGAAGCTCAAGGGCCAGCTCAGCGTGACCCGCTTCAAGGGCCTGGGCGAAATGAACCCGCAGCAGCTGCGCGAATCGACCATCCACCCGGACACGCGGCGGCTGGTGCAGCTGACCGTGGACGAAGGCGACGAGACCCGCTCGCTGATGGACATGCTGCTGGCCAAGAAGCGCGCCGGCGACCGCAAGCAGTGGCTGGAGACCAAGGGCGACCTGGCCTCGCTGGAGGTCTGATCGCCTGATCCGGAGGTGCCGGGCCGCGGACCGGCCCTGGCCCCTGCCCCGCATTCATGGCAACGGCTCGACAACGGCATCCGAACCACAAGATGCCGAACGCCGCCAGCGGCTGCACGGAACGATCGGCGCAGTCCGGTTTCCCGGCGGCGCCCGCCGGATCCATCGGCCGCCAGGCGCCTAGCGGCTAGGCGGAAGCCGGCTGCTCGCGATCGGGACCGCGCCGCTGCGTCAGGAGCTCGCCGGCGATGATCCCGAACAGGCGATCGGCGCGCGGCGCGAGCGACGGCTGGTCGCCGCCGCTGCTGCGCGTCCTCGGTGCCGACGAGTTCATCGACTAGCGGAAGACGCGGTCGAGCCGTCCTTTCGCCATGGGACGCGACACGCTTCCTGGCGGCCCCCGGTTCGAGGGGGTTAGGTCCCTTCCACGGAGAATCCGGCAGGGATGCATAGTCCTGGGCTCCGCGGCACGCGCAGCGCCCGCTCATGGTTTCGCGTGGCGGCGTATTCGCTGTGGCGTGGCTCGGTTCGCGAAGCGCGCACGCCATCGCCGCGCACCCGCCACGCACGTACGCACGCACGTACGCCATCGACTGGGCAAAACGGCCATGTCCGCGACACACGCCGGCACGTGTTCTTCGGCAAAAAAATCCCGTGCCATGCTGTCCGGTCCTTTTCGCAACCGGCGTTGTTGATGGAGTGGCCCGCATTGCGCCGGCTGCCCCAGGAACCAACCACGAAAAGGAAGCCATCATGGGCTACAGCTCCGACACCCCGGCGTTCGACGATCTCGACCAACTCGACGCCCTGCTCACCGATACCCGCGCCAACGACACCCGCAGCGTCTCCGACATCGACGAGGCGCGCAGCGTCATCGCCACCTTCCGCGACAACGACGGCACCGGTTCATGGAACGGACTGGACCGCGCCGACGTGGCCGACCGCCTGCTCGACCTGGTCGGCAACCCGCGCCTGATCCGCCAGGGCGCCCTGAACCTGTGCGGGCCGGCGGCGCTGCTGGTGATGTGGGCCAGCCGCGATCCGCTGGGCTTCGCCACTTTCGCCACCGCGCTGTACGAGGACGGCAGCGCCGACCTGGGCGACCTGTCCATCGCGCCCAAGGACACGCTGCTGGCCCAGGACTACGGCAGCCTGAGCACCGGCACCTTCGGCGCCGACTGGATGCTGCTCAGCGCGATCCGCAACACCGACCAGCCGTTCTGGCAAAGCAGCTGGGTCGGCGATCCGGAGCAGACGCTGGCCGGGCTGACCCGGCCGGAAGAACTGGCCGGCTGGCTGCGCGCCACCGGCATCTATGCGCAGGTCAGCGACGAAGGCAACTGGGCCTCGCCGGCCGGCATCCCGCACGCCACCGGCATCGAGTTCCGCGAGGGCCGCGACGTGGCGCTGCTGATCCACAGCAACCTGCTGCACGCCGCGCGCAGCAGCGGCAGCCCGATCGACAGCCAGTTCCTGCTGGACCTGTTCCCCAACCACTACATCGTCGGGCTCAACAACATCACCGTGGCGGTGATGGACGGCCCGCAGAACGACGACGGCACGCTCCGGTTCCGCAAGGACGACGTGCTGCTGTCGATCTGGTCGTGGGGCGAGAACAGCTTCGACCTGGCGATCCCGCAGCAGGACTTCATCGACAACTACTACGGCGCGGTCATCGCCGATCTTCCGTGATTCCCGAGGCGGCGGGAACGCCGTCCACCCAAACGCAAGGAGCACTTCCATGGCACTCGTAACCCCGGACGTCATGCTCAATTCGGTGATGGGCAAGGTCTACAACGTCCTCACCAACGGCGACGACACCGTTCCCAAGTCGGAAGACAATTTCTTCAGCTGGGCCACGCCCGGCATCCCGCTGCAGGCCGAGGACGTGCGCTTCATGAAGCAGGGCCTCACCGGCGTGGTGCGCAAGGCCGCGCTGGACGAGATGCGCAGCACCCAGCCCGACGGCACCACCACCAGCCCGGAACTGACGCCCACGCAACTGGAAGCGCTGAAGGGCAGCGACGCGGCGCAGCTGCTGAAGCAGGCCGAGGACTTCTCGCGCCTAGTCGATTTCGTGCCGGACCTGGCCGCCACCGTCAACAACCAGTTCTCCGCGCTGAGCGTGATGAACAACGAAGGCACGCTGTCCGACCGCTACGAGTACATCCTGCGCATGAGCCAGGTCATGCACAACGAGCTGCCGGACGAGGTCAAGAAGAAGATCGAGAAGTTCCGCGGCCTGCTGCAGACCACCACCACCAAGAAGAACCTGATCGACGACAGCGAGACCCAGGTCACCGAGCCGAGCCCGCTGGTCAAGGCCTACAACGAGAAGATGGTCGACTACATGAGCGCGGCGCTGGAGTACAACAGCCAGCGCATCGACGGCCTGGCCGCGGCCGACCAGCGCGCGGTGCAGAACTGGGCGATCAACGCCAACGTCCTGCGCAACAAGGTCAAGGCGGCGATGTCCGACTGGGTGTCCAACGGCTACAAGAACGACTACGAGCAGATCGCCGCGTTCATCGACCAGGTCATGCAGCGCGACATGGCCCTGCTCAAGCAGCAGTACCGCGACGACCTGGAGAAGGCGCGGCTGACCAGCCTGGTGTCCGGCAGCGACTTCTTCTACAGCTCGGTGGTGCCGGGCAACTTCATGGACAACGCCGGCTGGACCGAATTCGGCTTCAGCTCCGCCGACTACAACAACGCCAGCAATTCCAGCTATGCGATGCGGCGCTCCAGCACCAGCGCCGCGGGCGGCTTCCTGGGCATCTTCGGCGGCGGCGGCCGGGTCAGCAACGCCAGCGGCGAGAGCCAGTCGCACGTGCAGTTCGATTCGGAACACTTCAGCATGAAGTTCAGCATCGCGCAGATGCCGATCGTGCGGCCCTGGTTCAAGACCGCGTTCCTGATGAGCAAGAGCTGGCGCATGGACCAGAACAATCCCGAGGCCAAGGGCCAGTTCGCCTCCGACGGCGCCACCCCAGCCAAGGGCCTGCTGCCGGCCTACCCGACCTCGCTGATCCTGGTGCGCGACCTGAGCCTGTGCTTCGCCAAGTCCTCCGGCTTCAGCGACATGGCCGAATCCTGGCAGCGCTCCTCGGCCAGCGGCGGCGCCGTGTTCTCGTTCGGCCCGTTCCACCTGGGCGGTTCGCACGGGCGCAGCTCGGCCAGCGGCGAACGCTCCAGCCAGGCGCACTACGACCGCGAAAGCCAGACGATGCGCGTCGACGGCACCCAGATCATCGGCTTCAAGTGCCACGTGTTCCCCAAGTCGCCGGATCCGTTGCCCAGCATCACCGACTGGATCTGAGCGGCACCGCAGCACCACGGCAGGCGGCTCGCGCCGCCTGCCGTCCCGCGCACCGCCGTTCTCCCCTTTCGAGGAATCGCCTGCAATGGACGCAGCCGCCCAACTGGCCCTGATGGCCAAGGCCGAACACGTGTTCGGCAGCGACGACACCGAACTCAGCTTCCCCGTCACGCCATTGGCGTTCGCGCCCGCCGCGCTGGACCTGCTCGGCGACGGCGCGCTGGACCACCTGATCGAATTCTCGCTGCTGGCCAACCGCATTCCCGACGGCCCCGCCTGGAACGGCGATGGCCAGACCCTGCTGTGGGACGTCTACGCGCAGGTGCTGCGCGAGGCCGAATTCGCCCAGTCCACCCGCAGCGCACAGGAGGAGGCCGACTACCAGGCCGCGTCCGCGGTGCTGTACCGGCAGGACGAGGAAGGCCGGCGCCTGCCGAGCGATGCCGCGCTCGCCTACCGCAGCTACCGCGACCGCTACCTGCTGCTGCAGCAGGACTATCTGGCGCAGCAGGCCACCGCCAGCGCCGGCAGCGCCGAACAGGTGCAGGCCTGGCACGACCTGCAGCAGCCGGCGCTGCAACGCGGGCTCGACGACGCGCTGGCCGATTGGAACGCGCTGGGCTACCGCGACGCGGTCGAACAGGCGCAGGCGCAGGTCGGCGCGCTCGGCGCCAAATCGCCATGGCAGACGCTGAGCGAATGGAAGGGACGCTGCAATCCCGACGTGGACACGCTGACCCGCGCCAGCGACCAGCTGCGCGTGTATCCGACCAGCTACGCGCCCAGCAATGCGCTGGACCCGGGCTCCTGGCGGCGCTTCGAACTCAGCGGCGCGGAGATCGACGCGGCGCTGGCCGAGGCGCCGGCCGAACTGCGCGCCCGCCTGGGCGACGACGGCGATGCCGGCATCGCCTCGCTGCGCTTCGAGTTCAGTTCGGCCGCGCTGATCCGGCCGTGGTTCAGCGCCGACGCCTTCGCGGCGCGGTTCTGGCGCTTCGCCGACGCGTCGCTGCTGCTCAGCGACGGGCAGTCGCCCGCGCACGGCCCCTGCACCGCGTACCCGGTGGCGGTGGTGTTCGCCCGCGACATCCAGGTGCAGCGCAAGCCGGCCGCACCGGCGCCGAGCGCCGCGGCCCCGGCGCTGGGATTCGACCCCGGCCTGCTGCGGCAGCTGCGCTTGAGCCCGGCGCTGATCGCGCGGCCGCGACTGCTGCCGCCGCGCGTGCCGGCCGGCGCCATCGGCATGCGCCGCCGACCCGCCGCCGTGGCGGAACGCAGCGCGCCGGTCGCGGCAACGGCGATCGCCAGCGCAGCGCTGCGCATGCCGACGCGCGTTGGCGCCACGCCGGAACCCACGCTGCGCCCGCGCATCGCGATCGGCCGGCCGGCGCCGACGCCGCGGGCGAGCGCCCCGTGGACGCGCAGGCGACGCTGCGGCGCCTGCGCCTGGACGCCTATGTGCGCGAGCCGAGCGTGACCGAGGTCGGTGCCGCGCCGGCAGCACCAGCCGCGACAGTCGCGACAACGCAGGACGCGCCCGCGCGCGACGACAGCGTCTACATCCTGGCCTTCATCTGCCGCCCGCTGCCGCGCTGTCCGGATCCCGATCCGGCGTTGACCTGGTAAACGCAGCGACCGGCGGCGGCCGTCGCCACCGCGGCACCCGCGCAGCGATCGTCCACCCCATCGCTGCGCTGCCGCCGCAGCGCGAACGGACAGGCAACTCCAGCCCCGACTGGAGTTCTGGCGCAACCGTCGCCACGCGACCGGCCGGTGTCCTCCGGCGAGGCGCGGCATCGGGCCGTGACTGCCCGCAAGGCGATCGTCCCGGCTCGCGCGACGGCCGCCGGCCGACGGTGGTCCACCCCGAACCCGCACGCCGCTCGGCGCCGCGGCGCTGCGCGCCGACCATGCCTTTGTGCACATCCGCGTGCGCCGCGGCGCGGCCTAGCATGCCGGTTCCCTTCCGCCGAGCGCCCTCCCCGTGCCGAACCTGTCCAAGCCGCTGCTGGCCGCGCTGTTGCTGGCCGTCCTGCCGATCTCCGCCGCACTGGCCGCCGATGCCGACAGCGCCGACAAGGCGGACAAACCCGACAAGGCCGACGGCGCCGAGCAGGCCAAGCCCGCCGCGCTGCCGGCCGATGCGAAGGTGCGCCAGGTCACCCGCGTCGACGGCAAGTCGCTCAGCTATACCGCCACGGTCGGTACGCTGCCGGTCAAGGACGCGCAGGGCAAGACCGTCGCGGACGTGGTGTTCACCGCCTACACCGTGGACGGCAAGGACCGGCCGGTCACCTTCGCCTTGAACGGCGGCCCCGGCGCCGCATCGGTCTACCTCAACCTGGGCGCGATCGGGCCGAAGGTGGTCGCCTTCGGCAGCGAGGGCGACAGCGCCTCGGCGCCGGCGACGCTGCGCGACAACCCCGGCACCTGGCTGGACTTCACCGACCTGGTGTTCATCGACCCGGTCGGCACCGGCTTCAGCCGTTCGCGGGTCGGCGATGAGCAGGCCAAGAAGCAGTTCTACAACCCGCAGGCCGACGTCGAGTACCTGTCGCGCACGATCTACGACTGGCTGCTGAAGAACCAGCGCCTGCAGTCACGCAAGTACCTGGTCGGCGAGAGCTACGGCGGCTTCCGCGGTCCGCGCATCACCCATTACCTGCAGACCCAGCTGGGCGTGGCGATGAACGGCGTGGTGCTGGTCTCGCCCTACCTCAACCCGACCCTGGACGACAACGGCGACGTGTCGCCGCTGGCGTGGATGCTGACCCTGCCCTCGATCGCCGCCGCGCACCTGGAGCGCGAGCAGCAGCTGACCCCGGAGGCGATGCGCCAGGTGATCGACTACACGCGCGGCGACTACGTCACCGCGCTGCTGCGCGGGCGCTCGGATGCGGCCGGCAGCGAACGCATGGTGCAGCAGGTGGCGGCGATGACCGGGCTGGACCCGACCTACGTGCGCCGCGCCGGCGGCCGCCTGGAAACCCAGGCCTACCTGCGCGAGGTGTTCCGCGACAAGGGCCAGCTCGGCAGCCGCTACGACTCCAACGTGACCGCATTCGACCCGTTCCCGAACGCGCCCGAGCAGCGCGCCAACGATCCGCTGCTGGACAGCATCATCGCCCCGACCACCACCGCGATGGTGGATTTCGTGACCCGCGTGGTCGGCTGGAAGGTCGATGCCCGCTACCAGGCGCTGAACTACGGCGTGAACAAGCTGTGGGACTGGAACGACGAACTGCGCAAGGGCTCGGTGACCGAACTGCGCCAGGCGGTGGCGATCGATCCCAAGCTGCGGGTGCTGATCGTGCACGGCTGGAACGACCTGTCGTGCCCGTTCATGGGCTCGGTGCTGACCGTGGACCAGATGCCGGTGATGGGCAGCGACCCGACCCGCGTGCAGGTCAAGAACTACCCCGGCGGGCACATGTTCTACAACCGCGCCGACAGCCAGCGCGCGTTGCGGGCGGATGTGCTGGCGATGTATCGGGCCAACTAGCGGGGATTCGGGATTCGGGATTGGGGATTGGCAAGAGCCGGGATTCCCGGCCGGGAAGTGATCGGGCGGTTAGGCGTTTAGACCTGCAAGCTCGGCAATCGTCCACCCTAGGACCCGCTTTCACCAATCCCGAATCCCAACATCCCCAATGCCGGGATTGGGGATTGGGGATTGGGGATTGGGGATTGGCAAGAGCCGGGATTCCCGGCCCGGGAGTGATCGGGCGGTCAGGCGTTTAGACCTGCAAGCTCGGCAATCGTCCGCCCTAGGAACCCGCTTTCACCAATCCCGAATCCCCACTCCCGAATCCCGGCCCCTCACGCCCAGCCGAACAGCGCAAACAGCCGGAAGATCAAATACGCCACGCCGGCGGCGGCGGGGATGGTCAGGATCCAGGCCCAGACGATGCGCTCGATCACGCCGAAGCGCAGCGAACGCGGGTTCTTGGCGAAGCCCACGCCCATGATCGCGGTGGAGATGCTGTGGGTGGTGGAGACCGGCATGCCGAAGTGTGCGGCCAGGGTCAGGATCGTCGCCGAGCTGGTCTCCGCGGCGAAGCCGTGGATCGGGTGCAGCTTGACCATCTTGTGGCCCAGGGTCTTGATGATCTTCCAGCCGCCGGAGGCGGTGCCGGCGGCCATCACCACCGCGCAGGTCAGCACGATCCAGGTGGCGATGCCCTGGCCCTGGCTGGCGGCCGGGTGCAGGAACGCCAGCCATGCCGGCAGGTCGTCCAGCGCGCCGGTGCCCTGCGCGCCGACCAGGGTCATGGCGATGATGCCCATGGTCTTCTGCGCGTCGTTGTGGCCGTGCGCATAGCCCATGTACGCGGCCGAGGCGATCTGCGCCTTGCCGAAGAAGGCGTTGACCCAGCGCGGCCGCGCCAGCCGACCGATGCGGCCGCCGAGCCTGGACAGGCCGGCGATCAGCGCCCACAGCAGTACCATCACCGCGATGCCGAGCAGGAAGCCGGCGATCGGCGAGGTGATCATCGGCACGAACACCTTCCACAGCAGGCCCTTGTTCTTGGCCCAGTCGCCGACGTTCTGCGACCAGATCAGCGCGCCCCAGTCGTTGTGCGCGGCAGCCAGGCCGGCGCCGCACAGGCCGCCGATCAGCGCGTGCGAGGACGAGGACGGCAGGCCCTTCCACCAGGTGATCAGGTTCCACACGATGCCGCCGAGCAGCGCGCACAGGATCACCTGCGGGGTGACCGCCACCACGTCGGTGTTGAGCAGGCCCGAGGCGATGGTCATCGCCACCGCGGTGCCGGTCAGCGCGCCGACCAGGTTCATGCCGGCGGCCAGGATCACCGCCCAGCCGGGGCTGAGCACCTTGGTCGCGACCACGGTGGCGATCGAGTTGGCGGTGTCGTGGAAGCCGTTGATGAACTCGAACACCAGCGCGGCCAGGATCACGACCAGGACCAGCGTCAGCATCGTGGCGCTCCCGCGGCGAGGACGGCGGGCGTGGCGGCGCGGCGGCCGTGCGCGCAGCGGATCGACACCGTGCCCATTACGAGTTCTTCAGCACGATCTGGTAGACCACCACGCCGGCCTCGCGGCAGCGGTCGATGGCCTTCTCCAGGATCTCGAAGAATTCCTTGAGCAGGAACATCTGCAGGTTGTCCAGGCGCCCGGAGTAGATGTCGCGGTACAGCTCCAGCATCAGCCGGTCGGCCTCGTTCTCCAGCGAACGCAGCTTGTCGTTGAGCGCGCTCATCCGGTCCAGGTGCATGTTGCGCAGGTCGTGGACCATCTCCACCACCACCGCCGCGGCCTGCTCGAGCATCGCCGCGCGCGGGGCGAAGTCGATGTGCTCCAGGTGCTGCACCGCCAGCGAATAGCGGTCGGCGAACTTCTCCACCTGCTTGGGGATCTTGTACAGCGCCGAGCCCAGCGCCTCGATGTCCTCGCGCTCGATCGGGGTCATGAAGCTGTCGACCAGCGCCTGGCCGATCTTGTCGGAGGCGGCGCGCTCGCGCAGCCGCGCCAGCTTGAACGCGTCCAGCGCCGGCTGCCGGTCCGATTCGCGCATCATCGAATGCAGCGCCTTGGTGCTGTCGTAGGCGGCCTGCGCCGCTTCGTCGAGCAGGGTGTAGAACTGCTTGCCGGAACCGAAGATGGTCTGCAACGAGAACATGAAACGCAATCCCGCCGTCGCGGGAGGGACGGCACCGGGGCGGAATTATGACCGTTTGCTGACAAAACGGGGTAATCCGGCGACCGACGGCGCCTGTCAGCGCGGTGTGGACGCGGCCGCCGCCCGGGTTTGCTACCATGCCGCCGCGCCGTCGCTAGGCGCACCCTATGGACGACCACCCCAGCCCCCTCCCCCGCGCCCTCCCGGCGCCCATGTCCCCGCCTCCCTTGCCGCCAGGGAGCGCGCGCATGCTTGAACTGTTGATCGTGGCCGCCCTGGTGCTGCTGAACGGCTTCTTCGCGATGTCCGAGATGTCGCTGATGACCTCGCGCAAGAGCCGCCTGAAGCAGATGGCGCAGTCCAGCACGCGCTCGGCCAAGGCGCTGGCGCTGGCCGAGAATCCGGAAAACTTCCTGTCCACGGTGCAGATCGGCATCACCGCGATCGGCATCCTGACCGGCGTGTTCGGCGGCGAGGCCATCGGCGAGGCGATCGCCGCCAAGCTGCAGTCGCTGTTCCCGGCGTTGTCGGCCACCTTCAGCCTGGTCGGCCAGCCGCAGCCCTACTCGGCGATGATCGGCAAGACCCTGGCGATCGTGCTGATCACCTTTCTGACGCTGATCTTCGGCGAACTGGTGCCCAAGCGCCTGGCGCTGACCCGCTCGGAGGTGATCGCCGGCTTCGTCGCGGTGCCGATGGGCTGGCTGGCCTGGATCGCCGCGCCGTTCGTGTGGGTGCTGTCGCGCTCGACCCGGCTGGTGCTGCGCCTGCTCGGCCTGGGCAACGAGCAATCGGCGTCGGTGACCGAAGAGGAGATCCGCATGCTGGTGGCCGAGAGCCACGAGGCCGGCGTGATCGACAGCCACGAACGCGACATGATGAACCGGGTCATGCGCCTGGGCGACCGCACCGCCGACAGCCTGATGACCCCGCGCAACCGCATCGCCTGGCTCGACGCCAATGCCGAGGCCGAACGCAATTTCCAGACGATGCGCGAGCACGAGTTCTCGCGCTATCCGGTGTACCGCGGCAGCGACCAGGACATCGCCGGCGTGCTGGAGGTGAAATCGCTGGTCACGCGCATGGACGGCAATGCCACCCACCTGTTCCAGAACCTGCGCGAGACGCTGTTCGTCTCCGAATCCACCCATGCGATGAAACTGCTGGAGATCTTCCGCGAGGAACAGCAGTCGATGGCGCTGGTGGTGGACGAGTACGGCGAGATCCAGGGCCTGGTCACGATCAGCGACCTGATGGGCGCGGTGGTCGGGCGCCTGCAGTCGGTGGACAACGCCGACGAGGACGCGCTGGTGGTGACCCGCGCCGACGGCTCGCTGCTGATCGACGGCTCGCTGGCGATCGAGGAGCTGCGCGAACTGCTCGGCGGCGCCGAGCTGCCCAACGCCGAGGAAGGCGACTACAACACCCTGGCCGGCCTGTGCATCTACTACTTCGGCCGCATTCCGCATGCCGGCGAGTTCTTCGACTGGGCCGGCTGGCGCATCGAGATCGTCGACCTGGACGGCGCGCGCGTGGACAAGCTGTTGCTGAGCAAGCTGCAGGACGAGAACAGCGATGACATCACCGGGTGACCCGCCCGGCGCGGAGGCCGCCGACGGCTACAGCGCCGAAGGCATCCGCACCCTGCTCGACACCTTCATCCTCGGCGACCCGGACGAGCAGCTGCGGCTGCGGGTGATCCTGGCCGACCTGCAGCAAAGCGCGTTCGGCATGTTCCTGTTCGTGGCGATCCTGCCGGCGTTCCTGCCGGTGCCGGGCCTGGCCGGCGGCATCAGCGGGCCGCTGGTGACCCTGATCGGCGCGCAGATGCTGATCGGCCTGCGCAAGCCGTGGCTGCCGCGCTTCATCGGCGAACGCGGCCCGCGCCGGCGCACCATGCAGCGCTTCGTCGGCCGCATCGCGCCGTGGCTGCGGCGGCTGGACAAGCTGCTCAAGCCGCGCCTGCCGGCGCTGGTCGAATCGATGCCGGCGCGCGCCTTCAGCGGCCTGCTGCTGGTGGTGCTGGGGGTGCTGCTGTCGCTGCCGATCCCGTTCACCAACTACGCCTTCGGCGCGATACTGCTGCTGTTCTCGCTGGCCCTGCTGGAGCGCGACGGCGGCCTGATGCTGGTCTCGTGGCTGGGCGGCATCGCGGTGGCGGTCGGCCTGGGCCTGGCCTCGGACCAGGTGGTGGACCTGACCCGCGAGTGGATGCACAAGCTGTAGCCAAGGCGCGCGCAAGACGCGCCACGGACGAAGCGCGCACGCCCGCGTGTGTTCTACCCGCCGACGCGATCAGGCAGCCATGCCGCCTGGGTGTGCGAATGGGAGAGTTCATGCCGAAAGGCGGCGAACGGACGGCGCGGTCCCGTGCGCGCCCAGCACGCTCGTCCGGTGGCCGTCCGGCAACCAAGCTGCCGCGCATGGCGCTGGACAGGCAGGCAGCCTGCCGCAGCACGACCACCCGGACGCCTTACACGGCCACGCGACCTGCCCCAATGGCGCGAACAGGCCCTAGTCGGGACTCGGCACTTCGGCGAACACCTGCCTGCGCACCGGCGGCGCCGCCCGGGCGTCGTGCGGCGAGCGCTGCAGACCTTTCAGTTGCAGCGCAAGCTGATGCAAGACGGCCTCCAGGCCGCAGCCGCGCGCTGCCGGCGGCAAGTAATCGGATTCCATGTGTTGCCCCCTGTATCGATCTGGACGCGTGCGCCCGGCTCGGCGCGACGCCGCGCCGCGCCCTGCAGCAGCCGGCTGCGCGCCAGGGCACGACGCTATCCGATCTGATCCCACACGCACGCAAGCCGAAGTGAAAACCGGCGAGGCGGTCCAACTTGTCTACGCTGTGCGCCGCGCCGGCGCAGGCCACCGTCGCGAACGCGGCTCCGGGTGCGGCCGCGCCGGTCGCCGCCTACGCGGCGGCGGCCTGGGACCACGCCGCGGCGGCGATCTCGAACGAGCGCAGCCGCGCCGCGTGATCGTAGATGTTGGCGGTGAGCAGCAGTTCGTCGGGCCGGTGGCGGGCGACGAACTGCGCCATGCCGCGCGCGACCTCGGCCGGATCGCCGAGCACGGTGCAGGCCAGTGCGCGCTCCACCCCCGCCTTCTCGTGCGGCTGCCAGAACGCCTCGATGTCGTCGATCGGCGGCGGGATCAGGCCCGGGCGGCCGCGGCGCAGGTTGACGAAGCTCTGCTGCTGGGTGGTGAACAGGCGCCGCGCGGCGGCGGCGCCGACCACGTTCAGCGCCAGCACCGCGTAGGGATCGCGCAGCCGCGCCGAGGCGCGGAACTCGCGGCGGTAGACCGCCAGCGCCTCGTCCATCGCATCGGGGGCGAAGTGCGAGGCGAACGCGAACGGCAGCCCCAGCGTCGCCGCCAGGCGCGCGCTGAACAGGCTGGAGCCGAGCAGCCACACCGGCACCTCGACGCCGGCGCCGGGCACCGCGCGCACCAGCTGGCCGGGTTCGGCCGGCTCGAAATAGCGCAGCAGCTCGGCGACGTCGTGCGGGAACTGGTCGGCGCTGTCGAAATAGCGGCGCAAGGCGCGCGCCGTGGCCTGGTCGGTGCCGGGCGCGCGGCCCAGGCCCAGGTCGATGCGTCCCGGATACAGCGAGGCCAGCGTGCCGAACTGCTCGGCTACCTGCAGCGGCGCGTGGTTGGGCAGCATGATGCCGCCGGCGCCGACCCGGATCCGGCGCGTGCCGCCGGCCACGTGCCCGATCAGCACCGCGGTGGCGGCGCTGGCGATGCCGGGCATGTTGTGGTGCTCGGCCAGCCAGTAGCGGTGGTAGCCCCATTGCTCGGCGTGCTGCGCCAGGTCCAGCATGTTGGCGAAGGCGCCGGTGGCGTCGCTGCCTTCGCAGACCGGGGCGAGGTCGAGGATGGAGATCGGCATCATGGAGCGGGATTCCTGCAGGCGGTGTCCTTGAACTGGGGGCGCCGCACGGCGATTGCAGCGGGCCGGTGCCGGAACGCTGATTTGCGGTAGCGGCATGCCGGCGCCGGGGGCTTGCGGCCGTGTCCCGCCCCTCCAGGGCTGACGCCATTCCCTTCTCCCCTCGGGAAAGGTGCCCCGAAGGGGCGGATGAGGGTACGGGTGTCGCCGGCATCCGCCACGCCAACGCGCGAACGCGCGCGGCCACGCCGGCTGCACGGCCGCCTGGCTAGGCTGCGCACTCCCCGCCCTGCCCGGTGTCCGCCATGTCCCTGATCCCGCCGCCTTCCGCTCCCGCCCTGCCGTTGCGCGATCGGGTGGTGCTGGTCACCGGCGGCGCGCAGGGCATCGGCCGCGGGGTGGTGCAGGCGGTGCTCGGCGCCGGCGGCCGGGTCGCGTTCGGCGATCTGGATGCCGAGGCCGGGCGCGCCTGCCTGGCCGAACTGGACGCCGGCGAGCGCGCGCTGTTCCGGCGCCTGGACGTGGCCGCCGAAGCCAGCGTGCGCCGTTTCGTCGATGCCGCGCTGGCGCGGTTCGGCCGTATCGACGGACTGGTCAACAACGCCGGCATCGCCGACCCGCACAGCGGCCCGCTGGAGCGCCTGTCGCTGCGCGAGTGGAACTGGCGCCTGGGAACGAGCCTGGGCGGCGCGTTCCTGTGCAGCAAGCATGCGCTGCCGGCGCTGCGCGACAGCGAGGGCGGCGGCGCGATCGTCAACATCGCCTCGACCCGCGCCCACCAGTCCGAACCCGACAGCGAAGCCTACGCCGCGTCCAAGGGCGGCCTGCTGGCCTTCACCCACGCGCTGGCGATCAGCGCCGGGCCGGCGGTGCGGGTCAACTGCATCAGTCCCGGCTGGATCGCCACCGATGCCTGGCGCAAGCCGCAGGCGCGGCGCAAGCCGGCGCTGTCGCGGCAGGACCATGCGCAGCATCCGGCCGGGCGCGTCGGCACGCCGCAGGACATCGGCGCGCTGGCGGTGTACCTGCTGTCGGCCGATGCCGGGTTCGTCACCGGCCAGGAGGTCGTGGTCGATGGCGGGATGACGCGCAAGATGCAGTACGTCTGACGGCCGGGATTGGGGATTGGGGATTCGCTTGGCGCCGTGTCGCTGCGGCTGCGGACAAGGCGCGATGGTGCGGATGGCGGGCGGCGCTGGCCGCCTGTCGTTGTCCGGAGTGGAGGCCCTGGCGCGGTGGATGGGAGCTGCGGCCGCGCGGCGATCCCGGTCAGTCGATTGCGGGCACCGGTTCCGGCAGTGCGGCGTCGACCAGCGGCTGCAGCTGCGGGTCCAGCGCCACGCGTTCGTCGAACACGAAGCAGCGGCCGTCGTAGCCTTCGCCGCCGACTTCCTCGAAGTAGCCGAGGATGCCGCCGTCCAGCTGCAGCACGTTGTCCATGCCGTCGGCGCGCATCCACAGCGCGGCCTTCTCGCAGCGGATGCCGCCGGTGCAGAAGCTGACCACGGTGGCGTCGGCCAGCGCGGCGCGATGCGGCGCCAGGGCCTCGGGCAGATCGGTGAACTTGACGATCGGCAGGGTCAGCGCGCCGGCGAAGGTGCCGTGCACCACTTCCTGCGCATTGCGCGTGTCCAGCAGCACCAGGCGCCGGCCAGCGTCGTCGTGGCCCTGGCGCAGCCAGCGCTGCAGCGTCGCCGGCGCCACCGCCGGGGCGCGCTCGGCAGCCAGCGGCGAGGCCGCATCGCGGCGGAAGCTGATGATCTCCGGCTTGACCTTGGTCTTCAGCCGCGCGAACGGTTGCTGCGCGCTGAGGCTGGTCTTGACCCGCAGCGCGGCGAAACGCGGATCGGCGCGCAGCTGCGCGTAGAAACCGTCGATCGCCTGCGGCGCGCCGGCCAGGAACAGGTTGATGCCCTCGCCCGCGACCAGGATGGTGCCGCGCAATTCGCCGGCCTGCGCCCAGTCCTGCAACTGCGCGGCGAGCGCATCGGGATCGGCGATGGCGACGAAATGGTAGGCGGCGGTATTGGCGATCATCCGCGCATTTTAGCGCGCGGCGTGCCGCCGACGCCGGCGTTGCCGGTGCGCCAGGCCTCGCCGCGTTGCGCATGGACGCAGGGGGCGATGTGGGGACGCATGTCGACGAAGTCCGATCGGCGATTCGGCGCAGCACGCGCCCCAACCAGCCACCCAGGATTGCCGTGGCCTCTCCAAGGAGCCTGCCGATTTCGGGCAGCGTCGGGACCGACGGTCACGAACCACCCAGGCCCTCCCACGGAACCGCCAGTTCTCGCCGCAATGCCCAGTGGGAGCGACTCCGCGCGTGCCGCCCCTAGCCGCGCAGCAGGAAGAACGGCAGCAGCACCAGCGAGGCGACCAGCAGCATGCCCAGCAGCGTCGCCAGCACGAACAGCGGGCGCCGCCGCAGCAGCGTGGCGAAGGTCTCGGCGCTGCCGTCGCGCAGGGCGGCGGCGCGCTCGGCCCGCGCCCGTTCACCGCGCTGGGCCTGGTAGTCGGCCAGCAGTGCCTTGGCCCGCGGGTGCTCGGCGTCCTCGCGCAGCCACACGCCGCCGGCGGAAATGCCGAAGGTGCCGGGGCGGGTCTCGTAGTAATCGATGCGCGCGGCGTCGAGCAGCGCGCGCACCTCGGCGAGTTCGTCGTCGGGCACGTGACGCAGGTTGAGCAGCAGTTTGGCCATGCGCCGATGATAGCCGCTGCGGCGATGCGCTACCCTTGCACGCCCTGTTCGCCAAGGATGACCACATGCGCCGTGCCCTGCTGCTGTTGAGCCTTTCGTTGCCGGCCTGGCTGTTGAGCGGCTGCACGCCGCCGGGGCCGCCGCCCGGCGGCAGCATCGCCGCGTTCCAGATGATCGACGAGCGCGTCGGCAGCGGCGCCGAGGCGCGGCCCGGCAGTCAGGTGACCGTGCACTACACGGGCTGGCTGTACGACGAGAAGGCCAAGGACCAGCGCGGCGAGAAGTTCGACGCCTCCGCCGACCATGGCCAGCCCTTCAGCTTCGCGCTCGGCGGCGGCCAGGTGATCCGCGGCTGGGACGAAGGCGTGGCCGGGATGCGCGTGGGCGGCAAGCGCAAGCTGCTGATCCCGTCCGACTACGGCTATGGCGCCAGCGGCGCCGGCGGGGTGATCCCGCCGAACGCCTCGCTGGTGTTCGAGGTCGAACTGCTCGACGTCAAGCCGCGTTGAGCCGGCCGCGCCGATGCCCGCCAGCAAGCTCGCCGCCGCCGCGCGCGGCCGCATCGCCATCGTCGGCGGCGGCCCGGCCGGGCTGATCGCCGCCGAGACCGCGCGCGCGGCCGGCGCCGAGGTCGACCTGTACGAGGGCAAGGGCTCGGTCGGGCGCAAGTTCCTGATCGCCGGCAAGGGCGGGCTCAACCTGACCCACTCTGACCCGTTCGCGCTGTTCGTCGCGCGCTACCGCGAGCGCGCCGCGCAGGTCGGCCAGTGGCTGGCCGACTTCGACGCCGATGCGCTGCGCGCCTGGGCGCAGGCGCAGGGCGTGGAGACCTACGTGGGCAGTTCCGGCCGCGTGTTCCCGCTGGACCGCAAGGCCGCGCCGCTGCTGCGCGGCTGGGTGCGGCGGCTGAAGGAGGCCGGGGTGCGCTTCCACGTGCAGCATCGCTGGCAGGGCTGGAACGGCGACGGCGCGCTGCGCTTCGCCACCGCCGAGGGCGAGCGCGCGGTGCATGCCGATGCCTGCGTGCTGGCGCTGGGCGGCGGCAGCTGGCCGCAGTTGGGTTCCGACGGCGCCTGGCAGGACACGCTGCGCGCGCGCGGCGTGGACGTGGCGCCGCTGCAACCGGCCAACTGCGGCTTCGACATCGACTGGAGCGCGCATTTCCGCGAACGGCATGCCGGCGCGCCGCTGAAGCCGGTGGTCGCGCACTGGCAAGACGTGCATGGCCACGACCACGCCCTGCAGGGCGAGTGCGTGGTCGGCGAACACGGCATCGAAGGCAGCCTGGTCTATGCGCTGTCGGCGGACCTGCGCGAGGCGATCGCCGCGCACGGGCCGACCGTGCTGTGGCTGGACCTGGCGCCGGGCCGCGCGCTGGCGCGGCTGCAGGCCGAACTGGGCAAGCCGCGCGGCGGGCGCAGCTTCGGCGAGCACCTGCGACGCCAGGCCGGCATCGACGGGGTCAAGGCGGCACTGCTGTTCGAGGTGCTGGGCAAGGACGCCGGGCACGACCCGGCGCGCGCGGCGGCCACGCTGAAGCGGCTGCCGCTGACCCTGCAGCGCCCGCGCCCGCTGGCCGAGGCGATCAGCAGCGCCGGCGGCGTGCGCCTGGAGGCGCTGGACCCGGCGCTGATGCTGCACGCCCTGCCCGGCACCTTCTGCGCCGGCGAAATGCTCGACTGGGAGGCGCCGACCGGCGGCTATCTGTTGAGCGCCTGTTTCGCCAGCGGCCTGCGGGCCGGGCGCGGGGCGGTGGCGTGGTTGGGGCGGTCGGGCGGCTGAGCTGCGCGGGATTCGGGATTCGGGATTCGGGATTCGAAAACGCTTGCACTTTTTGGTTTCAGAGTGGGAAGCAATGCTCGCTGGCGCGGACGCTGGGCTCACTGGCGCCACACGCCATGGCGTTCTTCAGGCCGGTGCGCGGTGCGATGCGTGCCGCAGCCATCGTGGATCGTGAGCAAGCGCAATCCGCATCGCGATCGGGGCGTCACGCGCTCGATGCATCCGCCGCGGGCTTTTCCATGTAGGTGCAGGCCAGTGCAATGCCGCTGGGATGGGCGTAACTGCCCTGCCGCAGCACCACGTAGCCCTGCGCCTGGTAGAACGCCACCGCATTGAGCGCCGCCGCCAGATGGATGCGCGTTCCCGCCGGCAGCTTCGCTTCCAGCGCGCGCAGCAGGCGGCCGCCCAGGCCGGCGCCGTGGGCATCGGGGTCGACGAACAGGCCGTCGATCTCGTTGCCGGCCAGGTCGACCACGCCGAAACCGAGCAGGCGGCCGGCGCGGTCTTCGGCGATCACCGCGCCGCCGCTGGCGATCAGCTCTGGATAGGTCGCCGGCGCCGGCGAGGCCGCCCAGGCCGCGATCACCTCGGGCGGATAATGCGAGCGGCACACCTCGCGCACGCAGCGCGTGCGCAGCGCCCACATCGCGTCGATGTCCGCCGCCCTCGACGGCCGCAGCTGGATCGGCGGCGCCGGCATAGCGTCGGCGCTCATCGCGACTTGCTCTCGCGCAGACTGCGGATCCGCGCCGGCGGCTGGAACGAATCGCTGCGCGCGTCGCCCCAGTAGTCGTGGAACACGGCGTGGTCGGGCACCGTGCGCAGCAGTTCGCCCGGCTCCAGGTAGCGGTACAGCGAGGCCAGCGAACGGATCTCGACCTGCGAGACGCGGCGCAGGATGTGTTCCGGTCCCAGTTGCGAGGGGTCTTCCAGCCCGGCGGCGCTGAGCAGTTCGCGCAGCGCGCGCAGCGTGTTGGCGTGGTAGTGCTCCACGCGCACCGCCTTGTCGGTCGGGTCCAGGTGCTTCCAGCGGCGCTGGTCCTGGGTGGCGATGCCGGTCGGGCAGCGGTCGCTGTGGCAGCTCAGCGACTGGATGCAGCCCAGCGCGAACATGAAGCCGCGCCCGGCGTTGCACCAGTCCGCGCCCAGCGCCAGGGTCCGCGCGATGTCGAACGCGCTGGTGATCTTGCCGGCCGCACCGAGCTTGATCCGCTCGCGGATGTCCAGCCCGACCAGGGTGTTGTGCACCAGCAGCAGCGCTTCGTGCATCGGCACGCCGACGTGGTCGATGAACTCGGCCGGCGCCGCGCCGGTGCCGCCCTCGGCGCCGTCGACGACGATGAAATCCGGATACAGCCCGCTTTCCTGCATCGCCTTGGCGATCGCGAACCACTCCCACGGATGCCCGACCGCCAGCTTGAACCCGGTCGGCTTGCCGCCGGACAGTTCGCGCAGCCGGGCCACGAACTGCAGCAGCTGCAGCGGCGTGGAGAACGCCGAATGCCGCGACGGCGACACGCAGTCCTGGCCCATCGCCACGCCGCGGGTGGCGGCGATCTCGGCGCTGACCTTGGCCGCCGGCAGCACCCCGCCGTGGCCCGGCTTGGCGCCCTGCGACAGCTTGATCTCGATCATCCTGACCTGCGCCAGCGTGGCGTTGGCGACGAAGCGCTCCTCGCTGAAACGCCCGTCCGCATCGCGGCAGCCGAAGTAGCCCGAGCCGATCTCCCACACCAGGTCGCCGCCGCATTCGCGATGGTACGGCGAGATCGAGCCTTCGCCGGTGTCGTGGTAGAAGCCGCCGCGGCGCGCGCCTTCGTTGAGCGCGCGGATGGCGTTGGCCGACAGCGCGCCGAAACTCATCGCCGAGATGTTGAACACGCTGGCCGAGTAGGGCTGCGCGCAGTCGGCGCCGATGGTGACGCGGAAATCGTGGTGGGCGATCTCGCTGGTCGCCAGCGAGTGGTTGATCCATTCGTAGTCGGTGGCGTAGGCGCTGCGCAGGGTGCCGAACGGGACCACGTCCATCACGTTCTTGGCGCGCTGGTAGACCAGGGCGCGCTGCTGGCGCGAGAACGGCGCCTCCTCGATGTCGCTCTGCAGGAAGTACTGACGCATCTCCGGGCCCACCGATTCCAGCCCATAGCGGAAATGCGCCAGGATCGGATAGTTGCGGCGCAGCGTGCTGCGGGTCTGCAGCAGGTCCCAGGTGCCGAGCAGCGCCAGGATCGCGAACCCGGCCACGCCCCAGCCCCACAGCGGCCAGATCGCGCACAAGGCGATGGACAGCGCCAGCAGCACGCAGCTGGCGACATAGGCTAGGTAGCGGTGCATCGCGTTCCTCGCGAGATTCGGAAGGCAGCGAGTGTAGGCGGTGCAGGCCGGCAATGGCGCTGGCGCCGCCTAGCGTCCGCTTGGGCGACGTACAGCTTGGCGGTGCACGGCGCCCGGCCCTCGGTTACAGCCGGTCGTCCACCGCCTCGCGCGGCCACACCGACTTGACGTCGTAGACCACCAGGTTCGGCGTGCCCAGGGCGCGGATCTGCGCGGCGTCGAAGCGGCGGTACTCCTCGTGCGCCACCGCCAACACCACCGCGTCGTAGCGGCCGGCGTGCGGCGCCGGGGCCAGGTCCACGCCGCCGTGTTCGCGCGCCAGCTGCGGGTCGGCCCATGGGTCGCAGGCATCGACCCGCGCGCCGCTGGCGGCCAGCGCCTGCACCAGCTCCAGCGCGCGGCTGTTGCGCAGGTCCGGGCAGTTCTCCTTGAAGGTGACGCCCAGGACCAGGATCGCGGCCGCGGCCATCTCCACGCCCTTGCCCGCCAGCAGCGCCTGTACCCGCGCGGCCACGTGCGCGCCGACCCGGTTGTTGACCTGGCGCGCGGTGTGGATCAGGTCCGGGTGGTAGCCCATGCTCTCGGACTTGTGCAGCAGGTAGTACGGATCCACGCCGATGCAGTGGCCGCCGACCAGGCCGGGGCGGAACGGCAGGAAGTTCCACTTGGTGCCGGCCGCCTCCAGCACGTCCTGGGTGTCGATGCCGAGGCGGTCGAAGATCAGCGCCAGTTCGTTGACCAGGGCGATGTTGACGTCGCGCTGGATGTTCTCCACCACCTTCGCCGCCTCGGCCACCCGGATCGACGGCGCGCGCCAGGTGCCGGCGGTAATGATGCCGGCGTACAGCGCATCGACCGCATCGGCCGCCGCGGCGCTGGAACCGGAGGTGATCTTGCGGATGTCGGCCAGGCGCCGCTGGCGGTCGCCGGGATTGACCCGCTCCGGGCTGTAGCCGCAGTGGAAATCCTCGTTGAAGCGCAGGCCCGAGCCCTGTTCCAGCAGCGGCACGCACACCTCTTCGGTGGTGCCCGGATACACCGTGGATTCGTAGATCACCAGGTCGCCGCGCTTGAGCACGCCGGCGAGCAGCTCGCTGGCCTGGCGCAGCGGCTGCAGGTCGGGCTGCTCGTAGGCGTCGATCGGGGTCGGCACGGTGACGACGTAGACGTTGCGGTCGCGCAGCGCACTGGCGTCGTCGCTGTAGCGCAGGTGCACGCCGGCGCGCAGTTCCTCGGGCTCCATCTCCAGGGTCTGGTCGTGGCCGTCGCGCAGCTGCGCCACGCGCTGCGCGTCGATGTCGTAGCCGAGCGTGTCGTGGAGCGCGCCAAACGCCACCGCCAGCGGCAGGCCGACATACCCCAGGCCGATGACGGCGATGCGCAGCTGCGCGGGATCGAACGCGATATCGACGGGCATGCCGTTCCTTTCGGGGCGCGGCGGCGCATGCGCCGGCCGTGCGGGTGGTTGCGGGAATGCGGTGTCCGCAATGCGGACGCGCGGCCATGGTAAGCGCCGCGGCGGCGCGCTCCAAGCGCCGCCGCCGGGCGGCGTCTTCACGACCGATGCGGCGGCGCCGTGTCGCCGCGCGGCACTGCAGCGCCGCGCCTTGCCGCACTCGGCCACGGCGACATGACCTGATCTTGACGTGGCCAGGTCTAGGGTAGCGAAGCGCATCCGCGCAACCTAGCTCATTCCAAAGCTAAACCGCACCCAATTACAGGAGAACTCGCCGTGAGCCATGCTCCATCCCTGCTCGTGGATGTCGAAGCCGAACTGGCGCATTGGAAGATGCTGCACGGTGAAGGCAAGCTGGGACCGCAGTCCTTCAGCGAGCATGCGCGTCTGATCAAGATGGCGTGCGACGTGTTCCTGCAACTTCCGCGCGAATCCAACGAGGTGCGCATGCAGCGCCTGCGCCAGCGCTACGACGCCGAGCATCCGTGGCCGCGCATCGCCTGGAGCGATGCCGAGGCGTTCGTGCTGGCCTGCTGGGCCAGGCTGGACGGCTCGGAGCGGCGCGATACGCATTCCAATCCGCTGCATTCCCCCGCCTGACCCGGAGACACGCCATGTCCAGCGCACCGAACCGCGAGAACGCGGACAGTTCCCAGCAGCAGAGCCGCACCCCGGGCGAGATGCACAACGACGACGCGCAGTGGAAGGACCGCGACCAGCCCGACAGCGATCCCAAGCGCAACCACGCCGATCCTGAACACGACTATCCGCGGCCGGACGGCAGCGAATAACGACAGCCTCCCTCGGCCGCCACATGGCGGGCCGGTCGCTCGAGGCGCTGCACGGCGGCATGACGCCCGTGGCGGGACGCGACCACGGATCGTGCGCAACCGATGTGCGGCTGATTGCACAGCGGCAGACATGGCAACACCCATGCTGCCGGCCTTGAACAACGCCAGACGCCGGCACCTCGGCCCGGCCAGCGTACCGCTGCAGCGGCGGCGCGCCAACGCATCCGCATCCGCCCTCAGCGCAGGCTCGACCCGCGCACGATGCAGCGCCCGCTCAGCACCACCTTGCGCATCGGCAAGGCCGGCGCATTCAGCCGCTCGAGCAGCAGCGACATGGCGGTGCGCCCCATCTCCTCCACCGGCTGCTCGATCACGGTGATGCCCGGCTCGACCAGCTCGGTCCAGCTCTCGTTGTCGAAGCCGGCCAGCGCCAGGTCCTGCGGGATGCGCAGGCCGGCGCCGCGCGCGGCCTTCAGCGCGCCCATCAGCAGCAGGCTGTTGCTGGCCACCAGCGCCTCGGGGCGCTCGGGCTGCGCCAGCCAGGCCTGCGCCTCGGCGGTCGCCGCCTCCGCGCTCGGCGCCACCTCGCGGTAGCTCGGCGCCAGGCCGTGCGCCTGCATCGCCGCCAGGTAGCCGTCGCGGCGCTCGGCGGCGGTGCTGCTGGTCTTGCCGAACAGCCCGCCGATGCGCTGGAAACCGCGCTCGGCCAGGTGCTCGATCAGCGCGCCCATCGCCGCGGCGTTGTCCAGCACCACGCTGTCGTGCACCCCGGCCTTGCCGGCGCGGTCGATCAGCACCACCGGGTAGTCGAAGTTCAATTTGGGCAGCTGGCTCTGGGTGGTGCGGGTCGGCGCGAAGATCAGGCCGCTGACCCGCTCCTCCTGCATCAGCTGCAGGTACAGCGCCTCGCGCTGCGGATCCTCGTCGGTGTTGCACAGGATCACGCGCATGCCGGCGCGGTAGGCCACGTCCTCGACCGCGCGGATCGCCGCGGTGAAGAACGGGTTGCGGATGTCGGCCACGATCAGCCCGACGATCCCCGAATGCTGCGAACGCAGCCGCCGCGCCATCAGGTTGGGCCGGTAGCCGGTCTCGCGCACCGCCGCCTCGACCCGCGCCCGCACGTCCTCGCTGACCGGGCCCTGGCCCAGCGCCCGCGACACCGTCGAGGTCGAGACCCCGGCCACCCGCGCCACGTCATGGATGCTGACTGTCACTGGCAACGTTCCCGCGAAACTTCCACTTCAACTCCTTTCCAAGCGGCGAGATCCGATAGTAACACCAGCATTTCCCCAATAAATTGTGCACTGCACATTGACTCTGGAGTGGGAACGTTCCCACACTCCACCCACTTGCTGTCCCAGACCCGAAGGATGTCCCGCGTGACCCAGACGAATCCCCCCGTATTGGTCGCCAGCGAACTGGTCCGCGTCAACGTCCAGGTCCGCGACAAGGCCGACGCCATCGCCCAGGCGGCGCAACTGCTGGTTGCCGCCGGCTGCGTGCCGCCGGCCTACACGGCCAGCATGCTGCGCCGCGAGGCCCTGGCCAACACCTTCCTCGGCCATGGCGTGGCGATCCCGCACTGCACCGGCGAGGACCGGCACCTGGTCCAGCGCGACGGCATCGCGGTGCTGCAGATCCGCGACGGCGTGGAATGGAACCCCGGGCAGACCACGCACCTGGTGGTCGCCATCGCCGCGCAGTCCGACACCCACATCACCCTGCTGCGGCGCCTGACCCGGCTGATCCAGGACCAGCCGCGGCTGGACGCGCTGTTCGCCAGCGACGACCCGCAGGCGATCGTCGACGCGCTGGGCCAGGACCCGGCCGCCGCCGCGAGCGGCGCCCCGGTCGCCGACCTGGCCGAGCGCTTCGACTGGACCGTGGCCTACCCCACCGGCCTGCACGCGCGCCCGGCCACGCGCTGGGTGGAGACCGCGCGCGGCTTCGCGGCGCGGATCCAGGTGCGTGCCGGCGATCAGGTCGGCGACGCCAAGAACCTGGTGTCGCTGCTGCAGCTGGGCCTGCATGCCGGCGACACGGTGACGATCTCGGCCGAAGGCCAGGACGCCGCCGCGGCGTTGGCGCGGCTGCGCAGCGTCATCGACGGCCTCACCGCACAGGAGAAGGCCGACGCCCAGGCCGCGGCGCAACGCCGCGCCGCGCCGGTCGCCGGCTGGACCCCGCCGCAGGCGCAACCGGCGATCGTCGGCATCGGCGCCAGCCCCGGCCTGGCGATCGGCGTGGTGCACAAGCTGGCCGGCAACGACGGTCCGGTGGCCGATGCGCCGGTGCCGCTCAGCGACGGCGGCGCGCTGCTGCATGATGCGTTGCTGCGCACCCGCCAGCAGCTGCAGGCGATCGAGGACGACACCCGGCGCCGGCTCGGCGCCGGCGACGCGGCGATCTTCCGCGCCCAGGCCGAACTGCTCAACGACACCGACCTGATCACCCTGGCCTGCCAGCTGATGGTCGAAGGCCACGGCGTGGCCTGGTCCTGGCAGCAGTCGGTGGAGCGGCTGGCCAACAAGCTCTCGGCGCTGGGCAACGCGGTGCTGGCCGGGCGCGCCAGCGACCTGCGCGACGTCGGCCGCCGCGTGCTCGCCCAGATCGACCCGAGCCTGGCCAGCGGCAGCCTGGAGCACCTGCCCGATCGCCCCTGCATCCTGCTCGCCAGCGACCTGTCGCCGTCGGACACCGCGCACCTGGACACCAGCCGCGTGCTCGGCCTGGCCACCGCGCTGGGCGGGCCGACCTCGCATACCGCGATCCTGTCGCGCACCCTGGGCCTGCCGGCGCTGGTCGCCGGCGGCGCCGACCTGATGGACCTGGAGGATGGCGCCACGGTCATCGTCGACGGCAGCAGCGGCCGCCTGTACCTGGCGCCGTCGGAAGCCGACCTGGCCTCGGCGCGCGCCTACATCGAAGAACAGCGCCAGCTGCGCGAGCGCGAGGCTGAGCAGCGCAACCAGCCGGCGCAGACCCAGGACGGCCACCGCATCGAGATCGGCGCCAACGTCAACCTGCCCGAGCAGGTGCCGCTGGCGCTGGCGCAGGGCGCCGAGAGCGTGGGCCTGATGCGCACCGAGTTCCTGTTCCTGGAGCGCGGCAGCACGCCGAGCGAGGACGAGCAGTACGCCACCTACGTGGCGATGGCCAGGGCGCTGGACGGGCGCTCGCTGATCGTGCGCGCGCTGGACATCGGCGGCGACAAGCAGGTGGCGCACCTGAACCTGCCGCGCGAGGACAACCCGTTCCTGGGCGTGCGCGGCGCGCGCCTGCTGCTGCGCCGCGCCGACCTGCTGCAGCCGCAGCTGCGCGCGCTGTACCGCGCGGCCAGGGACGGCGCCAAGCTGGCGATCATGTTCCCGATGATCACCTCGGCGGCGGAGATCGTCGCGCTGCGCGCCGAGTGCGAACGCCTGCGCGCCGAGCTGGACGCGCCGGAAGTGCCGCTGGGCATCATGATCGAAGTGCCGGCCGCGGCGATCCAGGCCGACGCGCTGGCGCGGCATGCCGACTTCTTCTCGATCGGCACCAACGACCTGACCCAGTACACGCTGGCGATCGACCGGCAGAACCCGGACCTGGCCGCCGAGGCCGACAGCCTGCACCCGGCGGTGCTACGCCTGATCCGCACCACCGTGGAAGGCGCCGCGAAGCACGGGCGCTGGGTCGGCGTGTGCGGCGGCCTGGCCGGCGATGCGTTCGGCGCGGCGCTGTTGGCCGGGCTGGGCGTGCACGAGCTGTCGATGACCCCCAACGACGTGCCGGCGGTGAAGGCGCGCCTGCGCGGCAGCCGCCTGGACGCGCTGCAGGCCCTGGCGCAACGCGCGCTGGACTGCGAGAGCGCGGCCGACGTGCGCGCGCTGGACGGAGCCGGCGCATGAGCGTGCAGGCCGTCAGCGTGACCCTGAACCCGGCGATCGACCTGACCGTGGCGATCGACCGCCTGCAGCCCGGCCAGGTGCACCGCGCGCGCAGCGCGCACGCCATCGCCGGCGGCAAGGGCATCAACGTCGCCGCCTGCCTGGCCGACGCCGGCATCGCGACCGCCGCGCTCGGCGTGCTCGGCGCCGGCAACGCGCACGCGTTCGACAGTCTGTTCGCCACGCGCGGCATCGACGACCGCTGCCTGCGCGTGCCCGGCGACACCCGCACCAATCTCAAGCTGGTCGCCGCCGACAGCGGCGACACCACCGACATCAACCTGCCCGGCCTGCCGCTGGGCGCGGCCGAGCTGCACGCGGTGGGCGCGCGCCTGGCCGACCTGCTGCGCCCGGGCCTGCCGGTGGTGCTGAGCGGCAGCCTGCCGGCCGGCCTGGCCGAGGACAGCTGGCGCGTGCTGCAGGCGCAGGCCGCCGCGGCCGGCGCGCGGGTGCTGCTGGACACCAGCGGCGCGCCGTTGCGCGCAGCGCTGGCCGCGCCGCGCGCGCAGTTGCCGTTCGCGATCAAGCCCAACCGCCACGAACTGGAGGACTGGGCCGGCACGCCGCTGCGCACGACCGCCGAGGTGCTGGCGGCGGCGCGCGCGCTGCTCGCCAGCGGTATCGCATTGGTGGCGGTGTCGCTGGGCACCGACGGCGCGCTGTTCGTGCGCGGCGAGCAGGCGCTGCTGGCGCGCCCGCCGCAGCTGGCCGGCGGCAGCAGCGTCGGCGCCGGCGATGCGATGGTCGCCGGCCTGGTCGCGGCCCTGCTCGCCGACGCCGACCTGGCGACCTGCGCGCGCCAGGCCACCGCCTTCGCCGTGGCCACGCTGGGCAGCGGCGCCGCCCGCCGGCTGCCGCGCGACCAGGTCGACGGCATCGCCGCCGCGGTGCGCATCGAGCCGCTGCCATGAATCCCTCGCCGAACGTCACGCCCGCCCATCCCACGCCGCCGCCCTCGCGCGCGGCGTCCCCCTGCGTCCATCGGGAGCAAGCATGAATCCTATCTTCGTGGTGATCGCCGCCGGCGAGCGCAGCACCGAAGCCGTCCTCGCCGCCGAAGCCTTGCGCCATGCGGCCAGCGCGCGCGGCGCGGTGCTGCATGCCGAGGTGCGCACGCCGCAGGGCGTGATCGCGCCATTGGACCTGGCCGCGGCCGGCAGCGGCGCTCCGCTGCTGCTGGTCGGCGACGGCGATGCCGACGCGGCGCGCTTCGCCGGCAGCGCGCCGCTGCGCGCCAGTCTGGATGCGGTGCTTGGCGATGCCAGCGGCGTGCTCGCGCCGCTGCTGGCCGCGGCCAGCGCCGCGCCGACGGCATCCGCCGGCACCGCGCAGGCCGACGGCGCCAAGCGCATCGTCGCGGTCACCTCCTGCCCCACCGGCATCGCCCACACCTTCATGGCCGCCGAAGGCCTGCAGCAGGCGGCCAAGACCCTGGGCCACCGGATCCGGGTCGAGACGCAAGGTTCGGTCGGCGCGCAGGACACGCTCAGCGACGCCGAGATCGCCGAAGCCGACCTGGTGCTGATCGCCGCCGACCGCGAAGTGGACCTGTCGCGTTTCGGCGGCAAGCGCCTGTACAAGAGCGGCACCAAGCCGGCGATCAACGACGGCCCGGCGCTGATCCGCAAGGCGCTGGCCGAGGCCGGCGTGCACGCGGCCGGCGGCAACGGCGCCGCGCCGGCGAACGGCGAACGCGCCAAGTCCGCCGGCCCGTACAAGCACCTGATGACCGGCGTGTCGTTCATGCTGCCGTTCGTCACCGCCGGCGGCCTGCTGATCGCGCTGGCGTTCGCGCTGGGCGGGATCTACGTGTTCGACGACGCGCACAAGGGCACGCTGGGCTGGACGCTGTTCCAGATCGGCAAGAACGCCGGGTTCGTGCTCATCGTGCCGGCGCTGGCCGGCTACATCGCCTACTCGATCGCCGACCGTCCCGGCATCGCCCCCGGCATGATCGGCGGGCTGGTCGCGGCCAACCTCGGCGCCGGCTTCATCGGCGGCATCTTCGCCGGGTTCATCGCCGGCTACGGCGTGGCCGCGCTGAACCGCGCGATCAGGCTGCCGCGCACGCTGGAAGGGCTCAAGCCGATGCTGTTGCTGCCGGTGCTGGGCACCTTGCTGGTCGGCCTGGCGATGATGTACGTGGTCGGCCAGCCGGTCGCCGAACTGCTGGCTTGGCTCACCGAGTGGCTGCGCGGCATGCAGGGCAGCAGCGCGGTGCTGCTGGGCCTGCTGCTGGGCGCGATGATGGCCTTCGACATGGGCGGGCCGGTCAACAAGGCCGCCTATGCGTTCTCCACCGGGTTGCTGGCCAGCCAGGTGTACACGCCGATGGCCGCGGCGATGGTCGCCGGCATGACCCCGCCGCTGGGCATCGCGCTGGCCACCTGGGTGTTCCGCAACCGCTTCACCCGCGAAGAGCGCGACACCAGCGCCGCCACCGGCGTGCTCGGCCTGGCCTTCGTCACCGAAGGCGCGATCCCCTACGCCGCGCGCGATCCCCTGCGCACCATCCCGGCGCTGATGCTGGGCTCGGCGCTGGCCGGCGCGATCTCGATGGCCGCCGGCGCCGAACTGCAGGCACCGCATGGCGGCGTGTTCGTGCTGCCGATCCCGCACGTGGTGACCCACCTGGGCATGTACCTGCTGGCGCTGCTCGCCGGCACCGTGCTGACCGCGGTCGCGCTGCGCGTATTGAAGCGGCCGGTCGCCGCATAAGCCACGTCGGCGCGCCGCCCGCAGCGACGCCCCTCCCCCCGCCGCCTGCGGCGGCGCGCCGACCTTTTCCACGCACCGAGGAGCCTCCCCCATGTCCCTCCCCCTCACCCGGCGCCTGGCGCTCACCGCGCTGGCGCTCGCCCTCGCGCCGCGGCTCCACGCCCAGGACGCCGGCGACGCGTTCAAGCTCAAGCTGGCCTACACCGGCGAGGCCGCGGTCTCGCTGGACGGCGGCAAGGAGCAAGGCAGCGCCTACGCCGGCCAGCTGATGCTCGGCACCGACGTCGACCTGCAGCGGCTGCTGGGCTGGAACGGCGCCACGCTGAAGGTCTACGCGATCAACCGGCACGGCACCAACCTGGCCAACAGCGACATCGGCAACAGCACCTCGGTGCAGGAAATCTACGGCGGCCAGGGCACGCGCCTGGCCAACTTCACCCTGCAGCAGAAGCTGTTCGACGACCGCCTGGAACTGGAGGCCGGGCGCAGCGTGGCCAACATCCACTTCCTCGGCTCGGAGCTGTGCGGCTATTTCCAGGGCAACTCGGCCTGCGGCAATCCGACCTACGTGTTCCGCACCAGCAACTTCACCTGGTGGCCGGTATCCAGCTGGGCCGCGCACGCCAAGGCCTGGGTGACGCCGACCGTGTACGTGCACGTCGGCGCCTACGAGGTCAATCCGACCCAGGCCGAGGACGGCGAGCACGGGCTGAACTGGAGCACTCGCGACCGCACCGGGGTGATCGTGCCGTACGCGGTCGGCTACAAGACCGAGGCGGCGAGCGCGCGCCTGCCGGCCATGTACGAGGTGGGCGGCTGGCAGGACAACTCCGACTACAGCGATCCGCTCGACGACCGCAACGGCAACCCGGCGCGGCTCAGCGGCCTGGACCACGCCACGCGCAACGGCCGCTCCGGCGCGTTCTTCCGCTTCGAGCAGCAGGTCACCCGCCCCGACCCCGACAGCACGCGCGGGCTGGTGCTGTTCGGCTCCGTGCTCAAGGGCACTTCCGGGCAGCTGATCGAGGACCACTTCCTGGAGCTGGGCCTGGTCCAGCGCGGCACCTTCGCCAGCCGCCCGCAGGACAACGTCGCCTTCGTCGTCACCCAGCAGCGCTACAGCGACGATGCGCTGGAAGACCTGCGCCTGGCGCGCGCCGCGGCCGGCGGCAGCGGCACCCCGCACAGGTCGCAGACCATGATGGAGCTGAGCTACGGCATCCAGGTCACCCCGCAGCTGCGCATCGCGCCGAACCTGCACTACATCGTGCATCCGGACCAGTTCAACGAACCGTCGCGCACCCGCGATCTGCCCAATGCGTTGGTGGCGGGGATGCGGGTGGATTGGGCGCTGTAGGGCCGGGATTGGGGATTGGGGATTCGTCGGCCTGGTGGAGCGATGGCGATTGCCTGCGCGCCGCCGCGGCCTTCTGCGTAGACGGCGGCGTCCAGCGACGGCACGCCAGGTGCGCCGCTGCGACAGGCGCGGCGGCGCATGGGCGATTCTTGTCGCGATCTGCAGCGGTGGCCACAAGACGATGAGATGCACGCGCCGCCATCGCGACGGGCAACTACGGGTAGCCGCGGGTAGCCACGGGTAGCCACGGGTAGCCATGGACATCGTGGCCGGCGGCGCGATCTCGAACGGCGTCGCGTGGCGCGGCGAATCCGCCCTGGCGTCCATGCGGCACCGCACCCCAGGCCGGCAGCCGAGGATCGGCGATCCGCCCGAGCGGCGCAGCGGCAAGAACGCACACTGCAAAACGCACGAGGCCCCGGCATGCCGGGGCCTCGTGCGTTCCGTCCGTGCCACTCCATGCGCATGCTCACGCACCGGTCCATCGGCGCACGCGGGAACGAAATCGGTGGCCGGCGAATCGAGGTCCGTTCGATTCCGTGCAAGCGCGCATCCCTGGCGCGGGAGCGATGACGTTGCCGGCATGCACAGGATGCGCGCCGCAGCGGGCGCTGGCGATCGGCCGACGCCGCGCCGGCGTGTAGGACTTTCCCGACGCCGGCCCAGGCGGCGCGGCGTCCCACGCCACCGTCACCACCGCTACATAAACGGTTCCCCTCGTATCGGCCACGCCACTGCCGATTACGACGGTTTTCCAACATCCGCATTGCAAGCATCTCGGGCCATGCGCATCCTGGTCGCCGAAGACGATACGTCCATTGCCGTCGCGCTGCGCGACTCGCTGGCCGAGTGCGGGCACGTGGTGGACCACGTCAGCGACGGCGCCGCCGCCGAGCGCGCGCTCAGCGCCGAGTGCTACCACCTGCTGGTGCTGGACCTGGGCCTGCAGCGGCGCGACGGCCTGCAGGTGCTGCAGCGCGTGCGCGAGCGCCGCGACGAGGTCGCGGTGCTGGTGGTGACCGCGCGCGACGGCGTGGAGGACCGCATCCGCGCGCTCGACCAGGGCGCCGACGACTACCTGATCAAGCCGTTCGAACTGTCCGAGTTCCTGGCCCGCACCCGCGCCCTGCTGCGCCGGCGCAGCAGCGGCGGCATCCCCGAACTGACCCTGGGCCGGCTGCGGATCAACCTGGCCGGGCGCCGGGTGTGGCTGCAGGACGAGCCGCTGGAACTGACCGCGCGCGAATTCGCGCTGCTGGAAACGCTGCTGCTGCGCAGCGGCCGCGTGGTCAGCCGCGGCCAGCTCACCGATGCGCTGTGCGACTGGCAGCACGAGATCACCGACAACGGCCTGGACATCTCCATGCACCGCCTGCGCCGCAAGCTGCACGGTTCCGGCGTCGGCATCCGCACCATCCGCGGCCTGGGCTACCTGCTGGAAGAATCCCGCGCCGCGGCGCCCGCCGCCGACCACGACCCGCTCGCCCCGTGAGCGCCGCCGCGGTGCCTGCCCGTCCCAGCCTGCGCCGGCGCCTGCTGGCGTTCCTGCTGATCCCGACTCTGCTGCTGACGCTGGTGGTCTCGGCGCTGTTCTACCTGCTGATGCTCAAGTACTCCAACCACGTCCACGACATGGACCTGAAGGAGGACACGCTGGGCCTGGCCAAGGCGGTCAACGATGGCGGCGACGGCCTGCCGCTGCCGCTGCAGGCGCGGCGCCTGCTCGAGTACAGCACCGAGGGCCGGGTGTTCTTCGAGGTGCGCAGCCGCGACCACGGCCTGATCAGCCACAGCGCGCAGCCCATTCCCGCGCACGCGGCGCCGACCACGCCCGGCCGGGTGATGCTGCGCGACGAACGCATGGCCGACGGCACCCCGGTGCGCGTGGCCAGCCTGACCGTGCCGTCGGCGCGCGAGGCCAGCGACCGGCTGACGATCTCGGTGGCCGAGACCCTGGACGACCGCCACCGCCGCGCGCGCGAGATCCTGATGCTGATGCTGCCGACCGAACTGCTGCTGACCTGCTCGCTGCTGGCGCTGGTCTGGCACGGCGTGCGGGTGGGCCTGCGCCTGCTGCAGCCGGCGGTGCGCCGGCTCGACGACAGCCAGCGCGACCTCAGCCCGGTGTCCGGCCCCGACATCCCGATCGAGGTGCTGCCGCTGACCCAGGCCATCGACGGCCTGCTGGGCCGGCTCAAGCAGATGATGGCCTTGCAGGAGCGCTTCGTCGCCGATGCCGCGCACCAGCTGCGCACGCCGCTGGCCGGGCTGAGCATGCACGTGCAGCGCGCCCAGGCCAGCACCCGCGCGCAGGACACCGCGCAGGCGCTGCAGCACATCCGCCAGCTGACCGACCGCGCGATCCGCAGCTCCACCCAGCTGCTGGCGCTGACCCGCGCGCAGGCGCCGCGCGAGAGCATCCGCCCGCTGCTGCCGCTGGACCTGGCCGCGTGGCTGCCGCAGGCGCTGGCCGAGCGCATCCCCGACGCGCTGCAGGCCGGGGCCGACCTGGGCTACGACGACGATGAAGACGGCCCGGCCTGGATCGCCGCCGATGCCGGGTCGCTGCGCGAACTGCTCGACAACCTGCTCGACAACGCCTTCAGGCATGCCGCCGGCAGCATGGTCACGGTGAGCCTGCGGCGGCAGCCGCGGCACCTGCGGCTGGCGGTCGACGATGCCGGCCCCGGGGTGGACGCGGCCTTGCTGCCGCGGCTGGGCGAACGCTTCTTCCGCGCCCCGGACGCGCCCGAGGGCGGCACCGGCCTGGGCCTGGCGATCGTCGCCAGCATCGCAGCGCGCCACCGCGCCACGCTGCGCTACCAGCGCTCGGCGTTGGGCGGCCTGCGCGTGGAACTGGACCTGCCGGCCGGCGCCGCGCCGTCGGCGTAAGCCGGCGCAGTGCATTGCGCCTGGCCGGCCTTGCGCTGCTGAGCGCGGCGACGCCGGCCGGCTGCGTCGGCACGTCGCTGCCCGGCCTGGCGCAACCGTTGCCGCCACGGTGGATCGCTGCCGGCCGCGGCCATCGCACGGCCGCACGGCAGTCCCTGGTGGCAAGGCTTCCACGACCCGCGACCGGACGCGCTGGCCGCGCGGGCGCTGCGCGCGGCGCATGAGGGCGTCACCGATACCAGGTTCAATCCGCATGCATGCGTTCACCGACGCCGCGGCAGTGACACCAGCATGCAGGCCCAAGTGATCAGCGACGATGGCCGCCAGACCGCGCTGGGCACCACGGTGGTGCGCTGGCCGGCGCCGGCGTCGGCCCGGCGCAACTGCAACGACGCGAACGGCGCCTGCAGCGATCACAGCGTGGCCTGCGTGCTGGCATTCCACCACGCCTCGGCCAGCACGCGCCGGTGCGCTTCCGCAGCCCGGGCGCGGCGCCGCGCTGACGAAAGGCTGCTGAAATGCCGGCCCGCCACGCTGCGCGCGTTCCTTCGCTGCCAGCGCCCTGACGCCGATGATCCAATCCGCCGAATTCCACTTCCGGGGCAGCCGCCACGGGGTGCTGCTGATCCACGGCCTGACCGGCACCCCCAGCGAGATGCGCCTGCTCGGCAAGTGCCTGCACCGCGACGGCTTCAGCGTGCACGGCGTGCAGCTGGCCGGGCACTGCGGCGATGCCGAGGACCTGCTCGCCACCGGCTGGCGCGACTGGTCGGCCAGCGTCGCCCAGGCCGCGGCGCGGATGCGCCCGCAGGTGGACAGGCTGTTCGTGGCCGGGCTGTCGATGGGCGCGCTGCTGGCGCTGCAGCTGGCCGAGGACCGCCCGGACTGGGTCGACGGCGTCGGCGTGCTCGGCGCCACCTTCCGCTACGACGGCTGGAACATCCCGCGGCGCGCGCGGCTGGCGTTCCTGCTGCCATGGTTCAAGCGCCTGGGCATCGGCCGCCGCCGCATGTTCCTGGAGGAACCGCCGTACGGCCTGCGCGACGAGCGCATCCGCGCCCAGGTCAGCGGCGCGATGCTCGGCGGCGACAGCGCCGCCGCCGGCCTGCCCGGCAATCCGTGGCACGCGCTGGCCGAGATGCAGCTGCTGTCGCGGCGGGTGCGCCGCAACCTGGCCAAGGTGACCGCGCCGTGCCTGGTCGCGCACGCGGCCGAGGACGACATCGCGCACCTGCGCAACGCGCAGCTGGTGGTGGCTGGGGTGTCCGGCCCAACCGAACTGCTGCTGCTGCACGACAGCTACCACATGATCACCCTGGACCGCGAACGCCGCGTGCTCGGCGCGCGCCTGGCGCAGTTCTTCGCCGCGCAGGCCGCGGCGCCGCGCCTGGCCGCCTGATGGCGCTGCAGGCGCCCGTGCTCGGCATGTGGCTGGCGACGGTGGCGCTGGACACGGCCGGCCAGCTGGCCTTCAAGCGCGCCGCCAGCGACCCGCTGGCCACCGGCGCGGCGCGCTGGCGGCGCATGGCGCGGCAGCCGTGGCTATGGCTGGGCATGGCCTGCTACGCCTGCGAATTCCTGGCCTGGACCGCGTTCCTGTCGCTGGTGCCGCTGGGCCGCGGCGTGCTGCTGGGTTCGATCAACATCGTGGCGATCATGCTCGCCGGACGCTGGCTGTTCGGCGAGCGGCTGGGGCGCATGCAGGTGGCCGGGATCTGCCTGGTCGGCGCCGGCGTGGCCGTGGTCGGGCTCGGCACATGAGCCGCGCGACGCTGCAGCGCTACGCCGTCGGCTTCGCCCTGCTGCTGGGCTTCGACACCCTGGCCCAGTTCGGTTTCAAGCTCGGCGGCGCGCACGCGTTCCCGCCGCAGGCCGAGTGGGCCTGGCTGCTGCGCCTGCTCGCCAGCCCGTGGCTGTACGCCGCGCTGCTGGGCTATGTCGGCGCGTTCTTCACCTGGATGAAACTGCTCGAGCACGCACCGATCGGGCCGGCGTTCGCCGCCTCGCACCTGGAAGTGGTCAGCGTGCTGCTGCTGTCGGCGTGGTGGTTCGGCGAGCCGATCGGCGCGTTGCAGGCGTTCGGCGCGGCGCTGATCGTGGCCGGCATCGTCTGCCTGGCGCTGGGCGAGCGCGCGGCGCCGGCCGATGCGCACTGAGGTGCCACCCACCGCCGGCCTGCCGCTGCACTGGCGCGACCTGTGGCCGGTGCGCACGCCGCAGCGGCTGGCCGCGCAGCTCGGCCTGCCCGACGCGCTGCTGACCTGCTCCGGCACCGCCGCGCTGGTCCTCGCGCTGCGCACCCTGGCCGCCAGCAGCCGCCGCCGGCAGGTACTGGTGGCCGCCTACACCTGCCCGCTGGTGGCGCTGGCGGTGGCGCACTGCGGCCTGCAGCTGGTGCTGTGCGATCTGCTGCCCGATTCGATCGAACCGGACCCGGCGCAGCTGGCGCAGCGCTGCGGCAGCGATACCCTGGCGATCGTCGCCACCCACCTGGGCGGCCGCCTGACCGACCTGGCGCCGCTGCGCGCCGCCGCCGCGGCCTGCGGGGCGATGCTGATCGAGGACGCGGCGCAGGCGCTGGGCGGCGTGCATGCCGACGGCACTCCCGCAGGCCTGGGCGGCGACATCGGCCTGTGCAGCCTCGCCGTCGGCAAGGGCCCGACCCTGTACGAAGGCGGCCTGCTGCTGTCGCCGCACGCGCCGCTGCGCCGCAGCCTGGCCGCCACCGCGGCGCGCCTGGCCCAGCCCGATTGGCGCTGGGAACTGCGTCGCAGCCTGCAATTGCTCGGCTACGCCGCGCTGTACCGGCCGCGCGCCTTGCGCTGGGCCTACGGCATGCCGCTGCGCCGCGCGCTGCGCCGCGGCGACCGCGTGGCGGCGGCCGGCGACCGGTTCGACGCGGCGATCCCGCAGCACGTGGTCGGCGCCTGGCGCGAAGCGGTCGGCGTGCGCGCCGCCGCGCGCTGGCCGGCGTTCCTGGCGCAGGCGCGCGCGCAGGGCCTGCGCCGTGCCGCGCGCCTGGCCGCGATCGCCGGGCTGCGCGTCGTCGCCGACAGCCCCGGCGCGCACGGCAGCTGGCCGGCGCTGCTGGTGCTGCTGCCGGATGCCGCCGCACGCGAGCGCGCGCTGGCGCGGCTGTGGCCGCGCGGGCTCGGCGTCGGCCTGCTGTTCGTGCACGCCCTGCCCGACTACGCCTACCTGCGCGACATCGTCGAGGCCGCGCCGGTGCCCCACGCCCGCGACTTCGCCGCGCGCTGCCTGAGCATCAGCAACAGCCCGTGGCTGCACGAGGACGGGTTCGAGGCGATCGTCGCCGTGCTGCGGCAGGTGTGCGCGGAGCGGATGGGCTGAAACGGCAACTGCGCTATCGGCACCCGCTTCCCATCCGTGCATGTGCAGGCAACAGTTGTGGGAGCGACTTCAGTCGCGACGGGCTTTACCGCACAGCCTGCGCCAGCGAAGTCACCGCTTCGCATCGCCGTCTGCGGAAAGCGGCATGAGACACGCGCTGGCGGACGCCGTTCGCAGATGACAATGCCGGCCACAACGGCCTCCGGCCAATATCCAGCCAGCAGCCGAAACAGAGTTCATCGATAACGCCCGTCGCGACTGAAGTCGCTCCCACAACATCCCGCCGGCTTGCGGCGATCTGCGCTGGCGTGCGCTAGCGCGGCAGCCCGGCCTCGGCCAGCGCCTGCAGCAGGCACAGGTTCGCCGCGTGCTGCTGCGCCTGCCACGCCGGCAGCGCCTGCGGCGATGGCGGCGGTTGCGCATCCAGCGCCGCCAGCCGCCGTTTCCACCATTGCGGGTAGTGCGCCGGCGACACTTCGCCGGTGATGTCGCTGCCGAGCAGTTGCCCGTGCAGGTAGGCGATGGCGGTGAGCAGGTGCGGCATGCGCAGTTCACCCTGGTCCCAGTTGGTGCGCGCGTCCTGCGGGTCCAGCACGTCCTTGTCCAGCGACAGGTAGGTCGGCATCGGCGTGCCGCGCAGGTGCTGCAGGAAGGCGTCGATCATCTCCGTGCTCGAGGCGAAGCCGCGCACCGCCCGGCCCAGCCCCAGGCGCCGCGCCCAGCGCACGTCCACGCCGCTGCACCAGTAGCGCAGCTTGCCGCGGTACAGCGGGCGCAGATGGTTCTCCCAGGCGTGCGCGGCGCCGACATCGCCCGAGGTGATGCCGACCACCTCCACCCGCGCCACCTGCGGCAATGCGGCGACACGCCACACCCACGAGCCGCAGTGCACGGCGAACGGGAAGCGCATGTTGTCCGGATGGTTGTCGAACACCACCACCCGCAGCGGCGCGGGCGCGCGCCGCGCCAGCCGCGCGATCAGCGGCAGGCTCAGGTGATGGAAATCGCCGCTGCCCAGCAGCACGGTGCCGTACCGCGCCGGCAGCATGGCGTCGAGCGCGGTGTCGAAGCGGCGCAGCCGGCGCAGCGAACAGGCGAAGCGCAGCCCGTCGTGCCACGCCTGCAGCGGCAGACGCAAGGCGCCCGGCACGGCGCCGAGCGAGCCGTCCAGGTCCAGCAATACCGGTGCGCTCATGTCATTGCGCCATGCCGGCAGCGGCGTCGGCGCCGGCATCGGGATCGCCGGCGGCGACCTCGTCGGCCTCGAACAGCGGCCGCAGCCGCCGCAGCGCGATGCGCAGCAACCGATTGCGCAGGTACACCGCATGCCAGGTGTAGGTGAAGCTGGCGCCGAGCTCCGCCTTCACCTGCGGATCGGTCCAGCCGGCGACGTAGGCGCGCAGGCCATGCCGGCAGGCGTAGTCTAGGTTGTGCATCCAGCTCAGCGCGTACAGGTTATGCGCGCGCGCATCCGGATAGTGCAGGCCGATGTACTTGTCCAGCAGCCGCCCGTCGTGCACGTAGCACAGGTTCCAGCCGATCAGCCGGCCCTGGTGGCGATAGGCGAACACCAGGCCGCCCGAATCCGCATCGGTCAGCAGCGCGTCGAAGAACGCAGGCGTCAGCAGGTCGAAATGCACCTCGCTCTGCGCATGGACCTGCAGGTACAGCGCATAGCAGTGCGCGCGCAAGGCCGGGTCGGCGAAGGCGGCGCCGGTGGGCAGCGCCTGGATCTCCAGGTCGGCGCGCGAGCGCAGCTTGCGGCGGATGTTGCGGCGGCGGCCGCGCGACAGCCGCGCCAGGTAGTCGTCGGTGGAGGCGAAATCGATCGGCACCCAGGCAAGCGCCTGCCCGCGCAGCAGCACGTAGCCGCTGCGTTCGCACGCTTCGAGGAACACCTGCGCCCAGGCGTTGTCGGTGGCATCGAGCAGCGGCGAGCGCCGCGGGATGTCCTTGACGATCAGCAGCGGACGTTCCCGCCCCAGCTGCGCGCGCCACTGCCGCGGCAACTGCGCCGGGTCGGCCGCGCGCGGCAGCCAGGCGTATTCGCTGACGGTGCTGCCGACGAAGCTCGTGCGCGGCCGCAGCAGGCGCCGCCACAGCCGCTGCAGCGGCCAGCCGGCCACGCGCGCGCGCAGCGCCGGATCGGCGGTGGTCAGCAGGTCGAACTCGGCCTCGAACGCCGGCACGCCGTGTTCCAGCGTGCGCGCCGCGAACGCCTGCGGCGGGTGCGCGAGGAACTGCCGCTGCAGCGCCTGCGGTTCGAGTTGGCTTACGAAAGGCATCTGCAAGATTGGCCGGCTAGCGTGGAGGATGGACGCCGCAGCCGTGGGCCGCGGCACGCCTTCCACCGCCGGCATGCGCCGCACGGTGGCCTTTCATTCCGCGGAGGACCGCCATGACCCCGTCCATCGAGAGCCAGATCCACAGCATCGTCGCCAAGCACAGCGAGACCGACCCGGCCGGCCTGAGCGCCGAGACCAAACTGCGGGACCTGGGCGTGGATTCGCTCGAGGCGATCGAGATCCTGTTCGACATCGAGGAACACTTCGGCATCACCTTCCCGCAGCGCGACCCGAACCTGGACGACGGCTCGCTGGGCAAGCTGGGCGAAGCGGTGCGGCAGGCGCTGGCCGCCAAGGCCGCCGCCGCGCCGCTCGCCGCGGTGCAGTGAGCCGGCATGGATCGCCCGGCGCAGGGACGTCGCGTCGTCGTCACCGGCATGGGCGCGGTCAGCGCGCTCGGCCTGGGCGCCGAGGCGCTGTGGCGCGGCATGTGCGAGGGCCGCAGCGGCATCGCCGCGCTGGCCACGCCCGACCCGCCGTCCGCGCTGAAGATGCGAGTCGCGGCCAGCGTGCCCGGCTTCGCGCCGCAGGCGACGCAGCTGGGCGGCATCGCGCCGGGCCAGCTGGACCGCATGACCCAGATGGCACTGGTCGCCGCCCATGAGGCCGTGGCCCAGTCCGGCCTGAGCCTGGACGGTGCCGCTGGCGCACGCGGCGCGGTGGTGCTGGGCACCGGCGTCGGCGCCGAACTCAGCCGCGACGAACAATCGCGGCGGCTGTACCGCGAACAGGCCGAGCGCCTGCATCCGCTGACCATCGTGCGCAGCATGAACAACGCCGCGGTCAGCCAGATCAGCATCGCCTTCGGCCTGCGCGGCCCGGCCTTCACGGTGTCCAGCGCCTGCGCCTCGGCCAACCACGCGCTGGCGCAGGCCGCGCTGCTGATCCGCCACGGCCTGGCCGACGTGGCCATCGGCGGCGGCAGCGAAGCCTGCCTGAGCCTGCCCCTGATCCGCGCCTGGGAAGCGCTGCGCGTGGTCAGCGACGACACCTGCCGGCCGTTCTGCGCGCAGCGCAGCGGCCTGGTGCTGGGCGAAGGCGCCGGCGTGTTCGTGCTGGAAAGCGCCGCGCATGCGGCGGCGCGCGGCGCCGCGGCGCTGGCCGAACTGGCGGGTTTCGGCATGAGCGCCGACGCGAACGACATCGTCGCACCCAGCGTCGACGGCGCCGCTGCGGCGATGCGCCTGGCGCTGCAGGACGCCGGCCTGGAACCGCGGCAGATCGACTACATCAACGCCCACGGCACCGGCACCGTGGCCAACGACCGTTGCGAGACGCAGGCGATCCGCCAGGTGTTCGGCACCCACGCCGATGCGCTGACGGTGAGTTCGACCAAGGCGGTGCACGGCCATGCGCTCGGCGCCGCCGGCGCGCTGGAACTGGTCGCCGCGCTCGGCGCGCTGCGCGAACAGCGGGTGCCGCCGACCGCCAACTTTCTCGATGCCGATCCGGAGTGCGACCTGGACTACGTGCCCAACCAGGCCCGCGCGCAACCGGTGCGCGCGGTGCTCAGCAATTCCTTCGCCTTCGGCGGCCTCAACGCGGTGCTCGCGCTGCGCGCGGCGGGCTGAAGCGCCCGTCGCGGCGAAGAGCGGGAGGCAACGCGGCGCCAACGCGCTGTCCCCCGCCATCTCATGCCACCCGCTTGGCGCGGGTCAGCAACTGGTCCAGCAGCGACAGGCCCAGATCGATCTCGGCGTGGCTGATGTGCAGCGACGGCGCCAGCGTGATCACGTTCTTGTAGTAGCCGCCCACGTCCAGCACCAGGCCGATGCGCTTGCCGTCGTGGCGCAGCTCGCCTTCCAGGCCCATGTCCACCATCGTGTCGAGCAGCTTGCGGTTCGGGGTGAAGCCGTCCGCCTGGCAGATCTCCGCGCGCAGCGCCAGGCCCAGGCCGTCGACGTCACCGATTTCCGGATGGCGCTTCTGCAGGTCGCGCAGGCCGTCGAGGAAGTGCGCGCCCTTGGCCATCACCATCGACTCGTAGTCGGTCTCGGCCAGCATGCGCATCGTCTCCAGACCCACCGCGGTGCCGAGCGGATTGGAGGCGAAGGTGGAATGGGTCGAACCCGGCGGGAACACGGTCGGGTTGATCAGCTCCTCGCGCGCCCAGATCCCGGCCAGCGGGTTGAGGCCATTGGTCAGCGCCTTGCCGAACACCAGCACGTCCGGGGTCACCCCGAAATGCTCGATCGCCCACAGCTTGCCGGTGCGGAAGAAGCCCATCTGGATCTCGTCCACCACCAGCAGGATGCCGTACTTGTCCAGCACCCGCTTCAGACCGGTGAAGAAGTTCGGCGGCGGGATCACGTAGCCGCCGGTGCCCTGGATCGGCTCGACGTAGAACGCGGCGTACTCGCACTGCCCGGCCCTGGGGTCCCACACGCCGTTGTATTCGGTCTCGAACAGGCGCTCGAACCTGGCCACGCACTGTTCGCCGTACTCTTCCTTGGACATGCCCTTGGGCCCGCGGAAGTGGTACGGGAATTCGATGAACTGGGCGCGGTCGAAATGGCCGAAACGGCGCCGGTAGCGGTACGAGGAGGTGATCGCCGAGGCGCCCAGGGTGCGGCCGTGATAGCCGCCCTCGAACGCGAACACCAGGCTCTTGCCGCCGCTGGCGTTGCGCACCAGCTTCAGCGAATCCTCCACCGACTGCGCGCCGCCGACGTTGAAGTGCACCCTGCCCTTGCGCCCCCACTTGCGCTGCGCGTCCTGGGCGATGGTCCTGGCCAGCTCGATCTTGGTCGGATGCAGGTACTGGCTGGCCACCTGCGGCAGCGTGTCGATCTGCCGCTTCAGCGCGCCGTTGAGGCGCGCGTTGGCGTAGCCGAAGTTGACCGCCGAATACCACATCTGCAGGTCCAGGTACGGCACGTCCTCGGTGTCGTACAGGTAGCTGCCGTCGCAGTGCGCAAAGATCCGCGGCGGTTCGCTGTAGTGCACGGTGTCGCCGAAGGAGCAGTACTCGGCCTCGTCGGCCAGCAACTGCGCATCGCCGAGCGCGGCGTGGTAGGCGGGGCCGGCGCGCAGCAGCGCGTCCGGGTCCGGCGACGGCGCCATGTCGTCGTGCGCGGGCGCGTCGAGCGTGGCGAGATCGCCGTGGAGCGGCGCGAACGCCGTGGGGAGCGGGACATTCCGGTGCATGGGATCAGGCTCAGTGGGGAACGGGGAGAGGGAGGCGCGCGGCGGCCGCGGCGGGCGCGGCGAGCTCGTGCAGCAGGGCGATCGCGTCGTCGAAACCGGCGATCGCGCGGTGGGCGATGCCGCTGGCGCGGCAATGGCGCAGCAGGCCGTCCTTGGCGAACACCAGGTCGGCCTTGCCGGCCACGCAGAAATCGGAGCGGCCGTCGCCGACCAGCAGCGTGCGGCGCGCCGGTTCGGGCTGCGCCACCACCGCGCACTTGCAGGTGCCGCTGGCGCAGCCCGGCCGCGCGTGCGGCGAAGCCATGCGCCAGTGTCCGGCGCCGGTACGCAGCAGGCGGTTGGCGATGATCGGCAGCTGGTGCAGGCCGTGCCGCGCCAGGATCCGCGCGATCGGGTAGTCCAGGCCGTCGCTGACGATGCTCAGCGGCATGCCCAGCTCGCGCGCCAGATCGACGAAACGCACGAACGCCGGATCGATGCGGACCTCGTCGAGCACCCGGTGCAGCGCGTCCACGTCGCCGTCGAGCAGCGCCACCTGGCCGCTCATGCATTCGCGCGCGCCGATGCGCCCGGCCACCCAATCGTCCTCCAGCGCGCGCCAGCCGGGGCGGCCGAGGCGCTCGAGCAAGGTGTCGGTCACGTCCTGCAGCGACACGGTGCCGTCGAAATCGCAAAGAATCTTCCACTGGACGCGCAAGGCGGCTCTCCGGCTCATTCGCGCAGAGCCTAGGCGGGCTGTCTTTCGCACTCCTTTCGGGCGGATCCCAAGCCGCACCCGCACCGCATGCCGCGGCGGCGGCAAGCGCGGTTCCCAATTCGGACGCAATCAGGCACGCTAGCAGCACCAGGCCCGGATGGCGAAACTGGTAGACGCATCGGACTTAAAATCCGCCGGGGGCGACCCCATGCCGGTTCGATTCCGGCTCCGGGCACCATGCACGTTTCGCATGCGCCGCCGCAGAGGTGGCCTCGCCGCGCCGCCGCAGTTGCCGGTCATACAGGCGCCGCGGCGCCGCATGCGCCAAACAAAAGCCCCGGTACCGCCGCCACGACGGTACCGGGGGCGCCATTCGGCAATCGGTGAACTGGCTTGCGGGCGGTTCAGATCGCCCGCGAATAGCGTGCCGGCTGCGCCGGCTGGCGCAGATAGCGGTCGAAGCACATCGCGATCAGGCGCAGCAGCGGGCGGCCACGCGCGGTGGCCTGGATCACGCCGTCGCGGTGCTCGGCCAGGCCGTCGGCGCACAGCGGCGCCAGCGCCTGCAGTTCCTCGTGGAAATAGCGGGCGAAGTCGATGCCGTGGCGCTGCGCCAGCGCGGCGACGTCGGCGCGGCCCTGGCACATCAGCTGCTGGATCAGCTCGGCGCGCAGCGCATCGTCGGCGCTGAGCTGCAGGCCGCGCAGCACCGGGCTGTCGCCGGCGTCCACCGCCGCCTCCCAGGCCGGCAGTTCGCGCTGGTTCTGGCTGTAGCTGGCGCCGATGCGGCTGATCGCGCTGACGCCCAGGCCGAGCAGGTCGGTGTCGGCATGCGTGGTGTAGCCCATGAAGTTGCGGTGCAGCCCGCCCTGGCGCTGCGCGCGCGCCAGGTCTTCGTGCGGCAGCGCGAAATGGTCCATGCCGATGTAGTGGTAGCCGGCGGCCGACAGCGTGCGCACCGCCAGGCCGAGCAACGCGAGCTTCTGCTCGGCGTCGGGCAGGTCCGCATCGGCGATGCGCCGCTGCGCCTTGAACAGCTGCGGCATGTGCGCATAGCCGTACACCGCCAGGCGGTCCGGGCGCGCCGCGATCACCGTGTGCAGGGTGCGCTCGAAGCCGGCCAGGGTCTGCCGCGGCAGACCGTAGATCAGGTCCACGTTGACCGAACGCATGCCGTGCACGCGGCAGGCGCGCAGGATGTCCAGCGTCTCGGCCACGCCCTGGCGGCGATTGATCGCCTGCTGCACCAGCGGGTCGAAATCCTGGATGCCCAGGCTGGCGCGGTTGAAGCCCAGCGCGGCCAGCGCGGCGATGTCCTGCGGCGTCACCGTGCGCGGATCCAGCTCGATGGAGATGTCGCGGTCCGGCGCCTCGCTGAAGCGGAACAGCCCGCGCAGGCCCTGCAGCAGCTCGCCGAGCAGGTCCGGCGCCAGGAAATTCGGCGTGCCGCCGCCCAGGTGCAGCTGCACCACCTCGCGCTCGGCCTCGAAGCAGGCGGCCATCATCGCCGCCTCGCGCAGCACGCGCTGCACGTAGGCGCGGCCCTTGCCGACGTCGCGGGTGATGACCCGGTTGCAGCCGCAGTAGAAACACGGATTGCGGCAGAACGGCACGTGCACGTACAGCGACAGCGGCCGCGTCGGATCGCTGGCCTGCACCGCCGCGAACAGCTGCGCCGGGCCGAACCCGGCCTGGAAATGCGGCGCGGTCGGATACGAGGTGTAGCGCGGGCCGGGACGGTCGTAGCGGCGCAGCAGGTCGGCGTCGAAGGTCCAGGCGGCGGCGAGATCGGGGGCGGTGAGGATGTCCATGGGTAGGAGCATGCGCGGCGCGGCGGCGGCCCGCCTTGACCTGGATCAATCGGCGGGCGGCAACGGCAGCGCCGGCTCGAACGGCCGCCAGCTCATCTGGTGGCGGCGCCAGAAGGTATCGGCGATGCGCGCGGCGATGTCGTCGGCCAGCGCGCGCATCGGCGCATTGTCCAGTTCGGCGGTGGTGGCGCGGAACAGGCCCAGCCAGCGCTGGAACAGCGCAGCGTCGAGTTCGCGCATGGCCATGTGCTTGGGCATCGGCGCACCGCGGAAGCGCCGCGTGCCGCGCAGCATCGCCGACCAGAAGTCGCTCAGCTGCAGCAGGTGCGCGTCCCAGTCTTCGATGTGCGCGGCGAACACCGCGGCCAGCGCGGGGTCGGCGCGCACGCGGCGGTAGAACGCGTCCACCAGCGCGGTCACTTCGTCTTCGCTGCACAGCTGCGGTCCGGGCAACGGCAAGGCGGCGGTGGAGTCATGCATGACGGTGCTCCTGTTCGACGCGCCCAGTATCCGCATCGGCTCCGGCCCGGCCTTGATCAGGATCAATGCCGCGGCGTACCGCGCTGCCTACGCTGCGTTGGCGGCATGCGCCTGCGCCGCCGCCGATGGGGGATCGGCGGCGCGGCCGCGCGCGGCGGCGCCGGCCCGCGCGCGGCACCACCCCGGCGCATGCCGCACCTTCCTTCCGCGATGGAGTCCGCCCGCCATGCCGCCCAGCGACGATCCCCTGCTCGACCCGCTGCTCGATCCCGCCGCGCCGCGCCCGCTGGTGCAGCGGCTGGGCGTGGTGCTGTGGCCCAGCTTCCTGGTCGCCGGCGCGATGAGCGTGCTGTTCTTCGCCGTGGTCGATCCGCTGGCGCTGCGCGACATCAGCTTCCCCGGCCGCACGCTGAGCCGCGAACTCGGCTACACGCTGGGCTTCTTCATGTTCTGGCTGGCGACGCTGGCATCCAGCGGGCTGACCGGGTTCCTGCTGCGGCCGGCGCCGCGCGCCGGCGGCGACGACGATGCCGGCGAGCCGTCGCCATGACCGCAACGCCCCAGCCCCGCAGCATTCCGTCGCGCATGCTCGCCGCGCCTGGCCCGGCCGCCCACACCACCGTGGCGCCGCCGCGCAGCCGCTACGCACGCGTGCGCCGCGGCGTCCTGTGGCTGCTGTTCGCCGCGTTCTACCTGCTGCCATGGCTGCGCTGGGACGGCCGCCAGGCGCTGCTGGTCGACCTGACCGCGCGGCGCGTGGACCTGTTCGGCTGGACCCTGTGGCCGCACGACGCCGGCTGGCTGCTGCTGGTGCCGTGCGCCGCGATCGCCGCGCTGGCGGTGACGACCACGCTGGCGGGCCGGGTCTGGTGCGGCTTCGCCTGCCCGCAGACGGTCTGGAGCCACGCCTTTGCCTGGCTGGAACGGCGCTTCGCGGCCTGGCCGGCCGCCGCGCGCCACGTCGCCTGGGCGGCGCTGGCGCTGTGGACCGGGATCAGCTTCGTCGGCTACTTCGTGCCGGTCGCCGGCCTGGTCGCGCGGTTGCGGCCGTTCGCCTGGAGCGGCTGGGAAACGTTCTGGGTGCTGTTCTATGCCCTGGCCACCTGGGGCAATGCGGGTTTCCTGCGCAGCCAGGCGTGCCGCTACCTGTGCCCCTACGCGCGGCTGCAGCCGCTGCTGTGCGACCGCGACACGCCGCTGATCGGCTACGACGCGATGCGCGGCGAGCCGCGCGGCGCGCGCGCCTGCGGCCAGGGCGGCGTGGCCCAACGCGGACGGCGCCTGCTCGATGCCGGCACCGCGCGCGACTACGCGCTACGCGCGGGCATCGCCCGGCTCGCCGGACAGGACCACCGGCGCGGCGCGGCACTGGCCGCCTACGCCGGCACCCTGCCCAAGTTCAGCGACCAGCAACTCGGCGACTGCGTGGACTGCGGCGCCTGCATCGACGCCTGCCCGGCGCGGATCGACCTGCGCAACGGCCCGCACTACGCCTGCACCGCCTGCGGCGCCTGCGTGGACGCCTGCGACCGCAGCATGGACCGTCACGGTTTCGCCCACGGCCTGCTGCGCCGGGCCGGCGCCAACGCGATCGAGCGCCAGCCGCGGCGCCGACTGCGGCCGCGGCTGCTGGCCGGCGCCGCGCTGCTGCTGGCGGCGCTGGCGGCGCTGCTCGCGGCCGGCTGAGCCGCACTTGCGAAAACGGACCACGCAGACCACGAACGCCGGCGTTCCGTGCGCGCGGCGGGGACGTCATCGCTGCTTGCCCGAACGCACGGCGCCCACTCGCGCGCCCACGCGCACCAAGCCCTCGCCATGCGCTCGCAGTCCCACGCCCGGCGCCGTCGGAATTTTTTGGCCGGGAGGCTGGCGCAACGCACGCGAGGACTGTAGAATGCCGGGCTCCCAAGCGGGAATAGCTCAGTTGGTAGAGCGCAACCTTGCCAAGGTTGAGGTCGCGAGTTCGAGTCTCGTTTCCCGCTCCAGATTCAGACCGAGCCCCGTCAGCGGGGCTTTGTTTTGTCGGCCACCGTTCGCGGCGGTTTCGGCTAGAATTCAGTCCACCGGCCTGGTGGCAGAGTGGTTATGCAGCGGACTGCAAATCCGCGTACGCCGGTTCAATTCCGACCCAGGCCTCCATCTGCGATTCCGACGCCCGGCAGATCCACGATCTGCCGGGCGTTTGCATTTGCGCCGAGCCGTTGCCGCGCCTCCACCGCTCCGCTCCGCCGGCGCGGCGCGCGAACGGACTGGAATCCCGACCACAGCGCCGCGCCCGTCCAGGTAGACAAGTGCGCGCCGGCGCCGTTGCGGCGGCCTCTCCACGCCCGCTGCGCCACGCCGCGGAATTAGCATCGCAGCGACCTGCTCATTCGCATGAGGGATCGCCATGAACCGATGGACACGCTGGAGCGGCGCAGCGCTCTGCCTGGCGGCCGCCAGCGCTGCGCACGCGCAATCGTGCCGGCTGCAGACGCAGACCCTGCCCTTGCCGCTGGTCTCCCGGGACATGCCGAAATACGCCTACCAGGTGCGGGTGCAGGTGGGCACGGTCCCGACCTCGGCGAGCGCCGCTGCCGCCGCCAGCCATGTGCTGGAGGTGGACACCGGCTCCACCGGCGTGGTGGTGCCGCTCAGCGCGGCGATCCAGCAGGCGTGGGACGCCTCGACCACGCTCGGCTACATCTTCTATTCCAGCGACAGCCAATACCACCCCGGCAAGTACGTGCAGGTGCCGATGCGGCTCGGCGTGTCGGCCGACGGCCAGAGCGCCGCGGCGAGCATCGACACGATCGAGGTGCTGGCCGCGCAATGCACCTGCGGCGTCGCCACGATCCCGCCGGGGAAAACCGGCACGGCGAAGACGCTGAGCCAGGCGCCGGCCACCTGCGCCGGCTACGACGGCACGCTCGCGCTGGGCAGCGGCGGCACCCAGACGCTGAAGGACTGCAAGACCATCTCGCCCGCGTTCGGCATGATGGGCGTGGGCTACGACCGCGGCGTGGCGGCGGCGCGCAATCCGTTCCTCAACCTCGCGCAGATGCGCGCCGGCAGCATGAGCCCGGGCTACATCGTCAGCGCGTCGGGCATCACCCTGGGGGTCAGCGAACGGGCATTGCGCGGCTTTTCGCTGATCCCGCTGCAGCGCGCCGCGGCGAACGCCGCCGGCGGCGGCGACTGGCAGGCGCCGAACGCGTGCGCACGCTTCCCGGCCAGCGGCAGCGACTACCGGGTCTGCGGCAAGCTGCTGCCCGATACCGGCATCAGCTACATGATGCTGACCCCGACCGAACAACCGCCCGCTCCCGCACAACTGCAGCAGACGGTCGGCATCCCCGCACAGCCGGCGCCCGCAGGCTCCGGCACCGCCTCCGGCGCCAAGGCGACCACCGCGCTGGTGGTACCTGCGGACACGCAGATGGCGCTGGACATCGGCCCCGCCGACCATCCGGTCTTCCGCTATGGCTTCGCGGTCGGCGACGCCAAGCCGGCGACGCCGGATAGCGTGCAATGGCGCGGACCGCTCAAGACCCCGCCGGCGCACATCAACAGCGGCCGCCACCTGCTCGCCGCAGCGGACTATGCCTACGATGCGGCCTGCGGACGGGCCGGCTTCCGCGGCGTCACGACGACGCCCTGACGCGGCGGCCGCGGATGCCGCGGGAGGCGCCGCGCCTCCGCGGCGACGGGCCTTGCCGACGAGAGCCCGGCGCTGTCGAGGGCGCCCCGCACACGGCAGGCGCCGAAGGAAAGAGTCCTAGCGCAGCGGCGGCGGCGGCGGCGCGGCGCCGGCCTGCGCCTGGACCGTGTCGTAGATCGTCCTGGCGCCGGTGAAGGTCGGGTCCACATCCTCTTCCTGGCCGTCCTGCCCGTGGTCGTTGTCGAGCCTCCAGCTGAACATGCCGCGCAAGCCGTTCTGCAGCGCGTAGCGGGTCCAGGCGGCGGTGTCTTCGAGCGAGGTCTGCACGTTGCCGTTCTCGGTGGCCACTCCGCCCATCAGGATGTCGGCGCGCACCCCGGCCTGGACCCACACCTGCGCATCCTGCGGCGTGCCGGAGGACGAATAGTCCTGCAACTCGGCGGCGTCGACGTACTGGTTGAACGCCGCCACCGCGCCGTCGCCGTAGAGCGCGACCGGCCCGCCCGCAGGCCACGGCACCGACACCGCGATGCCGAGCCCGGCCGCCTTGAAGCTCGGGCCGAGCTGCGTCACCAGTTCCACGACCGAGGGCATGCCGTCGCCTTCGGCGTCGATGCTGATGCCGTTGAGGCCTTGCTGCTGCAGGTAGGCCACGATGTTGGCGGTGGAACGGTTGGCGTTGTCGCGATTGTCCGCCACCGTCGCCGCCAGGCCGGTGTCGCCGACCCCGGCATAGACCAGCGCGCCGGGCGCCTGCGCCTTGATCTGGGCGAGGTTCTGCGCGGCGAACTGCGCATTGAGATCCAGCGTGTAGCCGTTGCCGGTCTGGACGAATTCGCCGAAGGCCAGGTTGTAGCGGCTGGCGTAACCGAGCGGCACCTTGCCTTGCGCAAGATTGTCGGCGCCCGTGCCGTTCCACGTGTCGTACCAGGTCGCGATCTCGAAGTTCATGGCTGCTCCTGCAGTGGCGAGGTGAGAGTGCGTGGTGCGGCGGGGCGCCCGGCATCCGCGCATGCGCTCGGCGCCGCGACCACGTCGGCCGACGCATCCGCCGCTCCTGCCCGCCCGGCGGCTGCCGCTGCTGCGGCTGCCACCCGCCTGCCCTGCCGCCGGTCTGCGCGCGATGCGATCCGGCGAACCTACAGCAGCTCGCCACGCACGCGGTCGACACTGCGCGGTTTCAGAACAGGCATCCCAGTCCGCACCGGCGCCCGCGTGCGCCGCTGCCGCCGGCGCCAGTGGCCCTCGGTCACCAAGGTTCTGCAGGCCGCAGTGTTCGCCGGCACGGAGCTGCAGCGACACCGCCAAGCCACGCTCGCCGGCGCCGGCCCACAGCAGCGGCCGGGCAACGCCGCGCGGCCGACCGACCCGGCCGGCGCGCGTCATTCGCATTCGACGGCAGCCTCCACCACGACGTGGCCGACGCGGTCCTTGCGTACCGTGGCCGTGCAGGCGCTTGCCGCGTCGCTGATGCGCTTGTAGATCTGCACCTTGCCGGCGGCGCCGTACCCGCAGACCACGTAGGTTCCGTACGGGTCCGGGCGCTCGAATCTCCAGACGGACCGCACGATCCCGGACGCCGGCTCCTCGCTGTCGCTGTCCGGCACCAGCGAGGCCAGTTCGCGTGGATGTCCCGAGAACACTCCCATGGAGAAAAACGGCAGCGGCTGCCCGCCCTCGAAGGCCATCCCGGCTCCTTCCGGCAGATCCGGACTCTGCAGGACGGCGCCGGAGACGCGCAGCGTCTGCGGACACTGCAACGCCTCCTTGGCCGAGGCGGGCATGCCGAAGGACACCCAGGCCAGGAAAAACACCCACGGCGCGGCTGCTGGAACGCGCTTCGGACGCATGCGGATCCCCCTCGATGCAATGGCTCAGTGGGCAGGAAAAGAGCGTGGCGACAGGCGCCCGCGCCGATACCGCGCAAGGATACCGGCCTGGCACTCCGCCCGGCCGACGCACGCCCCGTTGCCTGGCCGCATCCGGATCAACGGGTCGCCATCGCTTCGGGCGACTTCGGCTCCCAGCCGCCGCCCAGTGCCTTGAAGGCCGCGACGGCCGCGCGCGCCGATTCGGTCTGTGCTTGCGCCCTCGCATCCGCCGCCTGCAGAAGAGAATCGTCGGCCTGCAGCACGTCGATCAGGCTGGCGGCGCCACGTTGGTAGGCTGCGAACGAAGACGCCCTGGCGCGGGACAGCGCCGCCTCCCCCTGCGTCAAGGTGGCGGCCTGCTGTCCGCGGTTGACCAACGCCGAGAAGGCGGTTTCGACCTCCTCGGTCGCACGCAGCACGGCCTGGCGGTATGCCGCCAATGCCTCGGCGTCCTGCCCCTTCGCGAGCTCGATCTGCGCATTGATGCGGCCGAAGTCGAAAAGGCGCCACCGCAATCCAAGAATGCCTGCCGACTGGCTGGCGCCCCCGGTGAACAGATTGCCACTGGAGACCGCGGTGGCGCTTCCCAGCATCCCGCTCAGCGAGAACTTGGGGTAGTACTCGGCGACCGCCTCGCCGATCCTGGCGTTGGTCGCCACCAGCCGCCGTTCCGCAACGACGAGGTCCGGGCGTCGCTGCAGCAGTTCGGCCGGGGACCCCATCGCCGCGATCCGCGGCGTCGCCGGAATCGGCGCGACGGCTTCGAGGTCGGCCCGATGCGTCCCCGGCGGGACCCCCAGCACCACGTCGAGCGCGTTCATGGCGGACTCCAGGCCCATCCGCAACACGGGCACGGTCGCCTGCACCCGTGCCAGCGCCCCTTCGGCCTGCCGCAGCTGATACTCGGCGGCCAGGCCCTTGCCGTACAGCAGCTGGACTTTCGCCAGCAGGTCCTGCTGGGTCCTGACCTGCCGCTGGGCGATGTCCAGGCGGGCCTGCAGCCCGCGGATGGCGATGTAGATGTCCGCCGTCTGCGCGGCCACGGCCAGCCGCGTGGCCGTGGCGCCGGCTTGCGAGGCCTGGTAGTCGGCCAGCGCCGCCTGCCGGCCACGCCGCAGTCCGCCGAACACATCCGCTTCCCAGCCCACCTCGAGGTCGGCCTCGTAGGCGCTCCCCCAGCGATCGTAGCCGGGCGTGCTGGCGAGCACCTGGCCCAGCGGGGTCTCCACCGACTGGCGCGCGCGGGCGGCCGAACCGCTGACCGCGCCCGACGGGAGCAGGGCCGCATTGGCCGCACCGAGCCCGGCGCGCGCCTGGGCGACGCGGGCCGCCGCCTGCGCCAGGTCCAGGTTCTGCTCCAGCGCCAGCGCCACCAGGCGCGTCAGCAGCGGGTCGTCGAAGCCTTGCCACCATGCCGCCAGTTCGGCCGCCGGCGGGCTCCCGCCCTGCCCAGGCTGCGCTTGCCCGAGATAGTGACTGGGCAGCGGCGCGTCGGGCCGGCGATAGTCGGGGCCGACGGCGCAACCGGCCATCACGCTGGCGCAAAGCAGCGAAAGCACAAGAGAGCGACGGGGCAGCATGATGATCCTGGAAGGCGGTTCGATGTGACCATAATACGAAATGGTCACTCGTTGTCAATCCACACCCTGCGCGCTAAGCTGCGTCGATGACCAAGACACCTTCTCCCGCGCCCCAGTCCAGGGGGCCTTCGGATCACGATGTCCGCGACCAGATCGTCGAGGCGGCCACCGAGTACTTCGGCCTTTACGGTTACGAGAAGACGACCGTTTCCGACCTGGCCAAGGCGATCGGTTTTTCCAAGGCGTACATCTACAAGTTCTTCGACTCCAAGCAGGCGATCGGCGAGGTCATCTGTGCCAATCGCCTCAGCGCGATCATGGCTGCGGCCGACGCGGCGGTCGCCGGCGTGTCTTCCGCGCCCGAGCGCCTGCGGCGCGTGTTCAAGGCATTGGTGGAGTCCGGCAGCGAGCTGTTTTTCGACGATCGCAAGCTCTACGACATCGCCAGGACCTCGGCTGCCGAATCCTGGCCTTCCGCGCGTGCCTACGAAGAGCACATCAAGGCGCTCGTCCTGCAGATCTTGCGCGATGGGCGCGAGGCGGGCGAGTTCGAGCGCAAGACCCCGCTGGACGAGACGGCCAACGCCATCTACCTGGTCATGCGCCCGTTCATCAATCCGCTGTTGCTGCAGCACAACCTGGACGACGCCGCCGAAGCGACGACCCAGCTGTCCAGCCTGATATTGCGCAGCCTGTCGCCGTAAATTTTGCATGTGACTATTGACTAAATTGGTCACAAGAATAGAATGGGCACCCTATCCCGTCAGGAAGGGTTCCCATGCTTCGGCGCCAGCTTGTCCCGTACGCCCTGTGCCTATTGCCGCTTTCCCTGGCGGCATGCGGTGACAAACACGCCTCCGACCCACGCACGGAGACCCCACTGGTCAGGATCGCCGCCGTCCAGGGCGGCGGCGCCGCGCCGCGCTCGTTCACCGGGGTCGTCGCCGCCCGGGTCCAGAGCGATCTGGCCTTTCGCGTGCCGGGCAAGGTGCTGGAGCGCCTGGTCGATACCGGGCAGAGCGTCAGGCGCGGCCAACCGCTCATGCGCATGGACCCGGTCGACCTGGGCCTGCAGGCGCGGGCGCAGCAGGAAACGGTAGCCGCCGCCCGGGCGCGCGCCGCACAGACCGCCGACGATGAAGCGCGTTACCGCGACCTGGTCGCCGAGGGGGCCGTCTCTGCGTCCGCCTACGATCAGATCAAGGCCTCGGCCGACGCGGCGCGGGCGCAACTCAGGGCGGCCGAGGCGCAAGCCGACGTCGCCAGGAACGCGTCGAGCTATGCCGTCCTGCTCGCCGACGCCGATGGCGTGGTCGTGGAGACGCTGGCCGAGCCGGGGCAAGTGGTCGGCGCCGGGCAGCCGGTGGTGCGGCTGGCGCGGGCCGGCCAGCGCGAAGCCATCGTGCAACTGCCCGAGACGCTGCGGCCGGCCGCGGGCTCGCTGGCCCAGGCCAGGCTGTACGGCGACCGCCAGGCCGCGATGCCGGCGACGTTGCGGCAGCTGTCCGATGCGGCCGACCGGGCGACCCGCACCTACGAGGCCAGGTACGTGCTCGAAGGCGCATTGGCCCGGGCACCGCTGGGCGCCACCGTCACCGTCGAGATCCCGCCCGAGACGGGCTCCACCGCTTCGCTGCAAGTCCCGATCGGTGCCGTGTTCGATCCGGGCAAGGGTCCAGGCGTGTGGGCCGTCGAGGGCAAGCCGGCAAAAGCCGTCTGGCGCTCCGTCCAGGTGCTCGGCCTGAGCGACGACGTGGCGCAGGTGCAGGGCGATCTCAAGGTCGGCGACCAGGTGGTCGCGCTGGGCGCGCACCTGCTTCGCGACGGCCAGCTCGTCAGGCCGATCGGCCAGGGCCAGGCGCTGGCCGGCGGAGCGCGGCCATGAGCGAGGGGCGTTTCAATCTGTCGGCGCTCGCGGTGCGCGAGCGTTCGGTCACGCTGTTCCTGATCTTCCTGATCTCCGTCGCCGGCGTTCTCGCGTTCTTCCAGCTCGGGCGCGCGGAAGATCCTCCGTTCACGATCAAGCAGATGACGGTCGTCACCGCGTGGCCGGGCGCAACCGCGCAGGAGATGCAGGACCAGGTCGCCGAACCGCTGGAAAAGCGCATGCAGGAACTGCGCTGGTACGACCGCACGGAAACCTACACGCGCCCCGGCCTGGCGTTCACGATGATCTCGCTGCGCGACAGCACCCCGCCCGCGCAGGTCCAGGAAGAGTTCTATCAGGCCCGCAAGAAGCTCGGCGACGAGGCCATGAAATTGCCGGCCGGGGTCATCGGCCCCATGGTCAACGACGAGTATGCGGACGTGACCTTCGCGCTGTTCGCGCTCAAGGCCAAGGGCGAACCGCAGCGGCTGCTGGTGCGCGATGCCGAGGCGCTGCGCCAGCAACTGCTGCACGTTCCGGGCGTGAAGAAGGTCAACATCATCGGCGAGCAACCCGAGCGCATCTTCGTCGCGTTCTCCCACGACCGCCTGGCCACGCTGGGCGTCGCGCCGCAGGACATCTTCGCCGCGCTCAACGGCCAGAACCTGCTGACCCCCGCCGGCTCCATCCAGACCAAGGGGCCGCAGGTGTTCCTGCGCGTCGACGGCGCGTTCGACAGCCTGGAGAAGATCCGGCGGACCCCGATCGTCGCGCAGGGCCGCACGCTGACGCTGTCGGACGTGGCGACCGTGGAGCGCGGCTACGAGGATCCCGCCACCTTCCTGGTGCGCAACAACGGCGAACCGGCGCTGCTGCTGGGCGTGGTGATGCGCGAGGACTGGAACGGCCTGGACCTGGGCAAGGCGCTGGAGGCGGAGGTCGCCAAAGTCAACGCGGGGCTGCCCTTGGGCATGACGCTGAGCAAGGTGACCGACCAGGCGGTCAACATCAGCTCGGCGGTCGACGAGTTCATGGTCAAGTTCTTCGTCGCCCTGCTCGTGGTGATGGTGGTGTGCTTCCTCAGCATGGGCTGGCGTGTCGGCATCGTGGTCGCGGCGGCGGTGCCGCTGACGCTGGCGGCGGTGTTCGTGGTCATGGCCGCGAGCGGCAGGAACTTCGACCGCATCACCCTCGGCTCGCTGATCCTGGCGCTGGGCCTGCTGGTGGACGACGCCATCATCGCCATCGAGATGATGGTGGTGAAGATGGAGGAAGGCTACAGCCGCGTGGCCGCCTCGGCCTATGCCTGGAGCCACACGGCGGCGCCCATGCTTTCCGGCACGCTGGTCACGGCCATCGGCTTCATGCCCAACGGATTCGCGCGCTCCACGGCCGGCGAATACACCAGCAACATGTTCTGGATCGTCGGCATCGCCCTGATCGCGTCCTGGGTCGTCGCGGTGGCGTTCACTCCCTACCTTGGCGTGAAACTGCTTCCGGACATCAAGCGGGTCGAAGGCGGCCACGCGGCCATCTACGACACCCGCCACTACAACCGCTTCCGGCGGGTGCTGGGCCGCGTCATCGCGCGCAAATGGCTGGTCGCCGGCGCGGTGGTCGGGCTGTTCGCGCTGTCCATCGTCGGCATGGGGGTGGTCAACAAGCAGTTCTTCCCGACCTCCGACCGGCCGGAAGTGCTGGTCGAGGTGCAGATGCCCTACGGCACCTCGATCGCGCAGACCAGTGCGGCGACGGCGAAGGTCGAAGCCTGGCTGGCGAAGCAGAAGGAAGCGCGGATCGTGACCGCGTACATCGGCCAGGGCGCGCCACGGTTCTTCCTGGCGATGGCGCCCGAACTGCCCGATCCGTCGTTCGCCAAGATCGTGGTGCTCGCGGGCGACGACAAGGAACGCGAAGCGCTCAAGTTCAGGCTGCGCCGGGCCGTGGCCGACGGCCTGGTGCCGGAGGCGCAGGTGCGCGCCACCCAGATCGTGTTCGGCCCGCCTTCGCCGTTTCCGGTGGCCTACCGCGTCATGGGACCCGACCCGGACACGCTGCGCAGGATCGCCGACGACGTCGCCGGCGTCATGCATGCCAGCCCGATGATGCGCACGGTCAACACGGACTGGGGGCCGCGCGTCCCGACCCTGCGCTTCACCCTCGACCAGGACCGGCTCCAGGCCGTGGGCCTGACCTCCAGCTCCGTGGCGTCGCAGTTGCAGTTCCTGCTGAGCGGCGTGCCGCTGACCGAGGTGCGCGAGGACATCCGTTCGGTGCAGGTCCTGGGCCGCGCCGCCGACGAGATCCGTTCCGATCCCGCGAAGATCGCCGGCTTCACCCTGGTCGGCGCGGCGGGACAGCGCATTCCGCTGTCCCAGGTCGGCAGCGTCGACGTGCGCATGGAGGATCCCATCCTGCGGCGCCGCGATCGCACGCCGACCATCACGGTCCGCGGCGACATCGCCGAAGGACTGCAGCCGCCGGACGTTTCCACCGCCGTCATGGACCGGCTGCAGCCGGTCATCGACGCGCTTCCTTCCGGCTACCGGATCGAACAGGCGGGCTCGATCGAAGAGTCCGGCAAGGCCACCAAGGCGATGCTGCCGCTGTTCCCGATCATGATCGCGCTGACCCTGCTCATCATCATCCTGCAGGTGCGTTCGATCGCGGCCATGGTCATGGTGTTCGCCACCAGTCCGCTCGGCCTGATCGGTGTCGCGCCGACGCTGCTGGTTTTCCAGCAGCCCTTCGGCATCAACGCCCTGGTCGGCCTGATCGCGCTGTCGGGCATCCTGATGCGCAACACGCTGATCCTGATCGGGCAGATCCATCACAACGAACAGGAAGGACTGGGCCCGTTCGATGCGGTCGTCGAAGCCACCGTGCAGCGCGCGCGGCCGGTGATCCTGACGGCCCTGGCCGCGATCCTGGCGTTCATCCCGCTGACCCATTCGGTGTTCTGGGGCACCCTCGCCTACACGCTGATCGGCGGCACCTTCGCCGGGACGGTCCTGACCCTGGTGTTCCTGCCGGCCATGTATTCCATCTGGTTCCGGATCAGGCCGGAGCCGTCCCGCTGAGCGGCGGCCTGCCGATTTCTCGACAAGCAACCGCCGCGTCCACTTGCAACGTGGTCCCGGTGACCGGCGTGTCGTGCGGCACCGGCCGCGCCGCCGCGGCGATCTTCGCCGCGCGCGGCTGCCGCGTCTTCGGCAACCCACGCCCGTGTCAGCGCGCAACCGAGGCCGGGTGTCCGTGCACATCGCCGAGAGGCGGCCCTTGCCAGCGGACCTGGCCCGCCGTGCGGAGGCGTCCGTCAACGCCGTCGAACTCTCCTTCGGGACAAGGAAGGAAATAACGACGTCGATGGGAGCCGCACAGTCGGAAAACCGGCCGACCCGGCACCCGGATCTTCGGGACGAACCGATGTACCGGAACTGCGTGCGTGGGCATGGGTTTCAGCGGACTTCGCTGGGATGCTCCGCAGGCGTGAACCACTGCGGGACCAGGAAGCAGGGACTTCATGGGAAGTCGGAAAATCAAGCGTTGGAGCGGGAAACGAGACTCGAACTCGCGACCTCAACCTTGGCAAGGTTGCGCTCTACCAACTGAGCTATTCCCGCTTGAGGCCGCGAATTCTACCGGGAACCGGCAGGCTGTCAACCGTTGCCTTCGATTTTCTTCGCGTTCTTGTCCGCCACCGCGGCGCGCTCGTCGGCGCGCAGGCTCGGCCAGGCCGCATGTAGGTACTGGATGCCGGACAGCAGGGTCAGGATCGAGGCGATCGCCAGCGTCCAGTCGCCGATGTGGAAGATGAACCGGCCCATCCACACGCTCTCCGGCGGCGAGCCGTCGGGCATCACCGAATACAGCAGGCACAGCAGCGCCACCATCTGCGCGGTGGTCTTGACCTTGCCGATCATCGCCACCCGCACCTTGGCGCGCTGGCCGATCTCGGCCATCCACTCGCGCAGCGCCGACACCGCGATCTCGCGGCCCACGATCACCGCCGCCCAGAACGCCATCCACGGCGTCGGATGGCCCTGCACGATCAGGAACAGCGCCACCGCGACCATCAGCTTGTCGGCCACCGGGTCCAGGAACGCGCCGAACGCCGAATACTGGTGATAGCGCCGCGCCACCCAGCCGTCCAGCCAATCGGTGAACGCGGCCAGGCCGAAGATCGCCGCCGAGGCGAAGTTCGTCCACTTGTACGGCAGGTAGAACACCAGCACCAGCACCGGAATCATCACGATCCGCAGCAGCGTGAGCCAGGTGGGGATGGTCAACTTCATTGCGCTGCTCTACTCGCCTGCCGGATCGGGCACCGGCAGTCCGTGCAGGTTAGCGTAGATTCGCGCAGCCAGTGCGTCGTTGATGCCTTCCACGCGCGCGATCTCCGCTTCGCCGGCGGCCTTGAGCCCGGCCAGTCCGCCGAAATGCTTCAACAGGCTGGCGCGGCGGCGCGGGCCGATGCCGGGGATGTCTTCCAGCTTGCTGGTCATGCGCGCCTTCTGGCGGCGCCCGCGGTGGCCGGTGATCGCGAAACGGTGCGCCTCGTCACGTACCTGCTGAATGAACTGCAGCGCCGGCGACGCCGCGCCGGGGCGCAGTTCGCGCCCGTCCGGCATCACCAGGGTCTCGTGGCCGGCGCGGCGTTCGGCGCCCTTGGCCACGCCGATCACCAGGATGCCCTCCACGCCCAGGTCGGCGAGCGCGGCGTTGGCCTGGGCCAATTGGCCGGCGCCGCCGTCGATCAGCAGCACGTCGGGCAGCACCACGTCGGCCTTGTCGCCCTCCGCCGCGCGCCGGAACCGGCGCTCGATCGCCTGGCGCATCGCCGCGTAGTCGTCGCCCGGCTCGATGCCGCTGATGTTGTAGCGCCGGTACTGGCTGCGCACCGGGCCGCTGGCGTCGAACACCACGCACGAGGCCACGGTGGCCTCGCCCATGGTGTGGCTGATGTCGAAGCATTCGGCGCGCCTGACCGGTTCGGCCAGCCCCAGCATCTCGCGCAGCGCCTCGCTGCGCGCATGCTGCGCGTTGCGGCTGCTCAGTTCGGTGGCCAGCGTGGCCTGCGCGTTGCGGCTGGCCAGTTCCAGGTAGCCGGCGCGCTCGCCGCGCACGCTCCATTTCAGCTGCACCTTGCGCTCGGCGGCCGAGCCCAGCGCCGCCTCGATCAGCTCGGCGTCGGGGATCTCGCGGTCCAGCAGCACCTCGCGCGGCGGCGGCTGCTCGGCGTAGTACTGCGACACGAACGCGCCGAGCACTTCGGCGGCGCTGTCCTCGCCGTTGGTCTTGGGGAAGAACGCGCGGGTGCCGAGGTTGCGGCCGTCGCGGAACGCCAGCAGCAGCACGCAGGCGTTGGCGCCCTGCATCGCGCAGGCGAGCACGTCCAGGTCGGCGGCGCGGCCGTCCACGTACTGCCGGCTCTGCATGCTGCGCAGCGAGCCGAGCAGGTCGCGCAGGCGCGCGGCGCGCTCGAACTCCAGCTGTTCGCTGGCCGCCTGCATCGCCTGCACCAGTTCCTCGCCGAGCTGGTCGCTGCGCCCGTCCAGGAACATCGTCGCGCGGCGCACCGACTCGGCGTAGTCGTCGGCCGGCACCAGCGCCACGCACGGCGCGCTGCAGCGGCCGATCTGGTATTGCAGGCACGGCCGCGAGCGGTTGCGGAACACGCTGTCCTCGCAGCTGCGCAGCTTGAACAGCTTGTGCATCAGGTTCAGCGTCTCGCGCACCGCGGTCACGCCGGGATACGGGCCGAAGTAGCGCCCGGGCACCGCGCGCGGGCCGCGGTGCAGCGCGATCCGCGGCCACTCCTCGCGGGTCAGCAGCACGAACGGATAGCTCTTGTCGTCGCGCAGCGACACGTTGTAGCGCGGCGCCAGCGACTTGATCAGCTGGTTCTCCAGCAGCAGCGCCTCGCCTTCGCTGCGGGTCACGGTCACGTCCATGCGCGCGACCTGGGCCAGCATCGCCATGGTCCGCGCGTTCTTCGGCGAGGCGCTGAAATAGCTGGACACGCGCTTACGCAGCGCGCCGGCCTTGCCGACGTAGAGCAAGGTGTCGTCGGCCGCGTACATGCGGTAGACGCCCGGCGCGGTGCTGAGGTTGGCGGCGAAGGCCTTGCCGTCGAACGGGGGTTGCGCAGACACGGTCATTCGCTGATCGGCACGTCGCTCAGTTCGCCGCTGGCAAGGTCGTAGCGCAGCACGGCGTGGGCGTCGGTCTCGGCGATCCACACCGTGCCCGCGGTCACCGCCAGCCCGGCCGGGCCGTGCAGGCGCCGCGGCAAGGCCGCGGTTGACAGTTCGCCGCCGCCCAGGCGCAGGCTGCGCAGGCTGCCGTTGCCGCTGTCGGCGATCCACAGCAGCGGCGCGTCCGGGCTCAGCGCGATCGCCTGCGGGAACTGCAACCGGGCGCGGCTGCGCGGGCCGTCCTCGTTGCCGAAGTCCCACGGGCCCTGGCCGCCGAGCAGGGTCTGCACCAGGTCGCCGCGCAGCTGCAGCGAGCGCACCGCCGAGCCCAGCGCGTCGCACACGTACAGCGCCTGTTGCACCGCGGCCAGGCTGCACGGCTGCGCGAACGCGGCCAGGTGGCCGCTGCCGTCGCGCAGTTCCAGCGCGCCTGCGCCGGCGCGCCAGCGCAGGCTGCGGTTGCCCAGTTCGTAGCTCCAGATGCGGTTGTCGCCGGCCATCGCGATGTGCACCTGGTTGTCGGCCACCACCACGTCCTGCGGGTGGTTCAGCGGCGCCTGCTGCGCGTGCTGCACCGGCCCTTCGACCGGTTCGCCGGCGCGGCCGTTGCCGCACAGGGTGTCGACGTGGCCGCTGAGCAGGTTGATCCGGCGCAGCGCATGGTTGCCGGTGTCGGCGACGTACAGCACGCCGCGCTCCAGCGCCAGCCCGCGCGGCCGGTGGAACGCCGCCTCGCCCGGGCCGCCGTCGATGAAGTCGGCGGTGCCCAGGCCGAACTGGCGCAGCACGCGGCCGCCGGTGGTGCATTCGAGGATGCGGTGGTGGCCGCTGTCGGCGATGTACAGGCGATCGTCGGCGGCCGCCAGGCCGACCGGGAAGCGCAGCGGCAGGCGCGGCTCCGGCTGGGTCTCGCGCGGCTGCCGCAGTTCCTCGTCCAGCGGCAGCGACTGCCCGGCGCACAGCGCGTTGAGCGCCTTCTCCAGGTCGGCGCCGCCGATCCCGACCAGGCGCTCGCGCTCGTAGCCGCCGGCGTCGAGCAGCACCAGCGTCGGCCACGCCTGCACGTCGAAGCGCTGCCAGGCGGCCCAGTCGGCATCGAGCAGGATCGGCGCCGACACGCCCTGGCTGCGCAACAGCTTCAGCGCCCGCTGCGGTTCGCGCTCGCTGTCGAAGCGCGGCACCTGCACCACGATCACCTGCAGCCGGCCCGGGTTGCGCGCCTGCCACTGGCCGAGTTCGGCCAGGCGCTGCGCGCACCACACCGAGGCGGCGTTGACGAAGGCCAGCACCAGCGCCCGGCCCTGCTGCTCGCGCAGCGTGGACGGCGCGGCGTTGAGCCAGATGGCGGGCTGCGGCAGTTCCAGGGCGGCGATCGAGTTCATCGGCCGATTATGCCGGAGCCGCCGTCGACGGACAGTCGCGCGACGCTGCGCGCCGCCGCGTCGTCCACCAGGCGCCAGACGTCCTCGAAGTGGTCGCTGCCGCCGGTGTACGGATCGGGGATCTCGCTGCGGCCGTCCATCCCGGCCCACGGCAGCCACAGCGCCACCCGCTCCAGCGCGGCGGCCGGCGCGCGCTGGCGCACGTCGCGCAGGTTGGCCGCGTCGGCGCACAGGATCCAGTCGAACGCGGCGAAGTCGGCCGCCTGCAGCTGCCGCGCGCGCAGCCCGGCGATGTCCACGCCATGGCCGCGCGCGCAGGCGATCGCGCGCCGGTCCGGCGGCTCGCCGCGGTGCCAGCCGCCGGTGCCGGCCGAATCCACCTGCACCTGCCCGGCCAGCGGCGAGCGCTCCAGGTGATGGCGCAGCGCGCCTTCGGCCATCGGCGAGCGGCAGATGTTGCCCAGGCACACCAGCAGCAGCTTCATGCCTGGGCCTGCAGGTAGGCCTCGGCGCGGGCCAGGTCTTCGGGCGTGTCGACCCCGGGCGGAAACGGCGCCGGCGACAGCCCCACCGCGATACGGAAACCGGCTTCCAGCACCCGCAACTGCTCCAGCGCCTCGACCTGTTCCAGCCCGCCCGGCGGCATCGCCGCGAACCGGCGCAGGAACCCCGCACGGTAGGCGTAGATGCCGATGTGGCGCAGCCACGGGCCCGGCGGCAGCCGTTCGCGCGAGGCGGCGAAGGCGTCGCGGTGCCACGGGATCGGCGCGCGGCTGAAGTACAGCGCATCGCCCTGCGCACTGCGCACCAGCTTGACCACGTTCGGGTCGAACAGGCTCTCGGCCGACTCGACCGGCGCGCCCAGCGTGGCCATTTCCGCGCCGCTGGCGGCCAGCGCCTGCGCCACCGCGACGATGCCCGCGGCCGGCGCGAACGGCTCGTCGCCCTGCAGGTTGACCACCACGGTGGCGTCGTCCCAGCCGGCGATGTCGGCGCATTCGGCCAGGCGGTCGGTGCCGGAGGCATGCGCCGCCGAGGTCAGCGCCACGTGCACACCGTCCAGGTCGGCCACCGCCGCGGCGATGCGCGGATCGTCCGCGGCCACCCACACCTGCTGCGCGCCGGCGCCGAGCGCGCGCCGCGCCACGTGCCGCACCAGCGGCTCGCCGCCGAGCGCGCGCAGCGGCTTGCCGGGCAGGCGCGAGGCGGCGTAGCGCGCCGGGATGGCGACCACGAAGGGCGGCGGCGCGGCGTGTGGGGCGCTCATGTCCCCTCCGCTACGGCAGTTGCAACTGAACGCAGGAATTCACGGAATCCAAACATGAATTGATCTTTCTCCGCCATTTATTGAGAATAGTTCGTATTCGCCATACGACGGACGAACATCGTCCGCCTGCTGCCGCGTGCCGTGTGGCCGCCGTTTTCGCCTGTGGCGTTCGCCTCTCCCTCCATTCTATAGACCCCGCCGATGAACCTCCCCGCTCGCTCCGCCGCCCGGCCGCCCCGCATCCCCGTTCGCCGCCAGGCCCTGTGCTTGGCACTGGCCGCGCTGCTCGCGCCATTGGCGGCCAGCGCCACCGCGGCGGACGCGGCGACGGACGCGACGACCGACGGCGCCAGCGCGCCGAAGCTGCTGGACAAGCTCGACGTGGTCGCCCAGCGCGCCGACGGCTACACCGCGCCGGCCAGCGCGGCCGGGACCGGCCTGCTGCTGAGCCCGCTGGAAACGCCGCAGTCGGTGAGTACGATCGGCCGTGCGCAGATGGACGATTTCGGCCTGGACAGCGCCAACGCGGTGCTGGCGCTGGCCACCGGCGTCAACGTCGAGAAGATCGAGACCGACCGCACCTACTACACCGCGCGCGGCTTCGACATCCTCAATTTCCAGGTGGACGGACTGGGCCTGCCGTTCACCAACGGCGGCGCGGAAGGCGATCTGGACACGGCGATGTACGAGCGCGTGGACGTGCTGCGCGGCGCCAACGGCCTGCTGTCCTCGACCGGCAACCCGTCGGCGACGATCGACTTCGTGCGCAAGCGCCCCACCGAGGACCTGCAGGGCAGCGCCGGGGTGACCGTGGGCAGCTGGGACATGCGCCGCGTCGACGCCGACCTGGCCGGCCGGCTCAACGCCAGCGGCAGCGTGCGCGGGCGCTTCGTCGCCGTCGGCCAGGACGGCGACAGCTACCTGGACCGCTATGCGCTGAACAAGCAGAGCTTCTACGGCATCGTCGAGGCCGACCTCGGCGACAGCACCCGCCTCAGCGTCGGCGCCAGCTACCAGAAGAACGAATCCACCGGCGGCATGTGGGGCGCGCTGCCGTTGTTCTACAGCGACGGCAGCGCCACCGACTACGCCCGCTCCACCAGCACCTCGGCCGACTGGTCGTACTGGACGACCAAGGACAAGCGCGCGTTCGTGGAACTGCAGCAGGCGCTGGGCGCGGACTGGCAGCTCAAGGCCGCACTGAACTACCGCAGGCTCGACAACGACAGCCAGCTGTTCTACGTCTACGGCACCCCGGACCGCGACACCGGCCTGGGCCTGTACTCCTATCCTTCGCAGTACGGCAGCGAGGAGACGCAGAAGTACGCCGACCTCTACGCGAGCGGCCCGTTCGCGCTCGGCGGCCGCGCGCACGAGCTGGTGGTCGGGGTCAAATGGGGCCGCGTGCAGGCCGATCAGCTCTCGTGGTACAGCAACGACATCGGCACCGCCCTGCCGCCGCTGCAGGACTGGAGCGGCGACTACCCCAGGCCGGCCTTCGACGCCTATTCCGACACGGCCGACTTCGACATCACCCGCCGCAGCGCCTACGCCACCGCGCGCTGGAACCTGAGCGACGCGCTGAAGCTGATCACCGGCGTCAACCACACCCGGATCGAGAGCCGCGGCCAGAGCTACGGCGTGCAGCACGTGTACGACGCCAGCAAGACCACCCCGTTCGTCGGCGCGGTGTACACCTTCGATCCGGACTACGCGCTGTACGCCAGCTACGCGGAGATCTTCAATCCGCAGACCGAGCTGGACCGCAACCTGCAGGTGCTGGACCCGATCACCGGCAGCAATGCCGAACTGGGCATCAAGGGCCAATGGCTGCAGCAGCGGGTCAGCGCCTCGTTCGCCCTGTTCCGCGCCAAGCAGGACAACACTGCCGAGGCCGATGCCTTCGTCGGCACGCTGCAGACCTACCACCCCGTGGACGCGACCTCCACCGGCTACGAGTTCGACCTCGCCGGCCGGCTCGGCGACCACTGGCAACTCAACGCCGGCTACACCCAGCTGAGCATCGAGGACGACGCCGGCCGCAACGTGCGCACCTACGTGCCGCGCCGCACCTTCAAGCTCGCCACCACCTACAGCGTGCCGCAGTGGGAAGCGCTGAAACTGGGCGCGACGCTGACCTGGCAGGGCGACATCTACCGCGACCAGCAGGCGCTGGACACCAGCGGCAACGCGATCTTCACCCGGCAGGACAGCTATGCGCTGCTCGGATTGATGGCGCACTACGACTTCACCCCGCAGCTCAGCGCCACGCTCAACGTGTACAACGTCACCGACCGCAAGTACATCAACAGCCTGTATTGGGCGCAGGGCTACTACGGCGCGCCGCGCAACACCGCGCTGTCGCTGGACTACCGGTTCTGACCGCAGCGCCGTGGACGGGCATCGCCGCATGGTGATGCCCGCCCAAGGCGAGCGCGGCATGCCGTTCTCGCCACGCGGCGCATTCCGTCCTCGCTCAGTGCATGCCTGGGTCGGGGATGATCGGATCGATGCGCACGGAAACGGCGATCCCGGAGCACCCCCTGTAGGAGCGACTTCAGTCGCGACCCGACTTGCCGACAAAGCCCGCCGAATCCGAAGCCGGCAGGCACGCGATACGATCTGCGCATAGGCAACCGCGTTTCTCGGCCTGCGCGTGCAGCGATCGCGACGATGCCGAGCATCCGCCCGGCACGCGTCGAGGCGTTCCGGCGCTGCGCGCGGGCAGCGCGGCGGGTATCGCGCCTGGCGACGCTGCGGACCAGTTCCTCCCTGCCCCGGTCTTCGCCGGCTGCGCATGCGCGCAGCGCACGCCGCCACTTACTCGGCGGCGTCGCCGGCCCGCCCGCGCAGCTTGTCCAGGCGGTCGAGCAGGCCGATCCAGAACGCGGCCGGCAGCTCCGCCACCAGCGGCACGCTGAAGCACCAGTCGTTGACCAGCGACGCGCACTTGACCGCGTCCTTCTCGGTCATCAGCACCGGCAGCTCGCTGCCGAACGACAGGTCGGCGGCGCGATAGCGGTGGTGGTCGGGAAACGCGTGCGGCACCACGCCGATGCCGTGCGCGCGCAGCATGTCGAAGAAGCGCTGCGGATGGGCGATGCCGGCGACGGCGTGCACGCGCTGCCCGGCTAAACTGCGCAGCGGCCGCGCGCGGCCGCCCTGCAGCGGCTGCGCGCTGTCGATGCGCAGGCGCATCGCCCATTCGCCGAAGCCGGCCTGGACCTCGCCGGCATCGCTGGCCTGGCCCAGGTTGATGACCCGGAAATCGCATTCGCGGCCGCGCGTGGCCGGCTCGCGCAACGGACCGGCCGGCAGCAGGCGGCCGTTGCCGTAGCGGCGATGGCCGTCGACCACTTCGATCTCGATGTCGCGCTGCAGCCGGTAGTGCTGCAGGCCGTCGTCGCAGACCACGATGTCGCAGCCGGCCTGCAGCAGCGCGCGCGCGGCGGCCACGCGGTCGCGGTCCACCCGCACCGGCGCGCCGGTCTTGTGCGCGATCAGCACCGGCTCGTCGCCGCCCAGTTCCGGCGTGGTGCCCGGCTCGATCCAGCGCGCGACCTGGTCCTGGCTGCGGCCGTAGCCGCGGGTGGCGACGCCGGGCTTCCAGCCGGCCTCCTGCAGCTTGCGCACCAGCGCGATGGTCAGCGGGGTCTTGCCGGTGCCGCCGGCGGTGAGGTTGCCGACCACCACCACCGGCACCGCGACGCTGTAGCGCCTGCGCCAGCCGCGCCGGTACAGCGCGCGGCGCAGGCCGATCGCCGCCGCGTACACCGGGGTCAGCAGGCGCGCGTACAGCGGCGGCGTGCCCTGGCCGTACCAGTAGCCGGGCGTGTGCGGACCACGACCGCTCATCAGGCCTGCCTTTCGCGGAACTGCATGCTGTGCAGGTGCGCGTACAGGCCGCCCTGCGCCAGCAGCGCGTGGTGGGTGCCGCGCTCGACGATGCGGCCGTGGTCCATCACCAGCACCTGGTCGGCGTGTTCGATGGTGGACAGGCGGTGCGCGATGACCAGCGTGGTGCGCTCGGGCATCAGCCGGTGCAGCGCGTCCTGCACCAGCCGCTCGGATTCGTTGTCCAGCGCGGCGGTGGCCTCGTCCAGGATCAGGATCGGCGCGTCGCGCAGGATCGCGCGCGCGATCGCCAGGCGCTGGCGCTGGCCGCCGGACAGCAGCGCGCCGTTCTCGCCGACCGGCGTTTGCAGCTGCAGCGGCAGCCGCTCGATGAACTCCCAGGCGTTGGCCGCCTCGGCCGCGGCGCGGATCTGCGCCTCGCTGGCCTCGGTGCCGTAGGCGATGTTGGCGGCGATGGTGTCGTCGAACAGCATCACCCGCTGTCCGACCAGCGCGATCTGCCGGCGCAGGTCGTGCAGGCGGTAGTCGTGCAGCGGCACCCCGTCCAGGGTGATGCGGCCGCCGCTGGGTTCGTAGAAGCGCGGCACCAGCCGCACCAGGCTGGTCTTGCCGCTGCCGGACCGGCCGACGATGGCGGTGACCGTGCCCGGCCTGGCGCTGAAGCTGATGTCGTCCAGCGCCAGCCCGCCGTCGTCGCGGTAGCGCAGCATCACCCGGTCGAACTCCAGTTCGCCGCGCACGCGCTGCACCGACACGCTGCCGCTGTCGCGCTCTTCCGGCGTGTCCAGGATCGAGAACAGCCGCTCGGCCGCGGCCACGCCGCGCGAGATCGAGGTCTGCACGCTGGTCAGCCGGCGCAGCGAGGGAATGATCGCCATCATCGAGGTCATCAGCGCGATGAACTGGCCCGGGTTCAGGCGCCCGGCCAGCGCCTCGCGGGTGGCGACCCAGACGATCGCCGCCAGCGCCACCGCGGCCAGGAACTGGACCATGCTCGAGGCCAGCGCGCGGGTGGTCTCGACCTTCATGTTCAGGCCCAGCATGCGGTTGGCCAGCGCCGCGTAGCGCGAGATCTCCAGCGACTGGGTGCCGTGCACCTTCACTTCCTGCTGCGCGCTCAGCGACTGCTCGGCGCTCTGCGCCATCGAGCCCATGCCGTCCTGGATGCCGCGGCTGATCTTGCGGTAGCGCTTGCCGACGTAGGACACGATGACCCCGATCAGCGGCGCCACCACCAGCAGCGCCAGGGTCACCTTGACGCTCATCTGCAGCATCACCACCAGCATGTAGAAGATGGTCAGGGTGTCGGCGACGATGGTCTTCAACGCATCGGCGGCGGCCTGGGTGACCTGCTCGGTATCGAAGTTCAGCCGGCTGACCATCACCGGCGTGGCCTCGCCGTCGAAGTGCGAGGACGGCAGGTGCAGGTACTTGGCCAGCACCTGCTCGCGCAGGTCGCGCACCACGCTGCGCCCGGTGCGCGCCATGCAGTAGTCGCCGACGAAGGTGGCGAAGCTGCGCATCACGAACAGGCCCAGGATCGCCAGCGGCAGCAGCACCGCCATGCGCGCCTCGGGATTGACGAAGCCGCGGTTGACCAGCGGGTCCATCAGCCGGGTGAAGAAGTAGCCGGCGGTGGCTTCCACCACCATCGCCACCAGCGCGGCGGCCAGCATCACCCAATAGGCGCGGGTATATCCGAGCAGCCGACGGTAGATCGGCCAGACCGGTGCCATCTTGCCGCTCACTGCCTGACTTCCGGCGCGGTGGCGATGGCGATGCGGCGGAAGCCGAGCTGGCCCAGCGCGTCCTGCGCGGTGACCACGGCCTGGTATGGGGTGCGCGCATCGGCGCGCAGCAGCACCGGCTGCTCGCGGTCGTCGCCGGCGACCTGGGCGATGCTGCGCTTGACCGACTCCACGTCGGTGCGCAGCACTTCCTGGTCGTTGACGAAATAGTGCCCGTCGGCATTGACCAGCACGCTCAGCGCGCGCGGCGGCGCCGGATTGTGCTGGTCGCTGGCGTTGGGCAGCTGCAGTTGCAAGGTGGAACGGGCGTCGAAGGTGGTGGTCACAACGAAGAAGATGATCAGGACAAGGATGACGTCGATCAGGGGCACCAGGTCGATGTGCGGCTCGTCCTGGCCGCGGTCGTCGCGGATCCGCACCGGCTCAGCCCTTGGCCGGCGCGGCGGCGCCAGGACGCGATGCCGGGCGCGCCGCGGTCGGCCCCGGCGCGCCGGGGCGGCCGTGGCCGTCGAGGACGTCGCTGAGCGCGGTGGCTTCCTGCTCCATCTCGATGATGTAGCCGGCGATGCGGCCCTTGAAGTAGCGATGGAAGACCAGCGCCGGCACCGCGATGATCATGCCGGTGGCGGTGCACACCAGCGCCTTGCCGATGCCGCCGGCGAGCTGGTTCACGTCGCCGACGCCGTGGTCGAGGATGCCCAGGAACATCTGGATCATGCCGACCACGGTGCCGAGCAGGCCGAGCAGCGGCCCGGCCGAGGCGACCGTGCCCAACGCGTTCAGGAACCGCTCCATGCGGTGCACGACGTGGCGGCCGGTGTCCTCGATCCGCTCGCGGACGATCTCGCGCGGCCGGTTGCGCACGTCCAGCCCGGCGGCGAGCAGCGCGCCCAGCGGCGAGTTGTGCCGCAACGACTCGATGTGGGTCGGGTCGAGCTTGCCGCGCGTGGCCCAGTTGCGCACTTCCTGGCCCAGCCCCGGCGGCAGCACTTCGCTACGGCGCAGGCTCCAGAACCGCTCCAGGACGATCGCCAGCGCGACCACGCCCAACAGCAGCAACGGCACCATCGGCCAGCCACCGGCCTTGACCAGTTCCCACACGTCGCAACCCTCCGGCACGTTCGGCCGTTCGTTCACTGGCCGATAGGATAGCAGCCGCCCGCGCCCGCTCCGCGGCATCCCACAGCCGCCCCCGCCAGGGCCGCCGCTCGCGCAGCTGCAGGCCCGCGCGTCCCAGCCACACGCGCAGCGCGCCGCCCTGCGGGGTGGCCGCGACCTCGGTCCCGGCCGCCTGCCAGCGCGCCACCACCGCCGGCCGCGGATGGCCGAAGCGATTGCCGTAGCCAGCCGAGACCAGCGCCAGCCGCGCGCCGGTGGCGGCGACGAAGGCCGGCTGCGAGGAATGCGCGCTGCCGTGATGCGGCGCCAGCACCACCTCGGCGCGCAGGTCCTGCGGCGCCTGGCGCAGCAGGCGGCTCTCCACGACCTCGCCGATGTCGCCGGTCAGCAGCATCGCGCCATGCGCGCTTTCCACCCGCAACACGCAGCTCGACTCGTTGGCCAGGTAGGGAAACCCGGGCGTGGGATGCAGGAACCGGAAGCGCACCCCGTCCCATTCCCAGGCCGTCCCGGCCAGGCATGGCCGGTCCACCCGCACCGGCGCGCCGGCCGGCGCCTCGGCCAGGCCGACCGGCAACGCCGCGCGGACCGCGTCGAAGCCGCCGGCATGGTCGTTGTCGCCATGGCTGATCACCGCCCGGTCCAGCCGCGCCACGCCCAGCGCGTGCAGCGCCGGCACCACCGCGCGCTCGCCGGCGTCGTAGCCGTCCTGGATCGCCGGGCCGGCGTCGTACAGCAACTGGTGCCGCGCGGTGCGCACCAGCACCGACAGGCCCTGGCCGACGTCGATCATCACCAGTTCCACCTCGCCCGCCGCCGGCCGCTCCAGCGGCGGCCAGAACAGCGGCAGCCACAGCAGGGCCGCCAGCGGCTTGCCCGGGACCGCGCGCGGCAGCAACAGCCAGAACGCGCCCAGCAGCGCCAGCGGCAACGCCCAGTCGCGCGCCTCCGGCAGCCACCACAGCGCGAAGCGGCTTTCGCCCAGCGCGCTGAACCACGGCCAGGACAGGTCGAAGCACCACGCCGCCGCGCGCCAGGCCCAACGCCCGGCACCGGCGTGCAGCGCTTCCAGCGCGGTGCCGAGCAGCGCCAGCGGCACCACCACCAGGCTCCACCACGGGATCGCCAGCAGGTTGGCGAACGGCCCGGCCGCCGAGGCCTGGCCGAACAGCATGGTGCTCAGCGGCAGCAGCCCCAGCGTGGCCACGCCCTGCGCCGACAGGAATTCGCGCAGCTTCCCGCGCCAGCCGCCGCCCGCGACCGGCATGCACCAGGCCAGCCAGGCCACGCCGAGGAAGCTCAGCCAGAAGCCGGCCGACAACACCGCCAGCGAATCGAAGGCGAGCATGACGATCGCCGCCAGCGCCAGCGCATCGGCCACTCGCACCGGGCGCCGCCACAGCCGCGCGGCCACCACCACCGCGATCATCAGTGCGGTGCGCACGGTCGGCAGTGCCATGCCCGACAGCAAGGTGTAGCCGCCGGCACCGAGCACCGCCAGCAATGCCGCGGCCTGGCGCCGCGGCCAGTGCCGGCCCAGGGGCGGCCACAGCCGCCACAGGCCGCCGCCGAGCAGCGCGAACGCGCCGGCGACCAGGCCGACATGGAAACCGGAAATGGCGATCAGGTGGGTCAGCCCGGCGGCGCGCAGGATGCGCCAGTCGCGGTCGTCCAGCATGCGCGTGTCGCCGAGCGCCAGCGCCTGCACGTAGCGCGCCGACGCGCGCGGCACCGCGGCCGCGATCCGTGCCGACATGCGTTCGCGCCAGGCATCGATGCCGCGCCCGGGCGCCAGTTCGGTCGCGGCGCGCGGCGCGACGACGTAGCCGCTGGCGCCGATCCGCTGCGCCAGTGCATACGCTTCGGCATCGAAACCGCCGGGATTGCTGAGCCCGCGCGGCGCGCGCAGGCGCACGCTCAGCCGCCAGCGCGCGCCGGCATGCAGCGCGGTGCGCGGGCCGGGGACATGCGCGCCGAAGTCGTCGTACCAGGCCAGTTGCAGCAGGCGCCCGCGCAGCGGCGCCGGTTGGGCGGCATCGGCGTCCACCCGGAACAGGAACCACGTGCGCCGGACCTCGGCCTGCGGCAGTTCCACCACCTGCCCGCTCAGCGTGGCCACGCGCTTCTCCCAGGCGGCGGGCAGTTGCCGCGCCAACACCATGCCGGCGACCAGCCCCAGCCAGCCGCAGCCCAAGGCGAACGCGCCCAGCCAGCGCCAGCGCGGCAGGCCGCCCCACACTGCGCCGCCGCCGAGCAGCAGCGCCAGCGACAGCGGCCAGGGTGCCAGCCGCGGCAGCCACAATGCCGCCAGCACGCCGGCGGCCAGGCTGGCGGCGACGGCGATGCCGAACGGCGCGACCGCGATGCCGCGCGAAGCCGGCATGGGGACCTGGCCGCTGGCAGATGTGGGACAGTGCATGCGATCGCCGCTCCTTGGCATGGGACGGTGCAGTGCACGGATGACGGCAGCCGCGACAGACGGCGACGACCACAGCGGGACTGCATCGACAGGCTCGCGCACCGCCCTGACGCGCGCCATCGGCCAAGCCCTGGACGCCGCGTAGGAATTCGCCTCGAACGTGGCCGGGTACGCATCCAGCGCGGCATCGTCGCGATGCGGCAGCCCTGCCACATCGCGCCGGGCGCGGCCGGATCGCGCGAACCCGTGCAGCAGCGGCCACGGCGCCGGCCGCGTCAAGAAACCCAGGCGCTGGTGGAGAAAGAGGCGGTAGCCGGGCTCGAGCCGCGTATCGAGATCGCGGCCCTGGGCATTGCAACGTCGCTCCAGCCGCTTTCTCCGCATGTTCATCGGCATACCGCTAGCGTGGCGGTTTGCTTGAGAGGAATCCGCACATGCGCAAGGGCATCGCACTGGTGGTCGGGGTCACCGGCATCTCCGGCTACAACCTGGCCAGGGTGCTGGTCGCGGACGGCTGGACCGTCTATGGACTGGCGCGCCGTCCGGTCGCGCAGGAAGGCGTGATTCCGGTGGCGGCCGACCTGCTGGACCGCGAGGCGACCGTCGCCGCATTGCGCGGGCTTCCGATCACCCACGTGTTCTTCTGCACCTGGACCCGGCGCGACACCGAGCGGGAGAACGTCGCCGCCAACGGCGCGATGCTGCGCCACCTGTGCGAAGGCCTGGACGGCGCCACGCTGCAGCACATGGCGCTGGTCACCGGCACCAAGCACTACCTGGGCTCGTTCGAGCACTACGGCAGCGGCAAGGCGGAGACGCCGTTCCGCGAGAGCGAGCCGCGCCAGCCGGGCGAGAATTTCTACTACACGCTGGAAGACCTGCTGTTCGACGCCGCCGCGCGCCATGGTTTCGGCTGGAGCGTGCACCGCTCGCACACCATGATCGGCCAGGCCAACGGCAGCAACGCGATGAACATGGGCGTGACCCTGGCGGTGTACGCGACGCTGTGCAAGCACAGCGGGCAGCCGTTCATGTTCCCCGGCTCGCGCGCGCAATGGGACAGCCTCACCGACCTCACCGACGCCGGCCTGCTCGGCCGCCAGCTGGCCTGGGCCGCGACCAGCCCGGCCGCGCGCGACCAGGCGTTCAACACGGTCAACGGCGACGTGTTCCGCTGGCGCTGGATGTGGGGCGAGATCGCCGCGTTCTTCGGCCTGGAGGCGGCGCCGTATCCCGAGGCGCCGATGCCGCTGGAGCCGCGCCTGAAGCACACCGCGCCGGCGCAATGGCGCGACATCGCCGCCCGCCACGCGCTGGTGCAGGCGGACGTGGACCAGCTGGCGTCGTGGTGGCATACCGATGCCGACCTCGGCCGCGAGATCGAGTGCGTCAACGACATGACCAAGAGCCGCGATCTCGGCTTCCTCGACCACTACGACAGCCGCGCCTCGTTCCTGGAACTGTTCACGCGGCTGCGCGCGCAGCGGCTGATTCCCTGAGGAGCGCGGCCTCGGCGGACCGAATCGGCACAGCCGGGAAACTGTCGGTACGGGATTGTCGAATGGGCAGGCTTTGAGCGGCCTTCATCCGATGTCGCTCTCCCCATTGCGGAACAGCCTCGGCCCATCGCCCCGACCAGTTCCGCCGCCGGAAGAACCCCGGCTTCGCTCGTCGCGGCTGAAGCCGCTCCCACAAGGGCACGCGGCCCGTGAGGAGCACGCGGCCGACACGCGGGGGCACTGTAGGAGCGGCTTCAGCCGCGACCGATCGCCGAAACGAGCGTGGTGCCGGACTGCACTCGTTGCAGCTCGAGCCGCTCCACAAGGAGCTCGCGGCCCACGTGTCGCGTGCGCTGCGGCCAGGTGTTCAGCGCTGACCGATTGCCGGAGCCGGTGCATCCCCCGGCTTCGCTCGTCGCGGCTGAAGCCGCTCCTACAAGGGCTTGCGGCCGACGGCTGGGTGCACCGTGGGAGGAACGTCAATCCCGACTGTGTCCGAAGCCGGATGGCTGGATAGCTCCCTTCGTCGCGACTGAAGTCGCTCCCACGGTGGCTTGCGGCCTGCGCGCTGGGCGCACTGCAGGAGCCGAACCGCCATGCTCCCGGGATGCATTGATCGTGACCGACCGGTCGCGGCCATAGCGACGCGCGTTCCGAGTCGGCACACGCCCTGCTACACGTCGGCAGGCGCCAGTTCGCGCAGCTTGCCCTGGTGCAGTTCCAGCACGCGGTCGAGCTTGCGCGCCAGGCTGCGGTCGTGGGTGACCAACGCCAGGCTGGTGCCGTGCGCGCGGTTGAGCTCGAGCATCAGCGCGAACACGTTGGCCGCGGTCTTGTCGTCGAGGTTGCCGGTCGGCTCGTCGCCGAGCACGCAGGCCGGGCGGTTGACCAGCGCGCGCGCCACCGCCGCGCGCTGGCGCTCGCCGCCGGACAGCTCGCCCGGCTTGTGCTCCAGGCGATGGCCCAGGCCCACCGATTCGAGCAAGGCGCGCGCGCGCGCGGCCGCGTCCTTGACCTCGGCGCCGCCGAGCAGCACCGGCATCATCACGTTCTCCAGCGCGGTGAATTCCGGCAGCAGGTGATGGAACTGGTAGACGAAGCCGAGCGAGCGGTTGCGCAGCTGGCCGCGCGCCGCGTCCGACAGCGCCGACATGCGCTGCCCGGCCACGTACACCTCGCCTTCGGTGGGCACGTCGAGGCCGCCGAGCAGGTGCAGCAGCGTGCTCTTGCCGGCGCCGGACGCGCCGACGATGGCCACGGTCTCGCCCGGCGCCACGCTCAGGTCCAGCCCGTCGAACACCGGCGTGCGCATCTTGCCCTCGGCATAGGTCTTGCCCAGCCCCTCGGCGCGGATCGCCGCCTCCGCCTGCTGTGGCTTTTGCATTCCCGACTCCCGGCCCTCATTCATAGCGCAGCGCCTCCGCCGGCTGCGTGCGCGCCGCGCGCCAGGCCGGATACAGCGTGGCCAGGAAGCTCATCAGCAGCGCGACGATGGTGATCACCACCACGTCGTGCGGCTGCATGTCGGTCGGCAGGCCGGTGATGTAGTACACATCCTCCGGCAGCAGCTTGATGTTGAACAGCGCCTCGATGCCGGCCAGGATCCGCTCCAGGTTCAGGGTCAGCACGATGCCGCCGATCACCCCGGCCACGGTGCCGATCACGCCGATCAGCGTGCCCTGCACCATGAACACCTGCATCACCCCGCCCGGGCTCAGCCCCAGCGTGCGCAGGATGGCGATGTCGGCCTGCTTGTCGGTGACCAGCATCACCTGCGAGGACACCAGGTTGAACGCGCCCATCGCGATGATCAGCGACAGCAGGATGCCCATCACCGTCTTTTCCATCTTCAGCGACTGGTACAGGTTGGCGTTCTCGCGGGTCCAGTCGCTGACCATGTACGGGCCGTGCAGGTTCAGCGCCAGGTCGCGGGCCACGTCCCAGGCCAGGTCCATGTTGTGCAGTTTCAGGCGCACGCCGGTGACGCCGTCGCCGAGGCGCAGCACGCGCTGCAGGTCCGGCATGCTGGTCACCGCCAGGCCGCGGTCGATCTCGTTGTAGCCGGCCTCGAAGATGCCGCTGACGGTGAAGCGCTTGTAGCGCGGCACCATGCCCATCGGGCTGGCCTGCGGTTCGCCGAGCATCACCACCACCTTGTCGCCCACGCCCACGCCCAGCCACAGCGCCAGTTCCTGGCCGAGCAGGATGTTGTAGGAGCCGGGCGTGAGGCTGTCGATCGAGCCCTGCTTCATCTTCTGCGCCAGCACCGAGACCTTGGCCTCTTCGCTGGGCAGGATGCCGCGCACGATCGCCGGCTGGTTGCGCTGCCCGGTGAGCAGCGCTTCTTCTTCCACGTACGGCGCGGCGCCGGCCACGCGCGGGTCGCGCGTGGCCACGTCCACCGCGTGTTGCCAGTCCTGCATCGGCGCGCCCTGCGCGCTGACCGTGGCGTGCGCGGCCATCTGCAGCAGGCGGTCGCGGATCTCCTTCTGGAAACCGCTCATCACCGCCAGCGTGGTGATCAGCACGGTCACGCCCAGGGCGATGCCGAGGATCGAGGCCATCGAGATGAAGGAGATGAAGTTGTTGCGGCGCTTGGCGCGCAGATAGCGCAGGCCGATGGCCACGGATAAGGGTTTGAACATGCGCAGCCACCGTCCAGGGAGCGCTATGGTGCCATCTGCGGCGGCGCAGACGAAGCGGCACGGGCCTGCGCGGCCAGACGCAGTTCACGTCGCGCCGCCGCCGGCAGCGTATCCGGCCACCAGGCCAGGCGCCCCACCCTGCCGCGCGCGTCGCGCCAGCGCACGAAGGCCAGCGGCCCGCGCCAGTCCACCTGCAGCGCCGCCACCGGCTGGCCATCGACGCTCGCCGCGGCGCTGCCCTGCGGCGGGATCAGCAGCGCGCGCGGCGGCCGGCGGGCTTCGCGGCGCAACAACAGCACCGCGTACAGCGCGGCCAGCGCCGCGGCCGGCCAGGCCCAGGGCCGCGGCATGTCCGAGCCCAGGATCGACAGCGGCGCCAGCACGCTCAGCAGCGCAAGCGCCGCCAGCAGCCAGCGCGAGGGGCGCCACTCAAGCCGGCATGGCGCGGATGGCGGCGATGAGGTCGGCGGCGTGTGCATCGGGACAAGCCTCGTAGCCCATGAACCAGCGCCACAACTTATCGTCCTCGCAATCGAGCAGGTATAGGAAAACCCCGCGCTCGGCCTCGGGGGCCTGCGCCCAGCGCCGGTCCAGGTAGCGCCCGAACAGCTGGTCCAGCTCGCGCATGCCGCGCCGGCAACGCCAGCGCAGCTTCTTCAGTTCGGTGGCTTCGTCCATCGGCATCGCACCTCGGTCTGGTGGACGGAACGCCGCGTTCGGCGACCGTCGAAAACGCGCGCGGCACCGAACCCGAAAGCCGGTGCCGCGCAGTCGGACGGGCCTGCCGTCCGTGGTGGAACGCTAGCCGGTCAGGCGCGGCGCGCCATCATCAGCTTCTTGATCTCGGCGATCGCCAGCGCCGGGTTCAGCCCCTTCGGGCAGGTCCGCGCGCAGTTCATGATGGTGTGGCAGCGGTACAGCTTGAACGGGTCTTCCAGGTCGTCCAGGCGCGCACCGGTGTCTTCGTCGCGCGAGTCGATGATCCAGCGGTAGGCCTGCAGCAGGATCGCCGGGCCCAGGTAGCGTTCGCCGTTCCACCAGTAGCTCGGGCAGCTGGTCGAGCAGCACGCGCACAGGATGCACTCGTACAGGCCGTCGAGCTTCTTGCGGTCCTCCGGCGACTGCAGCCGCTCGCGGTCCGGCGGCGGCGGGGTCTGGGTGCGGATCCACGGCTTGATCGAGGCGTACTGCGCGTAGAAGTGGGTCAGGTCCGGCACCAGATCCTTGATCACGCTCATGTGCGGCAGCGGATAGATCGGCACCTCGGCCTTGCCGCAGTCGGCGATCGCCTTGGTGCAGGCCAGCGTGTTGGTGCCGTCGATGTTCATCGCGCACGAACCGCAGATGCCTTCGCGGCAGGACCGGCGGAAGGTCAGGGTCGGATCGATCTCGTTCTTGATCTTGATCAGCGCGTCCAGGACCATCGGGCCGCACGCATCCAGGTCGATCTCGTAGGTATCGGTCCGCGGATTGCTGTCGTCGTCCGGATTCCAGCGGTAGACCTTGAAGGTGCGTGCATTCTTCGCGCCTTTGGCGGGAAAGTGCTTGCCCTTGCCGATCTTGGAATTCTTGGGGAGGGTGAACTCTGCCATGGCTTTTAAAATCCGGGATTGGGGATTAGGGATTGGGAGGCGTTGAGAGCAGGAAACGAAGTGCTTCGAATCCCGAATCACCAATCCCCAATCCCGGCTTTGGTCAGTAGACGCGAGGCTTCGGCGGCACCACGTCAACGTCCTTGCTGAGCGTGTACATGTGCACCGGGCGGTAATCGAAGCTGCACTGGCCCTTGTCGTCGACGGTGACCAGGGTGTGCTTCTGCCAGTTGACGTCGTCGCGGTCCGGGAAATCCTCGTGCGCATGCGCGCCGCGGCTTTCCTTGCGCTGCTCGGCCGAGTTGATCGTCGCCACCGCGTTGAGCAGCAGGTTGTTCAGCTCGTAGGTCTCGATCAGGTCCGAATTCCACACCAGCGAGCGGTCGGAGACCTTGACGTCCTCGAAGGTGGCGAAGATCTCGGCCATCTTGTCCACGCCTTCCTTCAGCGTCTTGCTGGTGCGGAACACCGCTGCGTCGGACTGCATGGTGCGCTGCATCTTGTCGCGGATCACCGAGGTCGGGGTGCCGCCGTTGGAATTGCGCAGCTTGTCGAGCAGGCCCAGCGCCTTGTCGCAGGCATCGCCCGGCAGGGTCTTGTGCGGCGCGCCGGTCTTGATCGTCTCGGCGCAGCGGTTGGCCACCGCGCGGCCGAACACCACCAGGTCCAGCAGCGAGTTGGAGCCCAGGCGGTTGGCGCCGTGCACCGACACGCAGGCGGCTTCGCCGATCGCGTACAGGCCCGGCACCACCGAATCGGGGTTGTCGCCGTCCTTGCGCACTACCTCGCCGTGGTAGTTGGTGGGGATGCCGCCCATGTTGTAGTGCACGGTCGGGATCACCGGGATCGGCTGCTTGGCCACGTCCACGCCGGCGAAGATGTGCGCGCTCTCGGCGATGCCGGGCAGCTTCTCGTTGATCACTTCCGGGCCGAGGTGGGTCAGGTCGAGCAGGATGTGGTCCTTGTGCTCGCCGACGCCGCGGCCTTCGCGGATCTCGATGGTCATCGAACGCGACACCACGTCGCGCGAGGCCAGGTCCTTGTAGTGCGGCGCGTAGCGCTCCATGAAGCGCTCGCCGTTGCTGTTGCGCAGGATGCCGCCTTCGCCGCGCACGCCCTCGGTGATCAGGCAGCCGGCGCCGTAGATGCCGGTGGGATGGAACTGCACGAACTCCATGTCCTGCATCGGCAGGCCGGCGCGCATCACCAGGCCGCCGCCGTCGCCGGTGCAGGTGTGCGCGGAGGTGGCGCTGAAGTACGCGCGGCCGTAGCCGCCGGTGGCCAGCACCACGCCGTGGGCGCGGAACAGGTGCAGCGAGCCTTCGGCCATGTCCAGCGCGAGCACGCCGCGGCACACGCCCTCTTCGTCGAAGATCAGGTCCAGCGCGAAGTACTCGATCATGAAGCGCGCGTTGTGCGCCAGCGACTGCTGGTACAGCGTGTGCAGCATGGCGTGGCCGGTGCGGTCGGCGGCGGCGCAGGTGCGCTGCGCGGACGGGCCTTCGCCGTACTTGGTGGTCATGCCGCCAAACGGGCGCTGGTAGATCTTGCCGTCCTCGGTGCGGCTGAACGGCACGCCGTAGTGCTCCAGCTCGATGATCGCCGGGATCGCCTCGCGGCACATGTACTCGATCGCGTCCTGGTCGCCCAGCCAGTCCGAGCCCTTGATGGTGTCGTAGAAGTGGTAGCGCCAGTCGTCCTCGCCCATGTTGCCGAGCGCGGCGGAGATGCCGCCCTGCGCGGCCACGGTGTGCGAACGGGTCGGGAAGACCTTGGTCAGGCAGACCGTCTGCAGGCCCTTCTGGGCCAGGCCGAAGGTGGCGCGCAGGCCGGCGCCGCCGGCGCCGACCACGACCATGTCGTACTTGTGTTCGGTGATCTTGTAAGCGGACATCGAAATGGGGGTTCCTAGAAGGGTCGCCGGCGGATCAGGCAATGCCCAGCGCGATGCGCGCCACGGCGAAGATGCTGACGATGGCGCCGAGCACGGCGACGAAACGCACGATGGTCTGCGCGGCCAGGGCCAGCAGCGAGGTGTGCACGTAGTCTTCCAGCACCACCTGCATGCCCAGCTGCGCATGCCAGAACGCGGCGATGAGGAAGCCGACCAGCAGGATCGCGTTCCACGGCTTGGCCACCGCCTCGGTGGCGGCGACGTAGTCCGAGCCCATCAGGCCCAGCACGAAGATCAGGAACCAGATCGACAGCGGCACCAGCGCGGTGGCGGTCAGCCGCTGCACCACGAAGTGCTCGGTGCCGGTCTTGGCCGCGCCCAGGCCGCGCACGTTCTTCAGCGGGGTACGGTAACGGTTCATGCGGTGGCTCCCAGCAACACGTAGGCCCAGACGGCGGCGGTCAGCACCAGGCTGAGGATCACCGACAGCCAGCCCATGGTGACGAAGGCACGCACCGCGTAGCCCTGGCCGAAGTCCTGCAGGATGTGGCGCAGGCCGCCGAACAGGTGGAAGGCGAAGCACCAGGTCCAGCCGAACAGGAACACCTGTCCGTACCAGGCGCCGGCGATGTCGCGGAAGCAGTTCCAGGAGGCCGGGCCGAGCATCAGCGCCAGCAAGGCTGCGGCGATGATCAGCGCGCCGATCGACAGCACGATGCCGGTGGCTCGATTCAGGATCGAGGTCACCATCTGGATCTGCCAGCGATAGACCTGCAGGTGGGGGGAAAGAGGACGTTCGCGGGTCGCCATTCGCTGGGCTCGTTGTCTCGGCTGGGCGGCGTGCTTAAGGCCGCGTTGGCTCAAAGCTGATCAGAAATCGATGCAGCGTCCGTTTTTCTCCCAGTCGCCGTAGCGCGTCGGCTCGAGGCCGCCGCGACCGCCGATTTCCCGCGGCGCAGGCGCCGCGTCGGGAGTGTTCTCCTCGGCGGGTCGCTGCGTTTCGGGATCGGGCTCGGGTGTGGGGGTTGGTTGGCCTATCATGCGGGTCTCACAACAGCGTAATTTTAGTCCTCCCCCTCGTGCCTGACAACCTGAATCTCACTTCCAGCGGTTTTTCCGCGCTGCCGGACCTGCAATGCGTGGCGCTGAGCGGCACGGATGCGGTCGCTTTCGCCCAGGCGCAGTTCGCCAACGACGTGCAGGCGCTGCGCAACGGCCACTGGCAATGGAACGCATGGCTGACCGCAAAGGGCCGGGTGATCGCGCTGTTCGCGCTGCTGCGGCGCGCCGACGACGAACTGCTGGTACTGCTGCCCGACGGCGGCGCCGCGGAACTGGCCGCCGCGCTGAACCGTTTCGTGTTCCGGCGCAAGGTGCGCATCGCCGCGCGCGAGGACCTGCACGCCTGCGCGCGCCTGGACGCCCCCGCGCAGGCGCGAGGCGCGGCGCTGGCGCAGCGCGACGACGGCGCGATCGAACTGGACATGGGCGGCACCGGCCTGCCGCGCACGCTGCTGCTGGCGTCGGCGGCCCAGGCCGCGGCCGACCCGGCCCTCGCCGCGGCCTGGCGGCAGGCCGACTTGCGCCTGGGCCTGGCCCGGCTCGACCCCAGCCAGCGCGAGCAATGGACCCCGCAGCAGCTGGCGCTGGACCGGCTGCATGCGTTCAGCGTGAAGAAGGGCTGCTATCCGGGCCAGGAAATCGTCGCCCGCACCCATTTCCTGGGCAAGGCCAAGCGCGCGCTGCAGCTGCTGGCGGTGGACGGCACGACCGAGGTCGGCGCGCAGGTGCTGCGCGACGGGCAGGCGCTGGGCAGCGTGGTCAGCGTCGCCGGCGCGCTGGCGCTGGCGGTACTGCCGCTGGAAGAGGCCCCGCCGACCGGCCTGCACATCGGCGCGCAGGCCGCGCAGTGGCAGCCGCTGGAAGACGGCCTCGCCCGCTGAAGCAAGCGCCCCAGGGCGCTTGGCGTCGCTTACTGCCGTTCCGAGTCCCGCGTCCCGAGCCCCGCGTCCCGCGCCTCCAGGCGCTCGCCGCTCTCCGCATCGAAGAAATGCAGCGCTTCGCCGCGCACCGCCACGCGCAGGCGCTCGCCCAGGCCCGGCAGCGTGCGCGGCGCGACCCGCATCACCAGCGGCTGGCTGCCGTGGCTGAGGTTGACGAAGATCTCGTTGCCGACCGGCTCGATCACCTCGATGGTCGCCTCGAATCCGCCCTGCCCGTCCGCGCTGGGCTGCAGGTGCTCCGGGCGCACGCCGACCGCGAGCTGGCGGCCCAGCCACTGCGGCGCGACGTGGGCGCCGTGCAGCGGCACGCGGCCGCCGTCGGCCAGCTGCAGTTGCAGGCCGTCGTCCTCGACCAGCTGGCCCTGCAGCACGTTCATCGCCGGGCTGCCGAGGAAGCCGGCCACGAACAGGTTGGCCGGGCGCTCGTACAGCGCCATCGGGGTGTCGATCTGCTGGATCAGCCCGTCCTTGAGCACCACGATGCGCTGGCCCAGGGTCATCGCCTCGACCTGGTCGTGGGTCACGTAGATCATCGTGGTGCCGAGCTTGCGGTGCAGCTGCGCGATCTCGGTGCGCACCGAATGGCGCAGCTTGGCGTCCAGGTTGGACAGCGGCTCGTCGAGCAGGAACACCGCCGGCTCGCGCACCAGCGCGCGGCCCAGCGCCACGCGCTGGCGCTGGCCGCCGGACATCGCCCGCGGCAGCTTGCCCAGCATCGGGGTCAGGCCCAGCGTCTCGGCCGCGGCGGCGACGCGGCGCTCGATGACCTCCTTGCTCTCGCCGCGCAGCTTCAGCCCGAACGCCAGGTTCTCGGCCACGGTCATGTGCGGATACAGCGCGTAGCTCTGGAACACCATCGCGATGTCGCGGTCCTTCGGCGCCACGTCGTTGACCACGTTCTCGCCGATGCGCAGCTCGCCGCCGCTGATCTCCTCCAGCCCGGCGATCATCCGCAGCAGGGTGGACTTGCCGCAGCCGGACGGCCCGACCAGCACCATCAGCTCGCCGTCGGCCACTTCGAAGCTGGCCCCGTGCACGGCGACCTGGCCGTTGTCGTAGACCTTGCGGATGTTGTCCAGTTGTACTTTCGCCATGGTGCGGTATCCGGTTTCCGGCTGAGAGACGGGCTGCCGCCGGTCCCTCCCGATGGCAGTGCATACGAATGCGGTTCGCATCGTGCCAGCGACACAGGCAACAATGGGAGCGCAATGCGGTATTCTGCCATGTAACCGTTTTCACGGGGCAACATCGATGCCTGCGAGGGCCAGCGATGCGATCCGCCAGCCGCCGCCCTCCCGGTGCGCGCACGAGCAGCGACCTGATGCTTGAGGCATTAGACAGGTATGCTCAGAGGTCTGGCAGTCGTATTCATCTCCAGGAGCGTGCGGTCCCGCTGGCGGTCGTCATCCGCTGTGCCCGCGCGCGCTGCTGGACGGATACAGGCCGGTCCCGCCGCTCGTTTACCAACGCCACGTCACTATCTAGCCCCCAGGTGATCGACGAAATGTCACCCGAAACCGAAAACCGGTCGATGCACGATACCTTCCTGCTGTTTGGCGCCACCGGCGACCTGGCCCAGCGCTACCTGTTCCCGTCGCTGCTGCGCATGCTCGACGACGGTTTCCTGCCGGAGGATTTCCGCATCCGCGCGCTGGCGCTGTCGCCGCACGACACCGCCAAGTTCCACGAGATCCTCAAGCCGCGCCTGCAGGCGGCGATGCCGCAGGTCAGCGAGGCGGTGATCCAATCGCTGCTGGACCGTACCGACTACCGCTCGGTGGACCTGCGCAACGCCGAGTCGGTGGCCGACGCGGTGCGCGAGCTGGCCTCGCGCAAGTGCGTCAGCTACCTGGCGATCCCGCCGGGGCTGTACATCAGCACCTGCCAGGGCCTGGCCCTGGGCGGCGCGCTGGCCGCGCCGAACCGGCTGATGCTGGAGAAGCCGATCGGCCACGACTCGGCCAGCGCGCGCGAGATCCTGCAGGCGATCGGCGCGCTGATCGACGAGGATCGCGTGTTCCGCCTGGACCACTACCTGGGCAAGGCCGCGGTGCAGAACCTGATCGCGCTGCGCTTCGGCAACACGCTGCTGGAAGCGGTGTGGAACCGCAACTACATCGAATCGGTGGAGATCCTGGTCGCCGAGAGCGAGGGCGTGGACGGCCGCGACGCCTACTACGCGCGTTCCGGCGCGCTGCGCGACATGGTCCAGAGCCACATCCTGCAGCTGCTGTGCCTGGTGGCGATGGAGCCGCCGGCCTCGCTGGAAGCGGACCGCATCCGCGACGAGAAGGTCAAGGTGCTGCGCGCGCTGCGTCCGCTGCAGGCCGCGCACGCCGCGCGCGACAGCGTGCGCGGGCGCTACACCGCCGGCACCATCAACGGCCAGCCGGCGCAGGCCTACCAGCCGCCGGAAGGCAGCGACGTGGAGACCTTCGTCGGCGTCACCGCCTACATCGACAACTGGCGCTGGGCCGGCGTGCCGTTCCGGCTGTGCACCGGCAAGCGCCTGGCCGAGCGCACCACGCGCATCGTGGTCACGCTCAAGCCGGTCACCCACTGGCTGTTCGAGCGCCCCGACGCGACCCACGTGGCGCCGAACCGGCTGACCTTCCAGCTGCAGCCGCAGGAGAACATCGAACTGGGCCTGATGAGCAGCCTGGCCGGCCCGGAATGGGGCGCGCTGGAACTGCAGCCGCTGGAGCTGGAACTGTCGGTGCCGACCGGCCTGCACCGCCGCATCGCCTACGAGCGGCTGATGCTCGACGCGCTCAACGGCAACCACGCGCTGTTCGTGCGCGACGACGAAGTGCGCGCGGCCTGGGCCTGGATCGACAGCGTCAGCGACGCCTGGGCGCAGGCGCAGCTGCCGCTGCTGCCCTACCCGGCCGGCAGCTGGGGCCCGCAGGAGGCCGAACGCTACGTGTCCGCCGACGACGCCAGCGCCGTGCAGCGGGACACGCCGTGAGCGCGCCGCTGCGGCCGGTGCTGGTCGCCGACATCGGCGGCACCAACGCGCGCTTCGCGCTCGCCGACCTCGGCGCCTCCGCGCCGCTGCTCGACGACAGCACCCAGACCTATGCGGTGGTGGATTTCCCGTCGCTGGGCGACGCGGCGCGCCACTACCTGCAGCAGACCGGCGTGGACGCGCGCAGCGGCGTGTTCGCGGTGGCCGGGCGCGTGGACGGCGACGAGGCGCGGATCACCAACCATCCGTGGGTGATCTCGCGCGCGCGCACCCGCGCCATGCTCGGCTTCGACGAACTGCACCTGATCAACGACTTCGCCGCGCAGGCGATGGCGATCAGCCTGCTGCAGCCGCAGGACGTGGTCCAGGTCGGCGGCGCGGTCTGGCAGCCGGCGCCGATCGCGCAGCCGCGCAACTACGCGGTGATCGGCCCGGGCACCGGCCTGGGCGTGGGCGGCCTGCTGATCCGCGGCGGCCGCTGCTTCCCGCTGGAGACCGAGGGCGGCCACGTCAGCTTCCCGCCGGGCACGCCGGAGGAGATCCGCATCCTGGAACTGCTGTCGCAGCAGTTCGGCCGCGTCTCCAACGAGCGCCTGATCTGCGGCCCCGGCCTGGTCAACATCCATCGCGCGCTCAGCGAGATCGCCGGCGACGATCCGGGCCCGCTGCAGCCGGCCGACATCACCGCGCGCGCCGCGCAGAACGATTACCGCGCGATGCGCACGATCGACGTGTTCTGCGCGGTGTTCGGCGCCATCGCCGGCGACCTGGTGCTGATGCACGGCGCCTGGGACGGCGTGTTCCTGACCGGCGGGCTGGTGCCGAAGATGCTCGACGCGCTCCAGCATTCCGGCTTCCGCCAGCGCTTCGAGCACAAGGGCCGGTTTTCGTCGATCATGGCGCGGGTGCCGTCGCTGGCGGTGACCCACCCACGCCCCGGCCTGCTCGGTGCCGCGGCCTACGCGGTCGATGCCGAGCGCGAATCCCCAGGAGTCGTCGCATGAACCCCACGCTGTCCGATCGCATCACCCTGGTCCGCTACGACGATCCCGACGAATGGATCGACGCGGCGGCGGCCGAGATCGGCGACGCGCTGCGCAGGGAAATCGGACGGCGCGGCGCCGCGCGCCTGCTGCTGTCCGGCGGCACCACCCCGGCGCCGGTGTACCAGGCGCTGGCCGAACTGCCGCTGGACTGGTCGAAGCTGGAAGTGGGCCTGGTCGACGAGCGCTGGCTGTCGCCGCAGGACAGCGACAGCAACGCCTACCTGGTCCGGCAGAGTTTCCTGGAGCGTGCCGAAGGCGCGCGCTTCGAGCCGCTGGTGCGGGTCGGCAAGCCGCTGCAGGACTGCGTGCACGCCGCCAACCTGCACGCGCAGCACGCGCCGGCCGCGTGCCTGGCGGTGCTGGGCATGGGCGGCGACGGCCACACCGCCTCGCTGTTCCCCGGCGCCACCGACCTGAGCAAGGCGCTGGCCAACCCGCTGCCCTATGCCGCGCTCGACGCCACCGGCTGCCCCGGCGCCAACACCTGGCCGCTGCGCATCACCCTGACCCCGGCCGGGCTGGCGCCGATCGGCCAGCGCCTGCTGCTGTTGCGCGGCAAGCAGAAGCTGCAGGTGCTCGAGCGCGCGCTGGCCGGCAGCGATCCGCACGAATTCCCGATCCGCGTCGCGTTCGACACGCCTGGTGCGCGCTTGCGCGTGCATTGGTGCGAGTGAGGCCGGGACTGGGGATTCGGGAATGGGGATTGGGAACAGCCGCGTGCTGCCACCTCCCCAGTTCGTCCGGGTTCCACGTTCCGTTATGCGACCACATCCCCACACTTCATAGCCATTTCAGCCAATGAGCCTGCATCCGAAAATCCATGCTATCACCGAGCGCATCCGCGAGCGCAGTGCGCCGTCGCGGCGCGCCTACCTGGCCGGCATCGACGCCGCGCTGCGCGACGGTCCGTTCCGCGCGCGCCTGAGCTGCGGCAACCTGGCGCACGGCTTCGCCGCCTGCGGCCCGACCGACAAGAGCCGGCTGGAAGGCGGGATCACGCCGAACCTGGGCATCGTCACCGCCTACAACGACATGCTGTCGGCGCACCAGCCGTTCGAGCACTATCCGGAGATGATCCGCAGCACCGCGCGCGCGCTCGGCGCCACCGCGCAGGTCGCCGGCGGCGTGCCGGCGATGTGCGACGGCGTGACCCAGGGCCGCCCGGGCATGGAGCTGTCGCTGTTCTCGCGCGACGTGATCGCCCAGGCCACCGCGATCGGCCTGAGCCACGACATGTTCGACACCACCCTCTACCTGGGCGTGTGCGACAAGATCGTGCCCGGCCTGCTGATCGGCGCGCTGGCCTTCGGCCACCTGCCGGCGGTGTTCGTGCCGGCCGGGCCGATGACCCCGGGCATCCCCAACAAGCAGAAGGCCGAGGTGCGCGAGCGCTACGCCGCCGGCCAGGCCACCCGCGAGGAACTGCTGGCCGCCGAATCGGCGTCCTACCACGCGCCGGGCACCTGCACCTTCTACGGCACCGCCAATTCCAACCAGGTGCTGCTGGAAGCGATGGGCGTGCAGTTGCCGGGCGCCTCGTTCGTCAACCCGGGCACGCCGCTGCGCGACGCGCTGACCCAGCAGGCCACCGAACGCGCGCTGCGCATCACCGCGCTGGGCAGCGATTTCCGCCCGCTCGGCCGGCTGATCGACGAGCGCGCGATCGTCAACGCCGCGGTCGCGCTGATGGCCACCGGCGGTTCCACCAACCACACCATCCACTGGGTGGCGGTGGCGCGCGCGGCCGGCATCGTGCTGACCTGGGACGACCTGGACGAACTGTCGCAGATCGTGCCGCTGCTGACCCGCGTGTATCCCAACGGCGAAGCCGACGTGAACCATTTCGCCGCGGCCGGCGGGGTCGGCTTCGTGTTCCGCGAACTGATGGACGCGGGCCTGATGCACGACGACCTGCCCACCATCGTGCCCGGCGGCATGCGCGCCTACGGCGACGAGCCGTGCGTGCAGAACGGCGCGCTGGCCTACGTGCCGAGCCCGGCCACGAGCGCCGACGAGACGGTGGTGCGCCCGGCGTCGAACCCGTTCGAGGCGCAGGGCGGGCTGCGCCTGCTGCGCGGCAATCTCGGCCGCTCGCTGATCAAGCTGTCGGCGGTGAAGCCGGAATTCCGCACCATCGAGGCGCCGGCGGTGGTGATCGACGCGCCGCAGGTGTTGAACAAGCTGCACGCCGCCGGCGTGCTGCCGCACGACTTCGTGGTGGTGCTGCGCTACCAGGGGCCGCGGGCCAACGGCATGCCGGAACTGCATTCGCTGGCGCCGCTGCTGGGCCTGCTGCAGAACCAGGGCCGGCGCGTGGCGCTGGTCACCGACGGGCGCCTGTCCGGCGCCTCGGGCAAGTTCCCGGCGGCGATCCACGTGACCCCGGAAGCGGCGCGCGGCGGTCCGATCGCGCGCGTGCGCGAGGGCGACATCGTGCGCCTGGACGGCGAGGCCGGCACCCTGGAGGTGCTGGTGGACGCCGCCGAATGGGCGACGCGCGCGCTGGCGCCGAACACCGCGCCGGCCGCGCACGACATCGGCCGCAACCTGTTCGCGATCAATCGCCGCGTGGTCGGCCCGGCCGACCAGGGCGCGATGTCGATCTCCTGCGGCCCGCCGGCCGCCGACGGCGACGTGTGGGACTACGACGCCGAATACGACCTGGGCCGCACCAGCGAGGCCGCCGCCGCGCCGCACGAGGAAAAGGACGCCTAGCCTGCGGCCGGCAGGCGCCGCGCGCGCCTCGCCTCCCCTGCGCCGGCCGCCTGCGCCGGCGCGCTTGCCACCATCATCGCCAACACGAGACTGTCATGACGATTGCCGAACACCAGAACACCGCCGAAGCGCTGCTGCGCGCCGCCGGCATCCTGCCGGTTGTCACCGTCCACACCCTGGACGAGGCGCGCCGCGTCTCCGCCGCGCTGCTCGAAGGCGGCCTGCCCGCGATCGAGCTGACCCTGCGCACGCCGGTGGCGATGGACGCGCTGGCGATGCTCAAGCGCGAGCTGCCGGACATCAAGATCGGCGCCGGCACCGTGCTCAGCGAGACCCAGCTGCAGCAGTCGATCGACGCCGGCGCCGACTTCATCGTCACCCCGGGCACGCCGCCGGCGCTGGCCGACGCATTGGCGCGGGCGCCGCTGCCGGTGGTGCCGGGCGCGGCCACCCCGACCGAGCTGCTGGCGCTGATGGCGCGCGGCTTCCGCGTATGCAAGCTGTTCCCGGCCTCGGCGGTCGGCGGCCTGGCCATGCTCAAGGGCCTGGCCGGCCCGCTGGCGGAGCTGAAGCTGTGCCCCACCGGCGGCATCGGCGAAAGCACCGCCGCCGAGTACCTGGCGCAGCCGAACGTGGTCTGCATCGGCGGCTCGTGGATGGTGCCCAAGGACTGGCTGGCCAACGGCGAGTGGGACAAAGTGCGGGAGAGCGCGGCGAAGGCGGCGGAGATCGTGCGCGGGATTAGGGATTAGGGATTCGCAACAGCAAAAGCAAAGCAAAAAAAGCGCCGGCATGCCGGCGCTTTTTTTGCGAATCCCGAATCCCGAATCCCGAATCCCGAATCCCGAATCCCGAATCCCGAATCCCGAATCCCGAATCCCGAATCCCGAATCCCGAATCCCGAATCCCGAATCCCGAATCCCGAATCCCGAATCCCGAATCCCGGCTTTCCCGAATCCCGGCCTCACCGCACCTCGACCTGCACATCCGCCGGCAGCGACCGGATCCGCAGTTCGCCGTGTTCCCACTGCGCCGCTTCGCCGTTGATCTGGGTGCGGCCGGGTTCGTCCGGGTACGGCCACGGCAGCACCAGGCCGCCGCTGGGCACGCGCAGGCCGCCGTCGATGCTCAGGGTGAGGCGGTTCTTCTGCCGCCGCAGCTGGTAGCTCAGTTCGCCCTGCGGGGTGCGCAGGTCCTGGATCGCGATGCCCTTGCCGTCGAACCACGCCGCCGGCACGCCGGCCGCCAGCACCAGGCTGTCGTCGACGTCGCGCGCGTAGGCGAACATGTCCAGCACCGAGCGCACGAAGTCCGAGCCCACCCAGGCATGCGGCAGGTCGCCGACGAAGAACGGCTTGCGCGGCGTGCGCGAGACCACCTCGGCCCACTGGTTCCAGGGCTGCGGGGCGCGGTCCTTGAAGAAGAACTGGGTCGCGTCCCAGGCGCGCTCGCGCCAGCCCAGGCGCACGAACGCGGCGACGTTGCGCCATTCGTACGGGGTGTAGTCCTTCCACTCGCGCTTGCCGTCGCGGCGGCTCACGAATTCGCCCCAGTAGCGCTCGAAGGTGTTGCCCAGCAGCTGCGGCGGCAGCCGTCCCTGCTCGCCGCCCGGCGCCAGCGCGATGGTGCTGGAGGTGGGGTCGAAATCGCCCAGTTCCGCCGAGCCCGGCAGGAAGTCGATGTGGTGCTGCTGGGTGGCGCTGTCCAGCGAGGCGTACAGGTCCTGGCGGAACTGGTCGCGAGAAGCGGCGAAGCGCGCCGCATCGTCGATCCGGCCCAGCTCGGCGGCGATCGCCACCGCGTCCTTGTAGCCGCGCAGCGCCCAGAAGTTGTCCCAGTACGAGTGCATCGGCTTGGCCGAATAGCCTTCGTGGCTGATCGACACCGGCATCATCCCGTAGAACGCCGGGTTGCGCGCGCGGTTGTCCTCGGTGCGCTCGCTCAGGCGCAACTGCTCCATGTACTCGTAGGCGGCCAGCACGTTCGGCCACATCTTTTCCAGGAACGCGCGGTCGCCGCTGTAGCGGTAGTAGTCGGCGATGCCGAAGATCAGCTCGCCGTGGCTGTCGTTCTCCGGCACCGGGTCGCTGCCGCGGTCGTCCACGCAGCACGGCACCATGCCGTTGGCGAACTGGTACGGCGCGTACCACTCCAGGTACTCGCGCGCCACGTCGGCGCGGCCCAGGCGCAGCAGGCCTTCGGAGATCATCGCGCCGTCGCGGATCCAGCTGCGCGAATACGAGCGCGTGCCCGGCTGCAGGCGCGGCCCGATGCGCGAGATCAGCATGTGCGCCAGCGCAGTGCGCAGCGTGTCGGCCAGCGCCTTGCCCTCGGCCGGCACGCGCAGCTGCACCCGGTCCAGTTTCTCGCGCCATTGCGCGGCCACCAGTTGCTGCGCCTTGGCCGGGTCGAAACCGGCCGGCAGCGCCTGCGCGCCGGTCTGCGGGATCAGCAACGCCACCTCGCGCGTTTCGCCCGGGGCCAGGCGCCCGCGGTACAGCAGTGCGCCGGAGGCCAGGCCGTCCGCGTCCTGCGCCTGCTGCGGCAGCGCCGCGGTGTCGGCGGCCAGCCGCTCCACGTCGATGCCGGCGTCGAACGCGGTGGCGTAGGCGGCGTCGGGTTTCTGCACCGCGAACACGCGCGGCTCGCCGTTGACCTCCACCTGCGCGCCGTTGACCGTCAGCAAATGGATCGGGCTGGCCCCGCCGACGGTATTGAGGAACTGGCTGGGCGGGTTCACCTGGAACGGCCGCACCGCCAGCGCCAGGGTGTAGTCGTGCGGCTTCTTGCTGGGGTTGCTGAGCCGGTAGCGCGCGACCAGCTGCGCCTGCTCGGGCGTGCCCTGGACGAAGGCGGTGATGCGCAGGCCGGCATCGTCGTGGCTCCAGTCCACGCTCGGGATCGGCAGGTAGTCGTCCTGCAGGCTCTGCGCGGTCTTCACGTCGGCCCAGCTCAGGCGCTTGCCGTCCAGCAGCAGGAACGGCTCGATGCTGAAACCGCCCTTGCCGACCTCGATCGCGCCGTCCTCGCCGACCAGGCCCTGCTCGCGGCCGCCGTCCAGGCCGACGATGGTCCAGTACGGCTGCTCGCCGCTGAAGCCGCGCGGGAACCAGCCGCGGGTGGAGTCGGCCGCCACCGACTTGACGAAATCGTTCGGGGTGGCGGCGAAGGCCAGCGGCTGCAGCGCGATGTCGGCGATGCCGTAGCGGAAGCTGGGGCCGTCCTCCAGGTCGATGCGCACGTAGCGCGCCTCGGTCTCCGGCATCGGCAGCCAGTCGGTGCCGCCGTTGCCGGCGGTGACGCTGCGCAGGTCGCGCCAGCTGCGGCCGTCGGCCGAGCCCTGCAGCCTGTAGCGCGATGCGTACACGCCCGGCGCCCACTGCAGCTTGGCGCCGCCGAACTCGCGCACCTTGCCCAGGTCCAGCATGATGGTCTGGGTCTTGGCGTTGCCGCTGTACCACACCGTGTCCGCCTTGCCGTCGGCGATGCGCTGCTCCAGCGCCGGCGCGGTGTCGGCGCTGACCTTCACCGCCAGCGGCGAGGTGTCCTGCGGCGGCAGCGGGGTCAGCGCCAGCTGGTCGAAGCACACCGTGCCCTTGCCGCCGACCTGGTTGTAGATGGTGAACTCGATCTGCGCGCTGCGCTTGAGCTCCTTCTCCGGGCTCGGTCCCCAGGCCTTCTCGATCTGCCGTTTCTTGAAAGCGACCGCGGTCCATTGCTTGGGGAACTCGTAGCGCGGCCGGTTGACCCACCACACGTTGTCGCCGCTGGCGTCGACCAGCTTGAACTGCAGGTCGTTGCTCGGCGAATCGCCGCGCAGCTGGAACGAGAGCTGGTAGTTGTCCGGATACTCGACCGGCAGCGCGCGGCGGATGCCGGCGTAGCCGGAGACGCCGTTGAAGTCGTAGTCCAGGCAGATCGCCTTGGCGCGGCCGCCGCTGGCGGCCTGCACCAGCCGGGTCGAGGCGGTGACCTGGTTGGAGACGACGATCTGCCAGTTGTCCAGGTTGTTGAAGCCGTCCAGCGCCAGCGGCGCGGTCGGCGCCGCGGCGAAGGCGTGCGCCGCCGCCAGTCCCAGCATCGCCACCAGCAACCGCCCGCCCGTCATCGCCGCACCGTCCGTCATAGACCTCGCCCTGCTCGTCGTTGGTTTTTGCAGGAGGCTCTCGTCCCCGTTCCGGGATCGGCTCCGACGCGCGACCGGCAAGGCGTCGGGGCCCGGGCCCCTCCTACACGTACGTCCCATCATGGCCTGCGCGCTGGCGCGCAGCGACCCAGGCGCGTTCCCTCACCCCTTCACGCTGCCCAGCAACAGGCCCTGGATGTAGTAGCGCTGCAGCGCCAGGAACAGCGCCAGCACCGGGATCACCGTCACCACCGCGCCGGCCATCATCATCTCCACGTCCATGATGTGCTCGCGCGACAGCGCCGCCAGCGCCACCGGCAAGGTGTAGTGCTCCTGGTCGGTCAGCACGATCAGCGGCCACATGAAGTCGTTCCACGCGGCCATGAAGGTGAAGATGGTCAGCGTCACCAGCACCGGCTTGAGCATCGGCAGCACGATCTGGAAGAAGATGCGCAGTTCGCCGGCGCCGTCGATGCGCGCCGCCTCCAGCAGTTCGTCCGGGATCGAGCGCGCGTACTGGCGCACCAGGAAGATGCCGAACACCGTGGCCAGCGCCGGCACCACCACCCCGCCGAAGTTGTTGACCAGGTGCAGCTGCTTCATCAGCAGGAACAGCGGCAGCATCGCTACCTGCGCCGGGATCACCAGCGCCGCCAGCAGGATCTGGAAGATCCGCTCCTTGCCGACGAAGCGCAGCTTGGCGAAGGCGTAGCCGGCCATGGTGTTGATCAGCAGCGAGCCGAAGGTGATCGCGCACGACACCAGCAGGCTGTTGGCGAAGTTGCGCGCCATGCCGGTGCGCGAGAACAGCTCGCCGTAGTTGGCCAGGGTCGGGCCGGTCGGCAGCAGCGGCGGCGGGAAGCGGCTGGCCTGCCCGGCCGGCATGAACGACACCGACACCATCCACAGCAACGGCGCCAGGCTGACCAGCGCCAGCAGCAGCAGCCCGCCGTTGACCAGCAGCGTGTTCCAGCGCGAGGCGCCGATCTCGCGGCTCATACCAGGTCCTTCTTGCGGCCGAAGCGCAACATCACGGAGGTCACTCCCAGGATGATCAGGAACAGCAGGAACGCCACCGCCGACGCGCGGCCGAGGTTCCACCACTTGAAGCCTTCCTCGAACATGAAGTACAGCACGCTGACCGTGCTCTGCAGCGGGTCGCCGCGGGTCATCACGTAGGGTTCGGCGAACAGCTGGAAGTAGCCGGATACGGTGATCACCCCGACCACCAGCAGCACCGGCCCCAGCATCGGCAGGGTGATGTGCAGGAACTGCCGCCACTTCGAGGCGCCGTCGATGCGCGCGGCCTCGTACAGGTCCTGCGGGATGCCCTGCAGGCCGGCCAGGAAGATCACCATGTTGTAGCCGAAGTTCTTCCATACCGCGAACAGCATGATCGTCGGCATCGCCCAGTGCGGATCGCCCAGCCAGTCGACCGGGCCGATGCCCAGGTGGCTCAGGCCGTAGTTGACCAGGCCGTAGCTGGTGTGGAACAGGTAGCGCCAGATCACCGCCACCGCCACCAGCGTGGTCACCACCGGCGCGAACAGCGCGGTGCGGAACAGCGGCTTGAACCGCGCCACCGGCGCGTTGAGCAGCAATGCCGCGCCCAGCGAGGCGCCGATCGACAGCGGCACGCCGACGATGACGAAGTAGGTGGTGTTCCACAGCGACTTCCAGAACATCTGCGTCTGCAGCAACTCGATGTAGTTGCCGAAGCCGACGAAGCGCAGGTGGTTGCTGTCGGCCAGCGCGTACAGGTCGAAGTCGGTGACGCTCAGCGCCAGCGCCGACAGCACCGGCAGGCCGAAGAACACGCCGATCACGATCAGCGCCGGCCCGGCGAACAGCCAGCCGGCCAGGGAACCGCGCTTCATGGCGCCGCTCCCGCGGCCGGGGCCGTCGCCGCCGCCTGCGGATGCTGCTGCTGGTAGATCCAGCGCCGCTTCTCCAGGATCTCGTCCACGCGCTTGTCCAGGTCCTGCACCGCCTTCTCCTGGCTTTCGCCGCCGCGCACCACGCGCTCGGTGACCAGCCGCATTTCCTGCACGATGCGCTCCCATTCCAGCACCTTCGGCGCCGGCTTGACCCGCTCCAGCTGGTCGCGGAACGCATGCGCCAGCGGATCGTTGGCCAGCGACGGATACGCCCAGGTGCTGCGCCGCGGCGGCATGTCGCCGATCAGCGCATGGAAGCGCGCCTGCGTCTGCGGCCGCGACAGGAACTCGATCAGCTTCCAGGCCGCGTCCTTCTGCTGCGACTTGCGGAAGATCACCAGGCTGGTGCCGCCGGCGATGCCGGCGCCCGGACCGTCCGGGCCCGGCAGCGGCATCGTGCCCCACTGCCCTTTCAGCGCGGCCGGCTCCAGCTTGCGGAACTCGCGGATGTTCCACGGCCCGGAGATGTAGAACGCGTAGAAGCCGTTGAAGAACTCGTCCCAGACGTTGGAGATCTGGGTCTCGGACATCTTCGGCGCCCAGTCCTGCTCGAACATGTTGGCGTAGAAGCCCAGCGCCTTGCGGAAGCCCGGGCTGCGGAAGTTGCCGTAGTTGTTGTGGTCGCGCAGCAGCGGATCGTCCAGCTGCAGGCCCAGCGACAGCTGCTGCTCGAACTCGTTGATCGGCATCAGGATCGCGTAGCGCTTGGGCCCCACGTGCCGCTTCACCGCGGCCATGGCCTGTTCCCACTCGGCCCAGGTCTGCGGCAACTTCTCCACGCCGGCGTCCCTGAGCATGTCCTTGCGGTAGAACAGCAGGCGCGTGTCCACGTACCACGGCACCCCGTACAGCTGGCCGTCGATGACGCTGGTGTCCCAGATGCCGGCGAAGTAGTCCTTCGGATCGACCACCTTGGACTGGTCGACGTAGGGCTGCAGCGGCTGCAGCGTGTCCAACGCGGCGAATTCGGGGATCCAGGTGTTGCCGAGCTGGCACACGTCCGGCAGGCCGTCGGCGGCGAAGGCGGTCAGCAGCTTCTCGTGCGCGGCGGTCCACGGGATGTTCTGGATGTCCACGCGGATGCCGGGGTTCTCCTTCTCGAACTCGGGGATCAGCTCGGCCACCACCTCGGCCTCGCGGCCCATCGCCCAGAACCGCACCACCTCGCCCTGCGGCGCGCGCGCGCAGCCGCACAGGGCCAGCATCAGCATGCCCAGCAGCAGCCAGCGACGGGTCATCGGCGATGCGCTCATTCGGGCTGCTGCTGCGGTTGGCGCTGCGCGGGATTGGGCTGCGCCTCGGCGGACGCGGCGCGCGACTCGGCGATGCCCAGCGCGCGCGCGACGGCGGCCTGCTCGTCCTTCTTCGGCAGCGACTGGGTCTCCCCTTCCGGGGTCAGCCAGCCGCCGCTGAAGCCGGCGCGTTCCAGGCCGGTACGCAGGTACTTGTTCTTCTTCATCACGTTCCAGACGAACTCGTTGCGGTAGTTGGCGATCATGGTGACGATCGCGCCCTGGTCGATGCCGATGTAGTCGCCGGCCACCCAGCCGCGGTTGGGCAGCATGCGCCCGGTCTTGAGCGGGATATCGTAGTTGAAGCTGGGGTTGAACGAATCCAGGAAGCCGTAGCTGGAATAGATGTAGTCGCCGAAGCGCTTGTGCATCTCCTGGGTCGCCGGGATCACCACTTCCGGCGCGAACACGATCGAGGACACCGCCGCGGTCGGCGCGATCGTGCCGTCGTCGAAGGCCTCGAACAGCCCGGCGCCGCGGGTGCGGTAGTGGAAGAACTGGCGCTGCTCGCCGCGGTAGTCCTGGGTGGTGTTCTGCGGGCCGTCGCTGGCGGTCAGGCCCCACACGTTCTCGCCGTACTCCTTCCACTTCATCGGGTTGTCGATGGCGTACTCGCGCTGCGCCAGCGTGGCGCGGCGGCTGTTGAGGAAGTAGTCGATGCCGTGCTCGCGCATGTACTGGTCCTGGATGTCGCGGAAGTCGATCCAGACGTGGTTGTACTGGTGCGCGAACAGCGGCCCGAACGCCAGGTATTCCTGGCCGTAGTACACGCCCCAGTCCTTGTTGTAGGTGCGGGTCCACTCCAGCCACGCGTCGGGTTCCACCGGATGGGTCGGCGAGCCCAGCGCCAGCAGGTAGACCATCATGCCTTCGTTGTAGCCCATCCAGTCGTGCTGGATGAACCCGCGCTCGGGATACCAGCCCATCGTGATCAGCGGCGTGCGCTGCTGCATCCACTTCCAGTCCACGCGGCGGTACAGCGTGTCGGCGATCTGGCGGATCTCCTTCTCATCGGCGCTGTCGCCCTCGTAATAGGACTGCGCGAACAGCACGCCCATCATCAGCAGCGCGGTGTCCACGCTGGACAGTTCCACCCACTGGTCGTAGCGCAGGCCTTTCTGCATGTCCAGGAAGTGGTAGTAGAAGCCCTTGTAGCCGGCGCGGCCGGTGCGCTGCGGGCCGACCGGCACGTCGCGCAGGAAGCGCAGCGTGGTCAGGGTGCGTTGCACCGCCTGCTCGCGGCTGATCCAGCCGTTCTCGTAGCCGAGCGGATACACGGTGAGCGCAAAGCCGATGGAGGCGATGGAGGCGAACGGGCGCGACGGGTAGCGGTCCACCGCCATGCCGTTCTGCTCGTTGGTGGTGTCCCAGAAGAACTGGAAGGTGCGCCGTTCGATATCGTCGAACAGCGGCGGCAATTCGGGTTTGACCAGCTTGGGGGGCAGTTCGGCTTCGATCAGGATCACTTTCACCGGTTTCTTGTCCGCAACGGCCGGTTCCTCGGTTTTCTTGCACGACGTCAACAACACGCCGACCGCGATCGTCAGCATCAGCGAAAAGCGTACGAAAACGCGCTGCTTCATCATCGTGCGAAACCCCTGTGTAATCGTTTACATCCACATCCGAAAATATACCCCACTCCGCGACCGCCGCGGCCCCTGACCATTCGGGAGCCGCGGCAGCAGGCTTACCAGTTCAAGCCGAAGGACAGCTTGAACGTGCGCATCGGCGAGGCCAGCACCCCGTTCGGCGTGCCGTACGACGTGTTGAGGTCGTCGAGGGTGCCGGTGGCGGTGTTGTAGTCCGCATAGTTGGTCCAGTTGAACAGGTTGATGACGTCGGCGCGCACGTTGAACTTGATGCCCGCGCCGGTATCCCATTCCTTGTTCGCCGCCAGGCTGAATTCCTTGTAGCCCAGCGTGGAATCCGGCTTGTACTGGATGATATAGCACTGGTCGTTGCCTGCCAGGCAATTGGTGCCGTAGCGCGGGGTCTGGCTGGCCAGCGACAGCTTGCCCGACAGGGTGATGGCGTACGGCAGGTCGTAGATGCCGGTCACCACCAGGCGGTTCTTCGGGATGCCGCCGGCCTCGCGCCAGCCGTAGCCGGCCATCGACTCCTGGTCCAACGCGTAGTGCTCGCCGTACTGGCGGTTCTCCTTGGCGTCGGAGAAGGTGTAGGCCACGGTCAGGCCCCAGCCCGACTCCTTGTCGTACGGCTTGTCCAGCTTCAGCGCCAGCTGGTTGTTGCGCGTCTCCAGGCCGTTGGTGCCCAGCACGATCGCGTTGTAGCCGTCCGGCGAATCGGTCGGCACGCCGGAGGTGGTGCCCGGCAGGAAGAACGAGCCGTCGGCACGGCGGTTGCCGCGCAGGAACACGAAACCGTCCTTGCTCACGATCCGGCTCAGGGTCACGTCGGTGTACCAGTCGTTGCCCCAGAAGTGCAGCATGTTGCGCATGCCGATGCTGAACTGGTCGGAGTACGGCACCTTGATGTTGTTGTCGATCAGGTAGATCTCGCGGCCGCCGCCGCCGGTGCTGGCAGCGGTCAGCGCGTCCAGGCCGGCCTGGGTGGCGTAGCTGTCGTTCCAGGCCACGCACGGGTCGCCCAGGCAGGGGTTGTTGGCGCTGTTGAAGTAGTAGCTGTAGGACCTGAAGCTGTTGTTGAGCTGCTCCAGCGCCAGGTAGTCGAAGATGTTGCGGTCGTAGGCGCGGCCGGCGCCGCCGTAGATCACGTGCGCCTGGTCGCCGGCCAGGTCGTAGGAGAAGCCCAGGCGCGGCTGCCAGGCGTCCTTGAACGCCTTGCGGTTGTTGCCGGTGCTGATGTAGTTGGCGATGTCGTAGTTGGCGTTGTTGAGGTTGCTCCAGTTCAACAGCGCGCCGGCGACGTCGGCCGGGGTGACGAAGTCGAGGAACGAGGGGGTCTTCTCGTAGTCGTAGCGCACGCCGATGTTGAGCGTCAGGTGCTCGTTGACCTCCCAGTCGTCCTGCAGGTAGATGCCGTACTGCTTGTTCTTGGACACCACCGAGCCGCCGCTGCCGGTGTCGCCCCAGCGCACCCGGTACGGCGTGTCGGTATCGGTCAGGATGTTGTAGTAGTACTGCGGATTGGCCGGATTGATCTGGGTCGAGTCAAGTTCGATGTCCTTGTACTTGAAGCCCATCTTGACGGTGTGGCTGCCGTGCCAGTCCATGCTGTTCAAGGTCAGGTCGTCCTGCAGCGTCCAGCCTTCCTGGCCCTTGTTCTGGTAGCTGCTGCCGGCGCCGGCGGTGAGGATGGTGGTCTCGTTGCCCGCCTGCGGCACGTACGACAGCACGTAGCCGCTGCCGTTGGTGAGCGGGTCCTGGGTCCAGTACGCGCTCTCGTAGCTCAGGTTCAGGTCGTTGAGGAACGCCGCGCCGGTGTACTGCCAGCGCAGGTTGGCGCGCTTCTCTTCCTGGCCGTTGGTGCTGCCGTGCTGGTAGGTGGTGGTGTCGCCGATGTCCGACAGCTCGTCTTCCTTGCGGTACTTGGCGGACAGCTCGAACAGGTGGTTGTCGCCGATCGTCCAGTCGATCTTGCCGAAGTACAGGTCTTCCTTGAACGGGGTGCTGTAGGTGGCGACCAGCGGCTGCAGGTCGGCCGGCAGCTGGTCGACGCGGTCGGCATAGATGCCGCCCGGGATCACCGTGTTGGGCGTGGTGTATTCCTTGGCCTCGTAGGCGACGAAGAAGTGCGCGCGGTCCTGCAGGATCGGGCCGCTGAAGGTCGCCCCGTACTGGGTCTCGGAGAAATCGTCGCGCTCGCCGGCCTTGCGTTCCAGCGGGCTCTCGGCGCGCCAGTCGTCGTTGGTGGTATCCCAGAAGAAGCTGCCGTGGAAATCGTTGCCGCCGGACTTGGTCGAGGCGACGATCGCCGCGCTGCTGACCTGGTCGAACTCGGCCTTGTAGTTGGAAGTGATGACCTTGTACTCGCCGATCGCCGACTGCGGGAACGGGTTGCCGCGGCTGGAGTCCTGGCCGCTGACGCCGCCGGTCAGCACGTAGTTCTTCTGGCTGATGCCGTCGATGTAGACGTTGGTGCCGTTGGCCGAGGTCGCGCCGGAGCGCACCGAGGTGTTGCCCTTGGCGTCGCGCTGGAACTGCACGCTGGGCACGCTGTCGGCCAGCTCGAGGAAGTTGCGCGTGGCCTGCGGCAGCTTCTCGATCTGCACGTTGGAGATGTAGGTGGCGTTCTCGGAGGTGCGGGTTTCCACCAGCACCGGCGGCGCGGTGACCTGCACCGCGTCGAGCGTGGTGGCGCCCTCGCCGTTGGCGGTGGCGGCCGGCGCGGCGCCGCCGAGGTTCAGCGTCGCGGTCTGGCCGACCTGCACGGTGACGTTCTGGGTGGTGGTCTGGCCGTTGGCGGTCAGATCGATGCGGTACGCGCCCGGCGGCAGGCCGCCGACCGAATAGCTGCCGTTGCTGACCTGCACGGTGCGCGACAGGCCGGTCGCCAGGTTGGTGGCGGTGACCTGGGCCTGCGCGGCGGCGTCGGCCGAAACCTGGCCGCGGATGGTGGCGGCGGTGCTCTGCGCGAACGCCGGCGCGGCGCTCAACAGCAGGCAGCTGGCCAATGCGGTGCTGAGCAGCTTGCGGACCGGCCTAGTCGCCGTGTTGGAACGATGGTGCATGAAACCCTCCAGGTTGGTTCTTGGTGTTGTAGTGATTGCGTACACAAGGGAGAAAAGTGCAACAAGTGAAGCGTTACGAACGACAGCGACGAACAGGCGGCGACGACGTTGCGCCGCCTATTCCTTCCTTACGTTGATGCTCGAATCGCGCACGACCAGCAGCGGCGTCAGCGTCTGCCGATGCCCCGCGTCGCTTCCCGGCTGATCGATCAGTTGCAGCAAACGCCGCATCGCCTGCTCGCCAAGGCCGGCGATACTCACCTGCATCGTGGTGAGAGAGGGGTGAACGAAACGCGCCAGCGGAATGTCGTCGAAGCCGGCCAGGGCGACGTCGTCGGGCACGCGCACGCCGGCCTGGGCGAAGGCGTACAGGCAGCCGAGCGCGGTCATGTCGTTGGCGGCGAACACCGCGTCCGGCAGCGCGCCGGCCTGCAGCATCGCCTGCCCCGCCCGGTGGCCCGAGGCCTCGTCGAACTCGCCCGGGAACTCCACGCCCTCGGCCACGTCCGGATGCGCGGCGATGACGTCGCGGAACCCGCGAAGGCGCTCGCGCGCATCGAAGTTCAGTTCCGGGCCGCCGACGAAGGCGATGCGGCGATGGCCCATCGCCAGCAGGTGCTCGGTCATCGCCACCGCGCCGGCATGGTCGTCGATGCTCAGCACCGGGTAGTCGGCATCGGGCAGATGGGTGTTGATCAGCACCGTCGGCAGCGCCTGCGGCAGGTTGTCGGTGAGGAAGCCGGGACGCTCGGCGTACGGCGACAGCACCAGCAGGCCGTCCACGCGCCCGCGCATCGCGCGCAGCGCGCGGCCCTGTTCCTCGGGATCGCCGTGGTAGCTGGACACCAGCAGGTGCTGGCGGCGCGCGCGGGCGGCGCCGTCGATGCCGCGGATCAGTTCGGAGAAGAATTCGCCGTACAGGTCCGGCAGCACCACGCCGATGGTCTGGGTGCGGCGGCTGCTCAGGCTGCGCGCGGCCGCGTGCGGGCTGTAGCGCAGGCGCTCGGCCACTTCCAGCACCAGCGTGCGCACCGGCTCGGCGACGTTCTCGTGCCCGTTGAGCGCACGCGACACCGTGGCCACCGATACCCGGGCCTCGCGTGCGACATCTTTGATGGTGACCGCGCTCTTCGCCATCGTGCCGCCCTCCGCGGCAGAGACTATTGAGAAACTGGCGCGGACTGTAATCGTTTTCAGCGCGAGGCAGAAGCCTTTTGTTATTTTTCCAATAAAGTCTTTTGGATTCAGCTAGTTGGGCAAACAGAAAATCAGCCGAATCATGATGCGTCGCAACATAATCGACGTGCCGATTCCGGTTTTCAGCCCTGTTTCGGCGTCTCGGCGCGGATCGACAGGGCGTGGATGTCGGTCTGCATCATCTCCCCGAGCGCGGCATACACCGCGCGGTGCCGGGCCAGCGGCGCCATGCCGGCGAACGCGGCGCTGACGATATGGACATTGAAATGGCCGCGCCCGTCGCGCGCGCCGGCGTGGCCGGCATGGCGGTGGCCGTCGTCCTCGACCTCCAGCGCCTGCGGCGCGAACGCGGCCTGCAGCGCGGCGCGGATGCGCTCGGCCCGGCGCGCGGCGGTCTCGTTCGGCGCGGGCCCGCTCATGGCAGGGTCTTCCGGAACGGCCGCACCTCGACCCGCGCATACACGCCCGCGGCCACGTACGGATCGGCCTCGGCCCAGGCCCAGGCCTGCGCCAGCGAGTCGAACTCGGCCACCACCAGGCTGCCGCTGAACCCGGCCGGGCCCGGATCCTCGGCGTCGATCGCCGGGCACGGGCCGGCCAGCAACAGCCGCCCGGCCTCCTGCAGCGCCACCAGCCGGGCCAGGTGCGGCGGCCGCGCCGCCGCCCGCCGCGGCAGCGCATCGGCGCCGTCGTATCCCTCGATCACGTACCACATCCCGCCACCTGTCCTTCGCTTCGCATATGAACCCCGCACAATTCTAGCGCCACAGCGCTGGACACCGACCCGGCAGGCGCATTACCCTTGGTTCCATTGCACGCGGCCGGATGCAGCGGCCCGTCGGTGATTGGCGCCCCAGCCCCTTCCGACGACCGATTCGCTGCCTGACACCCGCCCGCGCAGACGTCCTCCTCGAGCTGTTCCGTCGCCGCGACTCGTGCGGCGTGCGCCTTGTGTCCTGTTGAAGTGTGGATCGCGTTGCGGGGATGACGCGACGTGAACCGCAGTACTGCAGGCAAGGAGCCGAGCCGGATCGCCCTGCCCGGCCCTTCGCTACCGCAACACCTGATGTCCAATCGATGACCTCCGAACTCGCGCTCGCCGCGAACCCGCCAATCCAGCCGACCGCGCCACAGCAGCAGGAAATGCCGCTGGCGGTGGTGCATGGGCAGCCGGTGCTGCAGATCCCGCAGGACCTGTACATCCCGCCGGACGCGCTGGAAGTGATCCTGGATGCGTTCGAAGGCCCGCTGGACCTGCTGCTGTACCTGATCCGCCGGCAGAACCTGGACATCCTGGACATCCCCGTGGCCGAGATCACCCGGCAGTACGTGGACTACATCAACGTGATGCAGGAGCTGCGCTTCGAACTGGCGGCCGAATACCTGGTGATGGCCGCGATCCTGGCCGAGATCAAGTCGCGCATGCTGCTGCCGCGGCCGCCGGCGCAGGAAGGCGAGGAAGCCGACCCGCGCGCCGAACTGGTGCGTCGCCTGCAGGAATACGAACGCTTCAAGCAGGCCGCCGAGGACATCGACGCGCTGCCGCGGCAGGACCGCGACACCGTGCCGGTGCAGGCGCACGTGCCCGACCGCGCCGCGGTGAAGCTGCCGCCGCCGGTGGAGCTGAAGGAGATGCTGCTGGCGCTGTACGACGTGCTCAAGCGCGCCGAGCTGTTCAGCGGCCACGCGATCAAGCGCGAGGCGCTGAGCGTGCGGCAGCGGATGGGCGACGTGCTGAGCCGCCTGGAAGACGGCAGGTTCTACCGGTTCGAATCGCTGTTCAACGCCGAGGAAGGCAAGCTCGGCGTGCTGGTCACCTTCCTGGCCCTGCTGGAACTGGCCAAGGAACAGCTGCTGGACATCGTCCAGGAGCCGATGGAACACGCCGGCGTCCCGGGCGAACGGCGCCCGCTGGCGCCGATCTACGTCAAGTCGCTGGCGCTGGGCAACACCAACGAACCGCTGCAGTTCAACAGCGAGTTCGACGACAGCGACGCCGCCAACGACCCTACCTGAGTCCACGAAGACCCACCTACGCATGGATCAAGCGCTGATCAACCGCATCGTCGAGGCCGCCCTGCTCGCCGCCAACCAGCCGCTGCCGCTGGCCCAGCTGCACGGCCTGTTCCCCGAGGACGAGCCGGCGCCGCCGGGCAGCATCGAGCGCGCGCTGGAGCAGTTGCGCGAGGCCTGCGCCGGGCGCGGCGTGGAACTGGTGGAAGTGGCCTCGGGCTTCCGCTACCAAGTCAACAGCGAGGTGCACCCGTGGGTGGCGCGGCTGTGGACCGAACGCAAGACCCGCTACACCCGCGCCACGCTGGAGACCCTGGCGCTGATCGCCTACCGCCAGCCGATCACCCGCGGCGAGATCGAACAGGTGCGCGGCGTGGCGGTCAGCAGCAACATCATCCAGGCGCTGGAAGAGCGCGAATGGATCCGCGTGGTCGGCCACCGCGACGTGCCCGGCAAGCCGGCGCTGTTCGGCACCACCAAGGGCTTCCTGGACTACTTCGGGCTCAAGCGCCTGGACGAACTGCCGCCGCTGTCGGAACTGAAGGACATCGGCGAACTGGAACCGCAACTGCAGCTGGACCGCGACACCCTGCCGGTCGGCGACATCGCCCAGGCCGGCGCGGCCGATGCCGAGGCCGATCCCGACGCGGCCCCCGCCGAGGCGAGCGGCGATGACGACGCCGCAGCCGACCTGGCGCCCGCATCCGATCCGGACGCAGCGCAGGCCGACGCCGATACCGCAGCCGACACCACGGCCGTGGACGACACCGGCGCGACGGACGACACCGCCGCCGCGCCCGGCGACACCGAAAGCGATACCGATGCAGACGCCGTCACGGCCGATGCCTCGTCTGCCGATACCGCCCCGACGGGCGAACCCGAAGCCGCGCCGGGCGAGCGCGCGGCGGATGCGAACGAAGCCGAAGACAACGCCGTCGCGACGACGACCGTGGCTGTTGACGATGCCGATTCCGAACCACAGGCCGACGCAGCCCGCGCCGGCCGGAGCCAAGTAAATGAGTGACACCTCCCGCAAGCTGTCGTTGAACAAGCTCTCGCTCAAGCGCGATGCCGCCGAGCAGCCGAAACTGGAAGAACGCCTGCACAAGGTCCTGGCGCAGGCCGGCCTGGGGTCGCGCCGCGCGCTGGAGCAGCGCATCGCCGACGGCCTGGTCAAGGTCAACGGCGACGTCGCGCAGACCGGCATGTCGGTCAAGAGCGGCGACAGGATCGAGCTGGACGGCCGCAGCTTCGTCGCCAGCGCGCTGACCGAGCCCTCGCGCGTGCTGATCTACAACAAGCCCGAAGGCGAAGTGACCACGCGCGAGGATCCCGAAGGCCGCCCGACCATCTTCGAGGCGCTGCCGGCGCTGAAGGGCGCGCGCTGGATCGCGATCGGCCGCCTGGACATCAACACCACCGGCCTGCTGCTGCTGACCACCGATGGCGAGATGGCCAACGCGATGATGCATCCGTCCTACGAGATCGAGCGCGAGTACGTGGTGCGCGTGCGCGCCCCGGAAGGCGAGGACAAGGTGCCCGACAGCATGGTCGAGCGGCTCTCGCGCGGCGTGCTGCTGGAGGACGGCGGCGCCAAGTTCGATGAGATCGAGCGCATCGGCGGCACCGACTCGCACGACTGGTTCCGGGTGGTGGTCAAGGAAGGCCGCAACCGCGAAGTGCGCCGCCTGTGGGAATCGCAGGGCTGCCAGGTCAGCCGCCTCAAGCGCACCCGCTACGGCAAGGTGGCGCTGCCGCGCGAACTGCTGCGCGGGCAGTCGATCGAGTTGGCGCCGGACAAGGTCGAGGCGCTGCGCGCCGAACTGAAGCTGGAGGAAGGCACGCCGTCGGCGCTGACCCTGCAGCCGGTGATCGGCCAGCGCAAGGCGGCCAAGGCCACCGTGCAGGTCGGCCGCGGCGGCAACGCCTACGTCAACGGCCACAACGTCGCCGACGAAGGCCGCGAGCTGCGCCGCTTCGACAACTTCCGCGAGGACCGCGGCCGCGGCCGCGGCGGCAAGAAGCCGCACGGCGGGCTGACCGTCAGCGGCGAGATGGCCGCCAAGCAGGCGCAGAAGCCGTTCAAGCAGCGCAACCCGAAGGGTCCCAAGCCGCTGCCGGACGGCAACCCGGCCGCGTTCCGCACCTGGTACGTGCCCGACGGCGTCAGCACCGGCCCGACCGGCCACCGCAATGCCGGTCCCGCCGCCCGCGGCGGCCCGGGCCAGGGCCGTCCCTACGGCAAGCCGCGCCCCGCCGCGGCCGGCGCCGGTGCCGGCCAGGGCGCTGGCCGCGGCCAGGGCCAGGGCCAGCGCAAGGCGCACCCGTACGGGCACCCGGGCAACGCACCGAGCTTCCCGTCCGACCACGCCAACCCCGGGTTCAGTCCCTACGGCGCCGCGCCGCGCTCGGCGCGTCCGGCCGGCCCGCGCGCCGACGGGCAGAAGCGCGGCCCGGGCGGCCCCGGCGGTCGTCCGGGCGGCAACCGCCCCGGTGGCGGGCGTCCGGGTGGCGGCGGCCGCCCCGGCGGCGGCAACCGCGGCCCGCGCGGCGGCGGCTGAGCGGCACGCGACCGGCGCCCAGCGCCGGCCGGCCAGGCCTGACACACGAAGGGCGCCCGCGGATGCGGCGCCCTTTTTGCTGGGCGGATGCGCAGGCCGATGCAACCAGCGCGGGATCAAATAGCGATGCCGGTGCGGAGGCGCGCCGAACCGGTGCGTCGGACAACGGGGCATTCCTCGACCATCGCCGCGTCGCGCGCAGCGAGCCTCCTGCGCCCTCCGCAGGAAGGGCATGGCACGCCGGATGGCGTGGTCACTGCCGAGGACGGCAGCGCCCGATCCGCAATCGCGGGAACGCCGCTGCCCGGCGCCCAGAACACATCGCCCCCGTGACGGCGGCTAGGGAGTGCTGGCGCGGCATGCCGAGCTATAGGCCACGGCATAGGGTTTATCCAGGCATCGCGCCAACCCCTCGACGACGTCGGCATTGGGCGGCCACTGCATCTTGAGCGTCTGCCCGTCCTGCATCGGCAATTCGATGACACCGTCTTTGAGCGGCGGCAACTCCGGCGACGGCGGCACCGACGCCAGCGCCTTCCGTGCCGCTGCCAACGCCCGCCCATCGTGGGCAAGGAACGCCACGGTCGCATCGACGTAGGGATTCCAGCCGGCGGGATCCTGCTGCGCAGGCTTCCTGGACGCCCGCATCAGCGCCATCGCGGCGGTGTAGTCGCCGGCGAACGCGCGCAGTTGCCCCTCATGCCAATACAGGACGCCGGTATCGGCGAGTCCCGGATGCGCGGTTTGGTAGTCCCGGATCAGGTCGGCCGCCGCCGTTTCGCATCCCGGCCGCGCCGCGAGCGCTCGCCAGCCACCGCCACCGTTGCGCACGTCCTGGTCGAACTGCTGCTGATCCAGCGCCAGCAGCGCGGGCCTGTCGACCTTGCACGCGTCCATGTCCGGCCCGGCCGCGGCCGCGGCATGCGCCGACAAGAGGGCCACAAATGCACCGGACAGCACCATCGCGCTCTTCATCGCCTTTCTCCTGCTCCGGCGCGCATGCGCCGAAATGGCCGTCGCGCGGCGTCGCGGCGCGCCGCCAGCCCATGCGCGGCGCAGGCGAAGCCGATATCCTAGACGGCCTTGCTGCCGAACCGCCGGCGGCACCCTGCCATCCGAGGATAATCCATGTCACGGAAGATGCTGCTGCCCCTGTTGATCGCCGCCGTGCTGAGCCTGGGCGCCTGCAAGAAGGTGCAGGAAGAAGTCGCCGCCGCGCAGAACCCCTACCCCAAGAGCTCGCCGCTGCACGAACCGTTCGACCGCATGCTGCGCAAGCTGGTCAACGATCCGCGCTACGTGGCGCTGCTCAAGCAGGGCGACAAGGCGCAGGCGCAGCGCGCCGGCTTCGAACTGGCGCAGAAGGGCATCGCGCGGCTGGACCACGCCACGCTGGAACAGCGCCTGGAGATCCTCGCCGCGGTCAGCGAGAAGGTCGACGTGCCCAAGTGCGCGCTGCTGGCGCGCGGTGGCAACCCGAACGATGCACAGGCGATGAGCGCGGCGATGCTGCAGGGCCTGGAGACGCTGCCGCCGGCGCAGATCGACCGATGGTTCGACGTGTCGCTCAAGGCCACCGATGCGCAGCTGAGCAACACGCCGCCGCAGACGGTGGCGCCGGCCGACGTGGAAGCGGCGATGACCAGCCTGGTCACCTCCCTGCCCGCCGACGAACAGCAGCGCCTGGTGAAGGTGTTGCCGCAGATGGCGCAGTCCAGCGACGAGGACGCCTGCTGGGCCGCGCGGACGCTGTACAAGCAGGCACTGGCCGCCAAGGAACCGGTGCGCGGCCAACTGGCCTGGGTGTTCGCCCAGCAGTAGGCGGGACAGCGCGCGCCGCGGGCGTTACCGGCCCGCGGCGCTCTGGCGCCGCCGCGATCGCAGGCGGCGCCGCGCGACTCAGCGCCGCTCGATGGTGAAGCCGCCGACCGCCACGCCCAGGTCCCAGCCCTTGCCGGTGCCGGCCAGGGCCAGCGAGATGTCGCCCTTGGTCATCACCTGCGCATCGGAAGACTTGACCGCGCCGGCATGCGCCTCGGCCACCGCGTAGGTGCCGAACAGGTCGTTGAGCGTGTACGCGCCGGTGAAGCGGCCGCGGCCGTCGACGATCTTCGACTTGCCCACGCTCAGCCCGCCGCCCTTGGCGCTGATCTTGACCGGGATGCTGGAGCCGTTGTCGCAGGTGATGGTGCCGGTGCCGGTGGCGGTCTTGTAGAACACCGACCAGCCCGACAGGCTGAAGCGCAGCTGGCAATCGATGTTGCCGGCGGCATGCGCCTGGGGCATGAAGGCGATGCCGGCGAGCAGCGCGGCGGTGGTCAACAGCTTGTTCATGGCGACGCTCCGTGGATGTGAAGACGGAGCCGAGCCTAGCAGCGCGCCGCGCAAGGCGGCGTGGTGGACAGCGCGTCCGGCACAGCGCCGTTCAGCGATCGGCGTTGGCCACGCCGAGGGTGAAGGCGTCGGCGTCGAGCATCGCGGGGAAGCGTTCGCGGTGCGCGGCCAGCGCCGCCGCCGAGATCGTGGTGGTGGCCACCTGCTCGCGCTCGCGGATCTCCAGCTGCGGCTGGCCGAGGAAGTCGATCACCGCGCTGTCGCCGGCGTAGTGCAGGCCGTTGCCGTCCACGCCCACCCGGTTGACCGCGGCCACGAAGCACAGGTTCTCGATCGCCCGCGCGCGCAGCAGGGTGCGCCACGGGTAGGCGCGCGCCGAGGGCCAGTTGGCGACGAAGATCTGCAGGTCGAAGTCCAGCTGGCCCGGGCGCTCGACGTCGTAGCGGTTGCGGCAGAACACCGGGAAACGCAGGTCGTAGCAGACCTGCGGATTGATCCGCCAGCCCTTCCACTCCACGCACAGCCGCTCGCGCCCGGCGGCATAGCGCTGGTGCTCGTTGGCGTAGCGGAACAGGTGGCGCTTGTCGTAGTGCTGCACTTCGCCGTCGGGGGTGGCCCACAGCAGGCGGTTGAAGACCTTGGCCGCGCCGTCCTCGCCGGCCACGCGCAACTGCACGCTGCCGGTCACCGCCGCACCCAGCCGCGCCGCCTGCTCGCGGATCCAGGCCACGGTCGGCCCGTCCATGCCCTCGGCCTGGTCCAGCGCCTCGTTGGAGAAGCCGCTGGTGAACGTCTCCGGCAGGATCACCAGATCGGTGCCCCCGGCCAGCGGCGCCAGCAGCTCGGCGTAATGCGCGCGATTGCCGGCCGGATCGTGCCAGCGGGTGTCGCCTTGGACGAGGGAGATGCGGAGGTCGTTCATGGTGGGGCCGGGAATTGGGATTGGGGATTCGGGATTGGCAAAAGCGGGATTCGGAACTCGTGATTGGGATCGGGGAACCGGACTTTCAGGCAGCGGGCTAACCGCTTCTACGAATCCCGAATCCCGAATCCCAAATCCCGGCGGCTCATCAGAGCCGCACCAGCCGCTCGATCGCCGCATCCAGCGTCGCCTCGTTCTTGGCGAAGCACAGCCGCGCCAGGCGCTGGCCGGGCGGCGGGGTCTGGTAGAACGGCGACAGCGGGATCGCGGCCACGCCCTTCTCGATCGTCAGCCACTTCACGAACTCGGTGTCGGGCAGGTCGCTGACCGCCGAGTAGTCGACCAGCTGGAAATAGCCGCCGGGCACCGGCAGCGGCTTGAGCCGGGTGGTCAGCAGCTGTTCGCGGAAGCGGTCGCGCTTGGCCTGGTAGAACGCGCCGAGCTGTTCGTCGTGCTCGGGTTCGTCGCGGATCATCGCGGCGAAGGCGTACTGCGCCGGGCCGAAGCTGGTGAAGGTGTTGTACTGGTGGACCTTGCGGAACTCGGCGCTGAGCGCCGGCGGCGCGATCGCGTAGCCGATCTTCCAGCCGGTGCAGTGGTAGGTCTTGCCGAAGCTGGAGACGACGAAGGCGCGTTCGCGCAGTTCCGGCCAGCGCAGCACCGATTCGTGGCGGCGGCCGTCGAACACGATGTGCTCGTAGACTTCGTCGGAGACCAGGAAGATGTCGGTGCCGCGCAGCAGCTCGGCCACCGCCCGCAGGTCGTCGGCGCCGAGCATCGCGCCGGACGGGTTGTGCGGGCTGTTGAGCATCAGCAGGCGCGTGCGCGGGGTGATCGCCGCGCGCACCCGCTCCCAGTCCACCGCGAAGGTCTGCGGGTCCAGCGGCACGTGCACCGCGCGCGCGCCGGCCAGGTCGATCGCCGGCTCGTAGCTGTCGTAGGCCGGATCCAGCACGATCACCTCCTCGCCCGGCCGCACCACCGCGTGGATGGCGTTGAACAGCGCCTCGGTGGCGCCGCTGGTGACGGTGACCTCGGTGTCGGGGTCGACCTGCGCGCCGTAGCAGCGCAGCGCCTTGCCGGCGATCGCCTGGCGCAGCGCCGGCACCCCGGTCATCGGCGGATACTGGTTGTGGCCCTCGCGCATCGCCTGGGCCAGCGTGTCGATCAGCCGCGCCGGCGCGGCGAAGTCGGGAAAGCCCTGGCCCAGGTTGACCGCGCCGTGTTCGGCGGCCAGTTGCGACATCACGGTGAAGATGGTGGTGCCCACCTTGGGCAGCTTGGTCTGCGGGTGCATGCGTCGGCTACGGCAACGGGAAAGCGCCGAGTGTACGCAAAGCCGCCTGCCGGCGATGCGGCGTCGGCGCGCAAAACAGCGTTCTCCGCGCGGCGCGCCCGCGCGCGGCCATTGCGCAGGACCGCACCGCAGGCATCGCAGCGGCGCCCGCGCCGGGCCGCCGCATGCCGATACAATGCGCGGCTCCCGCACCCACCGCCTGCCGCCGCGCCCGCCCGCTGCGGCCTTTCGCCGATGACCGATCCGCTGCATTCCCCGCCGCCGCTGCTGGCCGCGCACGGGCTCACCTTCGCCCGCGACGACGCCGCCGTGTTCGGTCCGCTGGACTTCCGCCTGGACGCGGGCGAAGCGTTGCTGGTGCAGGGCGACAACGGCGCCGGCAAGACCACCCTGCTGCGGGTGCTGGTCGGGCTGCTGCGCGCCGAGGCCGGGCGCATCGAGATCGACGGCCGGCCGCTGCGGCGCGGCGACCGCGCGCGCTACATGGCCTACCTGGGCCACCTGGGCGCGCTGAAGGCGGACCTGAGCACGCTGGAGAACCTGCACTACCTGTGCGGCCTGCAGGGCCGCCGCGCCAAGCAGATGCCGGGCAGCGCACTGGCCATCGTCGGCCTGGCCGGCTACGAGGACACCCTGGTGCGGCAGCTGTCGGCCGGGCAGAAGAAGCGCCTGGCGCTGGCCCGGGTGTGGCTGTCGCCGGCGCCGCTGTGGCTGCTCGACGAGCCCTACGCCAACCTCGACCTGGACGGCATCACCCTGGTCAACCGGATGATCGCCGCGCATCTGCGCAGCGGCGGCGCGGCGCTGGTCACCACCCATGGCGCCTACGCCGCGCCGCCGGTGCGCACGCGCACGCTGCGCCTGAGCGGGGTGGCCGCATGAGCCTGGCCGCGCCGGTACCCTCGTTGTGGCAGGCCACCCGCGCGCTGCTGCTGCGCGACCTGCGCCTGCTGTGGCGGCGCCGCGGCGACGCGCTGCAGCCGGCGCTGTTCGCGCTGCTGATCGTGGCCCTGTTCGCGCTGGCGCTGGGCAACCAGCCGCGCCTGCTCGGCGAGGTCGCCGGCGCCGCGCTGTGGCTGGCGGCGCTGCTGGCCGGGTTGCTGGCGCTGGACAGCCTGTTCCGCAGCGACGCCGAGGACGGGTCGCTGGAGCAGTGGCTGCTGGCGCCGGTGCCGCTGGCCTGGCTGGTGCTGGTGCGGGTGCTGCTGCACTGGCTGACCACCGCGCTGCCGCTGCTGGTGGCGACCCCGCTGCTGGGCGAATTGCTGCACCTGCCGCATGACCGCATGCCGGTGCTGCTGGCATCGTTGGCGCTGGGCACGCCGCTGCTGAGCCTGATCGGCGCGGTGGTGGCGGCGTTGACGGTGAGCATGAAGCGCGCCGGGATCCTGGTCGCGCTGCTGGCGCTGCCGCTGTACGTGCCGGTGCTGGTGTTCGGCGCCGGCAGCGTGGCGGCCGCCGCGCAGGGCCTGGACCCCGGCGGCGGCCTGCTGCTGCTGGCGGCCGGGCTGGTGCTGGGACTGGTGCTGGCGCCGCTGGCGGCGGCGGCGGCGATCCGCATCTCGCTGAGCTGAGCGCGTCAGGCGCGGCGCGGGCCTTACCATCGCGCCGGCCGTACCATCGCGTTGTCCTGCGTTATCGTCGCACCGTTGCCGCCGCACCGTCGCAAGCCCTCCGCCCGCTAGAATCGACCGCATGTCCTCCGTCGTCCGCTGGTTCCACCAACTCGGCTCGCCCCCCGCCTTCGACCGCTTCGCCGCGCGCTGGACGCCGTGGTGCTACCTGGCCGCGCTGTTGCTGGGCGGGCTCGGCATCTGGCAGGCGCTGTTCGTGGTGCCGGCCGACCGCCTGCAGAGCGACGCCTTCCGGATCCTCTACATCCACGTGCCCAGCGCCTGGATGAGCCTGTTCGTGTTCGGGCTGATGGCGCTGTACGCGGCGATCGCGGCGGTGTGGCGGATCAAGCTGTGCGAAGTGCTGGCGATGGCCTGCGCGCCGATCGGCGCGGCCTTCACCGTGATCACCCTGCTGACCGGCAGCATCTGGGGCAAGCCGATGTGGGGCGCCTGGTGGGACTGGGACCCGCGCCTGACCACCGAGCTGATCCTGCTGTTCCTGTACATCGGGGTGATGGGCCTGTACCTGGCGATCGAGGACCGCCGCAATGCCGCGCGCGCGGCCGGGCTGCTGGCCATTGTCGGCGTGGTGCTGCTGCCGGTGATCCGCTATTCGGTGGTGTGGTGGAACTCGCTGCACCAGGGCCAGACCATCCGCCTGTTCGGCCAGTCGAGCATGGACCCGAGCATGCTGCCGCCGCTGTGGCTGATGGTGGCAGCGACCAAGTTCTGGTTCGCCGGCTCGCTGCTGGCGCGCGCGCGCGCCGACAACCTGCGCCGCGAGGCCGGCAAGGACTGGGTCACGAAACTGGCGGAGGCGCGCGCATGAACTACCTGCCCTACGTGGTCGGCGCCTACGCGGTGTTCGCCGGGGTGCTGCTGGCCGACTTCGTGCTGGCGCGGCTGCAGCTGCGCGGCGCCCTGCGCGCGGCGCGGCTGCGCGTGCAGCGCCGGCAGCAGCCCAAGGCCGACCCGGCCACGCTGGACCTGAGCCGATGAACCCGCAACGCAAGCGCCGCCTGCTGCTGCTGATGGTGCTGGTGCTGGCCGCCGGCCTGACCACCACGCTGGTGGCGATGGCTTTGCAGCGCAACACCGCCTACCTGTACACCCCGGCCGAGGTGCTGGCCGGCAAGACCGGCGAGCATGCGCGCTTCCGCCTCGGCGGCATGGTCGAGAAGGGCTCGTTCCAGCGCCCGCCCGGCTCGCTGCTGGCGCGGTTCCGGGTCACCGACGGCGATGCGCAGCTGACCGTCAGCTACGACCGGATCCTGCCCGACCTGTTCCGCGAGGGCCAGGCGGTGGTGGCCACCGGGCGCATGCGCGACGGCGTGTTCGTGGCCGAGGACGTGCTGGCCAAGCACGACGAGACCTACATGCCCAAGGAACTGGAAGACAAGATGGGCAACGCGCATCGCAAGCACGATGTGGCGGAGGCGGCGCGGTGATTGGAGCTTTTCGCGGGACGCGGGACGCGGGACGCGGGACTCGTAACAGCAAGACCGCGCACGGCGTGAGCGTTCGCATTTCCGGGCCCCGCGTCCCGCGTCCCGCGTCCCGGCGCACGCCCCATGCTTCCTGAGCTCGGCCAGATCCTGCTCATCCTGGCGCTGCTCGCCGCGCTGTTGCAGGCGGTGGTGCCGCTGGCCGGCGCGCAGCGCGGCGACGCGCGCTGGATGGCGGTGGCGCGGCCGGCCGCGTTCGCGCAACTGGCGCTGGTCGCCGGCGCCTTCGCGCTGCTGACCCATGCGTTCCTGGTGCAGGATTTCTCGGTGGCCTACGTGGCCGAGAACTCCAACTCGCTGCTGCCGCTGATGTACCGCTATTCGGCGGTGTGGGGCGCACACGAGGGGTCGCTGCTGCTGTGGACGCTGATCCTGGCGCTGTGGACCGGCGCGGTGGCGCTGTTCTCGCGCAGCCTGCCGACGCCGGTGATGGCGCGGGTGATCGGCACGCTGGCGCTGGTCAGCCTGGGTTTCCTGGCGTTCCTGCTGTTCACCTCCAACCCGTTCGCGCGGCTGCTGCCGGCGCCGCTGGAAGGCCGCGACCTCAATCCGCTGCTGCAGGACCCGGGGCTGGTGATCCACCCGCCGCTGCTGTACGCCGGCTACGTCGGCTTCGCGGTGCCGTTCGCGTTCGCCATCGCCGCGCTGCTCGACGGCCAGGTCGATGCGCGCTGGCTGCGCTGGACGCGGCCATGGACCAACGTGGCCTGGGGCTTTCTGACCATCGGCATCGCGCTGGGCAGCTGGTGGGCGTACTACGAACTGGGCTGGGGCGGCTGGTGGTTCTGGGACCCGGTGGAGAACGCCAGCTTCATGCCGTGGCTGGCCGGCGCGGCGCTGCTGCATTCGCAGGCGGTGACCGAAAAGCGCGGCAGCTTCACCGCGTGGACGCTGCTGCTGGCGATCGCCGCGTTCTCGCTGTCGCTGCTGGGCACGTTCCTGGTGCGCTCGGGCGTGCTGACCAGCGTGCATTCGTTCGCCGCCGATCCCGGCCGCGGACTGTTCATCCTGGTGTTCCTGAGCCTGGTCTGCGGCGGCGCGCTGCTGCTGTACGCGCTGCGCGGCGGGCGCATCGGCGCCGTCGCCGGCGACGAGCGCCAGCGCTTCGCCGCGTCCTCGCGCGAGACCCTGCTGCTGGCCAACAACCTGCTGCTGACCTGCGCCTGCGCGATGGTGCTGCTGGGCACGCTGTATCCGCTGCTGGCCGACGCGCTGGGGCTGGGCAAGCTGTCGGTCGGCCCGCCCTACTTCGGCACCCTGTTCGTGGTGCTGATGGCGCCGCTGGTGGCGCTGCTGCCGTTCGGGCCGCTGACCCGCTGGCAGCGCGAACAGCCGTCGCGGCCGTTGGCGCTGCTGGCGCCGTGGGCCGGGCTGGCGTTGCTGGCCGGCGTGCTCGGCTTCTTCCTGGCGCCGCAGGGGCCGTGGAAGACCGCCGCCGGCGTGGCCGGCGCCGCCTGGGTGCTGCTCGGCACCGCGCGCTTCGTCTGGAGCCGCTTCCAGCTCAAGGGCAGCCGCTTCACCGCCGAGATGCTGGGCATGACCCTGGCCCACGCCGGCATCGCGGTGTTCCTGGCCGGCGCATTGCTGGTCGAGGCGCTGGACCAGCAGCGCGAAGTGGCGCTGGCGCCGGGGCAGAGCCTGCAGATGGGCCGCTACCGCTTCGAGTTCCAGAGCCTGGAGCAGACCCGCGGCCCCAACTACGTGTCCGAGCGTGCGCACCTGCAGGTGCTGCGCGACGACCGCCCGCTGGCGCTGCTGCATCCGGAAAAGCGCGCCTACGCCAGCGGCGGCCAGAGCCTGACCGAAGCCGGCATCCACCCCGGCCTGTTCGGCGACGTCTATGTCGCCCTGGGCGAACCGCTGGGCGGCAACGCCTGGGCGATGCGCCTGCATGTCAAACCGTTCGTGCGCTGGATCTGGCTGGGCGCAGCGCTGATGGCGCTGGGCGGCTTCGTCACCGCCAGCGACCGGCGTTTCCGTCGTTCCCCGGAGAAATCCTGATGTCCGCCCCTGCTCCCCGTCGCCGCCTGCCGCTTGCCGCCATCGTGCTCGGCGCGTTGTTCTTCCTCGGCCTGCTGGCGCTGATGTTCTACGCGGTGCAGCGTTCCGGCGTGGCCGATCGCGATGCGCTGCCGTCGGCGCTGATCGGCAAGCCGGCGCCGGCGTTCGAGCTGCCGGTGCTGCACGATGCGTCGATCCGCGTGCGCAGCGCCGAACTGCGCGGCGCGCCGTACGTGCTCAACGTGTGGGGCAGCTGGTGCCCGGCCTGCCGCGAGGAACATCCGGTGCTGACCCGCTTCGCGCTGACCAAGCGCGTGCGGGTGATCGGCTACGACTGGAAGGACACCCGCGAGGATGCGCTGCATTGGCTGGAGCAGCTGGGCAATCCGTTCTTCGTGGTGCTGTTCGATCCGGACGGGCGCACCGCGATCGACTGGGGCGTGGCCGCCGCGCCGGAGACCTTCCTGGTCGATGCGCACGGCGTGGTGCGCTGGAAGCATTCGGGCCCGCTGACCGACCAGATCGTCCACGACGAACTGCTGCCGGCGCTGCTCAGGGCCGAGCGCGATGCGCCGACCTCCACGCAGGGCCGGGCCGCGCCGTGAGCTGGCGCCGGCTCGCGCTGCTGGTGTTGCTGGCATGCGCCGCGAACGTAGGCGCGCAGCCGGCCTCCGATCCGACGCCGCTGGCGTATCGCTCGGCGGCCGAGGAAGCGCGCTTCCATGCGCTGACCGCCGAACTGCGCTGCGTGCAGTGCCAGAACCAGTCGCTGGCCGATTCGCACGCGCAGATCGCGCTGGACCTGCGCCGCGAAGTGCTGCAGCTGATGCAGCAGGGCCAATCGGACGCGCAGATCAAGCGCTTCCTGGTCGACCGCTACGGCGAGTTCGTGCTGTACCGACCGCAGGTGGAATCGCGCACCTGGCTGCTGTGGTTCGGGCCGCTGGCGCTGCTCGGCGGCGGCGCGCTGCTGCTGGCGTGGGTGGTCCGCCGTCGCGCGCCGGCCGGCGCCGCGCCGCTCGCGCAGGACGAACAGGAATGGTGAGGCGATGCTGAGCTGGGGCATGCATGGCGCCGCGGCGGTGCTGGCCGCGCTGGTGTTCGGTGCGGTGCTGTGGCCGTTGCGGCGCGGCCGCGGCGGCACCGCGCTGCTGGTCGTCGCGGTGCTGGCGCTGGGCGTGGCGTCGGCGGCGCTGTACGCGCTGGTCGGCACCCCGCGCGCGCTGCAGGCGCAGAACCGCGAGGCGCCGCGCAGCCTGGAAGACGGCATTGCGCAACTGCAGGCGGCCCTGGCCAAGGATCCCGGTCGCGCCGACGGCTGGGCGCTGCTGGGGCGCTCGCAGATGTCGCTGGGCCGCCCCGCCGAGGCGGCCGCCGCGTTCGCGCGCGCGGTGCAGCTGGCGCCGGACGAAGCGCAATGGCTGGTGCCGGCGGCCGAAGCGCGCGCGCTGGCCGATCCGCAGCGCCGGTTCGACGAGCAGGGCATCGCCTGGCTGCGTCACGCCTTGCAGGTGGCGCCGGACAGCGAGCGCGCCGCCTGGTTCCTGGGCATCGCGCAGCGCCAGCGCGGCCAGAACGCCGAGGCCGCGGCGACCTGGGAAGCGCTGCTGCCGCGCGTGGATGCAGCCACCGCCGCCGCGCTGCGCCCGCAGATCGACGCGGCACGCAGCGAAGCCGGTCTGCCGGCGCTGCCTGCTGCGGCGCCAGGCGCGGCGGCTGCGGCCGCGGCCGCGGCCAGCGCGACAGGCGCGCCGGATGCCGGCGCATCGCCTGCGCCTGCCGCGGCCGGCGCGCTGACCGTCGCGGTGTCGCTGGATCCGGAGTTCGCCGCGCGCGTACGCCTGCGCGGCGACGCCAGCGTGTTCGTGATCGCGCGCGTGCCCGGTGGGCCGCCGATGCCGGTCGCGGTGCAGAAGCACCCGCTGCAGGCGCTGCCGCTGCGCGTGACCCTCAGCGACGCCGACAGTCCGATGCCGACGCAGAGGCTGTCGCAGCTCAGGCAGGTGCAGGTCCTGGCGCGGCTCTCGGCCAGCGGCAACGCGATGCGCCAGGAAGGCGACCTGGAATCGGCGCCGGTGACGGTGACGCTGCCGGCCGCGGCGCCGGTGGAGTTGGTGATCGGCAAGCCATAACGCAGCGCGTACGGATGTCCCCCTGTAGGAGCGGCTTCAGCCGCGACAGCAGTTTTCCGCAGCCGATATCCGTCCGGCGCCGATGTCGCGGCTGCAGCCGCTCCTACAGGCAGCATCGCCTTCGTGCATCGCCTCAGCATCGCCCTTCGCCACACCGTACGCACGCGCGTCCGCCGTGGCGCGGCTAGAATCGGCGCATGACCGAATTCATTCCCCCCGGCAGCCGCTTCCTCGCCCTGCCCTCGCCGTTCCCGATGAAGCGCGGCGGCCAGCTGCGCGATGCGCGCGTCGCCTACGAGACCTGGGGCACGCTGGCGCCGGACCGCGACAACGCGATCCTGATCGTCACCGGGCTGTCGCCGGACGCGCATGCCGCCGCGCATCCCGGCGATCCCAGCCCCGGCTGGTGGGAGGCGATGCTCGGCGCCGGCAAGCCGATCGACACGCAGCGCTGGTTCGTGATCTGCGTGAACTCGCTGGGCAGCTGCAAGGGTTCGACCGGCCCGGCCTCGCCCGATCCGGACGACGCGCGACCGTATCGGCTGCGCTTTCCGGAGCTGTCGATCGAGGACGTCGCCGATGCCGCCGCGCACGTGGTGCGCGCGCTGGGCATCGAGCGGCTGGCATGCCTGATCGGCAACTCGATGGGCGGCATGACCGCGCTGGCGCTGCTGCGCCGGCACCCGGGGCTGGCGCGCAGCCACATCAACATCTCCGGCAGCGCGCAGGCGCTGCCGTTCTCGATCGCGATCCGCTCGCTGCAGCGCGAGGCGATCCGCCTGGACCCGAACTGGAACGGCGGCGACTACGACGAGGCCACTTACCCGGAGTCCGGCATGCGCATGGCGCGCAAGCTGGGCGTGATCACCTACCGCTCGGCGCTGGAATGGGACGGCCGCTTCGGCCGCGTGCGGCTGGATTCGGACCAGGCCGACGACGATCCGTTCGGGCTGGAATTCCAGGTCGAAAGCTACCTGGAAGGCCATGCGCGGCGCTTCGTGCGCCGCTTCGATCCGAACTGCTACCTGTACCTGAGCCGTTCGATGGACTGGTTCGACCTGGCCGAATACGCCGGCGGCGACGCGCTGGCCGGGCTGGCGACGATCCGCGTCGAGCGCGCGCTGGCGATCGGCGCCAACACCGACATCCTGTTCCCGGTGCAGCAACAGCAGCAGATCGCCGACGGCCTGCGCGCCGGTGGCGCCGACGCGCAGTTCCTGGGTCTGGATTCGCCGCAGGGACACGATGCGTTCCTGGTCGATTTCGCGCGCTTCGGGCCGGCGGTGAGAGGCTTCCTGGACGCGCTGTAGGCGGTCGCGGCCGCCGCTCGGGTCGCGATGCGGCATTGGGCGCGGTGGGTGGTCTTATCGTTGCGTGCGTCGCGACTGAAGTCGCTCCCACAAGGGGGCTTGGAACCGCGGGAGCCTGTGTTTCATGTAGAAGAGGCTTGAGCGCTGACATGGATTCGCGAGCGGATGGCACGTGGCTGCGTTCGTCGCGGCTGAAGCCGCTCCTACAGAGGGGCTTGGAATTGCGGGAGTCCGGGTTTCACGTTGAAGAAGCTTCAGCGCTGACATGGGTCGCGAGCGGATGGCGCGTGACTGCGTTCGTCGCGGCTGAAGCCGCTCCTACAGAGGGGCTTGGAATTGCGGGAGTCCGGGTTTCACGTTGAAGAAGCTTCAGCGCTGACATGGATTCGCGAGCGGATGGCGCGTGACTGCGTTCGTCGCGGCTGAAGCCGCTCCTGCAAAGGAAGCTTGGAACTGCGGGAGTCTGTGTTTCCTGTTGAAGAGCTTCAGCCCTGACATGGGTCGCGAACGGATGGCGCGTGGCTGCGTTCGTCGCGACTGAAGTCGCTCCTACAGAGGCGGCCCTGTTGGTCCGAGAGCAGGAGGTATCGGACCGCGAGAGCGGCATGGCGCGCTTCGGATAGCGCAGACCTGCTGCCCTTGTGGGAGGGACTTCAGTCCCGACTGCATCGTCTTCGACGAGTCACGAGCAAGCGGATCCGTTCCAGCATCGCAGGCACTGGCCGCTACAAACACCGGTAGTTATCTGGCTGAAAGGCGTCGACCGACTCCCACGCCCATTGCCGTTGAGGATCGAAGCCTCCCGGACCGCTCGGTCGCGGACGATCGCCAAGCCCTTGCTTGGTGCGGAGAGTCCCTGCAGAAGCCTGCGCCTCGCCGAAGGCGCCATGGTGCAACCGCCCCGCTCACCCCGCTTGCAGCCGCCCCTGCTGCAGGCGGTAGCGCGTATGCACCACGCCTTCGGGCAAGGCGTCGTGGCTGATCAGCAGCAGGCTGCGCTGGCCCAGCGCCTGGGTCAGGTCGCGCAGCAGGGCCTGGGCGGTGTCCACGTCCAGGCCTTCGGTGGGTTCGTCCAGCACCAGCAGCGGCGCGTTGCGCAGCAGCGCGCGGGCCAGGGCCAGGCGCCGCGCCTGGCCGGCGGACATGGTCGCGCCGTTCTCGCCCAGCCATGCATCCAGACCGCCGACCTCGTGCAGCCAGGCGTCCAGGCGCACGTCGGCGAGCGCGCGTTGCAGGGTGGCGTCGTCGGCGTCGGGCGCGCCCAGCCGCAGGTTGTCGCGCACGCTGCCGGCGAACACCGGAGCGCCCTGCGGCAGCCAGGCGATGCGCTGGTGCCATTGCGCCTGGGCCAGGTCGCGCAGGTCCGCGCCGGCGAAGCGGATGCTGCCGTGCTGCGGATCCCACAGCCGCAGCAGCAGCGCCGACAAGGTGGTCTTGCCGCTGCCGCTGTCGCCGCTGATGGCGATGCGTTCGCCCGGCGCGATGCGCAGATCGATGCCGTCGAGCACGCGCCGGGTCTCGCCGGGCCAGGCGAAGACCACGCCGTCGAAGCGCACCTCGCCACCAGTGGGCACCGGCTGCGGCTGCGCGACGTCGGCCACCGGCGCGCTCTGCCCGGCGATCGCCTGCAGCCGCTGCGCGGCCACGCGCCCGGATTGCAGCGCCTGCCAGGCCAGGCCGGCGCCGGCCCAGACCTCGAGCAGGGCCACGGTCAGGAACACCAGCCCGGCCGCCTGCGCGGCGCCGATCTGGTCGGCGCGCGCCGCGCCCAGCGCCAGCCACAGCATCGCCAGCAAACCGAGCGCGGCGCACAGCGCATGCAGCGCATTGCCGCCGATCAGGCGCTGCCGCTGCTGGCGGTCCTGCGCGCGCAGGTCCTGCGCGCTGGCCTCCACGCGCGCGATCCAGTCGGCCTGCGCGTCCAGCGCGGCCAGGTCGGCGGCGCCTTCCAGGCCTTCGTAGGCCAACGTGCGCAAGGTCTCGCGCCGCTGCGCGCGGCGCTGCTCGCGCACGCGCCCGCCGCGCGCGACCACCCATGGCACGCCCGCGCCGATGACCAGCGCCAGCGCCGCCAGCGCCACGGCCGCCGGCCAGTAGATCGCCGCGGCGGCGGCCACGCCGGTCACGCCGATGCCGAGCAGCGCCGCCAGCGGCCCCAAGGCGCGCACCACCAGCCCGTCGACCTCGCCGATGTCGGACATCAGCCGCGCCAGCAGTTCGCCGGTGCGGCTGGCGCCGAGCCGGGCCGGCGCCAGCGGCAGCGCGCGGCGGAAGAACCACACGCGCAGGTCGCGGGCGATGCGCAAGGTGGCGTCGTGGCCGACCAGCTTCTCGCCGTAGCGCGAGGCGATGCGGGCGAAGGTCAGCGCGCGGATGCCGGCCGAGGGCGAGAAGAAGTTGAAGCCGCTGCCCATGCCGGCCACGCCGGCCAGTGCCGCGGCGGTCAGGAAGCCGCCGGACAGACCGAGCAGGCCGACCCCGGCCAGCATCGTGCACAGCAGCAGCAACGCGGTCAGCAGCAAGCGGCCGTAGTGGCGGCCGAACACGCTGCGCAGGTCGTCGCGCGCAGGGCCGCTCACCGCGCGGCTCCGATCGCGTCGCCGGCCGCGGCGCGCGCCGGCAACCGCAGCACGCTGTCGGCCCAGCGCATCGCCGCCGCGCTGTGGGTGGCGACGATCACGCTGCGGCCCTGGCTGAAGGCGGCCAGCGTGCGCAGCAGGTCGGCCTCGGTGTCCGGGTCGAGGAAGGCGGTAGGTTCGTCGAGCAGCAGCAGCTCCGGATCGCGCAGCAGCAGCCGCGCCAGGCCGATGCGCCGCGCCTCGCCGCCGGACAGGCCGAAGCCGCGTTCGCCGATCACCGTGTCCAGGCCCAGCGGCAGGCGCGCGGCGAAGCGCATGACCTGCGCCGCCTCGGCCGCGGCCTGCAGGTGCGCGGCGCTGGCCTGCGGGTCGGCCAGGCGCAGGTTGTCGGCGATGCTGCCGTGGAACAGGTACGGGCGCTGCCCGGCATAGCCGACGCGCAGTCCCGGACGCAGCTGCAGGCGGCCGGCGCGCGGCGGCAGCCAGCCGGCCAGCGCTTCGAGCAAGGTGCTCTTGCCGCTGCCGCTGGGCCCGACCAGGGCCAGGCGCTGGCCGGGTTGCAGGCTGAAGGACAGCTCGACCAGCGCGTCGCAACGCGCGCCCTGCGGCCGCAAGGTCAGGCCTTCGGCATGCAGCAGCGGCTGTGCGGGAGCTGACGGCGTCGCCAGGACCGTGGACGTCGCGGGTAATGAAGACCCTTCAGGCACTGCGAGCGTTGCAGGCACCGCAGGTGTTGCAGGTGTTTCCGATGCTGCGGTCGCGGCGGGCACGAGCGGCGACGGAGGCGCGGCAGACCCACCAGGCGCTTCCGGCAGGGCCGGAGCAGGTTGCGCAGGCGCAGGCGAAGGCGGCGACGCGGCGGCAGCGGGCGAGGCCATGGACGGCACCGGCACGCCCGCCGCATCGGGCAGTTCGCCGAGCAGGCGCTCCACCTCGGCCGCCGCCGCCAGTGCGTTGGCGCGGTCGTGGTAGTGCGCGGCCAGGCGCCGCAGCGGCGCGTAGAACTCCGGCGCCAGCAACAGGCAGAACACGCCCACCCCCAGCGTCGGCACCGCCGCATGCAGCGCGATCATGCCCAGGTAGCTCAGGCCCAGGTACATCGCCACCATCGCCACGCTGACCGAGGCGAAGAACTCGAGCACGGTCGAGGACAGGAACGCGATGCGCAACACCTTCAACGTGCGTTCGCGCACGCCCTCGGCGGCGGCGGCGATGCCGTGCAGTTCGTCCTCGCCGCGGCCGTACAGGCGCAGCAGGCCCAGGCCCTTGAGCCGGTCGGCGAAATGCCCGCCCATCCGCGCCAGCGCGCGCAGCTGGCGGCGCCCGGCGGCCTCGGCGCCCCAGCCCACCAGCATCATGAAGATCGGCACCAGCGGCGCGGTGCACAGCAGCAGCAGGCCCACCACCCAGTCGCTCCAGCCGACCGCGAACAGGATCAGCAGCGGCACCACGCCCACTTCCAGCCGCGCCGGCTGGTAGCCGGCGTAGTAGCCGTCCAGTGCGTCGCCGTGCGCCAGCAGCAGTTCGCCCAGTTCGCCGTTGCGCTGTCCGCGCAGCCACAGCGGGCCGCGCTGCAGCAGGCGCCGGTACACGCGCCGGCGCAGTTCGAACTTGGCCGCGTCGGCGACGTCGCCGGCCGCGCGCTGCGCGCAGGCGCCGAGCAGCGCGCGCAGCGCCAGCACCAGCGCCAGCAGCGCGAACGCTGGCAGCGACGACGCCAGCTCGCGGCGCTCCACCAGCAACGCCTGCAACAGCCAGGCGATGGCGCCGGCCTGCACGATCAGCAGCGCGCCGGACAGGCCGATCGCCAGGCCCGCCACCCGCTGGCGCCCGCGCGCCGCCGTCGCCAGGCCTGCCAGCCAGCGCACGCGCAGCTGCCGCAGCTGCGGCGACTCGGCGGGCGATGCGGTGGACGGCGCGGCGGGATCGGTCAAAACGGGCTCGGCAGGGCGAACGGGCCGCCATTGTAAGGCGGCACCTGGGTCGCAACCCCGCCGCGTGCCGCCAGCTTGCCCGCGGCGGCCGGCGCGGACATTGATCTGGATCAAGGCCGAAGCCGCGGCGGAAGCGGAACATCGCCCTCAACCTACCGCCACCCGGCCACCCAGATGCACATTCTCCACGAGGTAGCACAGCCATGATCGACACCACTGTCGTAGAGCTGTCGCGGCTGCAGTTCGCCATGACCGCCATGTACCACTTCCTGTTCGTCCCGCTCACCCTCGGCCTGTCCTTCATGATCGCGATCATGGAGAGCGTGTACGTCATGACCCGCAAGGAGGTGTGGCGGCGCATGACCCTGTTCTGGGGCGTGCTGTTTGGCATCAACTTCGCCATGGGCGTGGCCACCGGCATCGTGATGGAGTTCCAGTTCGGCATGAACTGGTCCTACTACAGCCACTACGTCGGCGACATCTTCGGCGCGCCGCTGGCGATCGAGGGGCTGATGGCGTTCTTCCTGGAAGCCAGCTTCATCGGCCTGTTCTTCTTCGGCTGGAACAAGCTCTCGCCGGTCAAGCACCTGATGGTGACCTGGCTGGTGGCGCTGGGCACCAACCTGTCGGCGGTGTGGATCCTGATCGCCAACGGCTGGATGCAGAACCCGACCGGCGCGGTGTTCAACCCGGACACGATGCGCATGGAAGTGGTCGACTTCGCGGCGGTGCTGTTCAACCCGGTGGCGCAGGCCAAGTTCGTGCACACGGTCAGTGCCGGCTACGTGACCGGCGCGGTGTTCGTGATGTCGATCAGCGCGCTGTACCTGCTGCGCGGCAAGCACCGCGACATGGCGCGGCGCTCGTTCGCGGTGGCCGCCGCGTTCGGCTTGGCGTCCTCGCTGTCGGTGGTGGTGCTCGGCGACGAGAGCGGCTACGCCGCCAACGAACACCAGAAGATGAAGCTGGCTGCGATCGAGGCGATGTGGGAGACCGAGCAGGCCCCGGCCGACTTCACCGCCTTCGGCATCCCCAACCAGGCCACCGGCAAGAACGACTACGCGATCAAGGTGCCGTACCTGATGGGCCTGGTCGCCACGCGTTCGCTGGACACGCCGATCCCCGGCATCCTGGAACTGGTCGGGCGCGCCGAGCACCGCATCCGCGGCGGGCAGATCGCCTACGGTGCGCTGGAACGGCTCAAGGCCGACCGCAACGACGCGCAGGCGCGCGAGGTGTTCGACCGCCACTGGCAGGACCTGGGCCACGGCCTGCTGCTCAAGCGCTACCGCGACGACATCCTCAACGCCACGCCGGAGGAGATCTCCAAGGCCGCGCTGGACACCGTGCCGCGCGTGCTGCCGCTGTTCTGGACGTTCCGGGTCATGGCCGGCCTGGGCTTCTACCTGATCGCGTTCTTCATCGCCGCAATGTGGTTCTCGTGCAAGCACAACTTCGAGCAAAAGCGCTGGTTCCTGAAGCTGGCGCTGTGGACCCTGCCGGCGCCGTGGATCGCGATCGAGTGCGGCTGGTTCGTCGCCGAGTACGGCCGCCAGCCGTGGGCGGTGGAAGGCGTGCTGCCGACGTTCTACGCCGCCTCCGGCCTGGCCCTGCACGACATCCTGATCACCCTGGCCGGCTTCGTGGCGATCTACACCGTGCTGCTGGTCATCGAGATCAAGTTGATGCTCAAGGCGATCGGCAAGGGCCCGGACAACCTGCCCGCGCTGCTGCAGCCGACCCCGCGCCCCGCCGCGCCCCTTGCCGCCACCGCGGCCGCCGGCCAACTCTGATCCCGGCAGGAGAATGACGATGGACTTCATTGCATTGGACTACACCACGCTGCGCGTGATCTGGTGGCTGCTGCTGGGCATCCTGCTGGTCGGTTTCGCGGTGATGGACGGTTTCGACCTGGGCGTCGGCGCGCTGCTGCCGTTCGTGGCGAAGAACGACGCCGAGCGGCGGCTGGTGGTCAACACCATCGGCCCGGTCTGGGAAGGCAACCAGGTCTGGCTGGTGCTCGGCGGCGGCGCGATCTTCGCCGCCTGGCCGCCGCTGTACGCGGTCAGCTTCTCCGGCTTCTACCTGGCCATGTTCGTGATCCTGTTCGCGCTGATCCTGCGCCCGGTCGGGTTCAAGTTCCGCGGCAAGCTGCCCAGCCAGCGCTGGCGCAACGGCTGGGACTGGGCGCTGTTCGTCGGCGGCTTCATCCCGGCGCTGATCATGGGCGTGGCGGTGGGCAACGTGCTGCTCGGCGTGCCGTTCCACTTCGACGACACGCTGCGGGTGTTCTACACCGGCTCGTTCTTCGGCCTGCTGATGCCGTTCGCGCTGCTCGCCGGCCTGCTCAGCGTGAGCATGCTGGTGGCGCACGGCGCGGCGATGCTGGTGCTGAAGACCGACGGCCCGGTGGCCGAACGCGCGGCCCGCTACGGCAGCGCGGCGGCGCTGGTGGCCTGCGCGCTGTTCGCCGCGGGCGGGGCCTGGGTCGCCATGGGCCTGCCCGGCTATGCGGTGACCTCGCAGGCGGTCACCGACGGCGCCACCAACCCGCTGCTGAAGACCGCGGTGCTGGGCGAGGTCGGCGGCTGGATGCACAACTACCAGGCGATGCCGCTGACCGCGCTGGCGCCGGTCGCCGGCCTGCTCGGCCTGCTGCTGAGCGCGCTGCTGCTGCACCGGCGCCGCGGCGGCCTGGCGTTCATCGCCTCGGGTACGGCGATCGCCGGCATCATCCTCACCGTCGGCTTCGCGATCTTCCCGTTCCTGCTGCCCTCCTCCAGCCAGCCCGGCTCCAGCCTGACCGTGTGGGACGCCTCCAGCAGCCGCCTGACCCTGTGGATCATGCTGCTGGCCACGGTGCTGTTCCTGCCGATCGTCATCGGCTACACCACCTGGGTGTACCGGGTGCTGAAGGGCAAGGTCAGCGCCGCCTCGCTGGACGACAACCCCAACGCGTACTGAGCGCGTCCACCCCATCGCATAGGAGATCGCATCATGTGGTATTTCGCCTGGATTCTCGGGGTCGGCCTGGCCTCCACCGCCGCCATCCTCAACGGCATGTGGTTCGAGGCGCGCGAGGGCGCGGCCACGGACGCTGCGGACGCCGCCGACTGAAATTTTTTCGCAAAGGATCTTGCCGAATGCGGGTGACCCCCGTATCATGTGCGGCTCCTTCGGGGTGTAGCTCAGTCTGGTAGAGCGCTACGTTCGGGACGTAGAGGTCGCAGGTTCGAATCCTGTCTCCCCGACCAGTTTCACGGTCACAAGAAGCCTGGAAAACCAACGTTTTCCGGGTTTTTTTGTGTCTGCGGCATGGCGTCGGCCCGCCTCGCACGATGCAGGCCGGGCGCATGCCTCGCGGCCACTGCTGTCTATCGGGCGGGACGCCGCACCCTACTGCAGCCAAGTGCGGCCGGCGCCACACGCGCGGGTTTGCGCGATGGCGCCATCCGCCCGCTCCGGCACAACGCGCGCAGCACCCGGCCGGCTTTCGGCCTACCGGCGGCGGACGCCAACCTGTACCCGATGCAGGTCGCCGGCCGCGGCGCATGCAGGTCGCCCCCGCCAGTCCCTGGTGAACGCGACCCGGACGCCGCGCAGGCCCAATGTCCCGGGCCAGCCCAGTCGGGTCGTCCACACATTCCAGCCGGGTATAGGAATAGGAAAACGCGAGCTCACATAAAAGACGACCAGCGTCTGCGCGCGATAGCGCATCAGGTCGCCCGCATGGAGCGAGCCCGGCCGGCGCGTCAACGCCGGCAACGCCTGCGGCAGCGCGGCGTGCTTCTCGTTGCCGTTGCGCTCGCCCATTTCCAGCGCCAGCGGCGACTGCGTGGCGAACGCGCGGGCCGCTACGGCGTCGCTAGCGATGGACGGCGCCATTGCCGACGACGGGCCGCTGCGTGCCGGGCCGAGCGCCGCCATCGTCCAGTGGCAGGTCATCGCCACGGCGGAGACTTGCGGCGGTCACCCGGCGGGCGCCCCGCGCGCGCGCGATGCCAGCCAGGCAAGCGCGGCCGCGAGCAGCAGCAACGCGGCGCTCGCCACGAAGGTCGCCGCGTAGCCCTCGCGATCGAACAGCATGCCGCCGACGGTCGAGCCCAGCGCGATGGCCAGTTGGATCACCGCCACCATCAGTCCGCCGCCGGCCTCTGCGTTCTTCGGCATGGCGCACGCGATCCAGCTCCACCAACCCACCGGCGCGGCGGTGGCGAGCAATCCCCACAGTGCCAACAACGCGGCCACGGCGGCGACGCGCGTGCCGAATGGAATCAGGATCAAGGCGATCGCCGCCATCAGCACCGGAATCGCGATCAGGGTGCGATACAGGCCGCGCCTCAGCGCGACGCCGACGAGCATGGTGCCGACCAGACCGGCGACGCCGATACCCAGCAGGATCAGCGACAACGCGGACACGTTCGCCAGCGTCACGGTCTCCAGGAACGGGCGTACGTAGGTGAACAACGCGAACTGTCCCATGAAGAACGCACCGCAGGCGGCCATGCCCAAGGCGACCGCCCGGTCCCTGAACAATCCGAACGCGTTGCCCGCGCCAGCCGCGCACGACCCGCCCATGCTCGGCAGGCTCGCCCATTGCCAGGCGAATGCGAGCGCCGCCACCGGCACCAGGCACAGGAATGCGCCGCGCCAGCCGATCACCGCTCCCAGATAGCTGCCGAGCGGCGCCGCGATCACCGTGGCCAAGGCGTTGCCGCCGTTGAAGATGGCCAGGGCGCGGGGCACCTGGCCGGGCGGCACCAGGCGCATCGCGGTTGCGGCCGACATCGACCAGAAGCCGCCGATCACCACGCCGATGAGCGCGCGGCCGGCCATGTAGGCCGTATGGTTCGGGGCCAACGCGACCACCGCGCCGGAGACCGCCATCAGCCCGGTCAACGCCAGCAACAGGCGCTTGCGGTCCATGGCGCCGGCCAACGCAGGAATGGCCAGGCTGGTGAGCACCGCGAACGCGCCGGAGATGGCGATGCCGTAGCCGGCCAGGCCTTGGCTGACACGCAGGTCCGCGGCGATCGGCGTCAGCAGGCTGACCGGCATGAACTCGGACGCGATCAGTGCGAACACGCACAGCGTCATCGCACACACGCCGCCCCAGTGGGCGGGCTGTGGCGCGGCGTCGCTTGGCATGTCCGCCGTGCGCGCCTGGATCGGTGCGCTCATGCCACCACCTCACTGCGTACCGGAAACGCAGAACGACGCGCCGTGTTCGCCATGCGCGGCACTACCGGACGCCCAGGTTCTGCTTGAAGAAGGACGTCAGCTTGTCGAACGGGATCAGGTCGGTGCGGTCGTACAGGTCGACGTGGCCCGCGCCCTTCACCCAGTACAGTTCCTTCGGCTGCCCCGCAAGGCGGAACGCCTCCTCGCTGAACTCCTTCGAGTGCGCCTGGTCGCCGGCGATGAACAGCATCGGCCGCGGCGCGATGGTCTCGATGTCGTTGAACGGATAGAAGTTAATGAACCTGCCGAGGCTGCTGAGCATGGGCTTGGTGGTGTTTTCCGCCGACTCGCCTTTCGGCGTGTAGGCGCCACGCGGCGTGCGATAGAAATCGTAGAACTCGCGCTGGATCGCCGGCGTGTCCTGCGCCAGTTCGTTGACCGTCCCGGGGATGTACCTGGTTTGGCCACCCGTGGATTCCACGACGCGCTGGTCGATGGCCGACCTGATGATCTCCCGGCGCTGCTCGAGGCTAGTGGCATTGCCGAGTCCATTGCGCGCGGCCGCCCCCATGTCGTACATGCTGACAGTCGCGATCGCCTTCATGCGCGGATCGATCTTGGCCGCGCTGATGACGAAGCTGCCGCTGCCGCAGATGCCGAGCACGCCGATCCGCTGCGGGTCCACGATGGCCTGCATGGCGAGGAAGTCCACCGCCGCGCTGAAGTCGTCGGAGTAGATGTCCGGCGCGATCAGATGCCTTGGCTCGCCCTCGCTCTCTCCCCAGTACGACAGGTCGATCGACAGGGTCACGAACCCCTGCTCAGCCAGCTTCGTCGCGTAGAGATTCGCGCTCTGCTCCTTCACCGCGCCCATCGGATGGCCCACCACGATGGCGGCGTTGCGGGCGCCGCGATCCAGGCCTTTCGGCACGAACAGGTTGCCCGCCACAAGCATCCGGTACTGGTTCTTGAAGGCGACCTTGCGCACGGTCACCTTGTCGCTGTTGTAGAAGTTGTTCGCGCCTCGGGACATGTCTGCGCCCGTTGCGGCAAGGGGACTGATCAACAGCGCGAGCAGCGCCAAAAACTTTTGCATGGGGTTCTCCACTGCGGGAAGGAAAGCGGCATTCGCCCTTCCGGGCGATCAGGCGGCGAGCGAGGCGTTGTCGATGACAAAGCGGTACTTCACGTCGCCCTGTAGCATCCGCTCGTAGGCGGCGTTGATCTGGTCGGCGCGGATCAGCTCGATCTCGGCGACGATGCCGTGCTCGGCGCAGAAATCCAGCATCTGCTGGGTCTCGGCAATTCCGCCGATCATCGAGCCGGCCAAGGTGCGGCGCTTGGTGATCAGGCCGAACACCGCCGGCGACGGATGCGGGCTGGCCGGCGCACCGACCAGTACCATCGCGCCATCGCGCTTGAGCAGGATCAGGAACGCATCCAGGTCGTGCGGCGCGGCCACCGTGTTGACGATCAGGTCGAATCGCTTGGCGTGTGCCGCCATCTCCTGCGCATTGCGCGAGACCACGACCTCGTCGGCACCCAATGCGAACGCGGCGTCGCGCTTGGCATCGGAGGTGGTGAAGGCGACGACATGCGCCCCCATCGCACGGGCCAGCTTCACGCCGACGTGGCCGAGGCCGCCGATGCCGACCACGCCCACTTTCTTGCCGGGGCCGGCGCCCCAGTGGCGCAGCGGCGAATAGGTGGTGATGCCAGCGCACAGCAGCGGCGCCACCGCGGCCAGTTGCTCTGCCGGGTGACGGATGCGCAGCACGTAGCGCTCGTGGACCACGATCTGCTGCGAATAACCACCCAGGGTGTGGCCAGGCGCATCGGCGCATGGGAAGTTGTAGGTTCCGATCATGCCGTCGCAGTAGTTCTCCAGCCCGCTGTCGCACTCCTCACAGTGCCTGCAGCTGTCGACGATGCAGCCGACGCCGACCAGGTCGCCTGGCCGGAAGCCGGCGACATGCACGCCGACCGCCGCGACCCGGCCCACGATCTCGTGGCCCGGCACGCACGGGAACACGGTGCCGGCCCATTCGCCGCGCGCCTGGTGCAGGTCGGAATGGCAGATGCCGCAGAAGGCGATGTCGATGCGCACGTCGTGCGGGCCGGGAGTGCGGCGCGCGATCTGCAATGGCTCCAGTGGCTTGTCGCCGGCATAGGTGCCGTAGGCGTTGACGGACATGGCTGGAATCCTGGGGATGGGAGGTGGCCATTCTCGGCAAGGCGCATATGCCTGATAAGATGATGAATCCTTGCATACCCTATTAGCCTGACTAATCAATCAAGCTGTCAGACTCCGCACATGGCACGACGCAACCTCAACGACCTGCTGGCCTTCGTCACCGTCGCCCGGGAAGGAAGCTTCACCCGAGCCGGTGCGGTGCTCGGGGTCACCCAGTCGGCGCTCAGCCAGGCGATCAAGGCGTTGGAAACGCGGCTGGAGATCCGCCTGCTGACGCGCACCACGCGCAGCGTGTCGCCCACCGCGGCGGGCCAGCGCCTGCTGCAGGCCATCGGCAACCGCTTCGACGAGATCGAGTCGGAACTGGACGCGCTGACCGCGCTGCGCGACAAGCCCGCCGGCGTCGTGCGCATCACCAGCGGCGACCACATCCTGCACACCACCCTGCTGCCCAAGCTGACGCCGCTGCTGCACCGCTACCCGGACGTGCAGATCGAATTCGATGTCAGCTACGGGTTCCGCGACATCGTCGCCGACCGTTTCGATGCCGGCGTGCGCTTGGGCGAAAGCCTGGACAAGGACATGATCGCGATGCCGATCGGCCCGCCGCTGCGCATGGCCGCGGCCGCGGCGCCGGCCTACTTCCAGCAGCGCCCGGTGCCGAAGGTACCGGGCGACCTGACCCAACACCGCTGCATCAACATCCGCTTCCCCACCCATGGCGGCGTCTACGTGTGGGAGTTCGAGCGGCGCAACCGGCAGGTGAACGTGCGGGTCGAAGGCCAGGTGATCTTCAGCACCTCGCCGCCGATCGTGCGCGCCGCGCTGGACGGACTCGGCATCGCATTCCTGCCCGAGCAGGAATTCGCGCCCCATCTCGAGGACGGGCGCCTGCTGCGGGTGCTGGAGGACTGGTGCCCGCCGTTCTCCGGCTACCACCTCTACTATCCCAGCCGCCGCCAGCACTCGCCGGCGTTCTCGCTGGTCCTGGACGCGCTGCGTCTTTGAGCGCGCGACGCCGCCGCGCCACGACGAGCGGCCTGCGCATGTCGCCTGCCCCCGCGCGGTACGCGCCGCATCTGGCGGCGCGCCCGCACGGCCGCCCTGCAGCAGTGCTCAGCGCACCGGCAGGCTGATGTAGCTCGCCTGCTGCGGCGTGTGCCAGATGCGCTGCGTCGCCTTCTGGTAGTCGCCGGGCTTGGCGAAGTAGATGTTGGGCACGTAGGTCTGCGGGTTGCGGTCGTACAGCGGGAACAGGCTGGACTGCACCTGCACCATCACCCGGTGGCCGCGCTGGAAGGTGTGGTTGGCGGTGGGCAGGCCGAAGCGGTACGCCAGCGGCTGGTTCGGCGCGATCGGCTTGGGCGTTTCGAAACTCTCGCGGTAGCGGCCGCGGAAGATCGCCAGCGACACCGCCAGTTCGTAGCCGCCCATCTTCGGGTCCGACGCCACTTCGTCCGGGTACACGTCGATCAGCTTCACCACCCAGTCGCTGTCGCTGCCGCTGGTGGAAGCCTGCAGGTTCACCTCGGGCACGCCGGCGATGCTGAGCGGAGCGTCCAGCGGCTCGCTGACGAAGGTCAGCACGTCCGGGCGGCCGTCGACGAAGCGCTGGTCGCGCACCAGCCAGGTGGTCCACATGTCGCGGTCGCCGAAGTCGACCGGGCGCGGCACGAACGGCACCGGCTTGGCCGGGTCGGACACGTACTCCTCGTACTCGCCCTGCCCGGCCGCCGGCGCCTCGAACGAGAGCGTGCCGCCGGCACCCAGGTACAGCGGCTTGCTGCGCGCCGCGCAGCCCTGCGCGCAGCTGCGCGGCCAGGTCTGCAGGCGGTCCCAGCGGTTCTCGCCGGTGTCGTAGATGAACACCGGCGGCGTGTCGGCCTTGGGCGCGCCGTCGACCAGGTACTGGTCGAAGAACGGCTTGAGCACGTCGCGGCGGAACTGCAGCGCGGTGTCGCCGTCGAACTTCAGCGCGCCCAGCGACGAACCGTCGTAGTTGACCTGGCTGTGCCGCCACGGCCCCATCACCAGGTAGTTCCTGTCGTTGCCGGCATCGCGCGGCTCCATCGCCTGGTAGCTGTGGATCGCGCCCCACATGTCCTCCTGGTCCCACAGCCCCTGCAGCCACATCGTCGGCACCTTCAGCGCGGTGCGCCCCATCACCTTGTCCAGCGCCTGGTTCTGCCAGAACGCGTCGTAGGCCGGGTGCTCGGTGAGCTTGCGCCACCACGGCAACTGGTCCACGCCGGCGGCCTTGGCGTAGTCGCCGGCCGAGCCGGCGCGCAGGAAGTTGCTGTGGTCGTCGTGGCCCTGGCGCGGAATGCCGCTGCCCTTGCCGCGCTGGGTGAGCTGGCCGGTGAAGTAGTCGAAGTTGACCTGGCGGAACGCGCCGTAGTTGAGCCAGTCGTCGCCCATCCAGCCGTCGATCATCGGACTCTCCGGCGCGGCCACCTTCAGTGCCGGATGCGGATCGGTCAGCGCCATCACCACGGTGAAGCCCTCGTAGGACGAGCCGATCATGCCGACCTTGCCGTTGGACTCGCGCACGTTCTTGACCAGCCAGTCGATGGTGTCCCAGGCGTCGGTGGCGTGGTCGACCTTGCTGCCGTTGAGCGGGCCGCGCAGCGGCCGGGTCATCACGTAGTCGCCCTGCGAGCCGTACTTGCCGCGGATGTCCTGGAACACGCGGATGTAGCCGCCGTCGACGAACACTTCGTCGCCCTGCGGCAGCAGGTCGCGCATGTGCGGCGAGGCCAGCCGGCTGGCCCGGCCGCTGGCGTCGTACGGGGTGCGCGTCAGCAGCATCGGCGCGTGCTGCGCGCCCTTGGGCAGCACGATCACCGTGTGCAGCTTGACCCCGTCGCGCATCGGGATCATCACCTCGCGCTTGACGTAGTCGTTGGCCGCGGTCGGCGCGACGAAGGGTTTGCCGGTGATGTCGGGCGTCATCGGCGCGGTCTGCGCCTGGGCGGCGGTGGCCAGGGCGGCGGCGATCACGGTGACGAGCAAGCGGGCGGCGATGGGTCGCATGGGACCTCCGGACAGTGAGAGGGCGACTGTAGGCGCAACTGCCGTCCGTGCGGAAGTGTCGTGCGCCGCATGCGGCCGCCGCGCGTCCTCGCGGTCGCGAAGCAGCCCCGTCCAGACAGGATCGGCAGCGCGCACGGCCGCGCCAGCGCAGCAGGCCAAACTGCGGACATGCCCATCGGCTCGATCACGCCGAGATCCGCGCGCAACCGCTTCCCTGACGCGCACGGCACCCGACGCGCTGGCGCGGCCACGCAGCCGGCTGCGGAAACGGCGGGCCGGGCGCGGCGCCCGCCCGCACCGGAGCGATGGAGGATAATGGGCGTTTTCCGATAGGGCCCGCCTGGCAGCCGCATGCCAGCGCAGGCGCGCGTTGCCGCCATGGTCGATGTCCCCACGCTGCTCGGCTACACCACCGTGGTGCTGCTGTGCCTGTCGCTGCTGGTGCTGGTCGCGCGCCCGCAGGCGGGCAAGCGCCTGTGGCTGGCGATGCCGTTCTTCGCCGGCGCCTGCGGCTGCGCCTTCCTGATCCAGCCGCAGGCGTTTCCCGGCAGGCTGGGCCTGCAACTGGGCGCGTTCTGCATCGCCCTCGCCTATGCGTTCGGCTGGCAGGCGATCCGCGCGTTCTACGACCGACCGCCGAAATGGGGCTGGCTGCTGCTGCCGGCGCTGCTGTGGCTGGGCCTGGCGATCGCGGTGTTCGGCCGCTACGGCTGGACCACGGCGAACGCGAGCCTGCGCATCGGGCTGGCCTGCCTGTACAGCGCGTTGCCGGCGATGGAGCTGTGGCGCCGGCGCAAGCGCGGCATTCCCTCCGCCGGCCTGCTGTCCATCGTGTTCTGGGTGGCCGCGGCGCTGTCGGGACTGGCCGCGGTGTTCGCGCACTGGCTGCCGCAGCCGCTGGGCGCCGCGCCCACCCAGACTTGGGCGGTGGTCTTCTACAACGTGCGGATCCTGCTGCACGTGCTGCTGGCCAGCGCGCTGCTGGTGGCCATGCACAAGGAGCGCGACGCGCTGCGCTACTACGACGACTCGGTACGCGATCCGATGACCGGCCTGTACAACCGCCGCTTCTTCCAGCAGCGCGCCGAGCAATGGCACGATCGCGGCGCGCGCCACCGCTCGGTGCTGTTCTTCGACATCGACCACTTCAAGCGCATCAACGATCGCCACGGCCACCGGCTCGGCGATGCGGTCATCGTGCTGGCCGCGCAGGTGGCATGGCGCAGCCTGCGCAAGGGCGACTGGATCTTCCGCTTCGGCGGCGAAGAGTTCGTCTGCGTGCTGCCGGACACAGACCTGGCGCAGGCCAGCGCGATGGCCGAGCGGCTGCGCCTGGCGTTCATGGCCGAGGCCAGGGACGTGGAAGGACGCCGCATCGACGCCACCATCAGCATCGGCGTGGCGACCTCCGTCGGCGGCGTGCCACCGGTCGAGGCGCTGGTCGCGGAAGCCGACCGCATGCTGTATCGGGCCAAGGCGGCCGGGCGCAACCGCGCGGTGTCCGGGCTCGGCGGCGATCCGCTGCTGAGCGGATCCTAGGGCGCGCCGCCTGCCGCTCGCCGCGCCCGCAACGCAGGCATCGCGTCGCCGCCGGTCAGTGCCGCACCTGGCCCGCGCCGCGCACCACGAAACGCTCCACGGTCAGCGCTTCCAGGCCCATCGGGCCGTAGGCGTGCAGGCGCGTGGTGGAGATGCCGATCTCCGCGCCCAGGCCGAGTTCGCCGCCGTCGGAGAAGCGCGAGGAGGCGTTGACCATCACCACCGCCGCGCGCAGCGCCTGCACGAACGCCTCGGCGTTGGCCGCATCGGCGGTGGCGATGACCTCGGTGTGGTCCGAGCCATAGTGGCGGATGTGCGCGATCGCCGCGTCCAGGTCCGGCACCACGCGGATCGCCAGGATCAGGTCGAGGAATTCGGCGGCGTAGTCGGCGTCGCTGGCCGCGTCGATGTCCGGCAGCAGGTCGCGGCTGGCGTCGTCGCCGCGCAACACCACCCCGCGTTGCTGCAGGGCCTGCGCCGCCAGCGGCAGGAAGCGCGCGGCGACGTCGGCGTGCACCAGCAGCGTCTCCAGCGCATTGCACGCGGACGGGCGCGTGGTCTTGCCGTCCACCAGCAGCTTCACCGCCAGTTCCAGGTCCGCCGAGGCGTCCACGAACAGATGGCACACGCCCTTGTAGTGCTTGATCACCGGCACCCGCGCGTGTTCGGCGACGAAGCGGATCAGGCCCTCGCCGCCGCGCGGGATCGCCAGGTCGACGATGTCGTTGAGCTGCAGCAGTTCCAGCATCGTTTCGCGGCGCAGGTCCTCGACCAGGGTCAGCGCGTCCTCGCCGATCCCGGCCTCGCGCAGCGCGCGCCGCAGCGCGGCGGCGATGGCGGTGTTGGAATGGATCGCCTCCGAGCCGCCGCGCAGGATCACCCCGTTGCCGGCCTTGATGCACAGCGCCGCGGCATCGGCGGTCACGTTCGGGCGCGCCTCGTAGATCATCGCCACCACGCCCAGCGGCACCCGCACCTTCTGCACGCGGATGCCGTTCGGGCGCACGTCGTCGCGGGTGACCTGGCCGACCGGATCGGGCAGCGCCGCGACCTCGCGCAAGGCCGCGGCGACGCCGGCCAGGCGCGTGCCGTCCAGCGCCAGCCGGTCGAGCATGGCGCTGCCGACGTCCTTGGCCCGCGCCGCGTCCAGGTCGCGTGCATTGGCGGCGAGGATCGCCTCCGCGTCCGCCTCCAGCGCCGCCGCCATCGCCTCCAGCAAGGCCTGCTTGGCCGCGGACGACAGCTGCGCCAGCGCCTGCGCGGCGTCGCGGCATTGCAGGGCTTGGGTTCGGATGTTCATTGAGGAGCCGGGATTGGAGATTGGGGATTGGGGATTGGGGATTCGCAAAAGCAGGCATCGGCGGTCGGGAAACACGGGATCGAAACGAATCCCCAATTTCGAATCCCGAATCCCGGCTACACGAGCACCATGTCGTCGCGATGAATCACGTTCTCTCCGTAGTTGTACCCCAGGATCGCCTCGATGTCGCGCGAGTGGCGGCGGGCGATGCGGCGTATGTCGGCGGCCGAGTACTGGCTGACGCCGCGCGCCAGGCAGCGTTCGCCGGCGGCGTCGCGCAGGCGCACTTCGACCATGTCGCCGCGGCGGAAGTCGCCTTCGGCGCCGGCCACGCCGCCGGGCAGCAGCGAGGCGCCCTTGTCGGCCAGTGCGGCAGCGGCGCCGGCGTCGACCAGGATCGCGCCGGGTTCCACCGGGACGTGGCGCAGCCAGTACTTGCGCGCGGCGATGCGGGTGCGCGCGGGGTGGATGCGGGTGCCGCGCAGGCGGTCCTGGGCCAGGCCGCGCACCACCTCGGCGCTGCGGCCGTTGAACAGGTAGGTCTCGATGCCGGCGGCGCCGGCCTTGGCCGCGGCCTCCAGCTTGGTGCGCATGCCGCCGGTGCCGACGCGGCTGCCGCTGCCGCCGGCCATCGCCAGCACCGCCGCGGTCAGTTCCGGCACGTCGTCCAGCGGCTGCGCCTGCGGATCGCTGCGCGGGTCGGCGGTGTACAGGCCGTCGATGTCGGTGGCGATGAACAGCGCATCGGCATCGACCAGCGCGGCGACGATCGCGGCCAGGTTGTCGTTGTCGCCGAGCTTGAGCTCGTCCACCGACACCGTGTCGTTCTCGTTGACCACCGGCAGCGCGCCCAGCCGCAGCAGTTCGCCCAGGGTGGCGCGCGCGTTGAGGTAGCGGCGGCGGTTGCGCAGGTCGTCGTGGGTCAGCAGCACCTGCGCCACCGGGCGCTCGAAGAAGCGCTGCCACAGCGCGATCAGCTGCGCCTGGCCGAGCGCGGCCAGCGCCTGCCGCGCGGCGATCGCCGCGCCGGCCTCGGCGGCGCGCGGCAGGATCGCGCGGCCGGCGGCGACCGCGCCGGAGGACACGATCACCAGTTCGCGCCCGGCCGCCAGGTTGGCCGAGACGAACTGCGCCAGCCCCAGCGCGAAGCGCGGCGACAGCCCGCCGCCGTCGGCGGCCAGCAGGCTGCTGCCGACCTTCAGCACCGCGCGCCGCCACGGCGGCAGGCGCTGTTCGGCGAAGGGCGATACGGGCGGGCGGGTGTCGTTCATGGCGTCGGTCTGCGCGGAGATCAGTGGGCCTGCCAGGCGTGCACGGTCAGCTCGGAAGCGTCCTGCAGCGCCAGCGGATCCTGCGCCACCAGCGCCCGCGCGGCCTCCAGGCTGGCGACGTTCTTCAGCAGGTAGGCGCCGCCGCTGCCATCGGCGAAGCCGCCGGCGAGTTCCAGCAGGTCCTCGGCGCGCAGCCGCGCCAGGAATGCGCGGTGCGGCTCGATCACCGCCGCGGGGAAATCGGGTTTGCGCATCGCCAGCACCAGATACAGCGTGTTCATCGGTCGTCCTCGTGGGTGTGCGTGGCAGCGGGCAGCGCCGGTTCGCGGTCGCCATGGCTATGCGGGGCCGACACCAGCAGAAAACGCAGCTCCGCCGCCGAGGCGTTGCGCATCTGGTGCGCGCAGCCGGGCGGCACGTGCAGCCCCTGGCCGGCGCCGAGCGCATGCTGCCGCCCGTCCAGTTCCAGCACCGCCTGCCCGGCCAGCACGTAGAAGAACTGCCGCGCGTGGCGATGCAGGTGGCGCTGTTCGGCACTGCCTGGCGGCATGCGTTCCTCGATCACGCCCAGGTCGCCGCCGCGCAGCAGATGCCAGCCGTCGCAACCGCTGCCCCAGGAGTAGTGCTCGGCAGTGGCGGTGTCGACGACGCCCATCTCAGGTCAGCGCGTCCCAGCGCGCCTGCAACTGCGCCAGGCGCAGGTCGGCGGCGGCACCGGGCGAGACCCGCGCGGCCAGGCTGCCTTCCGGGGTGCGCCCCTGCCCTGCGCTGTCCGACGCCGCCGCCGCGGCCTGGTAGGCCTCGCGGAACGGCACGCCGGCCAGCGCCGCCTCGACCGCGACGTCGGTGGCGTACATGCCCGAGTCGATCGCCGCACGCAGCCTGTCCTCGCGCCACTCCAGGTTGGCCAGCAGCGCCGGCAGCAGTTCCAGCGCGGCCAGGCCGCGGCCGAAGCCGTGGAAGATCGCGCCCTTGCTGCTCTGCAGGTCGCGGTGATAGCCGGACGGCAGCGACAGCAGCTGCTCGATCTCGGTGCGCGCGGCGGCGACGCTGGCGTGGGTGGCGCGCATCAGTTCGATCACGTCCGGGTTGCGCTTGTTGGGCATGATCGAACTGCCGGTGGTGTACTGCGCCGGCAGCGCGACGAAGCCGAACTCGCCGCTGGTGAACAGCGACAGGTCCCAGGCCAGCCGGCGCAGGTCCAGGGTCGCGCTGCCCAGCGCTTCCAGCGCGGCCATCTCGAACTTGCCGCGCGAGAGCTGCGCGTAGACGGGCGAGACCTGCATGCGCGCGAAGCCGAGCGCGGCGGTGGTGTGTTCGCGGTCGAGTTTCAGATTGACGCCGTAGCCAGCGGCGGTGCCGAGCGGGTTGGCGTCGATCAGGCGCAGCGTGTCGGCGGCGCGGATCGCATCGTCGATGAAGGCCTCGGCCCAGCCGGCCCACCACATCCCGGCCGAGGACACCACGGCGCGCTGGATGTGGGTGTAGCCGGGCAGCGGCAGCGCCTGCTCGGCCTGCGCGCGGTCCAGCGCGACCTTGGCGATCTCGCGGCTGAGCTGCGCCAGTTGCGCCAGCCGCTCCTTCAGCCACAGCCGCGTGGCGACCAGGATCTGGTCGTTGCGGCTGCGCCCGGTGTGGATCTTGCGGCCGGCATCGCCCAGGCGCTCGGTCAGCCGTGCCTCGATCGCCGAATGCCCGTCCTCGAAGCGCTCGTCGAGCACGAACCCGCCGCTGCGGAAATCCTCGGCCAGGACCGCCAGCTCGCGCTGCAGCCCGGCCAGCTCGTCGGCCGACAGGATGCCGATGCGCTGCAGGCCTTCGGCGTGCGCGGCGCTGGCGGCGATGTCGTGCAGGAAGAACTCGCGGTCCAGGATCACGTCGTCGCCGGCCAGGAAGGCCTGGATCTTGGCGTCGACGGCGACGCCGGGTTTTTGCCAGAGGAGGTTGGTCATTTTTTGGAAAATCGGGAATGGGGAATGGGAATCGAAAAACGTCGCCTGCTCTATTTCGACGCGCGTGGCCGACAGAGCGATGTCGACGTGCGCGCGCTTCGCGTCATTGTCCGGAGTTCCGAATCTTTGCGGCAAAGAAGCTCATTGCGGCTGCCCCACCACCGGGATCGAGGCCAGCTCGTCCAAGCCCAGCGCCAGATTGAGATTCTGCATCGCCTGCGTCGCCGCGCCCTTGAGCAGGTTGTCCAGCGTCGCCACGACCACCAGGCGCTTGTTGCCCGGGGCCAGGGTGAAGCCGCCGATCTGCACGCCGTGCCTGCCGGCGATGCGGCTGACCCAGGGCGCTTCGTCGAGCACCTCGACCAGCGGCTCGCCGGCGTAGCGCTCGCGGTAGCGGCGCTGGATCGCGTCCAGTGCCAGCGGTTGCTGCAGCCACAGGTTCACGGTCATGGTGATGCCGCGGAAATGCGGCGCCACGTGCGGCATGAACTCCACCGGCACGCCCAGTTGCGTGGACACTTCGCGCTCGTGCATGTGGTCGGTCAGCGCATACGGCATCAGGTTGTCGCGCAGCAACTCGGGGTTGTTCTTGTCCGACGGCGTGGTGCCGGCGCCGGAATAGCCGGACACGCCGAAGCACTGCGGCGGCCCGGCCAGCTGGTCGAGCAGCGGCGCGATCGCCAGCTGCATCGCGGTGGCGTAGCAGCCGGGATTGCTGATCCGCTTCTGCCCGGCATAGCGGCCGCGGGTCAGTTCCGGCAGGCCGTAGTACCAGCCCGGATCGAAGCGGTAGTCGGCCGACAGATCGACGATCACCGGATCGACCGCGGCCGGATCGGCGGCCGCGGCCGCGTCCAGCGCCGCCACGTAGGGCGCGGCCTTGCCGTTGGGCAGCGCCAGCACCACCGCGTCGGCGCGCTTGGCCGCGACCGCGTCGGCGTCCAGGTTCTCGTAGCGCAGCTCGCCCCGGTAGGCGGCGCTGTGCTCGGCCACGCGCTGGCCGTCCAGCTCGCGCGAGGACACGAAGGCCAGCTGCAACTGCGGATGCGCGGCGACCAGCTTGATCAGTTCGGCGCCGGTATGGCCGCGCGCGCCGACGATGCCGACGGCATGGGTCTTGGAAGTAGTCATGTATGCGAATCCAGGCGGAACTGCAGGTGGCGTTTCACCCCGGCCCATTCCGTATCGATGATGGAGAACACCACCGTGTCGCGCGGGGTGCCGTCGGCGTGGCGCTTGTGGTTGCGCAGCACGCCGTCCTGCTTGGCCCCGAGCCGGGCGATGGCCGCGCGCGAGGTGTGGTTGAACCAGCTGGTCTCGAAACCGACGCTGATGCAGCGCAGGGTCTCGAACGCGTACTGCAGCAGCATGCGCTTGACCTCGGTGTTGACTCCAGTGCGCTGCACCCGCGGCGCGTACCAGGTGTAGCCGATCAGCAGCGTCGGCACCTCGGCGTCCAGCCCGTAGAAACGCGTGCAGCCGACGATCTCGCCGGCCGCGTCGCGCACCACGAACGGCAGTGCCAGGCCTTGCGCCTGCGCCTCCAGCGCGGCGGCCACGTAGCCGTCGACCTGGTCGGCGGACGGCACGCTGGTGTACCACAGCCGTTCCAGGCCGCTGCCGTGCAGGGCGGCGCGCAACGCATCGGCGTGCGCCGCCTGCAACGGTTCCAGCGACGCATGCCGGCCCCGCAGGGTCGGTACCTCGCGCCACAGCGCTGGCAACAGGTCCAGGCGCATCGCGCTCAGCCCAGCAAGGTCGGGGCGCGGGTGGCGCAATGCGCCACGCAGTGCTGGATCTGCTCGAAATCCTCCAGCCCGTACCAGAACACCTTCCACTTCTCCTGCTTGAAGCAGCCGTCGGACTCGGCGTAGTAGAAGATGTTGACCTGGTTGTTGTGGCGCGAGCGCCAGAACAGCTGCGGCGTCTCCTCGCGCATCACGTTCCACACCGCGCGGCCCAGGCCCTCGCCCTGCGCGTCGTCGAGCACCGCGAACTTGTCCAGGTAGGTGTAGCCGTCCTCGTCGGTCAGGATCACCGCGGCGCGGTAGTTCTCGCTGACGTAGGCGCGCAGCAGCCGGGTCTTGTCGAAATAGTCCGGCACCAGGGTGCGGCCGAAGCTGGACTCGATCAGCGAGGTCAGCCGCGGCAGGTCCAGCTCGCTCCACGCGGTGGCGCGCAGCACCTTCTCGCCGCGCCGCACCAGCGTGCCCGAGCCCTTGTGGGTGAACAGCTCCTTGGCCAGATCGGCCGGGCGCGTGATCGACACCGACGACTCCAGCGGCAGCCGGTCCAGCAGGTCCTTGATCTGCTCGATCTTGACCCGCATACCGCCGTTGATCCACGGCTGCTGCATCAGCATGTCGTACTCGGTGGACAGGTTGATCGAATCGATCACCCTGCCCTGCTCGTCGAGCAGCCCGCCGGTGCCGGTGAGGAAGATGATCTTGTACGGCTGCAGTTCCTGCACCAGCTCGTTGGCGGCGAAATCGGCGTTGATGTTGAGGATCTGCCCGCTCGGGGTCTCGCCCAGGCTGGTGATCACCGGGATCGAGCCGGCCTGCAGGCTGGCCTCGATCGGCGCCAGGTTCACCGCCTTGACCTCGCCGACCAGGCCGTAGGTGTCGCGGTCCAGGTACTGCGCCTCGAACACCCCGCCGGTGATCGAGGTGGCGCGCGCGCCGTTCTGCTGCAGCGCCTCGACCAGCTTGAGGTTGGACGCCTGGAACACCTTGCGCACGATCGCCAAGGCTTCCGGCGAGGTCACCCGCAGGCCGTTGACGGTCTGCTTCTCGATCCCGGCCGCCGAAAGTTCCGCGTCCAGCTGCGGGCCGGCGCCGTGCAGCACGATCGGGGTCAGACCCACCTCCTGCAGGAACGACAGCGAGGAGGTCAGCGCCTCCAGGTCGTCGCGCAGCACCGCGCCGCCGACCTTGACCACGGCGAAGCGCTTGGCGTCCAGCTGCGAGAAGCGCTTGAGGTACTGGCTGATCTCCTTGGCGCTGGCCATGCTCGAGAGCAGGCGGACGATGGTCTGGCGGGTTTGCTTGTTGGCGTGCATGGCGGTGATGGCGGTTCCGTGATCCGGGATGGAAGGGCCGTGGCCCCGGCGGCGCGCTCAGCGCGCGCCGTTGATGATGCGGTGCACCGACGTGGCGTAGCGCTGCAGTTGCTCCAGCGTCACGAACTCGTCGGCGGTGTGCGCCTGGGCGATGTCGCCCGGGCCGTAGACCAGGGCGATGTAGCCGCCGGCCGAGAACAGCGAGGCTTCGGTCCAGAAGTCCACCGCATTGCCGATCGGCAGGTGCAATGCATCGGCGACGTCGCGCGCGGCCAGGCGCTTGTCCTCGGCGTGGGCGATGTCGCCGCTGGGCAGGCTCGGCCCGCGGAAGGTCTCCTCGAACTGCGCGGCGGCCGGATCGGCGAGGCCGGCGAAGGTCGCCAGCAGCGCGTCCACGTCCATCGACGGCAGCGGGCGGAAGCCGAAGCGCACTTCGGCCGCCGGCGCGATCATGTTGGCCTTGATGCCGCCTTCGACCCGGCCGATGTTGAAGCGCAAGCCGGTCAGGCCGCCGAAGCGCGCATGCGCCAGCGTCTCGACGTGGTCGAGCGCGCGGGCACCCCAGCGCATCGCCTGGTGCAGCGCGCTGGCCGACGGATCCTGCTTGCCCGACGCGTGCCCGGCGCGGCCGGCGAAGCGCATCAGCACCGAACTGATGCCGCGATGCGCCAGCACCGCCTCGCCCATGGTCGGCTCGGCCACCAGCACCGCTTCGTAGGGAATGGCGCGCGCCAGGAACGCGGCGATGCAGCGCGGATCGTTGGCTTCCTCGTCGCTGGAGAACAGGAACGCGGCATCGCCGTCGCCGGCATTGGCCGCGGCCAGCAGCGCCGCGGCCGCGCCCTTGATGTCGCACACGCCCAGGCCGACCACGCGGTCGTCACTGCGGCGCATGAGGTGCGGATCGGCGGTCCAGTGCGGCGAATCCGGCACCGTGTCCAGGTGCACGTTGAACAGGTACTTGGGCGCGCCGCGCACCGCGTACAGGCTGACCGCCCCGGCGCCGTGGTCGATCACCTCGACCCGGAACCCGGGCAGCTGCGCGCGCAGGTAGTCGAAGATGCCGTCTGTGCCGATCGCACGCGGCGGATTGCGGGTGTCGAAGGACACCAGGGTTTCCAGATGCGCGAGGGTGGAGGGGAGCAGGTCTGTCATGGCGGTCAGGCAGCCGTGGTACTGGTGCGGTAGAGGTCGTGGTGGGCGATTTCCATCAGCGACTGCGGCCGCGTCGGCGCGGCGAAGCCGTGCTGGGCGTACAGCGCATGCGCGTCGGAGGTGGCGAGCATGAAGCGGCGCAGGCCCTGCAGCTGCGGATGCGCCATGATCGCCGCCACCAGCTGCTTGCCGTAGCCGCGGCCACGGTACGCGTCGAGCACGAACACGTCGGCCAGGTAGGCGAAGGTCGCGCCGTCGGTGATCGCCCGCGCGAACGCCACCTGCCCTGCGCCATCGACGTAGCCGCCGAAGCACAGCGAGCCGGCGATCGCCCGCCGCACCGTGTCCAGCGGAATGCCCAGGCACCAGTAGGCCTGTTCGCTGAGGAAGCGATGGATCAGCGGCAGATCCAGTTCCTGCTTGTCGGTGCTGATGCGTAATGCGTGCATGGGTTCCATCACGACAATTCCTTCTCCCGTCGGGGAAGGTGCCCCGACGGGGCGGATGAGGGGACGCCTCGAGAGACATCGAGAAGCGACCAGGACGAGCGCGTCGCCACGCGCCCGGATGGAGAACGATGGGAATGGCCGCTGCGGTGGTTCCCCATGACTGGCGCGTGGCGACGCGTTCGTCATGATCGTCCCGAAGGCTTCCCGCGGCGCCCCCGCCCCTCTCCCGATGGAAGAGGGGCGTTAGACCCTCAGCGATTGACCTGGGCGTACAGCGTGGAGCTCATGCCGAACAGCTTGATGAAGCCTTCGGCCTCGGCCACGCCCCAGTCCGCCGACTGCGCGTAGGTCGCGCCCTTGGCGTTGAGCAGGTGCGGCGACTTCACCGCCACCGCATCGACGCGGCCGCCGCGGGTCTCCAGCGTCACCTCGCCGTTGACCTTGGCCTGCGAGGAATCCAGGAACGCCTCCAGGTCGGTCTTCAGCGGGTCGTGGTAGAAGCCTTCGTACACCAGTTCCACCCACTTGCGCGCCACGTCCGGCTTGAAGCGGTTCTGCTGCTTGGTCAGCACCGCATCCTCCAGCGCGCGGTGCGCGGCCAGCAGCGCGATCAGGCCCGGCGCCTCGAACACGATGCGGCCCTTGAGCCCGATCACGGTGTCGCCGGTGTACATGCCGCGGCCCACGCCGTACGGGGCGAACAGCTTGTTGAGCTTGGCCAGCAGCTTGGCGCCTTCCAGCGGCTTGCCGTCCACCTCCACCGCCTCGCCGTGCTCGAACTTCAGGGTCACCGTCAGCGGCTCGGTCGGCCACGCGCTGCGCGGCGCGCACCAGCCGCGGGTGCCCTCGCCCGGCGCTTCCCAGCGGTCGATCTCGCCGCCGGACATGGTCACGCCGAGCAGGTTCTCGTTGATCGTGTACGCCTTCTGCTTGGCGCGCACGCCGAAGCCGCGCTCTTCCAGGTACTTCTGCTCGTAGGCGCGGGTCTGGGTGTGCTCCTTCTGGATCTCGCGGATCGGCGCCACGATCTCGTAGTCGCCCAGCGCCTTGACCGCCAGGTCGAAGCGCACCTGGTCGTTGCCCATGCCGGTGCAGCCGTGGGCGATGACCTTGGTGCCCAGCTCGTCGGCGCGCTTGAGCGCGGCATCGACGATCAGGTAGCGGTCGGACACCAGCAGCGGGTACTGGCCCTGGTAGCCCTCGCCGGCCCACACGAACGGCTTGACGAAGCCGCTCCAGATCGCCGGGCCGCCGTCGACGGTGACGTGGCTGGCCGCGCCCAGCTCGGCCGCGCGCTTCTCGATGAAGTCGCGCTCCTCGTCGTCCACCCCGCCGGTGTCGGCGAACACGGTGTGCACGGCGTAGCCCTTCTCCTGCAGATAGGGAATGCAGAAGCTGGTGTCCAGGCCGCCGGAGAAGGCCAGGACGATGTCCTTGAGGCCGGGAGTCGGGATTGGGGATTCGGGATTCGTGGAAGCGGTTTGCTGCGACATGGGGGAATCTCTCTGCGGTTGACTAAATTAAGAGCGGGAAGGGAGGTCGCCGTTGCGAATCCCCAATCCCGAATCACGAATCCCGGCGGCCCTGGCCCACCAGGGCCGCCATGATCGCCTTCTGCACGTGCAGCCGGTTCTCGGCCTCGTCGATGGCGATGCAGTTGGGCGAATCCATCACCGCGTCGGTGGCCTTGACGTTGCGGCGCAGCGGCAGGCAGTGCGAGAACACGCCGTTGTTGGTCAGCGCCATCTTGCGCTCGTCGACGATGAAGTGCTGGTACTGGTCGCGGATCGGCTTCTCCGGGCCCCAGTTGCCGAAGAACGGCAGCGCACCCCAGCTCTTGGCGTAGACCACGTCGGCGCCGGCGTAAGCGCTGTCGATGTCGTGGCTGACCTGCAGCGAACCGCCGCTCTCGGCCACGTTCTGCGCCGCCCAGTCCATGTAGCGCTGGTCCAGCACGTAGTCCGGGGTCGGGCACAGCAGGGTCACGTCCATGCCCAGCCGGGTGGCGATGGTCAGCGCCGAATTGGCCACCGCGGTGTTCAGCGGCTTGGGGTGGTAGGTCCAGGTCAGCACGTACTTCTTGCCGCGCAGGTCCTGGGTGCCGAAATGCTCCTGCAGCGCCAGCGCATGCGCCAACTCCTGGCACGGGTGGGTGATGGTCTCCATGTTGATCACCGGCACCGGCGAGTACTTGGCGAAGCTCTTGAGCACCAGGTCCTCGCGGTCCTTGGACCAGTCCACGAACTTCGGGAACGCGCGCACCCCGATCAGGTCGACGTAGCGGCCCAGCACCCGCGCCACCTCGGCGATGTGCTCCTCGGTGTCGCCGTCCATCACCGTGCCCAGCTCGAACTCGATCGGCCAGGCGTCCTTGCCCGGCTGCAGCACCACCGCATGCCCACCCAGCTGGAACGCGCCCAGTTCGAAGCTGGTGCGGGTGCGCATGGACGGGTTGAAGAACACCAGCGCGATCGACTTGCCCTTCAGCTCGCTGCCCAGCCGGTTGCGCTTGAACAGCGCGGCCTGGGTCAACAGCGCATCCAGCTCGGCCCGGCTCCAGTCCTGGGTGTTCAAGAAGTGCTTCAGAGACATCGATCCATCCTTTGCTGCGTGGGGCCACCGGGCGGTGGCGTGCGCGGGACGCGCGGTTGGTTCTTTACGGGTGAAACCTTTCCGGGGCATGAAAACGAAAAAACCCAGCCTCGGGCTGGGTTTTCAGAACGAACGGCACAGCGCTCCGGTTACCCAGCCAGAATGTGGGATTCCGGTCGGCGCGCGCGCGACGTCATGCCCGAGGCCATGCGGGCGGCGCTGAGATCGTGCTGGGGCAGGTTCGCTTTCATCGGCGCGCATCCTCGCACGCGCGCGCCGCAGGCGCAAGCGCGCGCGCTCACCGCGGCGGCACCACGAGCGCATCGGGCACGTACGGCGCCACCGACACGCGGATGCGCAGCCGGTTGCCCGGATCCTCCGGCAGCCGCGAGCGGTACTTGGTGCCCTTGTACACGTACTCCACGTCGTAGGCGATCGGGCGCCGGAACTCGCGGCCGACCTCGACCACCCGGCAGTTGCGCCCGCTCGACGGCGGCGCCGGCGCCGGGGCGGCGGCCGGCGGCGGCGGCTCCTCGTGGCGGCGGCTGAAGATGTCCTTCACCGAGTCCATCAGCCGGTTCAGCCGGCTGTCGTCCTGCTCGGGCTTGGCCGGCGCCGGGGCCGGCGGCGGGGCCGGTGCCGCGTCGCACTGCTGCTCGGTGCGGGTCGCGCGCAGGGTCTGGTAGACCGGCTCCACGTTGAGCACCTGCGCGTAGTCGAGCTTGACGTTCTCGATCACCACCACGCGGTTGCGCGCTTCGTTGTCCTGCGCCCAGCACGGCGCCGCGCCGCATGCGAACAGGCCGACCAGCGGCAACAACAGGTACGGACGCATCGGCACCGGGCTTCGAGGGACAGAAGGAGCAGTGTAGGCATGGCGCCTTGCGTCGGGCTGAACGCAGGCCCACGCCTCGGCGGCGGGCCCGGGGTATCGCGCCCATCCGAGACCGGCGTCGCGTGAGAGGGGCGAGGAAGTGAGAGGGAACGGACCCTCGCCGGCGCGATGGCGCCGCCGGCCGCGCGATGGCGGGCACCACCGCTGGAGCCGCAGGCTGCCGGCCGCTTGGCGCACCTGCCCGGTCGGGCGGCTGCCACGCACGCCGGCCGGCGGCGGCCGGACGCGATGCGCGCTGCCGGGAATGGATGAGACGCCCCGGGCCGCTGCCGGTAGAATCGACCGGCTTCCCCACGCCCGATGCCGATGACCCTGCGCCTGCACAACAACCTGACCCGCCGGGTCGACGCCTTCGAGCCGCTCGATCCGGTCGCCGGCCCCACGCTGTACGTCTGCGGTCCCACCGTCTACAACTACGCGCACATCGGCAACGCACGCGGCCCGGTGGTGTTCGACGTGCTCGCCGCGCTGCTGCGCCGCCGCTACGGCGCGCTGCGCTACGCGCGCAACATCACCGACGTGGACGACAAGATCAATGCCGCCGCGCAGGCGCAGGGCGTGCCGATCGCCACCATCACCGACCGCTTCGCGGCCATCTACCGGCAGGACATGGCCGCACTGGGCGTGACCCCGCCGGACCTGGAGCCGGAGGCCACCGCGCACATCCCGCAGATCGTGGCGATGATCGAGCGGCTGATCGACAGCGGCCATGCCTACGCCGCCGAGGGCCACGTGCTGTTCGCGGTGGCCAGCTTCGCCGGCTACGGCAAGCTGTCGCGGCGCGACCCGGAGGAGATGCTGGCCGGCGCCCGCGTCGAGGTGGCCCCGTACAAGCGCGATGCGGGCGACTTCGTGCTGTGGAAACCGTCCAGCGACGCGCTGCCCGGCTGGGATTCGCCATGGGGCCGCGGCCGCCCCGGCTGGCACATCGAATGCTCGGCGATGGCCGCCGCGCACCTGGGGCCGACCATCGACATCCATGCCGGCGGCGTGGACCTGCAGTTCCCGCACCACGAGAACGAGATCGCGCAGAGCGAATGCGCGCATGGCGGCGCCACCTTCGCCCGGTTCTGGCTGCACAACGGCATGCTCAACTTCGGCGGCGCCAAGATGAGCAAGTCGCTGGGCAACATCGAGACCGTGCACGCGCTGATCGCCAGGCACCCGCCGGAAGCGCTGCGCTACGCGCTGCTCAGCGCGCACTACCGGCAACCGCTGGACTGGTCCGATGCGCTGATCGAGCAGTCGGTGCGCACCCTGGACCGGCTGTACGGGACGCTGCGCGATCTGGACGCGGTCCAGGCCGCCGCATCGATCCCGCAGGCGATCGAGGACGCGCTGGACGACGACCTCAACACGCCGCAGGCGCTGGCCGAACTGTCGCGGATCGCGGCCACGGCGCGGCAACTGCTCGCGCCGGCCGGCGGCCCCGACGCGTCACGCGACGCGCAGTTGGACGCACGGCTGCAGCAGGCCAAGGCCGACCTGCTCGGCGCGGGCCTGGCGTTGGGCCTGCTGCAGCAGGCGCCGGTCGCCTGGTTCAACCGCGGCGCCGACGACGGCGACGATGCGCGCATCCAGGCACTGATCGACGCGCGCGGCGAGGCCAAGAAGAACCGCGATTTCGCGCGCGCCGACGCGATCCGCCAGCAACTCGCCGACGAAGGCGTGGTGCTCGAAGACACTGCACAAGGGGTGCGCTGGAAACGCGGCTGAGCCCTCCCTTCTCCCACCGGGAAAAGGCGTCCCGAAGGGGCGGATGAGGGTACGGACGCGAAGAACTGCAGGCCAAGCGGCTGGCGTCGATGTCTCGCGCGGCTGCGCGCGTACCCTCGCCCCATCCCCTCTCCCGAGGGGAGAGGGGCTTTACCGATTGATCCTGGATTGCGATGACCGATACCGATTTCCCGCTCGAACCCACGCCCGCCGACGCACAGGCCGCCATCGCCGAGGAATTCGGCTTCTTCGGCGACTGGTCCGAGCGCTACCAGTACCTGATCGACCTGGGCCGCAAGCTGCCCGCGTTCCCCGAAGCATGGAAGACCGAAGAACACCGCCTGCACGGCTGCCAGTCGATGGTCTGGATCGTGCCCGAGGGCAATGCGCAGCGCCTGGTGTTCCATGCGATCAGCGATTCGGCGATCGTCTCCGGGCTGATCTACCTGGCGCTGCGGGTCTATTCCGGGCGCAGCGCCGAGCAGATCCTGGCCACCGCGCCGGACTTCGTCGCCGCGATCGGCCTGGGCAAGCACCTGTCGCCGACCCGCAGCAACGGCCTGGCCGCGATCCTGGCGTTCATCCAGGACACCGCACGCGCGCAACAGGCATGAGCGCCCCGCTCCCGCCTGCACAGAGCCTGCGCACGCTGCTGGCGCATCCCGGCTTCGCGCTGGTGCTGGGCTACCGCATCTGCGCGATGCTGTCCTACCAGATCGTCGCGGTCACGGTCGGCTGGCACATCTACGAGATCACCCGCAATCCGTTCTCGCTGGGCTTGATCGGGCTGGCCGAGATCCTGCCGTTCTTCTGCATCGCGCCGTTCGCCGGCTACCTGGTCGACCACCTGCCGCGGCGGCGGCTGGGCATGCTCGCCAGCCTGGGCCTGGTCGCGACCGCTGGCGTGCTGACGGCCCTGACCCGCGGCTGGCTGCCGGTGCACGGGGTGTGGCCGATCTACGCGGCGATCGCGCTGACCGGCGCGGCGCGCGCGTTCCTGTCGCCGGTGTACAACGCGCTGTTCGCGCGCGCGCTGCCGCGCGAGGCCTATGCGCGCGGCGCCAGCATCGGCAGCGTGGTGTTCCAGACCGGCATGGTGATCGGCCCGGCGCTGGGCGGGGTGCTGGTCGGCTGGGGCGGCAAGAGCCTGTCCTACGGCGTGGCGATGGCGGTGGCCGGCGTGGCGATGCTGTCGCTGTTGCTGCTGCGCGTCGCCGAGCCGGTCAACGACGGCCCGCGCGCGCCGATCTTCCGCAGCATCGCCGAGGGCGCGCAGTTCGTGTTCTCCAACCAGATCATGCTCGGCGCGATGGCGCTGGACATGTTCTCGGTGCTGCTCGGCGGCGCGGTGTCGATGCTGCCGGCCTTCATCCACGACATCCTGCACTACGGCCCGGAAGGCCTGGGCATCCTGCGCGGCGCGCCGGCGCTGGGCTCGGTGCTGGTCGGGCTGTGGCTGGCGCGGCGCCCGCTGCAGCGCAACGCCGGGCGGGCGCTGCTGCTGGCGGTGACCGGCTTCGGCCTGTGCACGATCGCCTTCGGCCTGTCGCGGCATTTCTGGCTGTCGGCGGCGATCCTGCTGGCCTACGGCATGTGCGACGGCGTCTCGGTGATCGTGCGCTCGACCATCCTGCAGCTGGCCACGCCGGACGCGATGCGCGGCCGCGTGTCCTCGATCAGCGGCATCTTCATCGGCTCGTCGAACGAGCTGGGCGCGTTCTACGACGGGGTCATGGCGCGATGGGTCGGCCTGGTGCCGGCGGTGGTGATCGGCGGCTGCGTGACCCTGGGCGTGGTCGCCACCACCGCCTGGAAGGCGCCGAAGCTGCGCAAGCTGGACCTGCGCGAGCTGCAGTGAGGGGTCGCTGGCGGCGCGCCGCTCAGCGTGCCGCCGCAGCGTCCAGGCGCTCGTCGGCATCCCACGCCGCAGCGCAGCCGGGCGCGTTCGCCGGCTGCGTCAGCCCGCCCTGCCCGGCCAGGAACCGGCAGGTCGCCGCGAACACCGCCGGCACCGCCCTGGAGCGGATCGGCGAAGCCAGCACGTGGTTGCCCGCATCCGGGAAATCCACCGCCTGGCGCGGCGCCGGCGGCGTGCCCAACTGCGCGAACATCGCCTGCATGGCTGCCACCGACACCGTCGCGTCCTGGCGCTGCGCGTCGCGATAGTAGTAGCCGAGGAACACCGGCACGCGGATCCGCGCATAGGTCGCCGGCAGCATGCCGCCGCGGGTCAGCGCGGCCAGCGCGCGGTAGCCGTCCACGTGCGCGGCGTCGGCCCAGTAGCCGCTCTCGACCGGGTAGCGCATCACCGGGTCGCCACCGTTGCGCAGCCACTGCAGCAGCTGCAGGCCCCATGGCCACAGCAGCGGCTGCAGCTGCTCGTCGCGCTCGCGCACCAGCGGCGACCACAGCACCAGCGCCTGCACCTGCTGCGGATGCGTGGCCACGGTCTGCACTGCCAGCGCGCCGCCCATCGAATTGCCGATCACCACCACCCGCCGGCCCAGCACCCGCGCCACCGCCAGCGCCTCGGCCGCGCCGCCGAGCAGGCGCGGCGCGTCGACGCCGCGCAGGGCGTCGGCGGCGACCAGGCCATGCCCCGGCAAGCGCGGCAAATACAGGTTGCAGCCGAAGCTGCGCGCCAGGCGCGCATGCGTGGGCGCGCCCTCGCCCTGGCTGGCGGTGAAGCCGTGCAGGTAGACCATGGCGCAATCGCGTTGCCCCGGATGCGCCGGGTCGGCCCAGACGATGCGCGCCTGGTTGTCCTTGCGCAGGCCCGGGGTGGCCCGCTCGCGGGCGTCCAGCCAGGCCTGCAGCGCAACAGGATCCTGCGGCACGGCCGGCAGCGCGATCTGCGGCAGCGCCGGGCTGACCCGCGGGCCGAGCGCTGCCACCGCCAGCAACACCAGCACGATCGGCAGCGCCCAGCGCAAGCGACGCCATGCGCCGGTGCGGCGTGCGCGGGACCGCGCCAGGCCGGGCGTGGAGGACATCGCCGTCATGCGCGGGCCTGCGCCACACGCGGCGCCGGTACGGCCGGCGCGGCGCCATTCCCGCTACCGACACCGCCCGCGCCACGGTACGGCGATGCGACGCCAGACCGGGACGTGGACGCCGGCGCGCGCGGCAGGCAGGAAAGGCGGTACGGAAGCATCCGGAAGCGGCAGTCGCGTGGCCGACCGCCACGCGCCCCAGTCTGCGGCGGCGCCATGACAGGTGCATTTAAGGCGCAACCGCTCTCAAACGCGCCGCGCCATGCCAGTCCTCGATCCCGCACGTAGCGGAACGACAGCCGCGACTACGCCCCGGTTCGCCTCTGCCCGATCGGACCTGAAACCTTGGTCCTGGCGCCGGCCGGCATCATCGAGCCCGACATCGCCGACAGCAAACAGGCCTGGGCACGTTCGCCTTGCCGGTGCCGCCTGGGCAAGGGCGCCGGCACCAGCCTGGTCGGCGGCGTGCGTCGAACGCCCGTGCGCTGCGCATGCCAGCGCCGAAACGCACCCTCGGCCCAGCCGGGTCCGCACCTTTCGGCGAAATCGCGGCAGCGACGCCATCGCCGCATAGAACGAAAAAGCCCCGCACGTGGCGGGGCTCTTCGTCCGGGCGGCGACGGCCGCGCGCGGCGGATCAGTCGCCCTGCTGCTTCTGCAGGTGTTCCCAGCGCTCCTGCGCATCGATGGTGCGCTCGGCGGTCAGGCGCGCTTCCAGGCGCTCCAGGCCGATTTCTTCGCCGGTATCCACGCAGTAGCCGTAGTCGCCGGCATCCAGGCGCTTGAGCGTGCTGTCGATCTTGCCGATCAGCTTGCGGTAGCGGTCGCGGGTGCGCAGTTCCAGCGAGTTCTCGGTCTCGCGGGTGGCGCGCTCGGCCTCGTCGCCGATGTCGCGGACCTCGTCGCGCAGGTTCTCGATGGTCTGCTTGGACTCCTCGACCAGGTCGGCGCGCCAGTTGAGCAGGCGCTGGCGGAAGTACTCCTGCTGCAGCGTGCTCATGTACTCCTCGTCGCTGGCCGGCTTGTAGCCCTTGGGCAGGATCGGGCGGCCGGTCGCTTCGTCGGTCTTGTACTCGACCACACGGTACTTGGCCGGCTTGGCGGGCGTGTTGGACTTGGCGGTCACGGCGACGGCGACCTTGCCGGTCGGCTTGGCGATCGGCGCCTTGGGGGTGGATTCGGATTTGGTGGGGGTTTTCGCGGAGGATTTCGAAACGGACACGGGATTCTTATGTGGCGGGGCCGAGGGCGCGGCAGGCTTGGCGGCGACCGGCTTGGAAACCGGGGCTGCGGCGGGCGTGACGGCCTTGGCCGGGACAGACTTGGCCGGCGCCGGCTTGGCAGCCGGCTTCGGTACGGGTTTGGGCACCGCCGGGGCGACCGGGGCGGTGGCCGACTTCGGCTTTGCGGCGGGCGTGGCCTGCTTCGCCGCCGACGGAGCCGACTTTGCTGCGGGCGCGGCCTGCTTCGGCGCGGCGCCGGGTTTGGCCGCGCTCTTGGCTGGCTTGGCGGCCGGCTTGGCCTGGGCCTTCTTGGCGGGCGCGGCGGCCGGCTTGGGCGCCGGCTTCTTCGCTACCGCCTTGGCCGGTGCCTTCTTCGCCGGCGCAGGCTTGGCTGCCGGCTTGGCCACCGGTTTCTTCAGCGGCTTGGCAGCAGCGGACGCCGTCGCCTTCTTGGCAACGGGAGGGACGGGCTTCTTGGCGGCCTTGACGGCCTTCTTTGCAGGTTTTTTAGCAGCCACGAATCGCTCTTCCTTGGTTTCCCCGGGGCCCGGGAAAGCGGGCCTTTATAGCCTACCCGCCCCCCAGCGGCAACCACGCGGCGTACACGCCGGTGAACGGCGGCGCGTCGCCCAACTGGCATATCATGGCCGGGTGATCGCCCGCGCTCTCATCGCCTTGCTGCGCCTGTACCAGCGCTTCATCAGCCCCCTGCTGGGTCCGCGCTGCCGTTTCGTGCCCAGTTGCTCGGCCTACGCGGTCACCGCCCTCGCCCGCTACGGCGCGCTGCGCGGGGGCTGGATGGCCGCCCGCCGCGTCGGCCGCTGCCACCCCTTCCATCCCGGCGGGTTCGACCCGGTGCCCGATCCCGCGGCGCCGCCGGCCTGCCGCTGCCCAGGAAAACACTGAATGTCCTCCTCCACGCTCATCGTCAACGCCCGCCTGGTCAACGAAGGCCGCGAAACCCAGGGCGACCTGCGCATCGCCGACGGCCGCATCGCCGCGATCGCCCCGCAACTGGCCGCCCGCGACGGCGAGACCGTGGTCGACGCCGCCGGGCGCTGGCTGCTGCCCGGCATGATCGACGACCAGGTGCACTTCCGCGAACCCGGCCTGACCCACAAGGGCGACATCGCCAGCGAATCGGCGGCCGCGGTGGCCGGCGGCCTGACCAGCTTCATGGACATGCCCAACACCAATCCGCCGACGCTGGACGCGGCCGCGCTGCAGGCCAAGTACGACGCCGCCGGCGGCCGCGCCTGGGGCAACTACGGTTTCTACATGGGCGCCAGCAACGACAACCTGGCCGCGATCCAGACCCTGGACCCGAAGACCGCGCCCGGGATCAAGGTGTTCATGGGCGCCTCCACCGGCAACATGCTGGTCGACAACCCGCACACCCTGGATGCGATCTTCCGCGATGCGCCGACCCCGATCATCACCCACTGCGAAGACACCCCGACCATCGACGCCACGCTGGCCGCGTTCAAGGAAAAATACGGCGAGGCGCTGACGCCGGAGATGCACCCGGACATCCGTTCGCGCGAGGCCTGCCTGAAGTCGTCGCAGCTGGCGGTGTCGCTGGCGAAGAAGCACGGCACCCGCCTGCACGTGCTGCACATCTCCACCGCCGACGAACTGGCGCTGTTCGCGCCCGGCCCGATCCAGGGCAAGCGCATCACCGCCGAGACCTGCATCCACTTCCTGCGCTTCGACCGCGCCGACTACGCCACGCTGGGCAACCTGATCAAGTGCAACCCGGCGATCAAGGACGCCAGCGACCGCGAGGCGCTGATCCGCGCGCTGGCCGAGGACGTGATCGACGTGCTCGCCACCGACCACGCGCCGCACACCTGGGAAGAGAAGAGCAAGCCGTACGCGCAGGCGCCGTCGGGGCTGCCGCTGGTGCAGTACGCGCTGGTCGCGGCGCTGGAGCTGGTGCACGAGGGCCGGCTGAGCGTGGCCCAGGTGGTGCACAAGTTCGCGCACGCGCCGGCGCTGCTGTTCGACGTGCACGAGCGCGGCTTCCTGCGCGAGGGCTACCACGCCGACCTGGTGCTGATCGACGACACCTCCTTCACCGTGCGCCGCGAGGACATCCTGTCCAAGTGCGGCTGGTCGCCGTTCGAGGGCCGCAGCTTCCGCTCGAAGATCGCCGCGACCTGGGTCAACGGCACGCTGGCCTGGGACGGCACCCGCCTGGTCGGCAGTCCGAACGGGCAACGCCTGGCGTTCGACCGCTGATGCGGCGCGCATGGTTGCCGGGCGCCGCGCTGGCGCTCGGCCTGCTGGCGTCGGCCGTGGCGATGCCGCCGCTCCAGGCGCAGGCGGGACCCGCCGCCAGCGCCGACACGCGCAGCGTGTTCCCCGCCAGCGCCTCGCAGGGCGCGCTGGTGGTCGGCAAGGTGCCGCCCGGCAGCCGCGTGCAATACGCCGGGCGCACGCTGCGGGTCAGCGGCTACGGCAGCGTGGTGTTCGGCATCGGCCGCGACGAACGCGGTCCGCTGCGGATCCTGGTACAGCGCGCCGATGGCGGCAGCGAGAGCATCGACATCGCGGTGACCCCGCGCGACTGGCCGCTCGAACGCGTCAACGGCGTGCCGCCGAAGACGGTCAACCCGCCGCCGGCGATCGCCGAGCGGATCAAGCGCGAACAGGCCCAGGTCGTCGCCGCGCGCGACCGCGACGACGACCGCCCCGACTTCGCCGCGCCCTTCATCTGGCCGGTGCAGGGCCGCATCAGCGGCCGCTTCGGCAACGCCCGCGTCTACAACGGGCAGCCGGGCGCCGGCCACTCCGGCATGGACATCGCCGTGCCCACCGGCACCCCGGTCAAGGCGCCCGCGGCGGGCGTGGTCACCTTCGCCGCGCCGGACCTGTACCTGACCGGCGGCACCGTGCTGCTCGACCACGGCTACGGCGTCAGCTCCAACTTCCTGCACCTGTCGCGGATCGACGTGAAGGTCGGCGACCGCATCGCCCAGGGCCAGGTGATCGGCGCGGTCGGCGCCACCGGCCGCGCGACCGGGCCACACCTGCACTGGGGGATGAACTGGTTCGACGTGCGCATCGACCCGCTGCTGATGCTGGAGCGCACGAAGTAACTGGTTGTGCTTTTTGTGGGAGCGACTTCAGTCGCGACGGGCGTTACCGGGAGAGCCTGTCGCGACTGAAGTCGCTCCTGCATAAGGCGCTTTGGTCGCGGCTTCCGTCTGATCAAAAAGCCACAAGGCCAGGGCGCTCTCCACTGCAGCAATTGGCTCGATGCAATGTGCGCGGCGGTGACCGGATACAGCGGCGTACCCGTGCGGGTGGGGTGCGGCGACGGCATTGCGCTTGCGCAGGTGCCTGCACGCACGCGCCAGCGCCGCCGCATCCCAACACCGCTCAACGCCCGGGGCAGCGCACCGCAAGCACCCACAGCGTCGCCATCGCACTTGGCCCTTATGCACCGCGCGCGCCTGTAGCGCTGTCCGCGCGCCAGTGCGACTCAAGGCCACTGCGCCTCGTCGCCATCACGCAGCGAGCACCCGCCCGGACCTGGCGAACATCAGGCCGCGCGCACTGCATGTATATTGCACGCACTCCCGCACGAGACCTCGCCAGTGCCGAAGAAAGCCGCCACGTCGCCCACCGATCGCGAGATCCAGATGCTGCATGGCGCGCTGGTCGACCTGGTCGGCGTGATCAATCGGCCGCAAGGCGATGCGGCGATGGTCGAAGAAGCCGGCATTTCCCTGGACAGCGCGCTGTTCCCGCTGCTGGTGGGCATCGCCCGTTTCGGCCCGATCGGCGTGGTGGAGCTGGCCGAGCGTTTCGGACGCGACTACACCACTGTCAGCCGCCAGGTGGCGAAGCTGCAGAAGCTCAAGCTCATCACCCGGCGCGCGGCACCGGCCGATGCGCGCGTCAACGAGGCGTCGGTCACCGACAAGGGCCGGACGATGGTCGATGCGATCGATGCGGCACGCAAGCGCATCGTCACCGCGATGCTCGCCGACTGGAACGAACAGGACGTGCAGCGGCTGACGCTGCTGTTGCGGCGGCTGGCCGACAGCGCGTTGCTGTGGGAAGGGACCCTCCCCCGCAGCCGCGCGGCGTAGATCCAATGCTTGCCGCGTCCGCGCGCGCGGACGCTGGCGATGCGGTGATCGTCCGCGCATGACGCACCACCGGCGCGCAAGCGCCGCTCCATCACGCCTGCGGCGCAACGCTGCCCGCCGCAGGCGCAGACCGCCGATCGGGCGTGGGCGCGTCCGCGGCCATTCCGACCGCGCCCAGATACGTCTCCAATGCCGGCGCGTCGCGCGCCGGCACGATCGCGCCGACATGGCCGTCGGGGCGTACCAGCACCCAGTCGCCGGGCGCCACGCCGTAGGCGCTGCGGAGATGCCCGTCCTCGTCGACGATGTCGCCGTCCGGCCCTACCCGGTGGGCGTGCAGGCCAGCGCGCGCGGGCGGCACCCACGCGCCACGCGCGAGGTGGTAGCCGAGCAGCGTCCAGTGCGGCCCCCGGAACAGTTCGAACAGGCGACGCGGTTGTCCGCCGGCGCCGCGGCACGGCGCGTCCGGTGCGCGGTCGCCGGCATGGACGCCGCCATCGCGGGCGGTCAGTTCCAATGCCAGCGGCGAACCGGGATAGCCGATGTCGAGCTGGTGCACTTCGCGGCCGCGCCGCGCCGGGCCGCTCGCGGCCGTCTCCAGCAGCCTGGTGGCCAGGCCCAGCATCTGCGCCGCGACCGGGCGGCGCTCGGCTTCGTAGCTGTCCAGCAGCGCTTGCGGCGCGCCGCCGACGACCGCGGCGAGCTTCCAGCCCAGGTTGTAGGCATCCTGCACGCTGGTGTTCAGGCCCTGCCCGCCGGTGGGCGGATGCGCGTGGGCCGCGTCGCCGGCGAGCAGCACCCGCCCGTCGCGGTAGCGCTCCGCCAGCCGTGCCTGCATGTTGAACGCCGATGCCCAGCTGACCGCGTCGACGACGATGTCGTGGCGGCCGCTGCGGCTGGCGATCATCTCGGTCAGCCCGGTCGCGCTGAGATCGACCTCGCCTTCCAGCGGGATCGGCGCCTGCAGCTGGAACAGCGGCGTGCCTGCCAGCGGGCACAGCGACAGCTGCGTCTGCATCGAGTCGTCGTTGAAGCGGTGCCAGGCGCTGCGGTCGATGCCGCGCAGCATCAGGTCGGCGACGACGGCGCGCACCCCAAGCGTCTTGCCTTCGAAGCCGATGCCCAGCGCGCGCCGCACGAAGCTGCGCCCGCCGTCGGTACCGACCAGATAGCGTACGCGCAGCGTTTCCTCGCCCCGCGCGCTGCGCAGCGTCGCGGTGACGCCGCTGGCGTCCTGCGCGAAGCCGACGAGTTCGCAACCGAACTCCGCCTTGCCGCCGCATTCGGCCAGCCGCTCCCGCATCACCGCCTCGGTTAGGAACTGCGGCACCATCAGCGGAATGCGGTACGGCTCGCCGGGACTGGGCGCGTCGGGCTCCATCAGCAGGGAATCGCGGCAGCTGCCGTCCTCGCGGTAGCTGCGTTGCGGCGGGTAGACGCCGCCGGCCGCGACCAGGCGGTCGACGATGCCCAGGTCCTCGAACACCTCCATGCTGCGCGGTTGGATGCCCTTGCCGCGCGAGCCCTGGAACGGTCCGTCGAGCTTGTCGATCAGCCGGAACGACAGGTTGCGGCGCGCCAGCTCCAGGGCCAGGGTCAGGCCGGCAGCGCCGGCACCCACGATCAGGATGTCGTGTGCGAAGTTCTCGGTCATTGCGATTCCTCCGGCGAGCTGCCAAGGAGGCAGGAATTCGCCTATCGAGTGCAAAATGCACTTTGTCCGACGGTGCGAATGGCGCGAAGGCGCCTGATCCGCGCATGGCAGCCCACGGCCTGATCAAGTCGACTCAAGATAGGTGCTTGTTGCACATAATTACACAGCAAACTGATATGTGCAAATTGCACTCAATAACCGAGACCCGACATCGAGCGCCCGCCACGACAGCTACCCGCGGACGGTCGCAACGGGCGAAGCCACGCGGCAGCGGGGCGCGGCCTGCGCAGACGCGCCGGTGCCGGCGGCGTCGATCCGCGGCGCAGGTTTGGGGGCCGGCCATCGTCCTGCAGCGCCGTGACGCATGGCCTCCTTGGCGTGCGCCATCGGCGCCCCTTCGCGAAGATCCGCCGCGGGCGGCGGATTCGCGGTGGCGAAGTGGCGGCGACAGGCGCCGGGTCCTGCCTCGCCAAGCAACAACGGCCGCATGCCGTCCGCATGGACGTGGATGTGCGAGCGCCGTCGTTGACCAGGCACAGGACCTGCGCCATGGCGATCGACGAAGGGGCGACGGCGGTCATGCGCACGGTTGCGCGTCCCCGGATGGCGTAGCCGGTTCCACTCACTCCGTGCCAGAGACCATCTCGCCGTGCGATCGCGGCGCTCCTGCGCGCCGCTGTCGGGACTATGCTTGTCCCGTCACAGCACCGCAGATTCCTGCCTGGGCCTCAGCCCAGGCCCGCCCACCAGGCGCGCCACAGCGTGGCCATCGCGCTCGGCGGCTTGCGCACCGCGCGGGCCTGTTGCGCGATCCGCGCGCGCGCCAGCGCCGATACGATGCGCCGCGGCCGCGGCCCATCCACACGCCGTGGCCAGCGCTGCAGCAAGGCCTGCGCCCAGCGCTGCTGCGCCTGCGCCTCGGCGCCGCCACGCAGCGACAGCGGCACCGCGGCGATGCCGGCGGCGGCCAGCCGCTGCGCCAGTACCTGCGTGGCCAATGCGGCCGCAGCGGCGCGCCCGCCCTCGAACACGGCACGCTCGACCTGCGCGGCGGCCAGCGCGAACGGCTCCAGCCGCTCGAACGCATGCGCCGGATCGGCCGCGGCCGCGCGCGAGGCGAGCAGGCCCGGCAGGGCCTCGGCCAGCTGCGCCCACGGCGCGGCCACCGGCTCCAGCACCCGCCCCAGCGGATGCCGCGAGCGCTGCCCGGCCCAGCTGCGCAGTTCCTCGCCCCACCACGCAAGCTTGGCGTCGGCCGGCAATGGATCGCCGGCGATGTTGAGGATGTCGTCGAATTCCTGCAGCAACGCGAACCAGGCCACGGCGCGCGCGCGCTGCGCCGCGGGCACGAAGGTTTCGGCCACCGCCCATTCCGGCCAGCGGCTGCGCCATTTGTCGAGGAAGGCATCCAGGGCGGAGGTGCTGCTCATGCGATCGCGGGATTCCGGGAGTTCAGGGAAGGTGCGGCGGGCCGGGCCAGGCGCTGGCGTCGAGCAGGTCGGCCGGCGCGCCCACCGTGGCGTCGGCGCGCCAGGCCAGCGGGTCCTCGCCGTCCAGGCGATAGCCCCACAGCACCGCCACCGAGGCCATGCCGGCGGCACGCGCGGCGAGGATGTCGCGCTCGTCGTCGCCGACGTAGACGACCTGCTCCGCCTGCACGTCCAGCCGCTGCGCGGCGACCTGCAGCGGCAGCGGGTGCGGCTTGCGCTCGGCCAGGGTGTCGCCGCCGATCAGCACCGCGCAGCGCCGTTCCCAGCCCAGCTGCGGCAGGATCAGCCGCGCCAGGTATTCGGGCTTGTTGGTGACGATGCCCCACACGCAGCCGGCGTCCTCCAAGCGCTGCAGCAACGCCGCGATGCCGTCGAACGGACGCGAATGCCGGCCGACCAACGTTTCGTAGTGGCGCAGGAAGTCGGGAATCAGCGCATCGCGCGCGGCGGCCGGCAGATCGGGAAACGCCACGCCCAGCATCGCCCGCGAGCCCTTGGACACCACCGGGCGCAACTGCTCAAGGGTCAGCGCGTCGCGGCCCTGCTCGGCGCGCAGCGCATTGGCCGCCGCCAACAGATCCGGCGCGCTGTCCAGCAAGGTACCGTCCAGGTCGAACAGCACCGCACGCGGAAACTGGCCGCGCGGCGGCTGTGCCGATTCCCTACTCCCCATTCCCGATTCCCGGCTTCACCGCACACGCCAGGTAGTTCACCTCGGTGCGCGTGGACAGCCGCGCACGGTTGCGCCATGGCTCGTACAGCATGCCGCTGACGTCGTGCAGCTGCAGGTCGGCCTGGCGCAGCCACGCCGCCAGTTCGGCCGGCTTGATGAAATCCTGGTAGCGGTGGGTGCCGGTGGGCAGCAGCCGCGCCACGTACTCGGCGCCGACGATGGCCAGCGCGAACGCGGCCGGGGTGCGGTTGAGCGTGGACAGGAACAGCTGGCCGCCGGGCTTGAGCAGGGTCGCGCAGGCGCGCACGATCGCCGCCGGATCGGGCACGTGCTCGAGCATCTCCATGCAGGTGACCGCGTCGAAGCTGCCCGGGCGCTCGGCGGCCAGGTCCTCGACCGACTGCACGCGGTAATCGACCTCCACGCCGGATTCGAGCTGGTGCAGCCGCGCCACCTTGACCAGTTCCGGGGCCAGGTCGATCGCGGTGACCTGCGCCCCCTCCTTGGCCAGCGCCTCGCTGAGCAGGCCGCCGCCGCAGCCCACGTCGAGCACGCTGGCGCCGCGCAGCGGCAGCCGGTCGGCGACGTAGCGCAGGCGCACCGGGTTCAGCGCGTGCAGCGGTTTCTGCGGGCCGTCGGCGTCCCACCAGCGGGTGGCCAGCGCGCCGAACTTGTCCAGTTCGGCCTGATCGAAATTGGCGGACGTGTTGGAAGCGGAAGCGGTCATGGCGGCATCTCGGTTGGGCCGCGCGCGGATCGCGGCACGGCAGTAAAGCGGATCAGGCGTGTACGCTGCGGATGCGCTCGCGCCATTGCCGCGCGTTGGCGACCAGCGCATCGGCGTCCATGTCCACCAGCACCCGCTGCTCGAGCTTGCGCTGGCCGGCGATCCACACGTCGCTGACCTGCTGCCGGCCGGTGGCGTAGACCAGCTGCGACAGCACGTTGTGCAGCGGCTGGGTCTCCAGCGCGGACAGGTCCACGCAGATCAGGTCGGCCTGCTTGCCGACCTCGATCGAGCCGATCTTCTCGCCGAAGCCCAGCGCGCGCGCGCCGCCCAGCGTGGCCGCGCGCAGCGTGCTGGCCGCGTCCAGCGCGGTGGCGTCGTTGGCCACGGCCTTGGCCAGGATCGCCGCGGTGCGGTTCTCGCTGAACATGTCCAGGTCGTTGTTGCTGGCGCAGCCGTCGGTGCCGATCGCCAGGTTCACGCCCGCGCGCTGCAGCGCGCAGGCCGGGCAGAACCCGGAGGCGAGCTTGAGGTTGGATTCGGGGCAATGCACCACGCTGACCCCGCGCTCGGCGCACAGGTGGATCTCCGCGTCGGTGAGCTGGGTCATGTGCACCGCGATCAGGCGGTCGTTGACCAGGCCGAGCCGGTCCAGCCGCGCCAGCGGGCGCTGGCCGTACTGCTTGAGCGAGTCGGCGATCTCCTGCGCGGTCTCGTGGGTGTGCAGGTGCACCGGCACGTCGAGCTGGTCGGACAGCATCCGCACCCGCTCGAAGTTGGCGTCGTTGACCGTGTACGGCGCATGCGGGGCGAAGGCGATGCCGATCAGCGGATCGTCGCGCCACTGGTCGTGCACCTCGCAGGCGCGTTCGAAGTATTCGTCGGAGGTCTTGGCCCAGGCGGTCGGGAAATCGATGATCACCGTGCCCACCCGCGCGCGGAAACCGTGCTGCTTGTACACCGCGGCCTGCACGTCGGCGAAGAAGTAGTTCTCGTTGGCGCACGTGGTGCCGCCGCGCAGCATCTCGGCGATCGCCAGCGCGGTGCCGTCGGCGACGAACTCCGGGCCGATCACCGCGGTCTCCACCGGCCAGATGTGCTGCTGCAGCCACACCATCAGCGGCAGGTCGTCGGCGATGCCGCGCAGCAGGGTCATCGGGTTGTGGGTGTGCGCGTTGACCAGGCCCGGCAGCAGCGCCGCGTCCGGGCGCGACACGGTGCGCGCGGCGGAAAAGCGCGCGTGCGCCTCGGCGCGCGGCAGCACCGCGACGATGTCGCTGCCGCGCACCGCCACCGCGTGGTCCTCCAGCACCACCGCGTGCGGCTCGATCGGGACCACGTAGCCGGCTTCGATCAGCAGGTCGCAGGATTCGGGAATGGAGGTCATCGCAAGCGCTCTGGAAAAGGAAGGATCAGGTTGCCGCCTGGGCCTGGCCGATGCGGCGCCGGTACACGCGCATCACCACCCACTGCAGCACGAACACCGCCAAGAAACCCAATCGCCCCAGCACGGGTGCGATCATCGCCAGCGGAATGCACAGCGCGAACACCACCGGCGCGATCGCCACGCGCAGCGTCATCGCACGCGCCTGCAGCGCGCCCAGCCGCTGCACCAGGCCCTCCTTGCGCACCGCGTAGGCATGCATCAGGTAGGCGGCCACGCCGATCGCGGCCAGATGCGCGCAATACACCGCGAACGCCTCGTGGCTGCCGACATAGTCCGAATACAGCGCCGTGGAAAACGGCAGCAGGCCGATCAGCAGCAGCTGCAGCACGTTGAGCCAGATCAGTCGGTCGTCGAACTGGCGGATATGCCGGCACAGCTGCAGGTGCGACTTCCAGAACAGCGCGGTGACCAGGAAGCTCACCGCGAACCCGATGAACAGCGGCAACATCCGGTGCAGCGCGGCCAGGATGCCGCCGGCGGCCTCGACCTCGGCATGCCCCGGCACCTTGATCTCCACCGCCAGCAAGGTGATGGCGATGGCGAAGACCGCATCGCTGAAGAATACGACCCGGTCGTGCGGGTACTTGGCATCGGCGCTGTCGGCGTGGCTGGTCGTCACGGGAATTTCCTGGAAGCGGGGTGGTCCGGCACCGCCCCGCGGCGATCCGGCATTGCGATGCCTGGCCGCCACACGCCAGCGCGTGCGCGCGCCCGCGGCCGGCTGCGGCCGCGGGCGCGCCGGCTTACTTGACGCGCGAGAAGTATTCGCCCGAACGCGTATCGACCTTGATGATCTCGTCCTGGCCGACGAACAGCGGCACCCGCACCACCGCGCCGGTTTCCAGCGTGGCCGGCTTGCCGCCGCCGCCGGAGGTGTCGCCGCGCACGCCCGGGTCGGTCTCGACGATCTTCAGCTCGACGAAGTTCGGCGGGGTGACCTGGATCGGGGTGCCGTTCCACAGCGTCACCACGCAGTCTTCCTCGCCCTTGATCCACTTGGCGGCATCGCCGACGCCGGCCTTGTCGGCCTGCACCTGCTCGAAGGTCTCCTGCTGCATGAAGTGCCAGTACTCGCCGTCGGTGTACAGGTACTGCATGTTGGTATCGACCACGTCGGCCGCTTCCACGTTGTCGGTCGCCTTCATGGTCATTTCAACCACGCGCCCGGACTTGATGAAGCGGTACTTGATGCGGGTGAAGGCCTGGCCCTTGCCCGGCTTGACGTATTCGGTGTCGGTGATGATCGCAGGTTCGCTGTTGACCAGGATCTTCATCCCGGTCTTGACGTCGTTCATGCCATAGCTGGCCATCTGAAACTCCTCGGGTAAGGCAAACCCGCCGCGTTCGGCGGCCGGCCGGATAGAATGGAAAGCTCCCGCCGCAACCGGCGGGCGCTCGTTTTATGACCGCATATGATAACCGCAGCCCCCCGCCCGATGCAGCCGTCCCCCTCCCCCGCCGTGTTGGCCCCGCCGCGCTGGCAACAGCTGTGGCGCGATGCCGTGCGCGACCCGCGCGAGTTGCTGGCGCTGCTCGGGCTGGACCCGCAGGCGCTCGGCGTCTCCGAACAGGCTGCGACGCAGTTCGCGCTGCGCGTGCCGCGCGGCTTCGTCGCCCGCATGCGCCCTGGCGACCCGCACGACCCGCTGCTGCGGCAGGTGCTGCCGATCGACGCCGAACTGCGCCGGGTGCCGGGTTTCGCGCTGGATGCGGTCGGCGACGGTGCGGCCAAGAAGGCCGACGGGGTGATCCAGAAATACCGCGGCCGCGCGCTGCTGGTGGCTACCGGCAGCTGCGCGGTGCATTGCCGCTACTGCTTCCGCCGCCACTTCCCGTATGCCGAGGAAACCGCCGCGCGCGACGGCTGGCGCGCCGCGGTGGCGGCGATCGCCGCCGATCCGGACATCGACGAGGTGATCCTGTCCGGCGGCGACCCGCTGTCGCTGGCCACGCCCAAGCTGGCCGAACTGACCGAGGCGCTGGCCGCCATCCCGCAGCTCAAGCGCCTGCGCATCCACAGCCGCCTGCCGGTGGTGCTGCCCGAGCGCGTCGACGCTCCGCTGCTGGCCTGGCTGCGGTCGCTGCCGTGGCCGCTGGCGTTCGTGATCCACGCCAACCACGCCAACGAATTCGACGCCGGCGTGGACGCGGCGCTGGCGCAGTTGCGCGGCACCGGCGCGCAACTGCTGAACCAGGCGGTGCTGCTGCGCGGAGTCAACGACAGCGTCGAGGCGCTGGCCGCCTTGAGCGAGCGCAGCTTCGCCGCCGGCGCGCTGCCGTATTACCTGCACCAGCTGGACCGGGTCGAGGGCGTGGCCCATTTCGAAGTGGACGACGCCACCGCGCGCGCGCTGCACCAGGCGCTGGCCGCGCGGCTGTCCGGGTACCTGGTACCGAAACTGGTGCGCGAGATCCCCGGCGACACCGGCAAGCGCGCGCTGTAGGCGACGTTGCCGCAGAGCGGCGCGTTGCGGATCTTCGCCGTGGCGGTGGCCTTGCTGAAGAGGCGCCTGCGCAACGCCGGCGCAGCGTGCCGTCGCGCAACAAGGTGGGACTGGCACCGCGGTGCCGCGGCACTGCCCCGAACTCCGGCAGAGACGGCCATTCCGTCCCGGGCGATCGGCTTCTCCGGGCCTCGCGGAGCGCATGCGAGCGGACCCGCGGTAGGTTAGGCTCGCCCTGCAGCCGCCGCTGCGCCGCGATGCTAGCGCTACCAACGGGAGACCTCGATGCGAGCCTTGATGATGACCTGGCGCCGCCGGCACTGCCGGCTCGGACTCATGGCGCTGCTTGCCGCCGCCGGAGCGCTCGCAGCGGAGCCGCAGCCGGCCGCCGGCGCCAACCCGATCGTCCGCGACAGGTTCACCGCCGATCCCGCGCCGCTGGTGGTCGGCGACACGCTCTACCTGTATGTCGGCCACGACGAGGCGCAGCGCGACGAGATGTTCACCATGCGCGAGTGGCTGGTCTATTCGACCAGGGACATGAAGACCTGGACCGCCCACGCCCCGGTCATGAACGTCAAGGATTTCAAGTGGGCCAAGCAGGACGCGTGGGCGTCGCAGGCGATCGAGAAGAACGGCAAGTTCTATTTCTACGCCGCGGTGGAGCACGATGCCACGCAGCCGGGCAAGGCGATCGCGGTCGCGGTCGCGGACACGCCGACCGGCCCGTTCGTGGACGCCCGCGGCTCGGCGCTGATCACCAATGCGATGACGCCCAAGGGCACGCACAGCTGGGAAGACATCGACCCCACCGTGCTCACCGACGACGACGGCAGCACCTGGATCGCCTGGGGCAACCGCCAGTGCTATCTGGCCAAGCTCAAGCCCAACATGATCGAGATCGACGGGCCCATCCGCGAGATCACGCCGCCGCATTTCGAGGAAGGCCCGTGGCTGCACAAGCGCGGCGACCTGTACTACCTGACCTACGCCTCGCTGGACCGCGACACGCAACGCGACGAGCACGTGTCCTATGCGACCGCGCCGGCCATCACCGGGCCGTGGACGTACCGCGGCGAACTGACCGGCTCGGGCAAGTACAGCTTCACCATCCACCCGGGCATCGTGCAGTTCAAGGACCGGTGGTACCTGTTCCTGCACAACGCGACGCTGGCGATCGGCGACTTGAACGGCGCCATCGGCCGGCGTGCGGTGACGGTCGAATACCTGCACTACAACCCGGACGGGACGATGCGGCCGGTGCGGCAGACCGAGGCCGGCGTGTCGGTGCCCGACGCGGCGCGGTGAGGTCGGGGCTGCGCGAGGCCTACGGCCGCGAACTGGATCGTCGGGGCGATGCCGCTGCTGCTTCCCACTGCTTCTGTAGGAGCGGCTTCAGCCGCGACGGACGTTACCGGTAACGCCCGTCGCGGCTGAAGCCGCTCCTACAGAAAGCAAGCGCAATTCTCCAAATCGCAGACCCGCCTAGCCGCGCGGCATGCCCTCGCTGGCCAGCAGCTGGCGGAATTCGGCGGCGCTGAGCGGGTGGCTGAGCCAGAAGCCCTGCCCCAGTTCGCAGCCGCGCTCGCGCAGCAGTTCGAACTGCACTTCCTGCTCGATGCCCTCGGCGACCACGGTGATGCCCAGCGAATGCGCCATCGCGATGATCGCGGTGGTCAGGGCCAGGTCGTCCGGGTCGCGCTGCAGGTCGGCCACGAAGCTCTTGTCGATCTTGACCCCATCCACCGGCACCTGGCGCAGGTGGCTCAGGCCGGAGAAGCCGGTGCCGAAGTCGTCCAGCCAGACCTTGACCCCGGTGCGGTGCAGCCGCGCCAGCATGCTGGCGGCCTGCAGCTCGTCGCCGATCACCGCGGTCTCGGTCAGTTCCAGGTGCAGCTGCGCCGCCGGCAGGCCGGATTCGCGCAGGCAGTCGGCGACGATTTCCGGCAGGTCGCCGCTGCGCAGCTGCCGCGGCGACACGTTGACCGACACGAACAGGTCGCGGCTGCCGTCGAAGCGCTGCCAGTGCGTGGCTTCGTGGCAGGCCGCGCGCAGCACCTTGGGGCCGATGCTCTCGATCAGCCCGCTCTGCTCGGCCACGTCGATGAACACCGTCGGCGAGATCGTGCCCAGCGTCGGGTGCTGCCAGCGCAGCAACACCTCCACCCCGACCATGCGCCGGTCCAGGGTGCGGAAGATCGGCTGGTACGCCAGCTTCAGTTCGTCGCGGTCCCAGGCCCCGCGCAACTCGTGCTCCATGTGCACGCGCCGCTCCACCGCATAGTCCATCGCGCGGCTGTAGAAGCGATGGCAGTTCTTGCCGGCCAGCTTGGCCTGGTACATCGCGATGTCGCCGTTCTTCAGCAGCGCCGAGGCGTGCTCGGCGTCGCCCGGGTAGACGGTGATGCCGATCGAGGTGCCCATGAACACCTCGCGCTCCTGGATCCGCAGCGGCTCGCGCAGCTCCTGCACCAGGCGCTCGGCCAGGCCGGTGGCGACCTGCACCACGTGCTCGGGCGCGTCCTCGACCAGGATCACGAACTCGTCGCCGCCGAAGCGCGCCAGCAGCGCGTCGTGCCCGCCCAGCTGCTCCACCGCCAGCTGGATGCGCCGCGCGAACTGCAGCAGCGCCTCGTCGCCGGCCTCGTGGCCGAGGGTGTCGTTGATCCGCTTGAAGTCGTCGATGTCGGCGAACAGCAGCGCCAGGCGCCGCTGCGAGGCGCGCGCGGACAGCATGCGGTGGTCCAGCGCCTCGCGGAACGCGAGCCGGTTGGTCAGCCCGGTCAATGCATCGGTGTAGGCCATGTGGCGCACGTCGCGGTCGTGGCGCGCGATCGCCTCGCTCATGCGCCCGAACGCGCGCAGCAGCTCGCTGACCTCGTCGCGGCGGCCGCTGTCGCGGCGCTCCACCACGTAGTCGCCGGCCTCGATCTGGCGCGCGGCCGCGGCCAGCCAGCGGATCGGCGCCACCAGCGTGCGCTGCACGTAGATCGCCACCATCACCGCGGTGAGCGCGAGCGCGGCCAGCAGCAGCAACAGCCAGCCCAGGTGCCGCTTGCCCAGCGCGTCCAGGCGCTGGTCTAGGTTCTCGCCGGCCTTGCGCTCGTAGACCAGCGCCCGCGCCCAGGACATGCCCACGCGCACCCCGCCCACGCGCTGGTCGCCGATCATGATCGGCATCGACACGTCGAGGATGTCGCCCGACTCCTGCGCCAGCAGGCCGTTGGCCTTGATCGCCGCCTCCGCCATCGGGCCGCGCATGCGCTGGCCGTAGCCGGGCAGGTCGTCGCTGCCGTCGTGGATCAGGCGCCCGTCGGCGTCGTACACCAGCACGTAGGCCACCGTCACGTAGCCCAACGCCGAGCGCACCTGGCTGCCGATCGCGTCCAGGTCCGAGTAGTACACCGGGTTGGCCAGCGACTCGGAAAGCTGCTGCGCCAGCGTCTCGCCGCGGCTGCGCATGCTGCGGTCGAACAGGCCATGGATCACGTTGCCGCTGAGCGTGCGCACCTCGTTCTGCATCGCCGCCTGCCGCTCCAGCATCAGCGCCAGGATCGCCAGGATCAGGAATGCGGCCACGCCCATCGCCAGCAGGAACCTGGCCTGCAATCCGAAGCGCAGCGTCTTCATTCGACTTCCAGCTTGACCCGCGCAACGCCGGCGCGCAGTTGGTCCAGCCGTTTCTGCGAGGCCGGATCCACCGGATAGAAGCCGGAGGTGCCGAAGAACTTGCGCAGCGCCGCGCTGCCCTGCGGATCGCCGGCGGCCTCCAGCAACACCTCGCGCAGCCGCGCCTGCACCGGCGAGGCCAGGTCGCCGCGCACCATCTCCACCGCGCGCGGGAACGGCTCGGTGCGGTAGATCACCCGGAAATCGCGGCGGAACGCCGGCGGCACGCGGCGGTCGTCGTCCCAGTCCAGGCTGCTCAGCGCGCCGGCGTCCACCAGGTGCTTGTGCACGTAGGAGGCGATGTTGAGTTCCGAACGCGCGAACACGTAGCCGACCGTGTCCGCCGACGCCTGGTCCTTCGGCGAGAGCAGGATCTCCGGGTGCAGGTCGTGCTCGAACAGGGTCATCATCGGCACCAGGTAGGCGCTGGTGGACAAGGTGCTCTGCAGCGCCAGGGTGCGGCCGCGCAGGTCGTCCAATGTGTGCAGCGGCCCGTCGCGGCGCACGAAGAACACGGTGTGGTACTCGCGCACGCCGCTGCGTTCGGTCAGCAGCAGCGGCCGCACCCCGCCGCGCTGCTGCAGCGCCATCGCGGTGGCCGCGGTCTCGGTGACCCAGTCGACGCGGCCGCGGCGCAGGTAGCTGCTCATCTGCTGGCTGTCGCGGGCCATCAGGATCTGCCCGGAGGTGATGCCGACATCGCGCATGCGCGGCACCACGTAGTCCAGCAACGGCTTCAGCTGCTCGTAGTGGGCCTTGGGGTTGTCGCTGATGCGTCCCAATACCAATACCGACGGGCGCGCGTGCACAGCCATGGGCCAGCACATCGCCAGCGCCAGCCACACCATGACGACCCGCCACCGCGAACTTTGCAAACCACATTCCCCATGTAGAGGCTGCAAGCCTAGCCGAAAGTGTCATCCGGCGACAGGTGGTGAAGCCGGGATCGGGGATTTGGGAGTGGGGATTCGGGGCGCTGATGGCGCGGCAGGGAAGGAACGCCTGCGCACCACGACGAGCGCCAGTCGCCGATGACCCGGAATCCGCCGGCTTTGCCGGGTCCCGGGTCCCGGTCCCGACAACTAGCTGCGCGCCTGCCCCGCCAGCCGCGCCATGCGCTGCGCATCGGACAGGATGCCGCGCAGCAGCCGCACTTCCTGCTCGGTCAGCGCGTTGCGCAGGAACAGCCGGCGCAGCTTGCGCATCGCCGAATCCGGCGCGCGGCCCTTGTGGAAGTCGATGTCGTCCAGCGTCTCGGCCAGTTGCCCGAACATGCCTTCCAACTGCGCGTGGCTGGCCGGCGCCTCGCGGAAGCCGGGTTCCGGCGCCGGCGCCGGCGCCGCGTCGCGCAGGTGCGCCAGGCGCAGTTCGTAGGCCAGCACCTGCACCGCCGCGGCCAGGTTGAGCGAGCTGAACGCCGGATCGGAGGGAATGTGCACCGCCGCATGGCACAGCTGCAGTTCCTCGTTGGTCAGGCCGGTGCGCTCGCGGCCGAACACCAGCGCGACCTCGGCCTGCTCGGCGGCCGCGGCGACCAGCCGCTGCGCGCCGTCCGCCGGCAGCAGCTCCTCCAGCGACACCCGCCGGCTGCGCGCGGTGCAGCCGAGCACCAGCCGGCAATCGGCCACCGCCTCGGCCAGGGTGCCCAGCACCGGCGCCTGCTGCAGCACGTCCTCGGCGCCGGCCGAGCGCCGGTAGGCGTCCTCGTCGAGCGCGCGCTCCGGCGCCACCAGCACCAGCCGCGCCTGGCCCATGGTCTTCATCGCCCGCGCCGCCGCTCCGATGTTGCCGGGGTGCTGGGTACCGACCAGGACGAAGCGGATGCGGGCGGAAACGGTCATGGCAATGGAAGATGCGGAGCGAACGGGGCGTAGATGGTAAACTGTGCGGCCGGCCTTCGCGCCGGACCGCTCTTTTCCTCCGCCAGATCCTTCTCCGCCCTCTCGGGAGCCGTTGCCATGCAAAAACCCGCCGTCACCGTCATGGTCAAGGCCGCCCGCCTCGCCGGCAACGTGCTGTTGCGCCATATCAACCGGCTGGAAGCGCTGAACGTGGTGCAGAAGGACCGCATGGACTACGCCAGCGAAGTCGATGCCGACGCGGAGAAGGTGATCGTCAAGGAACTGCGCCGCGCCTATCCCGACTACGGGGTGATGGGCGAGGAAGGCGGCGTGCAGGGCGGCGGCCGCTACATGTGGGTGATCGACCCGCTCGACGGCACCAGCAACTACCTGCGCGGCTTCCCGCACTACTGCGTGTCCATCGCCCTGGTCGAGAACGGCGAGCCGATCGACGCGGTGATCTTCGATCCGCTGCGCAATGAACTGTTCACCGCCAGCCGCGGCAACGGCGCGGTGCTCAACGACCGCCGCATCCGCGTCAGCGAGCGCAAGGACCTGAACGGGGCGATGGTCAACACCGGCTTCGCCCCGCGCGAGCGCAAGCGCACCACGGCCCAGCTCAAGTGCGTGGACGCGCTGATGGTGCAGGCCGAGGACATCCGCCGCACCGGCTCGGCCGCGCTGGACCTGGCCTACGTGGCCTGCGGCCGCGTCGACGCCTACTTCGAGGCCGGCGTGAAGGCCTGGGACATCGCCGCCGGCGTGCTGCTGGTACGCGAGGCCGGCGGCCGCATCACCGACTTCAAGGGCGCCACCCCGGGCCGCATCGACGACCGCGGCGCCCCGCAGTTCCAGATCGTCGCCGGCAACATCAAGGTCAGCGACGCGCTGCAGAAGCTGATGGTCAACACGGGGTATGCGGCGGAGTTCGACGCGAAGTTTTGAGGGGCCGGGATTCGGGATTGGGGATTGGGGATTCGCAAAAGCAATTCCCAGGCGCCGATCCTCTCTGGATCCACCATCTCAAAACAAAAAAGCCGCGCATCTGCGCGGCTTTTTTTTTGAGGACCGGGAACCCGCTTTTGCGAATCCCCAATCCCCAATCCCGAATCCCAGCCCTCAGGGCCTGCGCGCCAGCGCCTCCACGTCCTTCGACTTCGGCAGCAGGTCCTGCTTGGTGACCTGGAACGGGCCGATCGACAGCAGCGGCACCGCCACGATCACCGAGGACACCACCACGATGACCGCGCCGATCATGTGGGTCAGGGCCAGGCCTTCCATCGAGTTGCCGCCGTACAGGTACAGCGCCAGCGCCGACAGGAAGAACATCACCGCGGTGATCACCGTGCGCGACAGGGTCTGGTTGATCGAGCGGTTCAGCACTTCCACCGGCTCCACGCGCAGGCTGCGGAAGTTCTCGCGCACACGGTCGAACACCACGATGATGTCGTTGATCGCAAAGCCCATCACCGACAGCAGGCCGGCCAGCACGGTCAGGTCGAACTCGCGGCCGGTGACCGAGACGTAGGCCACCGTCACCAGCAGGTCGAACAGCGCGGTCAGGCTGGCCACCACCGCGAACTTCCACTCGAAGCGGAACGCGATGTAGATCAGGAAGCCGACCAGCATGAACACGGTGGCGTAGACGCCGTTCAGCGCCAGGTCCTTGCCGACCTGCGGGCCGACGAACTCGCCCGGCTTCACCGTCGCCGGGTTCTGCGCGGTGCTCACCGCCTTGCGCACCTGCTCGGCCAGGTTCTTGGTCACGTCCTCGTTGTTGTGCTCGCCCTGCGGCTGCAGGCGGATCACCACCTCGTTGCCGCTGCCGACGTTCTGCACCTGCGCGTTCTCGAAGCCGGCCGTGGCCAGCTGCTCGCGCACGTGGTCGATGTCCACCGGCTTCTGGAAGCTGGTCTGCACCAGCGCGCCGCCGGTGAACTCCAGCGCGTAGTTGAAGCCCTTGGCGAAGATCACCCCGAACGAGGCCACCGCCAGCACCAGCATCAGCACCAGGGTCGGACGCCGCCAGCGCATGAAGTCGATCTGGGTGTCGTTCGGGATCAGATGGAGCGGAAAGATTTTCATGGAGACGTGCTCTTCATAATTTGGACCCCGCACCTGGAGGCGCGGGCTCTTGCGAAGGACTCGCATTTCCTGCCCCGCGCATGGCGGTGCGGGCTCTGGCGAGGGACCCGCATCAGATGGCGACGGACTTGAGCTTCTTGCGGCGGCTGTAGATCAGCGTGGCCAGCGCGCGCGAGACGGTGATCGCGGTGAACATCGAGGCGAAGATGCCGATGATCATGGTCAGCGCGAAGCCCTTCAGCGGGCCGGTGCCGAACGCGTACAGGGCCACGCCGACGATCAGGCCGGTGAGGTTGGCGTCGAGGATGGTGCCGCCCGCCTTCTCGTAGCCGGCGGCGATCGCCGATTTCGGCGGCACGCCCATCCGCAGCTCCTCGCGGATACGCTCGTTGATCAGCACGTTGGCGTCCACCGACAGGCCGACCGACAAGGCCAGGCCGGCGAAGCCGGGCAGGGTCATGGTGGCGCCGAACAGCGACATCACCGAGACCACGATCAGCAGGTTCATCAGCAGCGCCACCGAGGTGATCACGCCGAACATGCGGTAGTACACGCCGAAGAACACCAGGGTGAACAGGAACGCGTAGATCACCGCGGTGACGCCGCGCTCGACGTTCTCCGCGCCCAGGCTCGGGCCGATCACGTATTCCTCGACGAAGTCCATCGGCGCGGCCAGCGAACCGGCGCGCAGCAGCTTGGCCAGGTTCTCGGCCTCGACCTTCTCCAGGCCGGTGGTCTGGAAGTTCTTGCCGAACACGCCGGCGATGCGGGTCGGCGCCAGCGCCTCTTCCTTGACCCGCACGCTGCGCACTTCCTTGCCGTCGACCATGCTCACGGTCGGGATGCGCTCGATGTAGACCACCGACATCAGCTTGCCGGTGTTGGCGCTGGTGTAGTCGAACATGCGCTGGCCGGCGACGTTGTTGAGGGTGACCGCCACCGCCGGCAGGCCGTTCTGGTCGTTGCTGACGGTGGCGTTGACCATCTGGTCGCCGGACACCAGCACGCGCTTGTTCAGCAGCACCGGCGCGCCGCTGTCGCGCAGGCGGTACACCTTGGCCTCCGGCGGGATGTTGCCGGTGCGCACCGCGTCCTCGGCATTGCCCTCGACCACGCCGCGGAACTCCAGCGTGGCGGTGGCGCCGATCATGCGCTTGGCCTCGGCGGTGTCCTGCACGCCCGGCAGCTCGACCACGATGCGGTCCTCGCCCTGGCGCTGGATGATCGGCTCGGCCACGCCGAGCTGGTTGACGCGGTTGCGCAGCGTGGTCAGGTTCTGCTCGATGGCGCCGGCGGCGATCTGCTTGAGCTCGGCGTCGGGCACGGAGACCGCGATGGTCTGGCCGGACACGGCATAGCTGAGCGTCGGCTGCGCCTTGGCCAGCGCGGCACGCGCGGCGTCGGCGTCGGCGCCCTCGCCCAGGCCGACCTGGATGCTGTTGTCGGCGCGGCGCTCGACCGCGCGGTAGGCGATGCGGTTGTCGCGCAGCGTGGTGCGGATGTCCTCGGCGAAGGCGTCCAGGCGCTTCTCCAGCGCCGCCTTCTGGTCCACCTGCAGCGCGAAGTGCACGCCGCCGACCAGGTCCAGGCCCAGCACCATCGGCTTGCCGCCGATCTTGGACAGCCACTCCGGCACGGTCGAGGCCAGGTTCAGCGCCACCGTGTAGTTCTCGCCCACCTGCTGGCGCAGGATGTCGTTGGCGCGGGTCTGCGCCTCCAGGCTCGGCAGGCGCACCATCAGGCTGTCGCCCTCCTTGGCCACCGACTTGGGGGTGATCCCGGCCGCCTTCAGGTCGGCGCTGACCCGCTCGCGCAGGGCCTCGTCGAGCTGACCGCCGCGGCTGGCGGTGATCTGGACCGAGGGGTCCTTCTGGTAGACGTTGGGCAGCGCGTACAACGCACTGAACGCCAGCACGATCAGGATGAGGAAATACTTCCAGCGCGGAAACTCGAGCATTGCAGGACCCCGCACGACGCCACGCCGGCGCCGCGCCTAGCAGTAAGAGAAATGGATCAGGCGGACTTCAGCGTACCCTTGGGCAGCACGTTGCCGATGGCGCCCTTCTGCACGCGGATGCGCACGTTGTCGGCGATTTCCACGGTGATGAAGTTGTCGCCGATGTCGGTGACCACGCCGGCCACGCCGCCGGAAGTGATGACCTCGTCGCCGCGGCCGAGCTTGTCCAGCATCGACTTGTGTTCTTTCTGCCGCTTCATCTGCGGGCGGATCATCACGAAGTACATCACCGCGATCAGGATGATCGGCAGCAGGAACATCTGCATGCCGCCACCGGCGGGAGCGGCGCCGGCGGTCTGCGCCTGGGCCACGGGAATCAGGAAATCGAGCGGGTTCATCGGTGTGTCCTATGGTTTGGGCAGCCCGTCGCCGTTGGGGCACGGACCGCTGGTCTGTCGCCTGGAAGCGGCAAGCAGCCGCCGATTATGCCACGATCTCCCGCCTCCCCTGGGGCCGGCCGCGGCGCCCCCTTTTTCCAACGAAAAGAAGGGGCTGCGCAGCGGCGGATGAGGGTGCGGGCTCAGCCCCCGTGCGCTTTCGATGCTCGCGAGGCTTCGCACGTACCCTCACCCAACCCCTCTCCCGGGGGGAGAGGGGCTTTATGCCTGCTCGGACGGGAGCGGCGTCGCTTCCGCTCCCCGCGCCGCATAGAAGGACCGCCGGAACTGGGCAAAGGTTCCCGCGGCGATCGCCGCGCGCATGTCGGCCATCAGCTTCTGGTAGTACCAGAGGTTGTGCAGGGTGCCCAGCATCGGCGCCAGCATCTCGTTGCAGCGGTCCAGGTGCCGCAGGTAGGAACGGGTATAGCCGCCGCTGCAGGCGTGGCAGCCGCAGCCGGGCTCGATCGGGTCCAGGTCGCGCTCGTAGCGGGCGTTGCGGATGCGCACGGTGCCGAAGGAGGTGAAATAGTGGCCGTTGCGCGCGTTGCGGGTCGGCATCACGCAGTCGAACATGTCCACGCCGCGGGCCACGCCCTCGACCAGGTCCTCCGGCCGCCCCACCCCCATCAGGTAGCGCGGGCGGTCGGCCGGCAGCCGCGGATGCAGGTGCTCGAGCATCGCGTTGCGCTCGTGCTCCGGCTCGCCCACCGCCAGCCCGCCGATCGCGTAGCCATCGAAGCCGATCGCCTGCAGGCCTTCGATCGAGCGCGTGCGCAGGTCCGCGTGCACGCCGCCCTGGACGATGCCGAACAGCGCCGCATCGTTGCTCAAGGCCTCGTGCGCGTCGCGCGAGCGCTGCGCCCAGCGCAGGCTCAGCTCCATCGAGCGCCGCGCCACGTCCTCGGTGGCCGGGTACGGGGTGCACTCGTCGAAGATCATCACGATGTCCGAATCGAGCACCTTCTGGATCCGCATGCTCTCCTCCGGGCCCAGGAACACCTTGGCGCCGTCGGTCGGCGAGGCGAAGGTCACGCCCTGCTCGCTGATCTTGCGCCGGTGCGCCAGCGAGAACACCTGGAAGCCGCCCGAGTCGGTCAGGATCGGCCCGTCCCAGCGGGCGAAGCCGTGCAGCCCGCCGTGGTCGCCGATCACGTCCAGGCCCGGCCGCAGGTACAGGTGGAAGGTGTTGCCGAGGATGATCTGCGCGCCCAGCGCCTTGATCTGTTCCGGCAGCACGCCCTTGACCGAGCCGTAGGTGCCGACCGGCATGAACGCGGGGGTCTCGACCGTCCCGCGCGGGAAGGTCAGGCGGCCGCGGCGCGCGGCGCCGTCGGTGGTGTGGAGCTGGAACTGCAGTCGAGACATTGAAAGGCCGGGGTTCGGGATTCGGGATTCGGGATTGGCAAACGCACGGGCGGTGACGGGTAAGAGAGTGCTTCTACGAATCCCCAATCTCCAATCCCCAATCCCGGCCCCACAACAGCATCGCATCGCCATAGCTGAAGAAGCGGTAGCGCTGCGCGATCGCGTGGCGATAGGCCTCGAAGATGCGCTCGCGGCCGGCGAAGGCCGAGACCATCATCAGCAGCGTGCTTTCCGGCAGGTGGAAGTTGGTGACCATCGCATCGACGCTGCGGATGCGGTAGCCGGGCAGGATGAAGATCTGCGTCTCGCCGGCGAAGGGATGCAGCTCGCCGTCCTTCGACGCGCTCTCCAGCGCGCGCACGACCGTGGTGCCGACCGCGATCACGCGGCCGCCGGCGGCGCGCGTGCGCCGCACCTGCTCGACCAGGCTGGCGCCGACGTTGAGCCATTCGCGGTGCATCACGTGCTGGTCCAGCGCTTCCACCCGCACCGGCTGGAACGTGCCGGCGCCCACGTGCAGGGTGACGTGGCCGAAGCCGACGCCGCGCGCCTGCAGCGCCGCCAGCAGGGGCGCATCGAAGTGCAGGCCGGCGGTCGGCGCGGCCACCGCACCGGCCTCGCGCGCGAACACGGTCTGGTAGCGCTCGCGGTCGTCCAGCCCGGGCTCGCGGCGGATGTACGGCGGCAACGGCAGGCGCCCGGCCTGCTGCAGCCAGGACTCCAGCGTGTCGGGTACGTGGAACTGGAGCACGTAGAACTCGCCGTCGCGGTCCAGCACCTCGGCCTCGCCGCCGGCATCCAGGGCGATGCGCGCGCCGGCCTTGGGCGACTTGCTCACGCCCAGCTGCGCGCGTGCGCGCTGCCCGCCGAGCAGCCGCTCGATCAGGATCTCCACCCGGCCGCCGCTGCTCTTGTGCCCGAACAGGCGCGCCGGGATCACCCGGGTGTCGTTGAACACCAGCAGGTCGCCCGGCTGCAGCAGGTCCGGCAGGTCGCGCACCTGGCGATCGGCGAACGGCGCCGGCGCCGGCGGCACCAGCAACAGGCGGCTGGCCGAACGCTCGGCCAGCGGCGCCTGCGCGATCAGCTCCTCGGGCAGGTCGTAGCGGAAATCGGACTTCTTCAAGGCCGGTGGGTCGTTGAATTATGGCCGGGCATTGTAGCCGGGAGGCCGGGATTCGGGATTCGGGACCGGGGATTCGTTAAAAGCGCAGCAGTCGCCATGCTCTTACGAATCCCCAATCCCGAATCCCCAATCCCGGCCCCTCACCTCTCGAACTTGGTCGACAGGATGATCGACGAGGTCGTGCGCTCCACGCCGTCGATCGCGCCGATGCGGTCGGTCAGCACGTCCATGTCGTTGACCCCGGGTACCACGCCCAGCGCGATCAGGTCGTAGGAGCCGCTGACCGAATGCAGCACGCGGACCTCGTCGATCTCGCGCAAGGCCTTGACCACCGAGGTCATCTTCTTCGGCAGCACGGTGATCAGGATGTGCGCGCGCAGGTGGCCCTGTTCGAAGTCGTCGCGGGTGCGCACCGTATAGCCGCAGATCACGCCTTCGCGCTCCAGCCGCTCGATCCGGCTCTGCACGGTGGTGCGCGACAGGCCGAGCTTGCGCGCGATCTGCGCGGTGGAGGCGCGGGCGTCCTCGCGCAGCAGCGAGAGCAGGCGTTCGTCGGAGGGGGTGATCTTCATGCGCGGCCGGATTTCGTCGAATCGACGAAATTATCCGATTTCCTGCACAAATCAACTCTGCCAATCGACGATCCTGTCCCGATAATAGAAGGTCTATCGCTGAACGACCCGCCTCCAGGAGATCCCGCATGACCGTACTCGGCCCCCTCGCCCCGCTGCGCGCCCATGCCGGCGACCGCCTGACCGCCGGCCTGGACGATGCCAGCGTCGAGCGCCTGGCCGCCTCGCACCCGCAGCTGGGCGCCGCGATCGACGCCGCCGCCGCGGAGCATGCGCGCCTGGCGCAGGAGTTCGCCGAGCTGCTGGAACTGGACGAGGCCGAGCAGATCCGCGCGCTGCAGGCCGGCTTCGTCAATTTCTACGCCGACGATGCGGTGACCCCGTACGTGGCGCTGGCCGCGCGCGGTCCGTGGGTGGTCACGCTGAAGGGCGCGGTGCTGTACGACGCCGGCGGCTACGGCATGCTCGGCTTCGGCCACACCCCCGAGGCGGTGCTGGACGCGATGGCGCGGCCGCAGGCGATGGCCAACGTGATGACCCCGAGCGTGTCGCAGCTGCGCTTCGACCGCGCGCTGCGCGCGGAGATCGGCCAGCGCCGCGGCGGCTGCCCGTACAGCAAGTTCATGTGCCTCAACTCCGGCTCCGAAGCGGTGGGGCTGGCCGCGCGCATCGCCGACATCAACGCCAAGCTGCAGACCGACCCGGGCGCGCGCCACGCCGGCGCGACGATCAAGCGCATCGTGGTCAAGGGCAGCTTCCACGGCCGCACCGACCGCCCCGGGCTGTATTCCGATTCCAGCCGCAAGGCCTACGTGCAGCACCTGGCCAGCTACCGCGGCGAGGACTCGGTGATCGCGATCGCGCCCTACGACGTGGACGCCCTGCGCCGCGCGTTCGCCGATGCCGAGCAGCACGGCTGGTTCGTCGAGGCGGTGTTCCTGGAGCCGGTGATGGGCGAAGGCGACCCGGGCCGCGCGCTGCCGCCGGCGTTCTACGCCGCCGCGCGCGAACTGACCCGCACCCACGGCAGCGTGCTGCTGGTCGATTCGATCCAGGCCGGGCTGCGCGCGCACGGCGTGCTGTCGGTGGTCGACTACCCCGGCTTCGAACAGCTCGATCCGCCGGACATGGAAACCTATTCCAAGGCGCTCAACGCCGCCCAGTTCCCGCTGTCGGTGCTGGCGGTGACCGAGCATGCCGCGCAGCTGTACCGCAAGGGCACCTACGGCAACACCATGACCAGCAACCCGCGCGCGCTGGACGTGGCCAGCGCCACGCTGGCGCAGCTGACCCCGCAGGTGCGCGCCAACATCCGCGCGCGCGGCGCCGAGGCGGTGCAGAAACTGGAGAAGCTCAAGGCCGAGCTCGGCGGGCTGATCACCCAGGTGCAGGGCACCGGGCTGCTGTTCTCCTGCGCGCTGGCGCCGCAGTTCAAGTGCTACGGCGCCGATTCCACCGAGGAATGGCTGCGCCAGCACGGGGTCAACGTGATCCACGGCGGCGAGAACTCGCTGCGCTTCACCCCGCATTTCGGCATGGACGGCGAGGAGCTGGACCTGCTGGTCGGGCTGATCGGCCGCGCGCTGCGCGAGGGTCCCAGGCTGGCGCAGGCCGCGGCGGCCTGACCGAGACGTGCTGCAGGAACTGGCCGAGGCGATCGCCCGGCCGCTGTTCGAACTCGTGGTGCAGTTGTTCGGCTATTGGAGCGGCCGGCTGCTGCTCCCGGTGCTGACGCTGGGCCGGATCCGCGCCGAGGCGCGGCGCGACCTGCCGCCGCGCCGGTCCGGCAAGCGCCGCCACGGCACTCCGCTGTTCTATCGCAACGCCAGCGGCAGCCTGGTCGCCAGCGACGATGCGGTGATGATCGTCGGCCTGGCGTGCTGGGCGGTGTTGGCGCTGGGCGCGTTCCTGCTCTACCACCTGGCGCGCTGACGCCGCGGCGCAGGCGATCCTGCCCTGCGCCGGCGGCCTGACTCACTGCGCGCAGGTCTTCAGGCGCAGGCGGCGCGCGACGTCGCGCCAATCGAACGCGGCCACCGCCTGGTCGTCGTGCAAGGCGTAGAACGCGCCCTGCGGGAAACGCGCATCGCCACGCTGGTCCAGCCACACGCCGTCGGTGTTGGCGGTGACCTTGCCGGCGAAGGCGCCGACGTGCGCCAGCGTCCGCCGGTCGAACACATGGAACAGGCTGCGGTCCTTGAACTGGTCGGTGCCGATCCAGTAGCCGCTGCCGTCGGCGCAGGCCAGCAAGGCGATGCCCTCGGCCTGCGCCTTGTACAGGTCCGCGCCGATGTCGCGCCCGCGATAGCGGCCGTCGGCCAGGCCGTATTCGCGCAGGCGGGTGCCGCTGGCGACGTCTTCCTCGGCCAGCAGCAGGCGGTCGTGCGCCGGATCGGCGAACACCGATTCGGCGATGCGGATCGCGCCGGCGGGCGTGGTCTCGCCGAAGGTCTGGACCAGCGTCGCGCTCCAGGCGTCGCCCTGCCTGCGCAGCTGGTAGCGGCGGAACCGCTGGCCCAGCTCGGCTAGCGGCGGCACGGTTTCCTCGTCGGCGCCGAGCATGTAGTTGTCGCTGACGATGACCTCGATGCCGCCATCCTTCGGCCGCGCCCACAGCCCGTACGGCTTCTTCAGGTCCTCGGCGCCGAACAGCGCGACGGAGGCGAAACCGGGCAACGAGAACGCCTGCACGCGATGGTTGTCGCGCTCGACCACCAGCGCCAGGTCGCCGACCACGGCGATGCCGTTGGGCCGGTCCATCTGCCCTGGCGCGGCGCCCTTGCCGCCGACGGTGCGCAGGCGCTGTCCACTGGCGCCGTCGAACACCACCAGTTCGCCGCTCTTCTTGGCGGTGGTGATGACCCAACGCTGGCCCTGCGGCGTGGTCCAGCTGGCCGGCGAATCGAGGTTGTCGGCCGGGGTGAACGCGGTGAGGAAGGCTTCGGCGATCACGGCGTGCGGCAGATTGGCCGCGCTCAGCAGCGGGTCGTGTTGCGCGCCCTCGTCCGGCTCGCGGTCGGCTGCTGCCGGTTTGGCGACGGTGGTTGCCGGCGCCACCGCGGCCGGCGGCGTGCTGGCGCAAGCCGCGACCAGCGCGCATGCCAGCGCCAGCGTTCCCAGACGCAACGCCGCGCCCGTGCGCATCACAGCTTCACCCGCAGGCCGACGGCGAAGGTGCGGCCGTATTCCTCGTACTGCTGGGTATGCGAACGCGTGCCCTGGTAGCGCTCCAGCGGTTCGTCGAGCAGGTTGGAGGCGTCGAAATACAGCTGCACGGCGTCGGTGACCTGGTAGTCGAGGCTGAAGTCGAGCTGGGTGTTGGGCGCCACGAAGATATCGTAGTCGCGGGCTGCCCCCAGTTCGTCGAGGTATTCGCTGCGGTACACCGCCGACAGCCGGGTCGAGAAGCCGTCGCGCTCGTAGCCGAGAAAGGCGCTGTAGACGTTCTTGGAGGCGCGCGGCAGCGCGAAGTCCTCGCCCTGCCGGTCCTCCAGCCCCGGGTCGAACTCGGTGTGCAGCCAGGTGCCGCTGACCCCGCCGAGCAACCCGTTCCAGCCGTCGGGCAGGAACGCGAACTGCTGCTGCCAGTTGAACTCGGCGCCGTAGACCTTGGCGGTCTTGCCGTTGATCGCCATCGACACATCGTAACCGGCGTAGGCCGGATCGTTGTCGATCACCGTGTCCACGATGTAGCCGTCGATCGACTTGTGGAACAGGCCCAGCGAGACGATGCCGGTCTTGCCCAGGTAGCGCTCGAACGACAGGTCGACGTTGGTCGATTCGTAGGGATCCAGGTTCGGATTGCCCAATTCCACTTCCTCGTCGTCGTTGTTGATCGTCGCGTGCGGCGCGATCTGGCCGAAGCCGGGCCGCGACACGGTCTTGTTGAGCGCGGCGCGCAGCGCCCAGTCGTCGCCGCCGCTCCAGCGCAGGTGCAGGCCCGGCAGCACGGTGGTGTAGCTGCTGCTGGCCTGCAGCGCGCTGGCCGCGAACGACTCGCCGTCGTCGGCGAGATCGACCTGGTTGCCGCTGGCCTTGAACTGGGTGTTCTCCACGCGCACGCCGGCGATCACCCGCAATGCGCCGATGTCCCAGGTGCCCATCGCATAGGCGGCCAGCACGTCTTCCCTGGCGACGTAGTCCTCCGCCAGCGCGCCCACCGCGTTGCTGCCGACGTCGCCGTCGTCGGCGCTGTACTGGCTGCCGTTGCGCGCCCAGTAGCGGCGCATGGCCGATGAACTCAGCGCCTCGCCCAGGCTGTTGCGGCGGTGCTCCGGCGGCGCCATGGTCCAGTCGGCCAGGTCGATGCCGGGGCCTTCGGACAGTTCGCTCTCGTTCTTGTCGACGTCGCGGTCGCGCCAGCGCCCGAGCAGGCCGAACTTGTAGCTGGCGTTGTCGCCGTCGAAGCGCACGTTGATCCTGGCGCTGTACTCGTCGTCGTCGGTGCGGCTGGGCGAGAGCACGAACTTGTCAAACGCGTAGTCGTCGTTGGACACCCAGTCGTCGCCGGACAGCCCGATGGCGGGCATGCGCCGGTTCTGGTCGATGGTCGCGTCGAGGTCGTCGCCGTCGTATTCGAAGCGCGCCTCCTTCTCGTCGTTCACCCGCTCGCGGGTCTTGGTGTAGCCGGCCTGGTAGTCCAGCACCGCGCCACTCAGGCGGTTCTCGCCGCCGAAACTCGCCGCCAGCGTGTCCTGCCGCTTGGTGCGGTAGCGCACCCGCTTGGAGATCTCGTCGACCGGCGCCGCGTAGATGCCGTCGCCGTTGGCCTCGATGTCGTCGGCATCGAACGCGATCACCGTGTTCTGGCGGGTCTCGGCGTCCTCGAAGCTGCTGAACAGGGTGCGCAGGTAGTAGCGGTTGTCCTGGTCCGGATGCCAGTCCAGGTTGAGGTTGGCGCCGATGCGCTTGCGGTCGATGTGGTACTTGCGGCGCTGCTGCTCGACCATGACCAGGTCGCCGCCGTCGATCGCGTCGTACTCGCCTTCGGTGTTGTCGGACTGGAATTCGCGGTCCTGGTAGTTCAGGCCCAGCGCGATGCCGAACGTGTCGTCGGCGAACAGGTCGCTGTAGTTGAACGAGGCCTTGGGGCTGGTCTTGTCGCTGAGCTGCTGGTGGTTGGCCTCGAGCTTGGCGCGGATGCTGCGGCCGTCGCGGTCGAACGCCGCGGCCGACTCGACCAGGATCGCGCCGCCGATCGCATCGCCGGGCATGTCCGGCGTCGGCGACTTCACCACCTTCAGCCGCTCGGTGGATTCGGACGGGATCACGTCCATCGGCGCGGCGCGGTTGTCGCTCTCCGGGGTGCCGATGGCGATGCCGTCGACGCTGACGCTGTTGAGCGCCGCGTCCAGCCCGCGCACCACCACGAAGCGGCCCTCGCCCTGGTCGCGGGTGACGCTGATCCCGGGCAGGCGCTGCAGCGACTCGGCCACGTTCTGGTCGGGATAGTCGCCGACCTCGTCGGCCGAGACCGCGTCCAGGATCGCGTCGGACTCACGCTTGAGGTCCACCGCGCGGGCCTGCGCCTCCAGTTGCGGGCGGACCTCGATCCGGTCCAGGTCGGTCGCCGCATCGGCGGCGGCGGCCTGCGCGCCGGAAGCGGCGCAGGCCGCGCTGAGGCCGAACGCGATCGCCACGAACAGCGGAGTCTTGGTATGCACGGAAGCGAATCCCCATCAACGTTAAGAATGGGGAAACAACATATTTCCGACACGTTGCGTGCTAGTGACACGCCGCCGCCCGATGCAGCCGCTGGCGGCCGCCGAGCCCGCTGCGGCACACTGTGCGCCTCCCCGTCGCGAGCGTGCCCATGAAGATCGTCGAAGTCCGCCACCCCCTGGTGCAGCACAAGATCGGCCTGCTGCGCGACGCCGCGCTGAGCACCAAGGGCTTCCGCGAACTGGTCACCGAACTGGGCACCCTGCTCGGCTACGAAGCCACCGCCGACCTGGAGACGGAGACGCACACGATGGACGGCTGGGCCGGCCCCACCCAGGTGCAGCGCATCGCCGGGGCCAAGATCACCCTGGTGCCGATCCTGCGCGCGGGGCTGGGCATGCTGCCCGGCGTACTGGCCTTGATCCCGGCGGCGCGGGTCAGCGTGGTCGGCCTGCAGCGCGACGAGGAGACGCTGCAGCCGGTGCCCTACTTCGAGCGCCTGACCGGCCGCCTGGAAGAACGCGACGCGCTGATCCTGGACCCGATGCTGGCCACCGGCGGCACCCTGATCGCCACCGTGGACATGCTCAAGCGCGCCGGCGCGCGGCGGATCAAGGGCATCTTCCTGGTCGCCGCGCCGGAAGGGCTGAAGGCGCTGGAGGCGGCGCACCCGGACGTGGAGGTCTACACCGCCGCGATCGACGACCACCTCAACGACAGGGGCTACATCCTGCCCGGCCTCGGCGATGCCGGCGACCGGATCTTCGGCACGCGGGTGGGTTGAATTCCGGCGGTCCGCGCCGGTGAAGTGCGGGCGCTTCTGCAGCGGCGATGGCACGCCAGCGCTTGTGGGAGGGGCTTCAGTCCCGACTGGGTACCCTACCCGGCGATGCCACTGTTCCGCTCGGTGCGAATGATGGCCCGAGGCTACCCTGACCTTCGGACAGCCGGGCGGGTGCCCTGTAGGAGGGCTTCGGCCCCGACAGTTTTCCGGAGCTGGAAAGGTCACCGCTTCGTTCGTCGCGACTGAAGTCGCTCCTACAAGGGACCTTCGGATATCTGGCTGGATGCCCCTTGTGGGAGGGCTTCAGCCTCGACACTTTCCGGAGCTGGAAAGGTCACCGCTTCGTTCGTCGCGACTGAAGTCGCTCCTGCAACGGTCCTTCGGATATCCGGCTGGATGCCCCTTGTGGGAGGGCTTCAGCCTCGACACTTTCCGGAGCTGGAAAGGTCGCCGCTTCGTTCGTCGCGACTGAAGTCGCTCCTACAAGGGGGGACCTTCGGATATCTGGCTAGGTGTCCCTTGTGGGAGGGCTTCAGCCTCGACACTTTCCGGAGCTGGAAGAGCGCCGCTTCGCTCGTCGCGACTGAAGTCGCTCCTCCATGGCGTCGCCGACCAGGCCGCCGGCTCGGATAGTCGCGATCCGACGCGACGACGGCACGCGGCCGGAGCCGAGGCGTCGGCCGCGCGGGCTCAGCGCTGCAGGACCTGCAGCGCGGCGCTCACGTACACCAGCGGCGCGTTCCAGTTGATCGCCACTTCGTTGCTGGCGTAGCTGCATTCGGCGTCCAGGTAGGACAGCGCCGGCAGCGACGAGGCGTAGGCGTGCTTGCACTCCTTGGCGTCCTGCTGGCCCGGCTGCGGGCCGCCGACCAGCAGGCCAGGCACCGGCGTGGCGACGCCGTCGGCGATGGAGATGCGATGGTGGATGTGCATCGGCGCGCGCGCGCCGATGCCGGTGACGAAGGACATGCCCAGCGGATTGCGCCCAAGCACGTAATCCAGCTGCGACTGCGCGGCCTGCAGATACTCCGGCTTGCGCTGCAGCTGATACGCCTGCAACAGCAGCATCGCCTGGTTCAGCGCGGTGCTGTTGCTGCCCCAGTGGAAGTCGGCCGGGGCCATCGCCACCTTCCACGCCGACTCCTGCCAGACCTGCAGCAGGTGCGTGGCCACGCCGTCGATCTCGCGGGCGATGCGCGCCTGGTCGGCGTGCGCGGTCAGCCGCGCGCGGTGCTGCGCCAGCGACATCCACGCCAGCCCGCCCACCGAGCCCCAGTTCGGCACGCTCGCCGGCACCTTGCGCGCCATCGCCGCGTCGTAGAACGCGTCCTCGCCGGTGGCCAGGTACAGCTCGGTCGCGGCCCAGGCGAACTCGTCGTCGAGCTTGTCGTCGTCGTAGCCGCCGGTATGCACGTCCGCCGGCTGCCGGTACACCGCGTCCGGATGCGCCTGCGCCCAGGCCCAGGCGCGGCGCGAAGCCTGCAACATGCGCTTGGACACGCCGCCGAAGCGGTCGTCGAACGGGGCGTAGATGCGGCTGGCCTGGGCCATCACCGCGGCGAAGTCGAGCGTGGCCGCGGTGCTCTTCTGCACCACGTAGCGCGGCGCGCGCGCCTGGTCGGGCATCTGCATGCCGCCGAAGTCCAGGTTGGTCAGCTTGTGGTACACGCCGCCGTCGCCGGGATCCTGCATCGCCAGCAGCCACTGCAGGTTCCAGTCGACCTCGCGCAGGATGTCCGGCACGCCGCCGCCGCTGTCCGGGATGCCTTCCTTGTGCGCGGCGAAATACGCCGGGAACTGCTCGTAGGCGGCCAGCAGCGTGTACACGGTGATGCCGGAATTGACCACGTACTTGTTGTAGTCGCCGGCGTCGTACCAGCCCTTGGGCGCGGAGATCACGGTGCCGGCCGGGCGCCCGGGCGAGGCCGCCGAGGCATGGACCAGCACGTGCGTGTCCGGATGCCCTTCGGCGCGCGCATGGCGGCCGGCGTACTCGCCCGTCAGCGCGGTGCTGGCGCGGTTGTAGTAATAGGCCTTCAGCGCCGCGCGCGTCACCGTCTCGTAGGCGTCGGCGCCGATGGCGAAGCTGTCCGACGGCGGCAGCCCGTCCACGCGCAGGCGATAGCGGCCGGGCGCGCGCAGCGCGGAGAAGTCGGCGATGCGCACTGTCTGCTGCGCCGGCGCCCAGGTCGCCGCCGGCCCCAGCGTGCCGTGCAGCACCACCTTGCCCGAGTCGGCATGCTCGATCGCGAACGTGTCGCCATGGCCATCGGGCACCACCGCGAGCTTGCTGGCGGCCGGCAGGTAGCCGACCTGGTTGAGCCGGATCGGCGACGGCATGGCGGCATCCTCGGAGCGCGAGGCGCAGCCGCCGACGACCAGGCAGGCGAGAAGCAGGCAACGCAAGGCGGCAGGCAGGCTGTTCATGCGTCGATACTGGCCGGCGGCGATGACGGCTGCAAGCGCGGCGCGGCGGGCTTTCAGCCGCCAGCCGGGATGCTCGCGCCCAGGGCCGTCGACGTGATCGGACACGCCACGCCCGGGCGCGGGCGCGCAGGCAAGCGCGAGGAACCTCATGCCGACGAGCGATCGAGGCGATCGCGCTGTTGCGCACAGGCCAAGCCCCGTCGCTTTAAGTTGCCATGTGCGTCGCCCGGGCGGCCGCGCGTGACCCGGACTGGCGGACAGCCCGTCGCTTCGCCACGCCGGCCTGCGCGCCTGGCGCCACACAGCGCGACCTGCCCCGTCGCGCCGACGTCCCTAGCCCGTCAGCGACCGCGCCTGCAGCGCCGGCAGTTCGTGGGTGGTGACGAAGCGGCCCTTGCCGTCGCGCGCCAGCTGCGCCAGCGCGCAGTCCGGGTCGTGGGTAAAGAACAGGTGCACGTTGCGCGCCAGCGCGTCCTCCAGGAACGCGCGCTTCTCGTCGATCAACAGTTCGGCGTTGCGGTCGTAGCCCATCGTGATCGGCACGTGCACCCAGGAGCGTCCGGGGATCAGGTCGGCACAGAACGCGACGCCGCCATGCGCCTGGCCGTCGGCCTGCCGCGCGCCGACGATCTCGGCCAGCATCAGCCCCGGCGTATGCCCGTCGCTGAAACGGAAGCGCACCGCCTCGCCCAGCGTGCGCGAATGCTCGCCGTCGACCAGTTCCAGGCGGCCGCTGGCCTCGAGCAGGCCGGGCAACTCGGGAATGAAGCTGGCGCGGTCGCGCGGATGCGGCTGCAGCGCGCGCTGCCAGTGCGCCGCACCGACCAGGAAGCGCGCGTTCGGGAACAGCAGCTCAGGCGCCGCGCCCTCGCGCCAAGGCGCCAGCAAGCCGCCGGCGTGGTCGAAGTGCAGATGGCTCAGCACCACCACGTCGATGTCGGTATGCGCCACGCCGGCCTCATGCAGCGAATCCAGCAGCACGTGACGGTCTTCCTGCACGCCGTAGCGCGCGCGCAGCGCCGGCGCGAAGAACGCGCCGATGCCGGTCTCGAACAGCACCGTCTTGCCGGCCAGCGGGCGCGCCAGCAGCGCGCGGCAGGCCAGCGCGATGCGGTTGCCGTCGTCCGGGGCGGCCCACTGCTGCCACATCGCCTTGGGCGCGTTGCCGAACATCGCGCCGCCGTCGAGTTTCTGGGAGTTGCCTTGGATGGACCAGAGCTTCATTGCCGGGATTCGGGATTGGGGATTCGCAACAGCGGACGGCGAGCGGCTCAGCGGGCCGGCGTTGCCAGCTGCAGGACTTCCGCGCTGCCGACTTCGTTGCGGGGGTCGCTGCCGCCGCTGAGCGTGTTGCTGCGCCTGTCCCATTCCACCGTCTGCAGGTTGCCCCAGACGTGGCTGGAACCGCGGCCGCCCTCGGCGCTGTCGCCCGGCAACTTGAGCGTGTGGCCCATCGCCTGCAACCCCTGCACGGTGGCCGCGTCGAAGGTGCCGGTCTCCGCCTCGATCACGTCCGGCAGCCACTGGTGGTGGTAGCGCGGCAACGCGGCGACCTGCTGCGCGCTCAGGCCGTCGTCGTAGCCGAGGATGCCGAGCAGCACCATGGTGATGATGCGGCTGCCGCCCGGGGTGCCGAGCACGATGGTCTTGTCGGCGTTCTCCATGAAGGTCGGCGTCATCGAGCTGAGCGGGCGCTTGCCCGGCTTGGGCGCGTTGGCCGCGTAGCCCATCACCCCGAACGCGTTGGGCGTGCCGGGCTTGAGCGCGAAGTCGTCCATCTCGTCGTTGAGCAGCACGCCGGTGCCCTTGGGGATCAGCCCGGAGCCGAACAGCAGGTTCACGGTCTGGGTCGCGCCGACGCGGTTGCCCTCGCCGTCGATGATCGAGAAGTGGGTGGTCTCGTCGTCCTCCAGCGGGGTCGGCTGGCCCGACAGCAGGTCGCTGGGCGTGGCCTTTTCCGGGTTGATGGTCGAGCGCAGGCCGATCGCGTAGTCCTTGCTCAGCAGCACGCGCTGCGGCACCGCGGTGAAGTCCGGATCGCCCAGGAAGAAGGTGCGGTCGCGGTAGGCGCGGCGCATCGCCTCCACCACCAGGTGGGTGCGGTGCACCGGGTCCATCGCCTTCAGGTCGTAGCCTTCCAGGATCTGCAGCATGCCGGCCAGGGCGATGCCGCCGGAGGACGGCGGCGGCGCGGTGGTGATGGTCCAGCCCTTGTACTCGAACTGGATCGGCGTGCGCTGCTTGACCGTGTAGCCGGCCAGTTCCTCGGCGGTCCAATGGCCGCCGGCCTGCTTGACCCCGGCCAGCAGCTTCTTGGCGGTGGCGCCGCGGTAGAAGCCGTCGAAGCCCTTGTCGGCCAGCAGTTGCAGCGTCCCGGCCAGTTCCGGCTGCTTGAACAGGTCGCCCTCGGCGATCGGCTTGCCGTTGCGCAGGTAGACCTCGCGGGTGCCGGGATAGCGCTCCATCACCTTGCGCCGCGACTGGTAGCCCTCGGCCATGCGCCGGTACACCGGGAAGCCCTCGCGGGCGATGCGGATCGCCGGCGCCAGCGACTGCCGCAGCGGCAACCGGCCGTGCCGGGTCGCCAGTTCCACCAGCGCCGCCGGCAGGCCGGGAATGCCGGCCGACCACGGGCCGTTGACCGAGCGGTCGCGGTCAAGCGCCCCCTTGGGATCGAGGAACTTGTCCGGCGTGGCCGCTTCCGGCGCGTATTCGCGCGCGTCCAGCATCGTGTCCTTGCCGGTCTTGGCGTCGTGCAGCAGGAAGAACCCGCCGCCGCCCAGGCCGGAACTGATCGGCTCGACCACCGCCAGCGTCGAGGACACCGCCACCGCCGCGTCGAACGCGTTGCCGCCCTCGCGCAGGATCTGCAGGCCGGCGTCGGTGGCCAGGCGGTGGCCGCTGGCGACGGCGGCGCCGGGCGGATGCGTGGCGGCGGCGGCCGGCGCCTCGGCCCATGCCGGCGGCGCCAGGACCAGGGCGAGCAGCAGGACACGGCGAACGAGCGTTCTCATGCGGCGGGGGACTCCGGTTGGTACAGCTCGGGATGGTCGCGTTGCAGCTGCAGCAGCTTGGCCAGCAACTGGTCGTGGCTCTCCGGGATGGCCGGATCCGGGTCGATGCATTCGACCGGGCACACCACCACGCACTGCGGCTCATCGAAATGGCCGACGCATTCGGTGCAACGGGCCGGATCGATCACGTAGATCGTCTCGCCCATCGCGATGGCCTGGTTCGGGCAGGCCGGCTCGCAGACGTCGCAGTTGACGCAGAGCTCGTTGATCTTGAGGGACATTTCGCAGGATTCGGCACTAACCCGGGCATCTTACCGGATCGGACCGGTCGCTCCCGCGAACGGCGCGGCGGCGGCGCGGAACGCAGCGTTCGCCCTGGTGTGGGCGCGGCCAGCGCCGCGCGGTTCCAGGCACAGCCGGCCGGCACTGGAAGAGCCCGTCCTGCGACGATCGGAGAGCGGATCGGCAGGCATCGCCAGGCATTCGGCGATACCGCAGGCGACCGAGCTTGCGTCAGCCGCATCGGGGTAGCGGCCGCAGACGGCCGCCGCCCTATGCGGCCCGCCGCGCCGAACGCCTGGCGGGCCGCGAGGCCGGCGCGCCCGGGCGGGCACGCCGGCGTTGCGTCACTTCGCTTCGACGAAGATGTACTCGGCGCCGGTCGGCTGCACCACCGCCTGCACGCGGGCGTTGTCGGCGGCGGCGCCGATGTAGACCACGCGCACGCCCTTCATCGTGTTCGGCTCGACCTTGGCGAACGCGGCGGCGATCAGGTCGGCCATCTTGGCCGAGGCCGAGGAACCGAACGCCAGCATGTTGCCCGGCTGGATGCCGCGGCCGATGGCGGTGGTGGCGCTTTCGACCTGGCGCTCGTACTTGGCCTGGAACTCCGGGTCCGACTCCGGCGGCAGGTAGTACAGGAACGGGCTGTTGGTGACGTTGCCCATGTTCTGGATCGCCACTTCCTGCAGGTACTTCTTCCAGCCGGCATCGTCGTCCTTGGACGGCGCCACCAGCGCCTGCTGCGCGTCGGCGACCGGCTTGGCGGCCTCTTCCTTCTTGCAGGCGGCAACGCCCAGCGCCAGCGAGGCGATCAGCAGCACGCGTACGGTGTTCTTCATGGATGGCTCCCTCTTTGTTGTCTGTGAATGACGGACGGCTCAGCGCTGCGCCGCGGCCTGGCGGGCCTGGACCAGCGCCTGCACCACCGACGGCGGCACGAAGCCGGACACGTCCCCGCCCAGCCGCGCGATCTCGCGCACCAGCGACGACGAAATGAAACTGTGTTGCTCGGCCGGGGTAAGGAACAACGTTTCCACCTCCGGGATCAGATGCCGGTTCATGCTCGCCATCTGGAACTCGTATTCGAAATCCGACACCGCGCGCAGGCCGCGCAGCAGCACCCCGCCGCCGACCGAGCGCACGAAATGCGCCAGCAGCGTATCGAAGCCGATCACGTCCACGTTGCGGTGCCCGGCCAGCGCCTCGCGGGCCAGGTTCACGCGCAGTTCCAGCGGCAGCGTCGGGCCCTTGGACGGGCTCTGCGCCACGCCCACCACCACCTGCTCGAACAGCGGCGCGGCCCGGTTGACCAGGTCGATGTGGCCGTTGGTGATCGGATCGAAGGTCCCGGGATAGACGGCGATGCGGCTGTGGGCCACGGTCATGCGCTGGATACCGCGTGAAGGTCGCCGGGAAGTGTAGCAGCGGCGCGGCGGTACAGGGCAGCGCGGACCTCGCGGCTGCCGCCCTCGCGGTACAGCGCCCACTGCGCCGGCAGCGCGGGCGCGTGCCCGGCCGGCGATTCCACGTACAGCCAGGCGCCGGCGGCCAGCCGCGCCGGCAACGCCTGCAGCACCGCGTCCCACAGCCCGGCGGCGAACGGCGGGTCGACGAAAGCGATGTCGGCCGGGGCGTCGGCGCTTGGCGCCGCCAGCCAGCGCAGCGCGTCGTTCTGCACCACCTGCACCTGCGCCTGGGCCTGCAACCTGGCGACCGTGGCGCGCAGCTGCGCGGCCAGCGTCGGGTCGCGCTCGACCAGGCAGGCCGCCGCCGCGCCGCGCGACACCGCCTCCAGGCCGAGCGCGCCGCTGCCGGCGAACAGGTCCAGCACGCGCGCGCCGGGCAGCACCGGCAGCAGCCAGTTGAACAGGGTCTCGCGGACCCGGTCCGAGCTCGGGCGCAGGCCCGGCAGGTCCGGCACCGGCAGCCGCGTGTTGCGCCAGCGCCCACCGATGATGCGCACCTGGCCGGTGCCGGCGCGGCTCATCGGCGGCCTCGCCAGGGCAAGGCATCGGCAGGGAACGGGTGCGGGCTCGGCATCGACGGCGGCGGCACGGAACGGGGCCCGGATGATAGACCAGCGCCGCGGCCGCCGCTTGCGCCGCCCGCGCTTGAAGCCGGACCCGGCCGCCACCATCTCCGCTGGCAGAGCCGTGCCCTCCTCCGCGCGGCCAGCCATCACCATGGAGCAAGCACCGATGAGCGTGGAAACCCAAAAAGAAACCCTGGGCTTTCAGACCGAGGTCAAGCAGCTGTTGCAGCTGATGATCCACTCCCTGTATTCCAACAAGGAGATCTTCCTGCGCGAGCTGATCTCCAATGCCTCCGACGCGGCCGACAAGCTGCGCTTCGAGGCGCTGGTCAAGCCCGAGCTGCTGGACGGCGACGCGCAGTTGCGCATCCGCATCGGCTTCGACAAGGACGCCGGCACCGTCACCATCGACGACAACGGCATCGGCATGAGCCGCGAGGAGATCGTCTCCCACCTGGGCACCATCGCCAAGTCTGGTACCTCCGAGTTCCTCAAGCACCTGTCCGGCGACCAGAAGAAGGATTCGCACCTGATCGGCCAGTTCGGCGTGGGCTTCTACAGCGCATTCATCGTCGCCGACCAGGTCGACGTGTACAGCCGCCGCGCCGGGCTGCCGGCCGGCGAAGGCGTGCACTGGTCCTCGCGCGGCGAAGGCGAGTTCGAGGTCGCCACCATCGACAAGCCCGAGCGCGGCACCCGCATCGTGCTGCAGCTGAAGGAAGGCGAGGACGGCTTCGCCGACGGCTGGAAGCTGCGCGGCATCGTGCGCAAGTATTCAGACCACATCGCCCTGCCGATCGAACTGCCGAAGGAGCACTACGGCGAGGACAAGGACAAGCCGGAACCCCCCGAGTGGGAAACCGTCAACCGCGCCAGCGCGCTGTGGACGCGGCCGCGCAACGAGATCAAGGACGAGGAGTACCAGGAGCTGTACAAGCACATCGCGCACGACCACGAGAACCCGGTGGCGTGGAGCCACAACAAGGTCGAGGGCAAGCTCGAGTACACCTCGCTGCTGTACGTGCCCGGCCGCGCGCCGTTCGACCTGTACCAGCGCGACGCCTCGCGCGGGCTCAAGCTGTACGTGCAGCGCGTCTTCATCATGGACCAGGCCGAGCAGTTCCTGCCGCTGTACCTGCGCTTCGTCAAGGGCATCGTCGATTCCAGCGACCTGCCGTTGAACGTGTCGCGCGAGATCCTGCAGTCCGGCCCGGTGATCGACTCGATGAAGTCGGCGCTGAGCAAGCGCGCGCTGGACATGCTGGAGAAGCTGGCCAAGGACGACCCCGAACGCTACAAGACCGTGTGGAAGAACTTCGGCCAGGTGCTGAAGGAAGGCCCGGCCGAGGACTTCGGCAACCGCGAGAAGGTCGCCGGCCTGCTGCGCTTCGCCTCCACCCACAGTGGCGACGCCGAGCAGAGCGTGGCCCTGGCCGACTACGTGGCACGGATGAAGGACGGCCAGGACAAGCTGTACTACCTGACCGGCGAGAGCTACGCGCAGATCAAGGACAGCCCGCACCTGGAAGTGTTCCGCAAGAAGGGCATCGAAGTGCTGCTGCTCACCGACCGCATCGACGAGTGGCTGATGAGCTACCTCACCGAGTTCGACGGCAAGTCCTTCGTCGACGTCGCCCGCGGCGACCTGGACCTGGGCAAGCTCGACAGCGAGGAAGAGAAGCAGGCCATGGAAGAAGCGGCCAAGGCCAAGCAGGGCCTGGTCGAGCGCATCCAGCAGGCGCTGGGCGAGGACGTCTCGGAAGTGCGGGTCTCGCACCGCCTGACCGATTCGCCGGCGATCCTGGCCATCGGCCAGGGCGACCTGGGCCTGCAGATGCGGCAGATCCTGGAAGCCAGCGGACAGAAACTGCCGGAGAGCAAGCCGGTGTTCGAGTTCAACCCGGCGCATCCGCTGATCGAAAAGCTGGACGCGGAAGCCGACGGCGAGCGCTTCGGCGACCTTGCCCGGGTGCTGTTCGACCAGGCTGCGTTGGCGGCTGGCGACAGCCTCAAGGATCCGGCTGCGTATGTGCGGCGGCTCAACAAGCTGTTGTTGGAATTGTCGGCGTAAGCGGCGGCGTCCCGCCCTGCGCCGCGGCGCAGGCGGGAACTGCAACGAAAAAAGGGCCTGCGGGCCCTTTTTTCGTTGCGCGTGATGACAGATGCGGCCTGGTGGCGACACAGCATGATTGCGGCGGGCGCAACCATGCGCGCATGCCGAAGGCAGATGGCCGCTATTGCGGGAGAGGCTCTGCTGCAGCCTGGTGTCGCCCAAACCCGGTATGCCGGCTGCGCGGCACCAGCACGGATGGATGGCGCCGACGCCGGCCACATGAGGCCGGTGTCGGCAGCGCCCAGCGCCTAGAACTTCACCGTCGCCCGCGCCCAGTAGTAGCGCCCGAGCAGGTCGTAGGTGGCCACGTCGGTGTTGGCGTTGCCGACGTTGTTGGCGTAGTACAGCGGCGGCTGCTTGTCGGTGAGGTTGTCCACGCCGAGTTCGACGCGGGTGTGCCACTGCGCGAACTGGTAGCCCACCTGCGCGCTGTGGTAGACGTAGGCGCCAATGCCGCGCACCACGCTGGCCTCGCCGACGTCGGCCGACAGGTTCTGCCGCGCGTCGGCGCTGCCGATCTCGGTGGCGCCGATGTAGCGCATGCGGTAGTTGGCGCTCCAGTTGCCCAGGTTCCAGCCGAGCGTGCCCAGTGCGCGCCAGCGCGGGAAGTTGCCGTAGGCCTGGGTGTACTTGCCGGCGTTGTGGATGGTGACCGTGTTCGGGTCGGTGCTGTCCGGATTGACGTCGTAGCGGATGGTGTAGGTGCCGTTGAGGCCGGCGTTGAAGCTGCCCCAGGCGGTGTCCGGCAGGCGGTAGTTGAGGCTGAAGTCGGCGCCGCGCGCCCACAGTTTGCCGAGGTTGACGGTGGGCTCGGCGACGTAGTTGATGGTGCCGTTGTCGTTGCGGTGGATCAGCGCGCAGAACGCGCTGCCCGAGTTGGCGTAGCACTGGTTGAACACGGTCTGCGCCGACACGGTGGTGATGGTGTCGTTGAGATCGATGCGCCACACGTCGGCGCTGATCGACAGCCCGTCCAGCCAGCCCGGATCGTAGACCACGCCGAAATCGTAGGACTTGCCGGTCTCCGGCTTGAGCTGGTAGCCGGCCACCACCGCGCCCGAGGCCTTGGCGCCGATCTGGTTGTCGGCCTGCTGGTAGCTGCCGTCGGTGGGCACGTTGGCGCAGGCGCCTTCGTGGCCGCCGGTGTAGCCGTTGCATGGATCGTTGACCGTGGCCGAATCGCCGACCACGCCGGAATACAGTTCGTTGATGTTGGGCGCGCGGAACACCTGCGAGACGGTGCCGCGCAACAGCAGGTTCTCGATCGGGCGCCATTCCAGCGCGACCTTGCTGTTGGTCTTGCTGCCGACCGAGTCGTAGTCGGAGAAACGGCTGCCCAGCGTCAGGTTCAGCGAATGCACCAGCGGCAGTTCCGACAGCAGCGGGAACAGCGCCTCGGCATAGGCTTCCTTGACGCTGAAGCTGCCGCCGAGCACGGTGGCGCAGTATTCGATCACCCCGCACAGGCCGTTCTCGTCACCGGTCCACAGCGCATCGGCGGCGGTGGAGGTGCTCTCCTTGCGGTAGGACACGCCGGCGGCCAGGCTCACGGTGCCGGCCGGCAGGTCGAACAGGTTGCCGTTGGCGTTGGCCTCGAACTGCTTGACCCGGTACACGCTGGTGACGATCGGATTGACCACCAGCGCCTGCAGCGCGGCCAGGTTGCTGGGGCTGTTGAGGTTGAAGATGTCGATCGGGGTGCAGCCGGCGATCGCCGCGCCGGCGCTGCCGCACTTGACCGTGCCGTCGCTGTCCAGGAACGAGGGACCGACCGCGGCGTTGAATCCGGCGTAGTCGAGGAAGCCGTTGTTGATCGATTTCTGCTTGACCTTGCCGTAGTTGACGCTGGCGTCCCACTGCCACGAGCTGTCGCCGAAGCTGCCGCGCAGGCCGGGATTGATCTGGAAGTTGTAGGTGTTGTACTCGTAGCGGCGGTTGCCGAGCACGGTGGCGCGGCTGTTGAAGTCGTTGTACGACTGGCCGGCGCTGCGGTCGGTGCCGAAGTTCAGCCCGAACGGGTTGTAGTAGCTGGCCGAGGACACCAGGAAATTGTCGCCATTGGCGAAGATCGGGATCGGCGCGATGATCGAAGCCGAACTGGTCTTGCTGAAGTAGCTGTTGACGTAGCCTTCCAGGTGATCGGTGAAACGGAAGCTGCCGATCACGAAGGCGTTGGTGCGCTCCTGCGGGGTCTGCAGCAGGTTGTACGGCTGGTAGTTGTAGGAATCGGTGGAGGCGACGTAGCAATGGTACTGGCTGGGGTCGGTGGGACTGCTGCCGCCGCCGTTGAAGGTGACGCGCGAACAGCCGTTGCTGGCCGCCAGCGCCCTGGCCTGGGCCGAGCCGTCGTTGAAGCTGATGCTGCCGGTGGGCGTGGCCGAGGAGCCCTGCTTGACCGGCTCGCCGCCGATCAGCGACAGCGCGTCCTTGGAATAGCCGCGCGCGCCGGCCGACACCGGATCGATGTCGTGGTAGGAAACGCCGGCGACCACGCTGCCGCGGTCCCAGGTCTTGCCGGCGGTCAGCGAGAAGTTGCGGCGGTTGCCGTCGCTGCGCGAGCTGGTGCCGAAATCGGTGCTGGCCTCGATGCCGTCGAAGCCCTTGCGCAGGATGAAGTTGACCACGCCGCCGATCGCGTCCGAACCGTACACCGCCGAGGCGCCGTCGCTGAGCACTTCCACCCGTTCGATCATGGTCGCCGGGATCGCGTTGACGTCGTTGCTGGCCAGGCGCGTGCCGTTGACCAGGATCAGCGTGCGCTTGTCGCCGAGGCCGCGCAGCGAAATGGTCGAGGCGCCGGTGCCGCCGCCGTTGTTGGTGTTGGGGTTGGTCGCGTTGCCGGCGATCGAGGGCAACTCCTGCACCAGGTCGCCGAGCGTGGCCTTGCCGGTGGCCTCGATCTGCGCGCGGCTGATGGTCACCACCGGATTGGCGGTCTCGGTATCGACGCGGCGCAGGCGCGAGCCGGTGACCACGATGCTGTCCAGGGTCTGGGTCTTGCCGTCGTCCGCGCTCGCCTCCTGCGCCAGCGCCGGGCATGCGGCGCCCAGCGACAACGCGGCGACCACCGCCAGCGCCAACGGCTGCGGCACGGGTGCGCGGTGATGGGAAGGATGGCTTGCGTGCGGGAACGACATGGGAATCTCCTGAGCGATGGCGACGACACGTGGCATGGGCGGAACGAGGGGCCGAACGGCTCCGCGCCGGCTTGCGCCAGCGGACGGATCGAACAAAGAGGACGGCGCTTCGGCAGCGCCGCCGGTCACTGCGCATCCTGCGCCGCGGCCTTGTGCGAAAGCCGGGCGCAACGACGGGGATGCTGGTTGTCCTTCGCACGGCGTACGTGCGCAGATCCCCGGTACTGCGATGGGTGGCAAGGGACGGCGGCGGATCCTGTCCCGCGCGCCGGCCGCTGGCCGAATCCGAAAAGTCATCATGTTTTAACGATGCGATCACAATGTGCCCGGAACCACAGCCGGCGTCTTGTCGCAATTAGCGGTTCCACATGCGGAATAACGCATGGTCGTCGCGCCACGGCACGATCGAGGCATCTGCCGCCGTGCCTGCCCATCGCTTCCGGTTCAGTTGTCCGGCTGTGGCGTACCGGCAGGCGGCGGCGTGCAACTCGGCATACAAGGATCGTCCGGTCGCGCCGATCACGGCGATATGTCGCCAAGCCGCGCCGCGCTCCAGGCGCACACAGGCAGACGCGCCGGCGTGGCGCAGTGCGCCCGCGACCACGCGTCCGGTCTGGCCGCCGACTCAGTGCGCGCGTGCAGCCGGCGGCGACAGGCGCAGCAGTACCACGCCGTGCGCGGCGACCTGCACGCTGCGCAGCTGGCTGGCGGGCCAGGTGCGGCCGCGCCACAGATCGCGCCAACGCCGGCCCTGCAGCGTGCCGCCGGCATCCTGCGCCGACAGCGCCACCCGGTGCGGCCGCGTGTCGCGATTGAATACGCCGAGGGCGACGCCGCCGTCGGCCAGCGGCTTGCGCCAGATCTCGATCGCGCCGTCCTTGCGCACCGCCCTGCCCTGCACGCCCAGCGCATCCTGGTCGATCGCCAGCACCTGGCGGTTGCGCAGGATCGCCAGCGTCGCCGGGGTCATCTGCCGCAGGTCGTTGCCCAGCAGCAGCGGTGCCGCCGACAGCGCCCACAGCGCCATGTGCGTGCGGTACTCGTCCACGCTCATGCCGCCGTTGCCGACCTCGAGCATGTCCGGATCGTTCCAGCCGCCCGGTCCCGTATCGGCGGGATCGCCGTTGCGGTCGAAGCCGATCGAGGCCATCTTCGCGTAGCTGTCCTCGATGTCGCCGGTCGTCCGCCACAGATGGCCGCCGACCTCGCGCCCCCACCGGCCGACGTGGTCGCGGCCGTACTGGCACAGGCTGTAGACGATCGGTCGCCCGGTGGCGCGCAGCGCCCGGCCCATCTGCAGATAGGCGCGGCGCACCTGCTGCGGATCGCGGAAGATGCCTTCGCCCGAGCACAGGTCGTACTTGACGTAGTCGACGCCCCAGCCGGCCCAGGTGCGCGCGTCCTGTTCGACGTGGCCGTAGCTGCCGGCGTAGCCGGCGCAGGTCTTCGGCCCGGGCGAACTGTACAGGCCGAGCTTGAGGCCCTTGCCGTGCACGTAGTCGGCCAGCGCGCGCATGTCGGGGAAGCGCGCGTTCGGCTGCAGCACGCCGTCGCGGTCGCGCTGGCCCTGCCAGCCGTCGTCGATGTTGACGTACACGTAGCCGGCGTCGCGCAGGCCGGAGGCGACCATGGCGTCGGCGATCTGGCGCACGGTGGCGTCGTCGATGTGCTCGGCGAAGCGGTTCCAGCTGCTCCAGCCCAGCGGCGGGGTCCGCGCCAGGCCGTCGCTCGGCAGCGCCGCGTAGTCCGGCAGCGCCGCGACAGGGAACGCCAGCCGCGCGGCATCGGCCTCGCTGCCGCGGCGCGCGCGCACGTCGACCTGCTCGTCCCAGATGCGGCCGACCACGTGCAGCTGGCCGTCTTGCAGGGACGCGGTCCACGGCTGCGCCGGCAGCCGCGGATTGCCGTTGTCGATCTGGAAACGGGCCACGTCGCCGTCGATGCGCAGCTGCTGCATCGGCACGTCGCCGTACCAGTCGGTGGTGATGCTGCCTTGCACCCGGCCGTCGCGCTGGGCGATGCGCAGGTAGCGCGGGCCGGGAAAGGACGGCCCCTGCGCGATCACCCAGATGCCTTGCAGCGGACTGGCCGGCGCGATGGCCGCGGCCGGCGGCGGCGCATGCGCGCAGCTGCCGCAGCCGGCCACGGCGAGCGCGAACAGGCCACGCCCCAGCCAGCGGCGGGCACGGTGGAGGGAGTGCGACGCCATCGTTGGATCTCCTGTCAGGGAACGGCGCCGCCGCGCACAGGCGCGGCGGCGGCGATCACGCGCTCGCGGCCGGGATCAACCAGCCGCCGAACAGCGGCCCGGCGGTATCGCCATGCTGCGGCTCGATGCGGAAGGTCAGCTGCGCCGCAGCGCGGGTCAGCTCTGGCGGCAGCGGATAATCGCGATCGACGAAGTCGATGACCTGGCTGCGGTCCACCTGCACTTCCACCGCCAGCTTGCCGTTGACCAGGATGTTGAAGCGGCCCTTGTCGCTGCCCCAGAAGCGCAGGCGCAGCGCCAGCGGCTGCGCGCTGCCGCGCATCTGGAACTCGACGAAGCCCTTGCCGCGCACGTCGCGGCATTGCTGGCGGCGGTAGGCGCCGCCGAAGGAGGTGTCGCTGCGCAACTTGTGCGCCTGCTCGGAGGCTTCGTCGCCGAACTGGATCGTGTCCACCGCGCTGGCCTGCAGCGCCGCGCGCTCGGCCTGCTGGCGCGCGCGCCGCGCCGCTTCCTGCGCCCATTGCGCCGGCGCCATGCGCTTGAAGTACAGCGCGCTGCGGCGTTCGTACTGCGCGTAGAACGGCACGAAGGTCAGCCCCGGCGGCTGCGTGGCGCTGGCCAGAAAATGGCCGGGCTGCGGTAGTTCGGCGAAGCCGGCCAGCGGATCGGCCGCGGCCACCAGCGCCGGGTCGGGCGCATCGTAGGGCGTGGCGACCGGGCCGAGGTCGGCCGCCAGCGCCAGCGGGCCGCGCATCACCACCACCGTGTCGGCGTCGCCGGCGGCATGTTCCAGGCGCAGCGGCATCGCCAGGTCCAGTTCGATCACGTCGCCGCTGCGCCAGTCGCGCTCCAGCGCCAGGTAGCCGTCGCTGGCGGTGGCGCGCTGCGGCTTGCCGTTGAGGCGCAGGGTGTAGCGGCCCTGGCACCAGGCCGGCAGCCGCAGCAGCAGGCGCCGCGGCGTGCGCGCGCCGGCGCGGCGCAGCTGCAGCCGCACCTTGCCGTTGTCGGGCACGCCGCTGTCCAGTTCCAGCGCCAGGTCGCGCTCGGGCCAGTCCAGGGTCGAGGGGATGTACAGGTTCACGTACAGCGCGTTGGCGTCCTGCCAGTAGATCGAGTCGCCGAACTGCGCGTGCGCCTCCATGCCGCTGCCGACGCAGCACCAGAACGAATCGAACTTGTCCGAGAAGCCGCGCTCGCCGCCGCTGATCATCGGCGTCATGTAGGTGAACATGCCGGTGGCCGGATGCTGCGCGGCCATGGTGTGGTTGTGCAGGGTGCGCTCGTAGTAGTCGAAATAGCGCGCCTGCGGCGTCCACTGGTACAGGTGCCGGGTCAGCTTGAGCATGTTGTAGCTGTTGCAGTGCTCGCAGGTCTGCTCGGTCAGGAATGCGGCGATGGTGTCCGGTTCCTGGAAGTATTCGCGGTCGGCGTTGCCGCCGATCACGTAGCTGTAGTGGCCGGTCACCGTCTCCCAGAAGAAGCGTGCCGCAGCCGCGGCGTCGGCGTCGCCGGCGACCTCGAACTGGCGCGCTTCGCCGATGAACTTCGGCACCTGGGTATTGGCGTGGATGTGCGGCAACTCGTCGCGGCCGGCCACCGCCGGGTCGATCACCTTCTCGTGGCGCAGGCGCTTGCCGATCGCGATCCAGCGCGCATCGCCGGTGCGCGCGCCCAGTTCGATGTAGGACTCGTTGAGGCCGCCGAACTCGGTGTCCAGCAGGCTCTGCATCTGCGCATGGTCGAGCGCGTCGAACACCCCGCCAAGATAGCCGGCCAGCGGCACCAGGACCTGCAGCGCCTGCGCGTTGCCGGCCAGCTCATGCGCATCGAGCAGGCCGGCGAACAGCTTGTGCACCGTGTACAGCGGCGACCAGCTGCCGTTGAGATTGAACTTGCTGCCCTTGATGATGCCGCGGCGCACCTCCTCGAACACCACCTTGCCGTTGTCGATGGCGCCCTTGTCGTTCTTGCGGGTGAGCCCGCCGACGTAGCCGTCCGGGTCGCGCGCCTGCGCGCGCGCCAGTTCGGCGACGATGTAGTCGATGCGCTTGCGCAGTTCCGGATCGCGGGTCTGCGCATGCATCTTGGCCAGCGCGCTGAGATAGTGGCCCAGCGTGTGCCCGGCGATGGTGTCGCCTTCCCAGCCGCCGTAGACCTCGCCCTTGGGCGGCAGCCCGGCGTACTGCAGGAAGTTGTGCAGCAGGCGGTCGGGCTCCAGTTCCAGCAGGTAGCGGCGGTTGGTCTGCAGCGAGTCCAGGAACAGCGAGGGCTTGAGCGTGACCTGTCGCAGCGGCAAGGCCTGCACGCGGCCGGCGCTGGATGCGGCCGCCTCCAGCGGGAAGCGCAGCAGGCCGGCGGCCACCGCCAGCGCGCTCCATTGCAGGAACCGGCGCCGCGACGGATCCAGCGCCGCCGCATCGGCGTCGGCGGCATGCGCGCACTGCGCCGTGTGGACGTGAGCGGAACCCGGGCTCATCGGGCACCGCTGGGCTGGACGGCCTCGGGACGCGGCGGGAAAACACGGCAATGCATAGCGCTTGCTCCTTTGCACGTGGCGGCGGCAGGCAGGCCCGGCCGCGGCCACAACAGGACGGGTTGTCGCCACTGTGTCATCGATACGTCATCGCGTCTTGTCGCCACGGCCGTGCGGACATGCGGATTTGTGCCGAATCGCGCCCGCCGCTCACAGCGCCAGGCGGATTCCGCCGTAGTACATGCGCCCGATCACGTCGTACACGCCGGCGTGGTAGCCGAGTTCGAAATTGGCCCCGCCCGCCTCCGCGCCGGGCACCCGCGGCGGTGCGCGGTCGAACGCGTTGGTGACGCCGCCGAACAGTTCAAGCCCCGACTTGAGCCGGTAGTAGCCGGACACGTCGCTGTAGAACACGTTGCCGGTCCAGACCTTCTGGTACTCGGTGTCGGTGATCTGGGTGCTGTTGCGCATCTTGCCGATATGCCGCAGCGACCAAGTCGCGCCGGCATGCGCGTTGGACCAGGTGCTGCGCAGCACGCCCTTCCACTGCGGCGAGCCGAACACCCCGGCGAAGCGCTCGACGTTGTCCGGCTGATCCGGGTCCAGGGTGTAGTCCTGGCGGATCAGGCGCGTGTAGTTCAGGTCGAACGACAGCGCGCCGGCGTTCTGGCCCCAGCGCCCGGCGAGGTCGTAGCGGTACTGCGCGGCGAAATCGACGCCGCGGGTCAGGTAGCGCGACAGGTTCAGCTTCTGCGTGACCACCTCGAGCAGGTTGCCGCCGGCGTCGCGGTCGACGAAGGAGCAGAACTGGTTGTCCAGGGTCGGCGCGTCGACGCACTTGTTGATGATGGTCTGCGCCGGGAACGAATCGATCGCGCCGCGCAGGTCGATGTTGTAGTAGTCCACCGACAGCGAGAAGTCTTCCAGGAAGCGCGGCCGCAGCACCACGCCGACGGTGCGGGTCTTGGCGGTCTCGTTGCCCAGGTCCAGGTTGCCCTTGGTGACGATGTCGCGGTACAGCCAGTAGGTGTCCTTGTCGGACGGGTCGAGCTGCGCGCAGTTGGCCGCGGCGTACTGGCTGCGGTCGGTGCGGTAGCGCAGGTTGTAGGTATTGCAGGGATCGGTGATCCACATGCCGCCGATGCTGCTGGCGGTGTACAGCTCGCCGATGTTGGGCGCGCGCACCGCCTTGCCGTAGGTGCCGCGCAGGGTGATGTCGCGGATCGGCGACCAGTCGACGCCGAACTTGTTGGTGACGGTGCGGCCGGCCGTGTTGTAGTCGGACACGCGCACCGCCGCGTCCATGCCCAGCCGCTCGGCGAACGGCTTGCCGGCCAGCAACGGCAGGTGCAGTTCGCTGTACAGCTCCTTGACGTCGTACTGGCCGCGCAATGGCAGCTGGGTGGTGCCGAGGCTGGCGTCGTAGGCGGGATTGGCCGGGTCGTACTGGGCGATCGCGCCGATGTCGTTGCGCTCCTTGCGGTACTCGCCGCCGAACACGATCTGCGCCTCGCCGCCAGGCAGGTCGAAGATGCCGCCGGAGGCATAGGCCGACAGCACCTGCTGGGTCAGCGTGGTGGTGGCCCAGTCGGTGTCGTAGCGCAGGTAGGCGATCTCCTCGGGGCTCAGGCGCTTGAACGGATTCAACGGCACGCAGCCGTTGCCCGGGTCGGTGAGCGTGCTGCGGCAGATCGCGCTGCCGTCGGCGGCGGTGGTGGAATCGACCGCCAGGTAGTAGCGGTCGTAGGCCACCGTGTCGATGTCGCGGTTGCGCTGGCGGGTGCGGCCGTAGGAATAGTAGGCCGCGTAGTTCCAGGCGCGCGCGCCCAGGCTGAAATCGCCCTCCAGGCCGACCACGCCCTGCATCAGCCGGCGCCGGTAGTCGCTGCCGCCCTGCCCCAATTCGGCGTCGAAATGGCGGGCGAAGTAGACGCCGTCGGTGATCGCGCCGCCGTTGGCCGCGCGCATCTCGTCGGTGATGAACGGGCTGTCCGCCGGCACCGCCTCGCTGCCGAACGCGCTCAGCGCGCGCCATGCCGAGCGCGAGCTGTTCTGCGCATAGCCGACGTTGGCGAACAGGCGCAGGCTGTCGCTGAAATCGAAGTTGAAGGTGGCGCGGCTGGAGAAGCGGTCCGACGGCACCGACAGGTACCACGAGTCGTAGCGCCCGCCGTATTCGCCGCCGTCGGTGAGCAGGCTGCCCAGCGCGTCGACCGGATTGTCCAGGCTGCGCGGCGCGGCATTGACGTAGCCGCCCGGCCCCAGCACCGGCGCGCGCAGGCGCCCGTCGGCGGTCATCGCATAGTGGCGCCCGCCCAGGATCAGCTGCGCGTCTTGGGCATTGTTGATGTTGCGGTTGTTGTCGGAGATCCAGTAACGCTGGTTGCGGTTGTTGCGCGTGTACATCGGATAGCCCATCGCGGTCCATGGCCGGTCCTGGCCGGACACCGAGTCGGGCTGGCGTTCGTAGAAGCCGTACACGGTGACGTTGCCGCGGTTGTCGGCGAAGTTGCGCCCAAACAGCGCGTCGATGCTGGTGCTGCGCATGTCGCCGCGACTGGACGCGCCGTAACGGGCGCTGGCGTCCAGGCCCTGGAAGTCCTTCTTCAGGATGAAATTGGCCACGCCGGTGACCGCGTCGGCGCCGTACAGCGCCGAGGCGCCGCCGGTGATGACTTCCACGCGCTCGACCAGGCTGGAGGGGATGTTGCTGACGTCCACCGCCGAGGTGCCGGGAATCGCCGGCACCTGGCGGCGGCCGTCGACCAGCACCAGCGTGCGTTGCGTGCCCATGCCGCGCAGGTCCAGCGCGTTGATGCCGGGGTTGCCGGCCAGGTTGCCGGTCTGGCTGGTCTGGGTCAGCGCCAGGCTCGGCAGCTGGTTGACCACGTCGGCGATCTCGGTATAGCCGGCGGCGCGGATCTGCTCGGCGCCGATCACGGTCAGCGGCGTCGGGCCGTCCAGCGCGTCGTTGCGGCGGATGCGCGAGCCGGTGACGACGACGCTGTCCAGGGTCTTGGCATCGGCGCTGTCGCCGCCATCGGCGGCGGCGGCCTTGTCGCGCACGGCGGTGTCCTGCGCCGCGGCGGGCAGCGCCACCAGCAGCGCCATGGCGATCGCGCCGCACAGCAGGCCGCGCCGTTGTCCGCGGCGATGGCGCTCGCGGCAGATCGGGTGGAAAGAAGGCAAGCGAACCTGGCGCATGGACTGTCTCTCGGTTGGCCGGCCTGCACGAAACTCCAGGCCGCACGACGCCACCTCCCGCTGCGCGGCAGCGAGAACGGCATCGATCGATGGAGGCCGTGCATCCCCGCACGGCGCGCTGTGCGCTGCGCGTCGCTGCGCACCGCACTTGCAGGGTTTCACGCCGGCAGGCGCAACGTCTTGTGAAAAAACATCGTCTTTGACGTGGAAATGTGTCGATATGTTGCAGTGGATGCCGCAGCCGCCAACCGGCGCGCGCTGCCGCATGCAGGCGCGCGCCGCGCTCAACGCACGTTCGGCGCCGGCGCCGCCGCCACCGGTTGCCCGTTCCAGTCCGGAGTCGGCGCCCGCTGCAGCCAGCGCACGAAGAAATCCAGCAGGCGGCGCTGGCCGTACGCGCCGCCGGCGCCGTGGTCGCCGCCGGGCACCACCAGCAGGTCGAAATCCTTGCCGGCCTTGATCAGGCGGTCGGCGACCTGGAAGGTGCTGGCCGGATCGACGTTGTGGTCCATGTCGCCGGTCACCAGCAGCAGATGCCCCTGCAGGCGCCAGGCGTTGTCGACGTTGGACGAGGCGGCATACCACGGCCCGACCGGCCAGCCCATCCACTGCTCGTTCCACCAGATCTTGTCCATGCGGTTGTCGTGGCAGCCGGAATTGGCCACCGCGGCGACGTAGAACTCGGGATGGAACAGCAACGCGCCGAGCGCGCTCTGGCCGCCGGCGGAGGTGCCGTAGATGCCCACGCCCTGCCCGGCCGCATACCACGGATATTGCGCGGCCGCGGCGCGGTGCCAGGCGATGCGGTCGGGAAAACCGGCGTCCTTGAGGTTGCGCCAGGCCACGTCGTGGAACGCGCGCGAGCGGTTGTTGGTGCCCATGCCGTCGATCTGCGCCACGGCGAAGCCGAGCGCAGTCAACGCCGGCACGCGCGCGCTGAAGCGCTTGGGCACGAACGCGCCGTGCGGGCCGGCATAGATGTTCTCGACCACGCGGTAACTGCGCTGCGGATCCAGCCCCTGCGGCCGATGGATCACGCCCCAGATCTCGGTCTTGCCGTCGCGGCCGGGCGCGTGGAACGGCAGCGGCGGCACCCAGCCGGCGGCGAGAAGCCGCGACAGGTCGGTGCGCGCGACCTGCCGCACCAGCGCGCCGTCGTCGCTGCGGCGCAGCTCCAGCACCGGCCCCAGGTCCACCCGCGAATACAAGTCGAGCAGCCAGCGCCCGTCGGGCGAATAGACCACCTGGTGGTCGGCCGGCGCCGGCGTCAGCGCGGTCAGGCCGCGGCCGTCAAGGCCGATGCGATAGGCATGCCGGTAGTACGGGTCCTCGCCCGGCAGCATGCCGGAGGCGGTGAAGTACACCTGTTGCGCGGCCTCGTCGACGCGATCGACCTTGCGCACCACCCACTCGCCGCGGGTGACCTGGCGTGGCGCGGCGCCACCGCGCGTGTCGTACAGGTACAGATGCTCCCAGCCGTCGCGCTCGGAGGCCCACAGGGTGCGCACGCCATCGGCGAAGTCGTGCCGGTAGTACTTGCCGCCGTCGCCGCTGAGCGCGCTGTACTCGATGAAGGTCGGCGAGGTTTCCTCGATCAGCGTGCGCGCCTGCGCGCTGCGTCCGTCCGCCTCGATGACCCGGTAGCGCTGGTGGCCGCGTTCGTTGTACTCGAAGGTGAAGCCGCTGCCGTCGCTGCGCCACTGCGGCCAGCCCAGGGTGAAGGCATTCGGGAACAGCGTCGCCGGCACCGCCTGCGCGCGGCGCGAAGCCACGTCGAACAGCACCGGCCGCAGTACCGGCAGCGGATCGCCGGGCTTGGCGTAGGCCTGCTGGTGCAGCTTCGGCTGCAGTTGGTCGGAGGGCGCCGACTCGATGTAGTACACCGTGCGCGGCGGCGCCGGGGTCACCCGGTAGGCGACCAGCCGGGTCGAGTCCGGCGACCAGGCGAAGCTGTCCACCGCGTAGTACCCGGCCGCGCTGCCGTCGTCGCTGAGCGCGAACGGCGCGCCGCCGGCGGCCGCGGCGACCACCACGTTGCCGGCGTCGACCCAGGCCCGCCACTTGCCGTCCGGCGAGGCCTGCGCATGTGCCGGGCCCTGTTTCAGCGGGATGCTCATGTCGTAGGAATCGGGCTCGCGCGCGCCCATCTCGCTGCGCGTGCAGCGGTAGTCCGGCAACACGCAGCGCCAGCGCACGCGATCGCGCTCGAAGTCGAGCTGGTGCGGGCCCAGCTTGATCTCCGACAGCTGCAGCGCCGCCGCATCGGCCGGCGGCCCGCCGGTTGCCGACAGCGCCGCCGCCAGCCGCGCATGGTCGAAGGCCAGTGCGTCGCCGCCGCCGTCCACGGTCCCCATCCGGTATTCGATCGCCGGCGCGGCGCCGGCGCGCGCCAGCGCGCGGCGGTACAGGAAGCGCCCCGCGTCCAGCCACACCGGCTGCGACGGCTCGCGATCGACCAGCGCCTCGTAGCGGCGGCTCAGCGCCTGCGCGCGCTGGTAGTCGTCCGCAGCCGGCGCCGCCAGCGCGCATGGCGCCAGCGCCAGCAGCAGCGCTGCCGCGGCATGCCGCCGCGCGTGCTGCAGCCAGGCGCGCCGTCCGCCGCGGTGCGGCCGATCCTTCTGCATTGCCATTCCTCTCCCGTTCAACGATCGTCGCACTGCCGCGCCGCCGCAGCGTCGGCCGGGGCCAGACGCTGCGCGCGCGTGGCCCACAGTTCCCACTCCTGCACCGCGAGTGCGGCGTACTGGCCATCGGCGCCGGACGCATCGAACACCGCGCGCACGCAGCGCGTACTCACCGGCGCGAAGCGCAGCGTCTGCGCGCGGCCGGCGACCGCACCGCGCACGGCCTGCGCCAACGGCAGCCACTGCCCGTCCTTGCGGTATTCGAGATGCCAGCGCGCCGGCGGCGCCACGCCTGCAGTCGCGCCGCGCGGATGGTCGGCCCAGAACACGATGCGGCTGCGGTCCAGCGTCACCGGCTGCGCCCAGCTGTACTGGATCCACTGCTGCGGCGGATTGTGCGCGCTCCAGCTGCCCCACATCTGCGGCGGCAGCGGATTGCGCTTGACCACGCCGTCGTTGAGCGCGGCGATCCAGTACTGGTGCGGGATGTCCGGGCCATTGGAAGCGCTGGCATGGGCGTAGCGGGCGACGTTGCGTTGCGGCGGCAGCGGCGGCTGCGCCCTGCGCGTGGCCAGCACCGGGCGGATCCGCGCCGGCTGCCGGCTGTCGTCCCACTCCAGCCGGTCGATCGCCACACTGCGGCGGAAGTGGCCGCCGCCCTTGGCGTCGGCGGTGTGGTAGACCAGGTACCACTGGCCCTTGAACTGCACGATACCCGGATGCGAAGTGGTCGAGGACACCGGCGCCAGGATCACCCCGCGGTAGGTCCACGGCCCCAGCGGCGACGGCGCGCTGCCGTAGGCGATGCAGGCGTGGTACAGCGTCGGCGTGCAGTCCGACTCCGGCCCGGCACGGTTGCCGGCATAGGCCAGGTAGTAGCTGCCGTTGCGCTTGAACAGCCACGGCGCCTCGAAGTAGCCGTCCAGCGTGGCGACCGCCACCGCTGCGCCCTTGGGCGTGACCATGTCGCGTTCCAGCTCGATGCCGAACAGCTTGCCGAAGGTGCCCCAGTACAGGTACACGCGGCCGTCGTCGTCGACCAGCACGGTCGGGTCGATGTTCTGGATGGTGTTCCTGACCGGCAGCGACTGCGACAGGATCGGCCCTTGCGGATGCGCGTCGCGCCACGGCCCCAGCGGGCTGTCGGCGACCGCCACGCCGATCGCGAACGGATCGGCGTGGCGCGAGCCCTTCTCCTCCACCGGCGCGTACAGGTAGTAGCGCCGGTCCGGCCCCTGCACGATCTGCGCGGCATAGGCGCGGCCCGCGGCGGCCCAGGCGAACACCTGCTCCGGGCGCAGCAGCGACGGGTAGTGGGTCCAGCGGCCGCTGCCGACGTCGTCGGTGGCCAGCAGCTGCCAGCGCCGCATCACGAAGTCGTTGACGTCCGGTGGCGCCTCGTCGCGGCCGGCGATGATGTACAGCGTGCCGTCGGCGACCAGCGGCGCCGGATCGGCGGAATAATCGCGGCCGTCGGCCAGGATCGGATTGCCGGCGGCGTGCACGCTGCGCGCCTGCAACGGCGTGGCCTGCGCGCTGGCGGCGCACGCCACGCAGGCAGCCAGCAAGGCCCATGCGTGGCCGAACGCAACGCGGCGCAGGCTCATGGCGCCACCGCCGCATCGACCACGATCTGCAGGCGCACCGGCAGCTGTCCGCTGCCGCCGCGCCCTTGTGCCGTACCGACGATGCTGGTGCTGCCCGGCGCGGCATACGCAGCCGGCGCCAACGGCGGCCATTGCACCGGCACGCGTTCGCGCGAGCCGTCGTTGTACTGCACGCTGACGTACTCCGGCAGCGCCGGCACCTGTCCGGCGCGCACGTGCAGCGGCGGCGGCGCCTGCACCGTGTTGATCTGGCCCGGAACGCTGGCGCGCACCCATACGCTGGCGGCGACCGGCACGCCGCCGTCGGCCAGGCCCTGCACCTGCACGCGGCCTTCCCCGGCCAGGGACGCGGGCTCGAGCTGCGGCCAGCGCACGCCCAGCCAGGCCCAACTGCCGTCGGCAAAATAGCCGGCGATGCGCTGCGGCAGCGCCGGCGTCTCGCCGGGCGCCACGCGCACGTCGACCGGCTCGGTGCCGTTGGCGCGCTCGGCGAATACCTGCCATTCGTCGATGCCGACCGCGGCGTGGCCGCCGCCCTGCGCGGCGGTGTCCAGCACCGCACGCAACGCGGTGGTGGTCACCGGCGCGAACGCGACGCGGCTCGGCGCGCCACCGCCGGCGACCGGATAGCCGCCGCGCACCGCGATGTCGCGCCACTGGTCGCCGTCGCGGTACTGCAGCGTCCACGTGCGCGGTGGCGCCACCCCGCCCTCGGGCTGGTCGTCCCAGAAGTACAGCGCGGCGCCGTTCACACGCTGCGCTTGCCGCCACTGGTACTGCACCCACACCGAGGCCGGCTGCGCGCGGCCCCAGCTGCCCCAGCGGCGGTCCGCCGACGGCATCTGGCCAGGCTCGGGCAGCACGCCGTCGTTGAGCGCCTGCAGCCGGTGGTGGCCGGCGGTGAACTGCGCGCTGGCCTCGGCCTCGCCCTGCACCTGCAGGCCCTGCCCGGCCGGCACCGGCGCGGCGACCACCGCTACGTCGGCATGGCCCTGCAGCGCGCCGTCGTCGGCCTGCAGCCGCAAGATATAGGCGCCGGGCGCGGTGAAGCGCACGCCGGTGCTCGCCGCCTGTGGATCGTCGAAGATCGCCGCGCCGCCGGGCGCCGCCTGCAACACGCGCCAGTGCAGCGCCAGCGTGCCGTGCGGCAGCGCGTCGTCGCCGACCAGGCCGACAAGGCGCAGCGCGCCGCCACCGGCGCCGTCCTGCTGCCAGGCCTCGACCTGCGGCGCCTGGTTGGGCCTGGCCACCGGCGGCGCGGCGCCGCTGGCATAGGCCTGGATCTCCTTGATCCCGGTGCGCAACGCACCGGCGTGGGTCACCAGCACGCGCAGCCGCTGCACGCGCAACGGCGGGAAGCGCACGCGGTTGCGGTTGCCCTGCGCGATCGACGCATCGCGCACCTGGCCGGGCACCGCTTTCCAGGCATGGCCGTCGAAGTACTGCAGCACGTACAGCCACGGCGGCGCGTAGCCGGCGCGGGTGCCGGAGGGAAAGCCGTGTTGCTCGCCGGGCGGCGAGGAGCTGCGGTAGAAGTACAGGCGCACGTCGTCCAGCGTCTGCGGCCGGCCCAGGTCGAGTTCGATCCAGTCGCTGTGCGACGGCGACCCCACGGTGCCCCAGAACGGTTCGTTGGCGGTGCTGCCGTCCACCGCCGCGGCCGCCGCGAAGCCATCGGCGGCGTAGCTGGCGCTCACCGCCGCGCCTTGCGCGAGGTTGCGCGCGGTTGCCGGCAGCGTGGTGTCCACGCCGGCATCGGCCAGCACGGCGGCGATGCGCGCATCGGCAGCGAAGCGCACCTGCGCCGGCGTCTGCAGTGCGCGTGCGTGAGAGGCGAGCACCCGCACCTGCGCGGCATCCGCATTGACCGCATCCGGCAGCGCCTGCACCTGGCCGCTGGCCGGATCGTAGAGCACATGCGCCAGGCGATCGACGGTGAACGCCAGCCTCCCGTCCAGGTACACCGAATAGCCCTTGGGTACCGCACCGCCGTAGTGGCGACCGTCGCGGTCCCAGACGATGCTCAGGTCGCGGTCGCGGTAACGCAGGCCGTCGGCGGCGAAGTGATCCCAGCCGATGTCGATCGGATACAGCTCGATCCTGGCGTCGCTGCGCGGGCGCAGGCCCATCGCGTCCTCGATCACGGTGAAGTTGGTCGCGCCGAGCTGGGTGTGGTGGATCCACGAGCGGTAGCCGATATGGCCGCCATCGGCGGCGCTGCCCTGCGCCCAGAACTCGTTCTGGTCCGGGTAGCGGTTGTCGCCGTCGATGTAGTGCGCCCAGGCGTTCCAGTACAGCAGCTTGCGGTAGCTGGCCGCGTCCAGGTACGGGCTGGGATAGTCGCGCAATGCGCTGCCGAGCAGGCGGAACGCCACGGTGGAGTTGATCACCGAGAAGTTGTTGCTACCGCCGGCGCCGCGCGCCTGCTGGTCGGCCTGGTTGGCGGTGTAGAACGGGAAGATCGGATACTGCCGTGCGTCGGCGAACAGGCGCAGCGCGCGCACGTACTTCGGGTCGTCATCGGCCTCGCCCCGCTTCGGCATCAGGCCGACGCTGAACGGGTAGTAGTTGTTGGTCTCCTTCCAGTCCACCGGCAAGCGCGCACCGTCGGCCTGGCGCTGCTTGAGCAGGTCGCCGTGCAGGCCCATGCCGTCGGCGGCCGCGCTGCGGTCCTGCCACAGCACGTCGAGCACGGCGCGGCGGATCTTCGCCGCCAGCGCCTGCATCCGCGCCGCGGTCGCGGTATCGCCGGACAGTTGCGCCGCCTGCGCGGCGGCCAGCGCATTGGCGTAGACGTAGGCGCTCTCGCTGCGGTCCATGCGGATCTGGCCGTGCCGCTTGGCCCAGTCGAAGGACACCGCGTCGGCGTCGTTGCCGGTCATCGCCGCCCAGTCGTACTCGATCAGGCCGTTGCCGTTGCGGTCGTAGGCGCGCAGCAGTGCGTCCACGTCGGCGCTGGCGTAGCGCGCCAGCTGCGCCGCCACCGACGGCGGCCCGCCGTGCAGCTGGTAGGCGCGCCACGCGGCGGCGCTGAGGTACTGGGCATAGGAATTGGACCAGTTCTCCGGCGCGCCGGGATTGTCCACGTACTTGCCGCCGCCGGCGGTTTCGCCCGCGCCCAGCCACGAGCCGTAGGCATAGCTGGGATCGCGCAGGTACTTGAGGTCGTCGATGAACATGCCGGTGGTCAGCACGATCGCGTTGTCGTAGCCGAGCACGCCTTCGATCGCCACCGGGAACTGGTAGTCGTTGCCGGGCACCGCGGCGTCGAGGAAATTGAAGCGCAGCAGCCACCAGCGGTAGAACAACGTCTTGTCGATGTTGTCCTCGGGCGTGTCCAGGTACGGCAGGGTGTCGGCCCACCAGCGGTTGTAGGCGACCACGTGCTCGGTGTACGCCTGCTGCGGCGATTGCGCGGCGATGCGCCGGTACGCCTGCAGCGAGGTGGGCAGCTCGCGGGTGACCAGTCCCAGTTGCACCTTCAGCGCGGCCGCCTCGCCGTTCGCCGGCAGCGCCACGCGACGCGCGATGGAACCGCCGTCGACCGCGAAGCCGTCGCCGGACAGGCGCGGGAACACGGTGGTGATCGCATTATGGGTAGCGAACGCGCCGGTCAGTTCGGCGCCGTCGGCATGCGTGGCCATCGGCGAGGTCGCGCGCAGCACCAGCGTGCGCGCCTTGCCGTCGCTGCTGGACAGCGTGGCCTGCGCCACCGCCACGTTCTGCTCGCTGATGAACTTGACCAGGCGCAGCCGCACGCCGGCGCCTGGGTCGGCATAGACGCTGCTGAAGTAGCTCGGCGTCTGCCGCCGCTGCGCGCTGTCCTCGACCAGTTGCAGCGGCTTGCCGTCGATCTCCGCCTGCAACCGGAACAGCGCATCGTGGCCGGTCTTGTGCACGTAGGCGACGTCGCCGACGAAGCCCGGCTGCTGCGGCTCGTGCGTGTACATGTAGGCGGCGCGGCCGCGGCTGAACAGCCAGTTGTTGCTGTCGTCGAATCCGCCGCCGGTGCCGCTGCGCGCGAGCATGCGGTCGATCCAGAAATCCTTGCCCGGCGCGGTGCCGGCGCCGGCCGCCAGGTCGGCGGCGAACACCCGCTGCAGATGGCCGCCCGGCGCGAAGGCGACGCCGCTGTCCGGCAGCGGCCGCGCGTCGCCCTTGAAACGCGGGTAGCCCAGCGCGGCGTTGCTGGCCTGCAATCCTTCGCCGTCGCTTACCGCGCCCGCCACCGTGGCGACCGCGGCGCTCAGCAGCGCCGCGGCCAGCGCCACCGCGGCGCGGCGCCGCCTGCCCGGCACGGCCCTGCCGCCGCCCGCCGCCAGGCTCAAAACTCGGTCCTGAGCCGCGCCCAGAAATACCGCCCCAGCGTGTCGTAGGTGAACGCGTCGGTGTTGGCCGCGCTGGCGTAGCCGTAGTACTGCGGCGGCTTGCGGTTGCCGACGTTGTTCGCGCCAGCCGACAGCGTGGTGTGCAGGCTTTCGAACTTCCGGCTCAGCGACACGTCGTGGTAGGTCACCGTGCCGACCCGGAAATAGACGCAGCTGCCGTCGGCGGCGGTGTTCACGCAGAAGTCCTCGTAGGCGCTGCCGACCGTGGTCGGACCGAGCAGGCGCGTGTTCCAGCTCGCGTGCCACGGCCCGTTGTCCCAGCCCAGGTTGAAGCTGGCGCGCCAGCGCGGCATGTTGCCGTAGCTGGAGGTCTCGCCGACGTAGTTGTGGCTGTCGCCGCTGAAGGTGTAGCTGGACAGGAACGTGGCGTCCACGCCGGCCTGGAAGCTGCCCCAGGCGGTGTCGCGCAGTGCGTACTTGATGCCGATGTCGTAGCCGCGGATGTCGACCTTGCCGCTGTTGATCGCGAACGGCACGGTCACGCTGACCAGCTGCCCGCTGGCGTTGCGCTGGATCAACGGACAGTACGCGCTCTGGCCGTCGTAGCAGTTCTGCAGCACCTGGTCCAGGCCGGAGCCGTTGATCATGTCGTCGAGCGTGACCCGCCAGCTGTCCAGGTTCAACGACAATCCCTCCGCCCAGCCCGGATCGTAGACCGCGCCGAGGTTGTAGGAACGGCCCTGCTCGGGCTTGATCGCGAACCCAGCGTTGGCCGAACCGGTGGTCAGCACGGTGAACGAGGAGGTGTTGGCGAAGCTGCCGTCGGTGGGCACGTTGGCGCAGGCCGCGGGATTGCCGCCGCCGGTGTAGCCGACGCACGGATCGGTGAAGTCGCCGGTGGCGTCGACCACCGCGTTGAACGGCGAGCCGTACAGGTCGCCCAGCGCCGGCGCGCGGAACACCTCCGAGCCGGTGGCGCGGATCAGCAGGTTGTCGATCGGCCGCCATTCCAGCGCGATCTTGCTGTTGGTGGTGTCGCCCCAGTAGTCGTACTTGGAATAGCGCGTGCCCAGGTTGAGGTTCAGCGCCTGCGCGCCGGGCAGGTCCTTGAGCAGCGGGATCAGCACTTCGGCGTAGGCCTCCTTGATGGTCTCGTCGTGGCCCTGGTTCATGATGCAGCCGTCGTTGTAGTCGCAGTTGCCGCCCGCATCGGCGGCGGCGACCGGATTGCTGGTGCCCTGCGAGAAATCGTTCTTGCGCAACGACAAGCCGAACGCGGCCTGCACCATGCCTGCCGGCATCTTGAACAGGTCGCCGTTGACGCTGGCCTCGGCGAACTTCATCGTGCTCTCGTCGATCAGGTCGACCGCGCTCTGGGTGGCCTTGATCGCGGCGATGGTCGCCGGGTCGTCCGGGTTGAACACGTTGATCGGGGTGCAGCCGGCGATCACGTTGCCGGGCGTGCCGCACTTGACCACGCCGTCGCTGTCCAGGAACGAAGCGCCGGCCGCGTTGTTCAGCGCCGAGGTGATCGAGAAGCCGTTGCGCACCAGGGTGTCCTTGTAGCGCGCATAGCCGGCCGCCGCGTCCCATTGCCAGCTGCTGCTGTCGGCGAACTTGCCGCGCAGCCCGGCCACGATGTTGGTCTGGTACATGGTCGAGGAATAGACGCGGGTATTGGCCGGCACCGAGCGCAGCAGGTAGCGCGACAGGTCGGCGCCGAACGGGTTGTAGTAGTTCTGCGCGGCGTTGGGCAGCTCCAGGCCGTAGGCGGTCAGCTGCGAGGTGGTCTCGCTGCGGGTCCAGAACATGTCCAGGTAGCCCTGCACGTTCGGGGTGAAATCGAAGCTGGCGTGCGCGGAGAAGTTGGTGCGCTGCACCGGGGTGATCAGGTATTGGCCAGTGTAGGAGTTGTAGCCCTCCACCGCCTGGTCGTAGGGATGGAAGTCGCCGGCGTCGACCGCGCCGGGCGCCAGGCCGCTGTTCGGGGTCAGCACGCGGCCGTCGCCGAGGAAGGCGCGGGTGCCGTTGCCGCGGCGTTCCACCACCTGGCCGTTGAGATAGTTCACCGCGGTCCTGGCGTAGCTGCGGTCCGCGTCGAACAGCGCGTTCATCGAGCTGCGGCTCAGGCCCAGGATCAGCCCGCCGCGCTCCCAGGTCTTGCCCCACTCCAGGCCGACCGAGCGGCGGTTGCCGTCGCCGTGGGTGCTCTGGCCGTAGTCGACGGTGGCCGCGGCGCCGTCGTACTTGTCCTTGAGGATGATGTTGACCACGCCGGCGATCGCATCGGAGCCGTACACCGAGGAGGCGCCGTCGGTCAGCACCTCGATGCGCTCGACCATCGCCGCCGGGATCGCGTTGATGTCCACGCCCGGCGCGGCGGAGACGCTGCTGGCCGGCCCGGCCATGCGGTGGCCGTTGACCAGCACCAGGGTGCGCTCGGCGCCGAGGTTGCGCAGCGACACCAGCGCGCGGCCATGGCTGAAGCCGGAGTTGAGCGAGATGTTGGGCATGTTGCCGGCCATCGCCGGCAGCTGCTGCAGCAGTTGCCCGAGCGTGTTCTGGCCGCTGTCCTCGATCCGCTGCCGGTCGATGGTGATCACCGGGCTGGCGGTCTCCGCATCGACGCGGCGGATGTGGCTGCCGGTCACGGTGACCCGTTCCAGCGTGGTCGCCGCCGCGTCTTCGCCGGCGCCGGCGTCCTGCGCCGCTGCGGCCGGCGCAGCCGCGGCCACGACCAGGGCGGTACAGATCGCCGCAGCCAGCGGGCCGCGCCGCTGCGCGTGGCGCCAGGACGACGGGAACAGCGCTGCGCGTTCAGACAAAGACGACATCGGAATCTCCTGGGGCGGGCGACGCATGGCGATCGGCAGGGCCGGCGCGCCCATCCCCAGGCGGCCGTCCCCATCGCCACGGTCGTTGGCGAGTACGGAAGGACGTCGTCGTGGCGCGCGGCTGGCAGGACATTCCCGTCGTCGCGCGCACGGCGACGCGGGTGACTGCGCGTTGCGTGCGGCACTGCTTCGTGCAGGAATCTCCCCCGGAGAATTCACTGCACGGCCACAATGTGCGCGTAGGGTGACGGCCCCGTCTTGTCGTATTTATCGGGAAAATGTGCGGAATATCGCACTGCGCGGCGCGCAGCGGGACGTTTCCGACTTTTTCGCCACTCAGCCGTAGGCGGCCGAAATCGTCATTTGCCGCGCGGCGCCGGCAGGCACCGCCACGCGCTCGTTGCGCGGCCCGGACACCGCCACCGCGCGCCCGTCGATCCGCACCTCGCGCAGCTGCGTGCCGGCCGGCACGCGCAGGGTCAGCCAGGTCCGCGCCGGCGCCTGCGCCGGCAGGGTCAGCGTGCCTTCGATGCGCTTGCGCGCCGGATCGCCGCGCAGGGCCAGCGACACCGGGCCCCAGCGGGTCGGCGCGGCCTCGATCGCGATCGCCTCGCCGCTGCCCAGCCACGCGCGCGGCAGCGCGCGCGCTAGGAACAGTCCCTCGCCGGCGCTGTCCTCGAACACCAGCATCCAGCGCAGCAGCAGCGGGATGGTCATCTGCGCCGGGATGCAGAACAGCGGCATGCCGCCGGTGATGCCGCTGACCTCGCCGGCGGTCCAGCTGCCGCGGGTGTGCACGTGGTAGCGGTGCGCGTACAGGAACAGCAGGTATTCCTCGATCCGGTCCAGGCGCAGCAGCTGCTGCGCGTAGCCATAGGAGATGAAGCCGAGCAGGTCGCGGCCTTCCGGCGTGGGCGGGGCGATGTTGCCGACCACGCCCAGGCTGGTGCCGCCGTGGCCGCGCACGCAGTCGATGACCAGGTGCGCCAGATCGTCGGGCAGCACGTCGGCCTGCAGCAGTTCGGCGTAGACCCGGTGCGGCCAGCCCTGTTCGCTGGGCTTTTCCTGCAGCAGCGACTGGCGGAAGGTCAGCGTCACCCCCGGCAGCGGGCCGATGTAGGGCGGGCTCAGGTCGCGGCGGATGTTGCCGCGCAGGGTCTTGTGCAGCTGCGCGGTGAGCTGCCGCGCGCGCCGCTGCCATTGCGCCGCGGTGCCCTGCGCGCCCGCGCCGGCGATCGTGGTCCACACCGCGGCGATGTCCTGCCAGCCGCGCACGGCCAGCGCGCTGTTGGCGTAGTACGGCTTCCACCACAGCGTGGGATCGGGGAACAGGCAGGCGTCGGATTCGTTCCAGCCGTGGATCAGGCCGTACCCAGGCGCCTTGGCCGGCAGTTGCAGGCTCGCGTCGTGCAGTTCCAGCAGGAGTTGCGCGGTGGCCTCGATCTTGCCGCGGTGCTTGCGCAGCAGCGCCGCATCGCCGGTGTAGCGCAGGTAGCGCGCCAGCAGCGACAGGGTCAGGCCGAACTGGCCGGTCTCCGCGCCGCGCATGTTGACCATGCCGTCGTCCTGCACGAAGTCGCTGAAATAGCCGTCGAGCACCGCCGCGGCCTGCGCGAAGCGGCCCCACTCCAGGTTCGCGTACAGCGAGCTGGTGAAGGTGTCCTGGAAACCGTCGTATTCGTTGCCGTAGTAGTCGCGGTCCACCGCGCCGTATTTCGGATAGGTGCCGCCGGGGCGCACCACCAGCTCGCGGGCGAAGGCGAAGCGCGCCATGTCGCTCCAGCTGGGGTCGGGCAGCGTCGCCTGCACGGTGTCGGCCAGCAGCCCCTGCCAGTAGCCGGCGAAGGCGAGCAGGCCGCGGTAGAAGTCCTCGGCGCTGCGCGGGCCGCGCCGCGGCGGATAGTCGGGGTAGCTGTAGCCGTACACCACCTTGGTCACCTTGCCGTGCTCGACCAGCGCGCTGCGGTGCCAGGTCTGCACGATGAAGCGGTCGGTGGCCAGCACGTCGGCGAACAGCAGCACGTCGTAGTAGCGGCCCTCGCCGGCCGGCACCACCTTGCGCACCGCCGGCATCCAGCCGCCGATCAGGCCCTCGTGGCGGCGTTCCACCAGTTCGGCCTTGCCCAGGTCGGGAAACGCGTGCAGCGCGCGATAGCAGCGGGTGCGCCCGTCCGGGTACACCGGCATGGTGTCGGCGCATTCGCGGGTGCCGACGAAAGTGGTCCACGGCAGGCGGCCGTTGTAGTCCTTCGGATCCAGCTTGGAGGCCGGCGGCGGCGCCGCGTCGCGCACCTCCTCCGGGCGCGGATCGCCGTCGCGCAGCAGGCGGTCGGCGAGCAGGTCGGCCTCGGCCATCGCCACCTCGGCCAGCTGCATGCCGAAGTACGGCGGCTGCGCGCTGGGGTAGACCGGTTCGGTGCGCTTGCCGAGCACCAGCGCGCCGCCCGGGCCGAGCAGGGTCAGGTCGCCGTCGGCGCTGCGCAGGTCCTCGTACACCTGCCATTGCGCGCCGGCCTCGACGAAGCGGCATTGCAGGGTGTGGCCGGCCAGCGCGTCGGCGGCCAGCGGCTGCAGCCGTGGTGCGGCGGGCGCGGGCGCCGTCGCCGGTGCCGCGTTGGCGGACGCCGCGACGCTGCCGGCGAGCGCCTCGACCCCGGCCACCGCGCCGACCGCCAGCCCCTGTCGCAGGAAATCTCTCCGATCCATGTCCCGTCCCCGATGAGCAATAGCGCATCATCGTGCGCCGCAGGCGCGGCGACGTCTTGTGCGCTGTGCCGAGGATCGGTGCGGAAAATCGCATAGCCGGACGAGGTGGAAGCGGCGGCACGCGGCTCCGCGCGCGCCCTCATCCGCCCGTTCGGGACCTTCCTCGAAAGGGGGCCATGGGCCGAGGGAGAGAGCTGAAGCAAGCCTGCCTAGCCCTTTCGGGGCACCACTCTTCCGGTGGAGAAGCGAGCGGCGCGACTCAGGCGAGGATGTCGAGCAGGCTGCCGATGGTGTCGTCGGCCGCGCGCAGCACGCGCGCGTTGGCCTGGAAGTCGTTGCGTGCCGACAGCCCGCCGACCATGTCGTCGACCAGGTCGCTGCCCTCGCCGCCGGCCGCCTGCACCTGGACGCGCACGCCGCCCCCGGCCGCTTCCTGGTTGGCCGTGACCTGGCGCTGGAAGCCCTCGGTGGCGGCGTTGGCCACGTTGTGCGCGCGCGCCTGCAGCCCGGACGCGGCGGCGCGCATGCCGGACAGGGCGATCGAGGACACCGAGGCGATGGAACTCATGCGCGTTTGCTCGTCGGGCGGCCGCGGTGCGGCCGCAAGGTCGGTAGGGTGCCACAATCGCCCGCGGCACGGCGGATCGCTGCATGGGTACCGAGCCTGCAGTCGGCCCGTCGCCGTTCGCCAGCGTACGAACCGATCACTGCCATCGACGCGGCGGCCCTGCTCCATGCGCAGCGGTTGTCCATCCTCGGCATCGGCACGACCGCGGACAACTTCAATCCGGGAATTCAAACCTGTGACCAGGGCCACATTCGACTGCCGTTCCCGCGCCAGCGCGCGCGGCAAAGGCGCGCATATCGACGTACACGTTCGCCTCCGGCTCGCCCTTGGCGCGCTACGCGCGAATGGAAGAAGGGATCAGCGGTGATCCATTTCAGCATGTAGCGCACCCGACGCCGGCGTCATGGCCGGAAGCCACCGCTCGTTCGTCGCGACTGAAGTCGCTCCCGCATCTTCCGGTTCTTCCGTTGCCGCGCGGCAGCGCGATCAAGCGCAACCCGATGACGAGGTCGATTTCTTCCGGGAGGTTCCTGCCGTGCGCGCAGTGCGACGCGGCCAATGCTTCGACGCTTCGATCGTCGTCATCGCCAGGCCGGCTGCGAATGCTTCCGGTGCACCGGCAACTTTCAGCACGACATCGATCAGCTGCACCATGCGCAGCACCTGCGCAGACCCGGTCGTTTCTCGACGGCACGATCACGACGCTGTACGGCGCACCTCGATGGACAGCTGCACCGCTACCGCGTGCTTGTCGGGTATGCGAGGCTGGCTCGGACAGAACGCATTTTTGCGTATGCGAAAGCAACGGAGACAGCGTGGCAACAGTACAGACGAAAATGCTCGGGAAGATGCTGGCGATCGTCGCCATGGCCGCCGCCGGATCGACCGCCGGCACAGCGCTCGCCAGCGCCGACACCTCGCCCAAGCCCGGCGGAGTGTTCCTGCTCAAGCCCGGGGTCTTCGTGGCGGACGGCCAGCGCTGTTCGGATCCGGCCAATGCCGGGATCCGCATCTACGACGGCAAGGGCATCCACGGCTCGGCCACCCACGCCTGCGTCGCCAAAGTCGTCGAGAAGCGCGGCAACCGCTATCTGGTGGACCAGTCGTGCATCGACACGCCGGCCGGCGATGGCCCAAGGACGGTCGCACGCGAGTCGATCGTGGTACAGGACGCCCTCACCTTCGTCATGGGCAAGGGCCGGAAGGCGGCGAAGTTCAGCTACTGCCCGGCTTCGGAACTGCCTTCCTGGCTCAAGCCTTCGGCCAAGACCCACGATTGAACGGCACCGCTGCGCGAAGCGCTTGATCCGCTCCCTGTAGGAGCGGCTTCAGCCGCGACAGGATGTCCCCGCGCCGCCATCGCGCGGCTCCGGTGCCGCGGCTGAAGCCGCTCCCACAGGCGAGGCGACGCGTGGCTCGTCACCGCGCACGTTGCGACGGCAGCGCATTCCAGCGCGGCGTCGGCGCATCCAGCAGGTGCCGCACGAAGAAGTCGTACTGGCGGCGCTGCACGTAGTCGATCGGGCCGCTGGAGCGGCCCACCGAATGCTCGCCGCCGGGCACGTTCAGCAGGTCGAAATCCTTGCCGGCCTTGATCAGCGCATCCACCACCTGCGCGGTGGAGGCCGGATCGACGTTGCTGTCCTGCTCGCCGACGATCAGCAGCAGCTCGCCGCGCAGCTTGGCCGCGTTGTCCACGCCGGAGGCGGCGGCGTAGCTGGCGTCCACCGGCCAACCCATCCACTGCTCGTTCCAGCTGATCTTGTCCATGCGGTTGTCGTAGCAGCCGGCATAGGCCACGCCGACCTTGTAGAAG